>NZ_WHLY01000002.1:2772500-3372500 GCF_009296315.1 Salmonirosea aquatica
GGGCTCTGCCAAGGCGAGAGCCGACGTATAGGGCCTGACACCTGCCCGGTGCCGGAAGGTTAAGAGGGGATGTCAGCCGCGAGGCGAAGCATTGAATCGAAGCCCCGGTAAACGGCGGCCGTAACTATAACGGTCCTAAGGTAGCGAAATTCCTTGTCGGGTAAGTTCCGACCTGCACGAATGGTGTAACGATCTGGGCACTGTCTCAGCCGTGAGCTCGGTGAAATTGTAGTGGCGGTGAAGATGCCGCCTACCCGCCACGGGACGGAAAGACCCCGTGCACCTTTACTGCAGCTTTGCGTTGGTCTTGGGTCAGCGGTGTGTAGGATAGGCGGGAGGCAGCGAAGCGGCGTCGCCAGGCGCCGTGGAGCCAACCTTGAAATACCGCCCTCCGCTGTCCCGGGTCCTAACCCGGTTCAACCGGGGACCGCGCATGGCGGGCAGTTTGACTGGGGTGGTCGCCTCCGAAAGGGTAACGGAGGCTTCCAAAGGTCGGCTCAGCACGCTTGGTAACCGTGCGGGGAGTGCAATGGCACAAGCCGGCTTGACTGCCAGGCCGACGGGCCGCGCAGGTGGGAAACCAGGGCATAGTGATCCGGTGGTCCCGCATGGAAGGGCCATCGCTCAAAGGATAAAAGGTACGCCGGGGATAACAGGCTGATCTCCCCCAAGAGCTCACATCGACGGGGAGGTTTGGCACCTCGATGTCGGCTCGTCACATCCTGGGGCTGGAGAAGGTCCCAAGGGTTCGGCTGTTCGCCGATTAAAGTGGCACGCGAGCTGGGTTCAGAACGTCGTGAGACAGTTCGGTCCCTATCTGTGGTGGGCGCAGGAGGACTGAGGGGGGCTGCCCTTAGTACGAGAGGACCGGGGTGGACCCACCGCTGGTGAGCCGGCTGTCCCGCCAGGGGCACGGCCGGGTAGCCACGTGGGGAGCGGATAAGCGCTGAAGGCATCTAAGTGCGAAACCGGCCCCGAGATGAGTCCTCCCGATAGCAGGGCCGTCGTAGACGACGACGTCGATAGGCCGCAGGTGCACGCGCCGAGAAGCGCTCAGCCGAGCGGTACTAATCGCCCGAGGGCTTGCGGCACACTCCCGCACACAGCCGATTTTCTTCTCTCGTTTCCACATGCTCATTGACCGCAAGTACATAAGTACATACAAGCATTACCTCCCATAAAAGCCTTGCTGGCGGCTATGGGGCGGGTGGTCACCTCTTCCCATCCCGAACAGAGAAGTTAAGCCCCGCACCGCCGATGATACTGGCCTCGAAACCGGTAAAGTAGGTAGCCGCCACAATACCACCAACGACAGCCCCCCCTGCCACAGGCAGGCGGGGCTGTTGCGTTATAGCGCGTTGGATCGGCACGCCAACACCACCCCGGGAAAAGGGTTGCTAGACGATGGGAATTGGTTCAAATAAATGAAATAATGAAATAAGAATGGCAAATTACCTTCCAAAGGAGTTTCATTATATATTTGAAAAAAATTACGGGATGTAGCGCAGCCCGGTAGCGCACCACGTTCGGGACGTGGGGGTCGCAGGTTCAAATCCTGTCATCCCGACATTTACAACAGGAAGCCTGGTTAATAACCAGGCTTCCTGTTGTTGTGCTTGACGTATTAGGAAGTAGGAGGGATTCTGCCCTGAGAGTTTAGGATTGGGATTTGCCTAAAGGGACATCGTCCGAATCCATACCATCAGAAATTCAGGCTTGAAAAACAATAGCAGTATAGCCGCCAATAATGTACCAACTATTATATTGACGGTAACAGGAAATCTAGGCTTTATGGGCTGGGAAAGAGCAGGTTTAAAAAACAGCAAATAGGGAAGTCGTAAGTAATAAGCGAGCGAAATGGCAGCATTAATGATTCCGACAATCAGCAGCCACATTAACCAAGGCTGTCCCTGTGCTTGATAACTATCCCACAGGGCTGAAAAAACTAACCACTTTGCAGTAAATCCTACTGTGGGGGGTAACCCCGCTAACGCTACCATAATGAGTGTGAGAGTACTGGCTATCCAAATATGCTTCTTACCTAATCCGGCATATTCCGAAAGAATTGTTTGAGAACGGGGCCGCAACAGATCAATTAACAAGAAGGCGCCCATGTTAAGCAATAGATAAGCCGCCATGTAAAAAGTAGCGCTTTCGAATCCTAATGCAGTAAAAGCCACAATACCAATAATGAGGTACCCGGCTTGCGCAATGGATGAATAGGCAAGTAAGCGGCGGGCATTCTGCTGCCAGAGGGCGGCAACATTTCCAATTATAATGCTGATTAGCGCTATGCCACCCAGTAGAGGAAGGAGTTCAGTGGGTAAGGCGCTTACTGCTCGCATCAACACCAAAAGAACAGCGGCTTTGGGAGCTACCGATAAGAATGAAACCAAGGGTGTAGGGGTAGCTTCGTATACATCCGGTGCCCAGACATGAAAGGGAACGAGTGATAGTTTGAAAAGAATTCCCCCAAACGTCATGAATATAGCAGTATACATGACAAAAGGTACCTTTCTGGCCAGCTCAAATCGCATAGCTGGGTCAGTAAAATCAAGAGTTCCGGTCAATCCGTAGATCAAGGATATTCCGTAGAGCATGATTGCTGAGCTAATGGCTCCGAAGAGCAGGTATTTCAAACTACCTTCAGCCGCTTTTTTGGAGGGCGACAGGGCTACTAGCAAATATGAGCTCACCGAGACAAGTTCAAGGGCTATGTAGACTGAGAGCCAATGCGTAGCCATACACAGGAGACACAGGCCCAGAGTAGCAGCTATGAGCAGGGCATTCAGTTCAGTAGGAAAATCATAATCCACTATTCGTATATGGAGGAGCGTAAAAATCCACGCGCCTATTACAAGAAGCTTGAAAAAGACGGCTATATTGTCTAGAAACAACATTGAATGAAACCGGAATCCGGGTGTTTCACCCCATTGCCCCAGCACAAATCCCAGTGCAAGCACAGCTCCAGCTAAGGTAGTGATGAAGAGGATTCTGCCCATAATGTCCTTATTGACATAGCGATGCAGAAGTAATTCGGCTATCAGATAAATCAAAAGAAACAGAGCCAGGAACAGTTCAGGGACGATTCCAGCTAAACTCTGACCAATATGGATAAGTTGCTCGTTCAGGTACAAAACAGGTGGAACAATTTTTTTGACAAAAGTACGCAAAGATGGCAGGTTCACGAACAAACCTATAGAATTGGTTCATGACGGGCGTTAATGCTGACATCGATTTTCTTAGATTTTCTTTTCATCATACTCATTGTAATCTGTAATCATGGGAAAATTCATAAGTAGTTTACTTGGGGTTGTGTGTCTGATAGCCTCGGCGCAGGCGCAGTTTATGCAGGACATCAACGGGCGGGTGGTCAGTGAAGTAACTTATACCAACGTTGAGGGGTCACCCTACCTGATGGAGGAAGCCAATACGGGTATTGTACGAATGGCCAAAGACGATAAGGTATATGACGGCCTGAAATTACGCTACGATGCCTATAAAGACGAGGTAGAATATGAAAAAGATGGAAAGCTTTATCGCCTGGGACCAGAAATTTCATCGTTTAGTCTTGCTACAGGTGATGCGCTCTACGAATTTCGACGGGGTTTTCCGGCCGTTGGCGACCAGACTGAAAACAGCTTTTACCGGGTATTGACAGACGGAAACACGAAATTGTTGAAACGCTATGAAATGAAAATGCGGGAAGAAAAACCGTATAACTCCGCTACCGTTACGAAGCGTTTTGATTTAGATGAACAACTGTATGTTCTTAAGAAAGGTACCCTATATCCGGTGAAAACGGGAGATAGGAAAGGTATTATGAAGCTGGTAAGCGATGAGAAAAACCTAATGAACTATGTCATCAAGGAGGAGCAATTGAACTTTAAAACGGAAGATGATATTGCCAAGCTGCTGGAGGAATATGACGCCTACAAAGCGGGACGTAAAGGGGATAATTAAGAAAATTAAAGCCCAGAGTACCAAAAATATCCTGATACAGGTAGTAAAGTATTATTACTTTAAAGTCAGAAAAGTATTCTACTCGGGTTGATCAGTGAACATATATCCCACCCCTTTCAAGGTTTTGATAAATTTATCTCCCAGTTTTTCACGGAGTTTCCGAACGTGTACGTCTACCGTGCGTTCAAGCACATAAATATCGGCTCCCCATATTTTATGTAGAAGTTCTTCCCGACTGAACACTTTATTAGGACTTTGGGCTAGAAAGAACAACAGTTCAAATTCCTTCTTGGGAAGAATGATTGATTTGCCTTCCTGGGTGACTGAGTAATTTTTACGATCAATAGATAAACCGGCGATTTCTACCTCATCCCCACTATCTGATTTCTGAGCCTCGCGGCGAAAAAGCGCATTGATACGGCTCATCAAAGCCCGGGGTTTGATGGGCTTGGTAATATAATCGTCGGCCCCGATCTCAAAAGCGGCTATTTCGGAATACTCTTCCGAGCGTGCCGTTAGAAACATGATGTAAGTATCACGCAGGTCGTTATCCCCCCGAATCATACGAGCGGTTTCGATACCATCCTGTTGGGGCATCATGATATCGAGCAGAATCAGGTCAGGACGAAAATCTTTAGCTAATTGCAGGCCCTGACGCCCGTCAGATGCCGTTGCTACCTCATAGCCTTCCTTCTGAAGGTTGTATTCTAGTAGTTCTACGATATCCGGATCATCATCAACCACGAGTATCTTCTGAAACACCTGGGTTGCTTTTGCGGCACTCATGCAGAGGAATTTTGCGGTTTATTCAATGTCGAAATTAGCGGATGTGTGGTTGTGATTATTAACCAAAAGGCAATCATAACACAAATTTAATATCAGCGCCGCCTGATCGAGTACAGGGTACCCTGCTCGTTGGTCATCACCAAATCGGTATCATTGACGAATACCAAAGCTTCTTCCTGCTTTTTTCCAATCTTAATGCACTCTTGCGGATGGGCAAAATCGATCTGCCCATTTTCAATACCGAAGAGCAGGATCTTGCCATAGGTAAGCAAGGCAAAGGAGGTACCCGAAGGATTCACATCGGCAGCCGTCACCTGGCTGTTGATAAAAATACTATCCTGAACCGAAGCAAGGTAGTCCCCGGGTTGAGCAGGTAGTTCGTACAACTTTACAAATTGATCGGTCTTACTACGGTTCTTGGAAAAAAGATACAGCTTATTATTATAGAAAAAAAACGCCTCACAGTCGAAACTGAGTGAGTCAGCAGAGGGTGGGAAGCTATGCTGATCAGCATACCGAAAGGTAATTGATGCGGTGGTGTTCGTGGCAGGCGAAAAACTATAGATCCTCAAATCCCGCCGTTTATTGGCATTATTGCCAATATCGCCGACAAAAAGGGTGCCGTCGGGACTTTGGGCCAGGTCTTCCCAATCTACGTTTATAGCATCGGGTACCTGGCGTGTAGAAAGCAATTTTCCGGAATAATCCATTTCGTAGAGTTCCGGTTTGCCACCACTATCATTATGGACCCATAGCGAATGATGATGCTCGTCACGCGCGAGCCCTGAACTTTCATTTGCGATGGATGGAAGCCTGCCTATTTTGCTAACTTTGTACGCAGACCGGGCTTTATCGAAGCCGTTTTGCCGCTTGTCGGACTGACAACTGCACAAGGCGACTTTCAAGGCAAACCACAAATAAATTAATTTCCCCATGCATTCATTTTCGGGTTCTATACAGGAAGGCAAAGATAAAAAGAAATTGCCGAGCTATGTGAAATCGGCGGCCGTGTTGGTTACACTGATTGCGGGGGTTTATATTCTGCATGCCCTGCACGAAACGTTAATCCCCTTACTCTTTTCGGTATTAGTTTCCATTTTGCTTTTTCCGGTATGCTCGCGCCTTGAACGGTGGAAATTCCCAAGGGTGCTGGCTATCACACTGAGTATTCTGCTATTCATCGTGGTTATCGCTGCGCTCATCTACCTGGTGACCATTCAGGTAGCGGGCTTTGCTGACGAACTTCCCCGCATCACCCAAAAAGCAGAAGCCTTACTTGAGCAACTCACTTCAATGGGCGAGCGCTATTTTGATGTCAGCCGCTCCGAACAGGTCAGCCGGGCCAAAGGTTATCTTATCAACCTCCTCAGCGACAGCCGGGCTCTGTTGCTGGGTACTTTGGTGGCTACCACAGGTACCCTCACAACTGCCGCCCTGGTACCCTTGTACGTATTTTTCTTCCTGTTGTACCGCGATTTTTTTCGCCGGTTTGTGCACAAGGCTTTTTATAAAGTACCCAAGCACAAGCTCAATACCATTCTGAACAAAATCTATGAGGTGATCCAGAGCTACCTGGTGGGCCTGGTACTTGTAATTGCCATTGTCGGAGTGCTCAATACCATCGGGCTGCTTATTCTGGGCATTGATTACGCTATTTTCTTCGGATTTCTGGCTGCTTTCCTGATCCTTATTCCTTACATCGGAATTTTGATTGGGTCGCTTTTCCCGGCCTTGATGAGTATCATTACCGAAGACTCGGCCTGGTATGCCGTTGGCGTCATCGGGGTCATGAGTTTTGTGCAGTTTCTGGAAGGTAATTTCATCACGCCCAATATTGTCGGCTCCAAAGTAAGCATCAATCCCTTTGCAGCCGTCGTGATGCTATTGCTGGGGGACAATTGTGGGGACTGCCGGGATTGGTATTGGCTTTGCCGCTGACGGCAATTTTGAAAGTGATTCTGGATGCTAACCGGAGCACCGAGCCCTACGGCTTTCTGCTGGGCGAACCCGGAAGGGAGGTTGCGGAGGAAAAGGAAATAGAAAGGGAGCAAGTACAGGAAATACGCAAAAGGCGCCGCCCCAACAGCTCGCAGAACACGCGAAAAAAGTCTCGTCCCCGCAACCCGCAGGAGGCATCTGAACCTAATGCCGTCAGTGACCGCCCTGCTCCCAACGTTCTGGCGACCCTTGAAGAGGGTACCCTGAAGAACGAGGACGGCTCCGAAGCCCGCAAACGCCGCCGTCCGTCCCGCCGCCGCAAAAAGCCTAATGCCCCTAACGAAACGGAAGCACCTAAAAATTCAGCGGATCAAGATTCTTGAAATGCCCGTTCATTCGAATGCGGCTTTTGGTTTGCTCCATTTCGGATACTACCGGGATTACCTTCTGCAGATGTTGAATCAAAAACTGCTGGCGCGCACTCTCATGGCTTAGGGTGAGCAATTCGTACTCATCCTGCAACGATAACCCTACCTTATGGGCTACCTGAAAGGAGAACGGCTTTTTCTCCCGGTCATAGGCGACCGGGGTCGCCAGCAGGCCGTAGAGTTTGTCCAGTAATTCAGTGAGTTGAGGCAAGGGACGGATCAGATCCGTTTCTTCGGGCAGGTAGGTGATCTCTCCCCCGGCATATAATTTATCGGCCACCGGGTTGTCAAAGCTATCGATTCTGAAAACCCGCAGGCCTTCGGTGGAAATGTCCATACTGCCGTCGGGATGGCGCTCGTGCAGGGTACGTACCCTCATTTCGGTGCCGCAGCCGGGCAATCGGTTGTCCAGGTAGGTCGGAATTCCAAAGGTACCCCCGCTTTCCAGACACTCGTTGATCAACTGCCGGTATCGCTCTTCAAAAATATGCAGGTTGAGTTTTTCGCCGGGATAGGCGACCAGGTTTAAGGGAAAAAAAGGCAAAAACACGGACATGAACAGAATTGATTATGGAACGGCAACAGGCGTTCTTTCGACGCTCAGACCCACGCCCATGATATAGGGAAGTGGGTTTTGTCGCATGGATTGGGTCAAGGTAATGGTATACTTGCCCGGACCGGGAAAAAGGAAGTTGCGCTGAAAAACAAATTTGTGATCGAACAAATCGCCCAGGCCACTACCCCGGGGCTTGCCAGTGGTCTGGTCAGAGAGGTACATTTCGTCCAGTCGGGAGAAAACGGTCTTGCCATCCGGTCCTTTCATTTCGCGGGTCAGGTACAGGTTGTAATAAGGGTACTGCTGGGCGTTCCGAACCAAATAGTACAAGTTGTAAGGTTGCGATGCATCGGTCACCTCGAACTGAAACGTATATTTTTTATTCACATACCACAGCCCGTCCTCAATATCCTCGTAAGCTTTATACAGCGTGTTTTCGTCGCAACCAGCGCTGATTACCAACAGGAATAAAAGGACGGCTGATTTTATGACTTTCATTAACGGAAATGTACAGAATGCAAGCGACAGGGTTTTATTTCGAAGAGGTAGGTCAAACATTTGTTTCTTTAAAAAAACGCTTCATCCAGGTTTGGTCGGCAGGCACTTTCCATCGTTTCATCCACTGGGCCTTCGTAGCTACCAGATTATCAAACACCGAGGTACCCGAAAGAATCACTTCTTTGGCAATAGCTTGCTTCACCTCCGCTACAGGAAGGGTGCTTACCTGCCCCGCCTCGTCCAGGTAAGCTACCGAGCGGTCAAAGAAATCCACGGACAAGCGCTGACCCAGTTCCTGAAGCCAATGTACCGATTTATCGATAGAACAGCCGCTAGGCATTTCGTGTGCTTCGTCCACGGCAATCACTACAAAACGATTGTAGAATACTTTCCCCGATGCCAGCAGAGAGTGGTTATGAGCTTCCCATCCGTCCAGGGCGGCTTCAAGGGTCTGGGTGACCAGACTCACTTCCTGGTCCGTCAGCATGCGGTTGGCTTGATAAATCCACAACCGGGCGTCAAAGTCTATTTCATCAAAACGTATATACATGGTACCTGAAGGTTAAGTTGAAGGGAATGTTTTCAGATCTTCCCCGGTTGTGCGTAATTTTACAAAACTAACGATTCAAAATGGCTTTTTCTTTCCGACTGGCCGGAGAAATGGATGTGGATTCCTTACGGGAATTCAGTGAACGGCTTTTCAGAACAACTTACGGGGCACAGAATACGCCCGAAAACATGGCGATGTATTGCCAGGAAGCTTTCTCCGTAAAAAACTTTGCCGAAGATTTCAATCGGGACGATGTACGGTACCTGCTGGCTACTGAGCAAGGGCAGATTGCGGCTTACGCCAAGCTAGTACTTGGCAAAGGATGGGGTACCCTGGTACCCCAGATCGGCGTGGAGCTAGCCCGATTTTACCTTGATGTTCCCTTTCAGGGCCGCGGGCTAGCCACAACTTTCATGGCTTACTGTCAGCAGTGGTTACGTCAGCAGGGATTTTCGATGCTATGGTTGGGCGTTTGGCCGCAAAATGTACGCGCTCTGCGCTTTTACCAAAAGGAAGGCTTTGAAAAAGTGAGCACTGGCAGATTCCTGCTTGGTACCGACCCTCAGGTCGATGACATTATGCAAAAAGTTTCATAGAAATGTATGGGAGCAGGTACCTGCCACTACCTCTCATAACGCCCTTATAAATTTTCGGCCTGAGCAATCAGTTCGGCCAAATCCAACACCCGCACCGATGCTTCTTTTTCCTTGTTTTTAATCCCGTCTGTCATCATCACCATGCAGAAAGGGCAGGAAACAGCAATGGTGTCGGCACCTGTGCCTAGGGCTTCTTCAATTCGCTCGATGTTCACTTCCTTACGACCCGGCTCGGCATCTTTGAACATCTGCGCGCCCCCGGCACCACAGCATAACCCTTTGGCACGGCTTCGCTTCATTTCCACAAGATCGGCATCCAGAGTTTCAATAACGCTGCGGGGGCTTCGTATATTCCATTGGCCCGACCAAGGTAGCATGAATCGTGGAAAGTGATTTTGCGCCCCTTAAACGCTCCTCCCTCTACCTTTAGGCGACCTTCGTCGATGAGCTGCTGCAGGAACGATGAGTGGTGAATAACTTCATAGTTTCCGCCCAGTTCGGGATATTCATTTTTGAGGGTGTTGAAACAGTGCGGGCAAGCAGTTACGATTTTTTTTACGGCATACAAGTCCAGCACCTGGATATTGGCCATTGCCTGCATTTGGAACAGAAACTCATTGCCCGCCCGCCGGGCAGGATCGCCCGTACAGCCCTCCTCCGTACCCAGCACCGCAAATCGGATACCTACCTTGTTTAGAATTTTTGCAAAGGCAATGGTAATTTTCTTGCTACGGTCATCGAACGATCCCGCACAACCTACCCAAAAAAGGATTTCGGGGGTTTCGCCGCGAGCGGCCATCTCGGCCATAGTAGGTACCTTGTAGGATATTTCGGTCATTAGCAATCTACTTTTGAACGGTCGGCAATGCGTTTGCTGCCGCGAATTTCTCTTGGTTCACTTCAATCCCTCAGCCCAATTGAACCGATCGGCGGGTGAAAATTTCCATGGAGCCTGACTGGTTTCCAGATTGCCAAACATAGCGTTCCAAGAACCCGGTGCCTTGGCTTCATCCATAATCTGGTAGCGGCGCAGCTGCAGAATAATGTCGAGCGGATTGATCAGAATCGGGCATTCCTGCACGCACGCATTGCAGGTGGTGCAGGCCAGGATTTCCTCTTCCACAATATAGTCGCCCAACAGGCTCTTGCCATCATCCACGAACGTACCACCGTTGGCCTGCATATTACGTCCCACGTCTTCGAGCCGGTCGCGGGTATCCATCATAATCTTACGGGGCGAAAGAAGCTTACCCGTGATATTAGCCGGGCAGGCAGTCGTACAGCGGCCGCACTCGGTGCAGGAATAAGCGTCCATGAGGTTTTTCCAGCTCAAATCCATTACATCCTTAGCCCCGAAGCGGCCGATTTCGGCGGGTACTTCGTTCGGGTCGGGCTGCTCCACGCCCAGCATAATCTTGACCTCCTTCGTGATCTCGGGCATATTGTGCATTTTGCCCTTTGGTATCAGGCGGGCAAAGTAGGTATTGGGAAAAGCTAAGGCAATGTGCAGGTGCTTGGAATAGGTAATGTAGACAGCGAAGCCCAGAATACCTATGATATGAAACCACCAGGCCCCGCGTTCCAGCACGATCAGCGACGGTTCACTCCAGCCGGCAAACAGAGGTTTCAGGAATTGGCTGAAAAGGAAGCTACCTGTCTGGGTATAATGCTCGCTGTGCATATCCTGTAACACTGAATCTGCGGCGTTCATTGTCAGGATAGCGATCATCAGGACAATCTCAAAAATCAAGATCAGATTACCATCCAGTTTGGGCCAGCCTTTCATTTCGCGGTGGCGGGAAGCCTGCAGACGATCCACCTTCACAACATCGCGCCGTAAAAGAAAAAAAACGCAGACCACGAGCACACCCACTGCCAGAAACTCAAAAAAACCAAGCAGGTATAGGTAGGCTGAACCAAAGAACGGAGCAAACATCCGATGCTGCCCGGACAGTCCGTCGAGGATTATCTCCAATACCTCAATATTGATAAGAAGAAAACCCGCATAGAGAATGAAATGCATGATTCCCACCAGCGGTCGATCGAACATTTTCTTTTGTCCGAATGCCACACGTAGCATGGTACCGAAGCGCTCCGCGGGCTGATCGGTACGATCTTCGGGACGACCCAACCGGATGGTCTTTCTAAGAATACCGATGCGACGGGCCATCAGCCATGCGGCAAGGCCCAGCACAATAGCAAACAGAATCTGTTGAGCGATTTCCATTCGGGAGCAGGTAGAGGTTTAACCACAATCAAATTAGTATGCTTGCATACTAAGACAAATATCGAAAAAAAAGCCAGTCAGCCAAGAAAGTCCGCCGGAATATTTCAAATACTAGCCTTGAAAAAAATAGTCTCTGATACCGGAATGGCGATATTGGGGAAGAATTTAAAAGAATTCGGCTAAATATTTTGCAAACCCCAAACAGCCTTCTATTTTTGCAGTCCCAAACGGGACCAATGAGCCTGGTGATGTAGCTCAGTTGGTAGAGCAAAGGACTGAAAATCCTTGTGTCGGCGGTTCGATTCCGTCCATCACCACAGAAAGCCCATTGAACGTACGTTCAATGGGCTTTTTATTTGGAGGTACCTTCCGATTGAACACTTTATATACCTATAGCCCACATACCCGGACCACCCGGGAAAGGTAAGTTCCAGAGTTTGTGTCCTTTTACTAATCATGAGGCTTCTATAAAGTTTTTATTAAAAACAGGAGCGATTTGAACACCATTTCTTAACTTTCAAAGCGTACTCTAACCGGTATTTTTGAGTGAATTTTGCAACGCTTTCATAGGATCAGTCATGAGACTCGTGGAAATAATGTGGGATTATGGAAACAAAGTATACCAACTCAACCGACGAAGAACTACTCGACGGATTACGGGATAACGATGACCGAAAAGCTTTCGAGACATTATACGGGCGCTATTCCATCCGAATTTTCGATTACATTCATGCCCGTGTAAACGATCGCTATACGGCTCAGGAAATTGTACAGGAGCTATTCTTGGGCCTTTGGCAGAAACGAGCTACCCTCTCGGTACAGGCCTTCCGACCTTACCTGTTCTCAGCTGCCAAAAATCTCATTGTCAGCCATTACCGCAAGGAAATGGCCCGCGAGATTCGGCAAAAAAACTGGGACGCAGCACGCTCCCACCAGGAAGAACATACCTATCAGGAAACCCTCGTTCAGGATTTGCGCGCCCGATATGGAGAGGGGTTGAGGCTGCTTCCCGAAAAGTGCCAACGGGTGTTCATGCTTAGCCGCGATGGCCTTTCCAATCGCGAGGTAGCCGACCGGCTGGATATCTCCGAAAAAACGGTCGAGCAGCATATTACCAAAGCGATCCGCTTTTTAAAGGTATATCTGAAAGAACACCTGGCCTACCTGTTGGCATTCACAACTTTTTTCTAAATTTTTTTGGTCTGTACTAAGGGTCATGTTTTGTCGGCTACGACTTAGGGAGTAGAAGCCATTCCCAATGCATGAAGCCAGACCCAATTGACCCAAACTTACTGGAAAAGTACCTTCAGGGTACCTGTACCGAATCCGAAAAGGCATTGGTCGAGACGTGGTACGCCGGATTGGAGAAAAAGCAGAACCGTCCGGAGTTTGTATCAGACCGCGAGAAAGAGAACCTGCTCCGGGAAACTTTCCAGCACATCTCCGATCAGCTGGACCGGGAAGAGGAATTCTTGCCTGCGCGGCGTTTTCCGTGGCGATGGGTTTCGGGTATCGCTGCCTCGCTGCTCCTGCTTTGTGGGTTCCTTTACCTACAAATCGACCTGGAAATCCGATCAGAAAAATCAGTTGGAGTAGCTATTTCGGCCGCTGAGATTGTGTCCCCGATTGAGTTTATCAACCAGGAGCCGCGTATTGTGCAGCACATCCTGCCCGATGGCAGCACCGTATGGTTGCGTCCGCATGCCCGCATCACCTACCCCCAAGCATTCGAAGAAAAGAACCGGACGGTTCTGTTTACGGGAGAAGGGTTTTTTGATATTCAGAAGGACCGTAACCGCCCGTTTTTCATTCATAGCGGCGAAATGACCGTGCGGGTACTGGGTACCAGCTTCAATGTAAAAGCGACCGCTGACCAGAAATTATTTGAGATAGCCGTCGTCACAGGTCGCGTGGAAGTCACAGCCCCGGATCGCGAAGCCAAGACCCAGCAGTTGATTCTCACCCCCAACCAACAGGCGCTTTTTGAAACCGAAACCAAACGGTTGTTTGCGAAGGCGCGTCAGGAAGTACTCAAAAATGAGATCTACCAATCCTCGACTTTCCATTTTCAGGAAACGCCGGTCAGCGAGGTTATCCGACAGTTGGAAAGTCGGTTTTCGGTTCAGATAAATCTCTCAGATCCCGCCATCGCCCGGTGTCGGCTCAATGCGGATTTTGAAAACCAGCCGTTTCCGGCCATTGTCGAAATGCTGTGCCGCTCACTGGAATCAACCTATACCATTCAGAATAACACGATCACCATAGCAGGCGAGCCCTGCAACTAAACCATTTTAAAAATTTTAACCTACCCCTGCGTATGAAGTAAAAATCTTTTATCAAAAAAAGCCGGAAGTGTTCCACCACTCCCGGCTTTCAAAAACACCCTGCGACGCCGTTCCACCGGCTTCGTTGGGAAACAAAATCTAACAGCGCTTAACTATCAGACAATCAAAATTATGCAAAAATCTGTATCAAACAAGCCGCGCCGTTGGCGCCTGTACATGCGAGTAGGTGTGTTGCAATGGATTATTTCGGCCCTCATGGCTACGGTGAGCTACGCTACGGACGGCTCGGCGCAGTCGATCCTGAACCGGGAAGTTTCGGTGCATTTGAATAACGTGACGATCAAAAGTGCGCTGGGGCAAATTCAGAAAGAAACGCAGATCAAATTTGTGTATAGCAGCAAAGTATCGCTACAGGACCGGGTGAATCTGAATGCCGAGGATGCCAAATTGTCCAAAGTACTCGACGATTTGTTAAGCCCGCACGGAATCGATTATTCGGTAGTCAATCAACAGATTATCCTGACCAATGCTAAATCAGTTAGGCAGGAAACCGAAACACCTGCCTCAGAAAAAGATCCCCAGGCCTTGGCAGCACCGGAGGATATTCTGATCAAAGGTACCGTCCTGGCGCAGGAAGATCAGAGCGCCCTGCCGGGCGTGAGTGTGGTGTTGCGGGGTACCTCCAGCGGCACGACCACCGATCAGAATGGAGCCTACGAAATCAGGGTACCTAATGCTGAGGCCGTATTGGTATTCAGTTTTGTGGGCTACACCTCGCAGGAAGTGACTGTGGGCAACCGCACGCGGATCGACCTGTCGCTTCAGGTGGACAATAAGACCTTCGAGGAGGTCGTCGTAGTGGGCTATGGTACCCAGAAACGGGTGAACCTGACCGGAGCGGTGAGCCAGGTACAGGCGCGTGACCTGGAGAACCGACCCCTCAACAACATGACCCAGATTCTGCAGGGTATGGTACCCAACCTGAACATTACCTTCGGTACCGGGCAGCCGGGCGCGGGCGGTAGCCTGAACGTCCGGGGCGAAACCTCCATCAATGGCGGTAGCCCCCTCGTACTCATCGACGGCGTACCGGGCGACATCAACCGCATTAACCCCAACGACGTAGAGTCGGTTTCTGTTTTGAAAGACGCTGCCGCTTCGGCTATTTATGGCGCACGCGGTGCCTTTGGGGTAATTCTGGTTACGACCAAAACCGCCAAGAGTGGCAAGACTTCGATCAATTACAGCAACAACTTCGGCTGGGGTACCCCTACCGTGAGTACCGACTTTCTGACTACCGGCTACGATCACGTGATGCTGAACGACGAGGCCTTCAAACGCGCAACGGGCAACACCTATACGCGCTACTCGGAGGAAGATTACCAGGAACTGGAAGCCCGGCGCTACGATAAAACCGAAAACCCCGACCGCCCCTGGGTAGTGGTCAAGAATGTAAACGGGAAGGATATCTACAATTACTACGGCAACTACGATTGGTGGAATACGTTGTTTTATGATACCCAGCCTTCGCGCCAGCATAACCTGAACCTGTCCGGCGGTACCGATAAGGTCAATTACTTTCTGTCCGGCTCAGTCTTTGAGAAAGACGGGATCATGAAAATCAACCGCGACAAATTTACCTCTTATACCCTGCGTACTAAGGTGAACGCGCAGCTGTTGCCCTGGCTGAAAGTGAGTAACAACACCCAGTACTTCGATTCACAGTACGCCTACCAGGGTCGGGAAGGCGGCGCTAACGCCAACTTCGTGGCGATTACGGTACATGCACTACCCGCCTACGCGCCGCGTAACCCCGACGGCACGGCCACCTATAACACCCTGAAAAACAATTACTCTATTGGTGACGGCCTTTTTGCCAACCTGCTCGACGGAACCGCCGGAGGCTACAAAAAAGTACATGAGCTTACAACCATCAACTCGGTAACGATCGATTTTACCAAAAACTGGAATCTGGTGGCCAACCACTCGTTCTCGTTCTACATCGCCGACGACCAGTACCGTTCGGCCGTGGCACAATATTCCATTCAGCCCGGTATCCTGACTCAGGTACCCAATTACAACGTGGACCAGCTGAGAAAGACCTTCTGGTTCGACCCCATGCACGTGACCAACGTGTTCACGTCGTTCAACGAAACTTTCGGCAAGCACTACCTGGGTCTGACCGCTGGCATCAACTCCGAAACCAAACGGCATCAACGGCTTTTTGGCGCCCGCAAGAACCTGTTGTCCACCAGTCTGAACGACCTGAACCTGGGTACGGGTGAGCAACTAACCGACGGCGATTCTTACGAGTACGCCTTGTTCGGGGCCTTTTTCCGGGTAAATTACGATTACGAAGGCAAGTACCTGTTCGAAGTTAACGGCCGCTACGATGGTACCTCGCGTTTCGGAGCGGGTCGGCGTTTTGGCTTTTTCCCTTCGGTATCTGCCGGTTGGCGCATCAGCGAAGAGAATTTCTTCGAACCCATCAAGAATGTGGTGGATAACTTGAAAATCAGGGCGTCGTACGGTACCCTGGGCAATCAGCTTCCGCCTAATACCAGTTCGGCGAGCTTTTATCCCTACATTTCCACCATGCCCACCAGCCAATCTAGCTGGATCGACGGCGGCCAGAAACTGCAATACGTGGGAAGTCCCCAGCCAATTACGCCCAGCCTGACCTGGGAAAAAGCCACGACTTCCAATATTGGTGTGGACGCGGGCTTCTTCAAAAATCGCCTGAATCTTTCCTTTGATGCCTATATTCGGAAAACTACTGACATGCTTATTCCGGGTAAGGTACTGCCGGGCGTGTATGGCGCTTCCGTACCTACCGAAAACGCCGGGGATCTACAGACCAACGGCTTTGAGCTTTCCCTTTCCTGGAAAAACCAGCATACCTTGGCGGGCAAGCCTTTCTCCTACAATGCCGCATTCATTCTGTCGGATTATACCTCCAAGATTACCAAATACGACAATCCCAATAAAATCCTGTCGAACCGTTACGAAGGGCAGCGCATCGGCGAAATCTGGGGATACAGCGTAGCGGGCCTGTTCCAGTCCGACGAAGAGGCCAAAGCCTACACCGTGGACCAAAGTCTGGTAGACAAAGGCCGACTGAGCGCTCCCGGTGACTGGAGTCGCCTGCAGGCGGGTGATATGAAATTCATCGACCTGAACGGTGACGGTAAGATCTCGGAAGGAGCCAATACCCTGGCCGACCACGGCGATCTACGCATCATCGGCAACACGACGCCCCGCTTCCGGTACGGCGTCAACCTGGGAGCCAACTGGAACGGCTTCGACTTTTCGGCGCTGGTACAGGGAATTTTGCGCCGCAACTGGTACCCGGGTAATAATGCCGACAAGTTCTGGGGGCCTTACTCCCGCCCTTATTACTCGTTCATCCCCCGGGATTTTGAAGAGGATGTCTGGACACCGGAAAATCCGGACGCTTACTTTCCGCTGCTGCGGGGGTACATTGCGCTCAATGGGGGTAATAGTCTGAACGTCAAGAACGACCGCTACCTACAGAACGTGGGGTATCTGCGCCTGAAGAACGTGGTGCTGGGTTATACTCTCCCGGAAGCGGTCACCAAAAAAGTACGGATTCCTCGGGCCCGGATTTATGTAAGCGGTGAAAATATGCTGACTTTCACCCCCTTCCGCACCAAGTACATCGATCCCGAACAGCTCGATGGTGATTTTACCAACGGACGTACCTATCCTCTGTCGAAGACCTATTCAGCGGGACTTAGCATCAATTTCTGATTTTCGTAAAGCGCTAATGGCTATCAGCTAATAGCCGTTAGCTTTTTATACTCCCTAGAATCCAAAATCTAGTTTCTACTTTCAAGAAAAAGACATGAAAAAGATATTCATCATTATTTTAGCCATCGGCCTGGTATCCTGCGATCTGGACCGCTATCCGCTGGATGCTATTTCGCCCGAAACGTTTTTCAAGACGGAGAATGACCTACTGCTGTATACCAACTCATTCTATAATATGTTGCCGTCGGCCGAAGATGTCTACAACGAAGACGCCGACAATGTGGTGAAAAACAGCCTGCGGGAGGAAATTCAGGGTACGCGTGTGGTACCTACCTCGGGCGGCGGCTGGAGCTGGTCCGAACTCCGCAACATCAACTACTTCCTGGCCAATTCGGGAAAGTGTCCTGATAAAAATGCCGTAAAAAGGTACAATGGCCTCGCCCGCTTTTTCCGCGCCTATTTCTATTTTGAAAAAGTAAGGCGTTTCGGCGATGTACCCTGGTACTCTCAGCCGCTCGAATCCACGGATCAGGAATTGCTCACGGCTCCGCGTGACCCCCGCACGATGATCATGGATTCGGTGATGGCCGACATCGACAATGCCATTGCGAGCTTACCCGCTACCCGGCAGGTCAATACCGTCACTAAATGGACCGCCCTAGCGTTGAAGTCGCGGCTGGCGCTCTACGAAGGTACCTTCCGTAAGTACCATACCGAATTCAACCTACCCAATGCCGACAAATTTCTGGACGCCGCCATCGCCGCTTCCGACGAGTTGATGAAAAACAGCGGCTACCGGATTTATACGGCTACGCCCGCCACGGCTTACCAGAAACTCTTTTCCTCGGACAATGCCATACCCGATGAGGTGATCCTGGCGCGCGATTTCAGTGACGAGCTGCAGGTGTACCACAACCTTAACTACTACACCATGACGGCTTCGTACGGCAAACCGGGCCTGAACAAATCATTGGTGAACAGCTACCTGATGGCCGATGGTACCCGCTTTACCGACCGGCCGGGCTACGACACGCTGCAATTCTACTCGGAAGTCCAGAACCGTGATCCGCGCCTGAAGCAGACCATCCGCACGCCCGGCTACACCCGAATTGGCGACACGAATACACTGGTTCCTGAATTCGGCGCTACGGTCACGGGCTACCAGCTGATCAAGTTCGTGTCGGAGCCCAAGTGGGATACTTATAACAAGGACATTACGGATATGCCCATTTTCCGCTACGCCGAAGTACTGCTCAATTACGCCGAGGCTAAGGCCGAGCGGGGTACCCTCACGCAAGCCGATCTGGATCGGTCGATTACGCCCATCCGCGCGCGGGTAGGTATGCCGCCCCTGGACATGGACAAGGCCAACGCCAATCCCGATCCGTACCTGGCTAATCAGTACACGCACATTTCGGGCAGTAATACTGGAGTGATTCTGGAGATTCGCCGGGAGCGGAGGATCGAGCTGGTGATGGAAAACTTCCTCCGCTGGGATGACATTATCCGCTGGAAGGAAGGGCAGTTGCTAACCCGTCAGTTCAAGGGAATGTACTTTCCCGGCACGGGCAGCTACGATCTGGACCGCAACGGTACGGTGGATCTGGTGATTTATGAAGGTACCAAGCCGAATATCAAGGGCGCCCAACTTTTGAAACTCGGTAGCGAGATTATCCTGGAAAATGGCGCGCAAGGCGGCAATATCGTAGTCAACGGCCATATCAACAAGAAGTTCAACGAAGCCCGCGACTACCTGTACCCCATTCCAAAGCAGGAAATGCTACTAAATCCTAACCTTACCCAGAATCCGAATTGGTAAACCCATTCCTATGAATACAGACAGACGATCTTTTCTTGAAAAAATGTCGGCGCTGGGAGCCCTGAGCCTGCTCCCGGCCACGGTGATGGCCGGGGTACCTGCCGCCGAAAACCACGAATTCGTGGTGCAGCCCTATTTGCAGAATTTGAGCAGCCGCGAGGTGACCATCATGTGGATCACCAGCCGCAACTGTTTCAGCTGGGTGGAGTACGGCGACGGAAATTACACCAGCAAGCGCGCTTTTGCCTACAACAACGGACTGATCGAGGCCAACAACCGCGTCAACAAGATCACGCTGGAAAATCTCAAGCCCGGTACTACCCACAAGTATAAGATCGTTTCGACCGAAATCACAGGATTCAAGAATTCTACGGTACAGTTTGGCGAAACCATCTCGGGCCCGCTGCTGACATTCACAACGCCGGCCGAAAACGAAGAAGAAATCAAAGTGGTTATTTTCAACGATATCCACGATCGCCCCCAGATCATCCCACAGTTGCTGTATCGCCACGGCTACACCGGCAATGAGAAGGACTACGATTTTGTCGTGTTCAACGGTGACTGCTTCGACTGGGTGAGCAGCGAGCAGCAGATGGTCGATCACCTGCTCAAACCCTGCGTGGATATTTTTGGCAGCGAGATACCCTTCCTGCTTACCCAGGGTAATCACGAGTGCCGGGGGGGCTTTTCGCGGCACATTCCGGCCTACTACGCTTATCCTGACGATAAATTCTATTTTTCCTTCGTTCGGGGCCCGATTCACTTCCTCGTGCTGGACTCGGGCGAGGACAAAACCGACGACAGCGTAGAATACGGCGGACTGGCGGCCTTCGATCGCTACCGTGAGAAACAGGCTAAGTGGCTGGCGAAAGAAATTGAAAGTGAGGCATTCAAAAAGGCACCTTTCAGGGTGCTTTTAATTCATATTTCGCCCTACCACTCCGGCGATTGGCATGGTACCCTGCACTGTCGCGAGGTTTTCGGGCCTATCCTGAATAAGGCGGGTATCGACCTGCAACTCTCGGGCCACACTCACCGCTACATGACCCACGAAGCCGATAAGGATCATAACTACCCGATCGTGATCGGCGGTGGCCCGCTCGAGGGCAAGCGTACCCTGATGAAGCTGCACGCCAACCAGAAGGAACTGAACCTGAAAATGATCCGCGACGACGGCGAACTGGTCGGTAAATTCACTATCCCCCGCAAAAACCGCTCGAAGGCCTGATGAAAATGATTCTAGTTAAAAGGTACCTGTGGCAGCTAACCTACGGACTGAGCCTGATTGCCTTATTGGGAAGCTGCGCCAGGAGCGTCAATCCGTCCGGAAAGGGTACCCTGCGGGTCATGACCTACAACATTCATCATGCGAATCCACCTTCCGAGACGGTAAAAATCGACGTAGAAGCGATTGCGCGGGTCATCAATCAGCAAAAACCGGATCTGGTGGCGTTACAGGAAGTCGATGTCCATACCGAACGCTCCGGAAAAGGACTGGATCAGGCCCGCGAGTTGGCCCGGCTCACCGGTATGAAATCCTTTTTCATGAAAGCGCTCGACTACCAGGGCGGTGCGTACGGTATTGCGGTACTTTCCAAGTACCCCATTGTGGATTCGGCGGGGTACCTGCTCCCACGCAACCCCACGCTGGGTGGGGAAGATCGGGCCGTGGCCGCGATTACCGTCCAGTTACCAGGTAAAAAGCAAGTTATTTTTGCTAGCACGCATCTGGATTTGAAAGAAGAAAACCGTCTGTCGCAGGCGCAGGCACTAATCGGTCATTTTCAGGATTCCGACCTACCCATGATTCTGGGTGGCGATTTCAACGCCCTGGCTAGTAGCCCGGTCATCGATTTGTTCGACCAGCACTTCACCAGAACCTGCCGCGACGACTGCGCCCCCACGATTCCAGTCAAGAATCCTAACCGGACGATCGACTTTATCATGTTCAAGCCTCAGGCGAGTGTCAAGGTACTTTCGATGCGGGTTATTGATGAGCAATACGCCTCGGACCACCTGCCCGTGGTGGCGGAGTTGGAAATTGTGAAGTAAGGGTACCTTGGAATTTGAAGACTGAGCCTAAAAAATCAAAAATAACAGAATCCCCGGTAGTCTGGCCTTGGCCAAACCACCGGGGATTCTGTTATTTTTGATTTTCTTCACTGCCCTCACAAACAGCTCCCGCATTTAAATCAGACAAGGTACCCCTCACTCCTTCACCAGCACCTGATCCATATTCAGCAGCACGTTGGCAGCCACTGCCAGGGCGGCGCGTTGGGGGGTGGGGCGGTTGCCGTAGTGAAGCAGGCTATCGGCCTGAGCCGGGGCGTGCCGGTAGGTAGTCAAGGCTTGGTGATAAGTTTTCAAAAGTACCCGCAGATTTTGCGGACCTATGGCTTTGTGGGTGAGAAGGAGGTACCCTGCGGCCAGTTGTTGGCTAGGCGTGCGGCCCCGCTGCTGCATGGTCAAGGCCAGCTGTTCAGCCGCTTCCAGATACACCGGATCATTGAGCGTGACCAACGCTTGCAGGGGCGTATTGGTAATCAATCGGCGCGACTGGCAGAACTCCCGGCTCGGGGCATCGAACGTAATCATGGAGGGGTAGGGGGCCGTTCGTTTCCAGTACGTGTAAAGGCTACGGCGATAGCGGTTTTCGCCTTCGCTCGTGACCCACTTGTCCCCGTTGTAGGGCGACTGCCAAATGCCTTCGGGCTGCGGCGGCATTACACTGGGACCGTACATTTTGGTGGAAAGCAGGCCTACACTGGCTAGCGCCTGATCCCGTACCTGCTCGGCGCTCAGCCGCACCCGCGGTCCCCGGGATAGCCATTCGTTATGCGGATCCCGGTCCTGCCTGGCCGGATCGGACTGGGAGCTTTGCTGGTAGGTGGCCGATAGGACGATCCTTTTCAGGAGTTTTTTGACGCTCCACTGATCTTCTTCCATAAAACGCACCGCCAGCCAGTCGAGCAGTTCGCGGTGGGTAGGTTCGCTACCTTGTGAGCCAAAGTCTTCGACGGTCTCCACAATGCCCCGCCCGAACAGTTGTTCCCAAAACCGGTTGACGATGACGCGCGCCGTCAGCGGATTTTCGCGGTCGACGATCCAACGGGCCAGTCCCAGGCGGTTGCGGGGAAATCCGGCGGGCATCGATGGCATTAGTTCGGGTACCCCTGGCTGCACTTGCGCACCCTTGACCAGCCAGTTGCCCCGCTCGAAGACGTGGGTTTTCCGGGCAAAATCGCCGGTACCTTCCCACAGGATCGGCATTCCGTCGGTAGGACGGGTGATTACGGTGGCGTAGTCGGCTAACCGCTCGGCGTAGCCCGGCTGATCGCGGCCCGGCAGGGCTTTCTGGAAAGCTACCCAGGCAATACGCACCCATTCATTGGGCGATTTGGGGCTGTCCAACGAAAGAAAAATAGGGTGCTTGCCCGTGGTTTTGGTAATAGGCGCAATGAGTACGGTATCACTGACGGGTACCTTGATTCGGGAAAGTACGGGACCGGCTAAACTGTCGAGGTGGAAAGTCAGCACCGCGTTTTCGGCCTTGGTGGTGAAATTGATGAGCAGATTTTCAGCCCCCGTCAGGTCCACTGGTGGAATCCGGGCGTTGCCGTGGCCCTTTACGGCGTAGTAGGAAATCAATATGAAGGTCGATTCATCACCGGGTACGAACTGGTGCGAATTGATTTTGGGCTCCATGATTTTCATGAACCGCGTGAGCTCATCGACCTGTGCCGGATTATATTGCTGCGTCCATTCCCGCACCCGTTCCAGGCGGGCGGAATCTTCGCCCGAATAAAATTGCAGCTTGGGCCATTCGTCCCATACGTCTTCGTCGCGGGTGTTGTTGAAGAAGGCCAGGTACCGATAGTAGTCCTTGTGCGGAATGGGGTCGTAGGGGTGGCTATGGCACTGAATGCAGCCAAAAGTGGTACCCTGCCATACTTCCCAGGTCGTATTGACGCGGTCGATGAGGGCGGCGTTGCGGAATTCCTCGTCGTCGGTACCACCTTCGTTGTTGGTCATGGTGTTGCGATGGAAGCCCGTGGCGATCAGGTTTTCTTCGGCGGGCAATCCGTCTTTCTGCCGGGGTAGTAGGTCGCCCGCCAGTTGCTCGATCGTGAACTGGTCGAAGGGTTTGTCCTCGTTAAAAGACCGGATGACATAGTCGCGGTAGCGCCAGATCGATCGGCTGCCGTCACTTTCGTACCCTTTGGTATCGGCGTAGCGGGCCAAATCCATCCACATGGCGGTCCAGCGCTCACCGTAGCCGGGCGATTGGAGTAGCCGATCCACCACTTTCTCGTAGGCACCGGGCGAATTGTCTTTTTCGAAAGCCCGCACTTCCTGCTCCGTGGGCGGCAGGCCGGTCAGGTCCAGGCTCACGCGGCGAATCAGGGTACCTTTGTCTACTTTTGGGGAAGGAGAGAGGCCGTGTTCCCGCATTTTTTGCAAAACAAACGGATCGATTTCATTTTGAACCCAGCTCATCTCGTCCGTATTCAGCAAGCCATACAGATTCCCGAACGAGCGCAGCGAAGGTACCTCCGGTTTTTCAATTCGGCGGTACGACCAGTGCTTCTCCCACGTGGCACCCTGATTGATCCAGTTTTTCAGCGTAGCGATTTCATCTTTGGATAAAGGTACCCCCTTCCGGGGCATCCGCTCGTCGGGATCGTGACTCTGAATGCGTCGGATCATCTCGCTGGCGTCGGCGTCGCCCCGCACGACGGGTACCTTGCCTGATTTGCCGGGCTTCAGCATTTCTTCTTCAAAGAGAAAACTGACGTTGCCCGCTTTCTTCACCCCACCATGGCAGCCCATGCAGTGCTTGTTCAGGATGGGCTTGACATCAGCATTATAGTCGACCCGCTGGTGCCCGAACCAGTTGATTCCCAGCCAGGTCGATAGTGACGTGAGCAGGATTCCAGAACCGATGAGTAGACTGTTTTTCATAGAAAAATACCGAGTCGTTCAAAAGCGGGTTAAGTCTTTACCTTACTATTACTACGTCACAGATTTCCTTTTTTCATCTCGGCTACTGCGTGGGTAGCTGCCCGGGCGGTGAGGGCCATATACAGGATCGAGGGGCTCTGGTTTCCGGTACTGGTCATGCAGGCCCCGTCGGTCACGAACACGTTCTTTACGGTATGCAGCTGATTCCATTCGTTCAGCAGTGAGGTTTTCGGATTGCGACCCATCCGTACGCCGCCCATTTCATGGATGTCGAGACCGGGCGCCTGATGGCTGTCGTGCTGCCGGATGTCCCGCGCTCCCGCTTTTTCCAGCATTTCGGTGCTTTGCGTCAGGAAGTCTTTGATCATTTTTTCATCATTCTCATCGTAACCTACCGAAGTGACCAGCAACGGAATTCCCCACGGATCGGTTTCCGTTTTGCTCAGGCGTACCTCATTGCTGGCTTTAGGAATGGTTTCACCCTGCATGTACATGTAGGTCCGCCACGGGCCGGGATGAGATTGGGATTCCTTGAACGCCGCGCCGAAGGAGGGTACCTTGCCGTCGGCCGCACCCCGTGTGCGGTACGCTCCCAGAAAAGTGGTGAAGCCGCCCAGATAATCCGTATCCTGCCGGTGCAGGTTGCGGTAATTGACCAGAATGGGCTCGGTAGGATTACGGCCGAAATAATATTTATCCTCGAAACCGTCCATGGCGGCGCTCACAGAGGCCCGGTAGTTATGAAAGGCAATGTATTTGCCCAGCAGGCCATTGTCGTTGCCGAGTCCTTCGGGAAACCGCGACGACTTCGAGTTGAGCAGAATCAGGTTGCTATTCAGGGCGGAGGCATTCAGGAAAATAATCCGGGCGAAGTAGTCGATGGTTTCCTGCGTGTTGGTGTCGATCACGCGTACCCCCACCGCCTTGCCTTTTTGCTCGTCGTAGATAATGGAATGGACCACCGAAAAGGGTCGGATGGTAAGGTTGCCCGTAGCCTGCGCCCAGGGTAGGGTAGAGGAAACCGAACTGAAATACCCCCCGTACGGACAGCCCCGCATGCACAGATTCCGCGCCTGACAGCTGGCCCGGCCCTGCTGATGGTGGACGGGCTGGGGTTCGGTAAGTTGCGCCCAGCGGGCGTGTACCACGTGCCGGTCCTGGTAGTGGCTTTTGAGTTTTTGCTGAATGTGCGCTTCCACACAATTCAGGTCGAAAGGTTTCATGAATTCCCCGTCGGGCATGGCTTCCAGGCCATCTTTCTGTCCGCACACGCCAATGAACTTCTCGACATGCGCGTACCAGGGCGCTACGTCGGCGTAGCGGATGGGCCAGTCGAGGCCGTAGCCGAAACGGCTGGGGGCGGTGAATTCAAAGTCGCTCCAGCGCTGGCAGGCCCGACCCCAGATAATGGATTTACCCCCCACCTGATAGCCACGTATCCAGTCGAAAGGTTTTTCCTGGACGTAGGGGTGGTCGGCGTCTTTGATAAAAAAATGGGCTGTGTCGGCCCCAAAACCCGCCGCCCGGCTAATCAGCGGATTCTCTTCCAGATATTCTTTCGGCATTCGGCCCCGGTACTCAAAATCCCAGGGATTCATGGTAGCCGTGGGGTAATCCTTGATATGCTCGATGGGGCGGCCGCGTTCCAGCACCAGGGTCTTGACTCCCTGCTCGCAGAGTTCCTTGGCCGCCCAGCCGCCGCTGATGCCCGAACCAATTACGATGGCCTCGTAGGTAGTGGTATCGGTCTGCTGGTAGGCACAAACTAATTTATCGCTCATAATCTGTATGTTGTATAAAGAAGTAACGCCGCTATACGTACCCAGGTATATGGAGTCTGTCGGTTTACTCTACCTTACGCTGCTCGCCAATCACCACCACGCCTTTGCTTTTGGTGGGGTACACCAGGTCGGTCAGTACAGCCATACCGTCATTGGCGTAGATTTCTATTACGGAATTATCCACAAAAATGGCCAGTTTCAGTTCGCCATTTTGGGGCATGACGGTCATAGATTCCACACTGGAAAACTTTTCGTGGAAAGCCACCTTTCCCGATTTTGTCCGGTCGAAGGTCATCTTGCCCGTGGCTATCTCGTAGGATAGCAGGCTGGTTTCGGTTTCGTTATCCAGCAGTTTTATTTCAAAATCCTTAGCTTCGGCCAATTCGACGGTTAGGTCCACCCGGTAGGAATTTCCATCCAGCTTCATGATGACCCCGGCGGCCAGGTCGCTAGCCTTCATGGTGAGGGTGCGGACGGGAAGCTTGTCTTTGAAAATGGGTCTTTGCCGTAGCCGGTACACGCCATCTTGCTGATAAAGGGAAAGCGCCCGGGGCAATGAAAACATACCGCGGAAGCCCTCGGTAGGGATTTTATTGGCATAGGCCCAGTTGTTAACCCAACCCATCATGATGGGTTGCGGCTGCGTGGGGGGTAGGTTGTGGAAGGGGATAGCGGCGTAAAAATCTTTACCCAGATCCACCCGGAAAACCTCCTTTTGTTTCTGGGGCGTAAATTTTTTTCCATCAAAATCACCTACGAAGTACTGCATTCCTGTAAAGGCGGTGTCTTCGGCAGCACTCGAAATCATCATCACCCACTTTTCCGGAAGGGTGTCTTCGACGGGTACCTTGAAAAGTGAGGGGCATTCCCAGATCTTAGCCATGTCGCCCATTTTACCGAATTCACTGAGCAGCTTCCATTCTTTCAGGTCGGTCGATTCGTAGATTTGCACGCTGTACTCATGCGGCTTGGCTACTACCATTTTCCATTTGTCCTCGTACCTGAAAACGTTCGGATCACGAAAATCCTTCATGCCGATGTCCAGCACCGGGTTCTTACCGTAGTAGGTCCAGGTACGTCCCTTGTCGGCGCTGTAGGCCAGGCTCTGGTGTTGGGCCAGGCCCTCCTCACCCTTGTACACGTGCGAAGTATAAATCGCCACCATACCTTTCCGGAAGCCTGGCGCGAAGAAGCCCGACGTATTGAGGCTATCCACTACCACGCAGCCCGAGAAAATCATGGTTTCGGTACTATCGGCGTTCGAGTATTCTTTCAGCGCTACGGGTAGTTCTTCCCAGGTTTTCAGATCCTGACTCACGGCGTGCCCCCAGCTCATGTGGCCCCAGGTGTCGCCATAAGGATTGTATTGGTAGAACAGATGGTACTCCCCGTCGAGGTATACCAGGCCGTTGGGGTCATTGACCCAATTTTTGGCCGGGGCATAGTGATACGCCGGACGGTAGTCGGCGGGTTCAGTGCTTGTGGATTCATCGTCGGAAGAACCGCAGGCGATCAGGAGCCCGCCCAAGAACAGGAAAGCGATTAGTTGGTACATACCAGGTAAGCGCAAGGAATTATCAGGATGTAGGAACATAGGAAAAACGGAGCATGAATTTCTCTCTTTTTATAATCTAACATCAACAATCCGGGTTCTGGTCTAACCGTAATGCCGACCAGCCAGCTTCTATTGGCTCACCCGGCGGGAGCCCCCCATCAGCGACCGGATTTCGTCCCCGGTAATGCGTGGCGTGGCACCCTGGCGGGAAGCTACCAAAGAGCCCGTAGCGCAGGCAAATTCCAGACTTTCGGCCGGAGGGTCGTTATGAAGCAAGCCTTTGATTAAGGCGGCCAGAAACGAATCTCCGCTGCCAATGGTATCGCTCACCTGTACGGCAAATCCCCGGCTTTCGTAGAATGCGCCGTCTTTCCAGAGGATCGCCCCGCTCCCGCCCCGGGTCACGCAGATGGTAGGTACATCGAAACGCTCCGACAGGCGTTGAATGGCCGAACGCTCGTCGGTAAGGGTACCCTGCCAGGCAGTAATTAGGGCCAGCTCATGAGCATTCATCTTTACCATATCGGCTTGCTGAAGCAGGTACTCCACGGTTTCCTGGGTATAGTAAGGCTCCCGGAAATTTACATCGAATATCTTGAAAGTCGCTTTTTCCAGAAGTCGGTGCAGCGTCTCGCGTGTGCCCGGATTCCGGGCAGCCAATGAGCCAAACACGAAGCCATCGCTCCGTTCCACGGCCCGAACGGCTTCCTCTTCCAGTTGGATATAGTCCCAGGCGACGGGCTGCACAATTTTGTAGGTTACCTCATTTGCATCGTCCATATTGACCTTCACGACCCCGGTGAGGTGGTTGGTGCCACGCTGAACCAGAGAGACATCCAGGCCGGCCTTTTGCATGAATTCGATCAATTCGTCGCCCAGGTCGTCGCTGCCGACCCGGCTGATCAGGGCCGTGTTCAGGCCGAAGTTTTTGAGGTGAAACGCCACGTTCATGGGCGCACCGCCGGGCATTTTTCCCGTAGGTAGCATGTCCCACAGCACTTCTCCGAAGCAGATTATGTTTTTCGGGCTCATAGTCAATTCATTTTAAGCGGCCACCACCTTTTCCTCGATGCCTTCCAGGGAGGTACCTTTGGTTTCGGGCATCATGCGCCAGACGAACAGCAATTGCAGTACCATCATCCCAGCAAAAAAGGAAAAGGTAGGTCCGCCGCCGAAGGTCTGGGCGATGTAGGGAAAAATGAACGAAATAATGGCGGCGGCGATCCAGTGCGTAAAGCTACCCAGCGACTGCCCGTAGGCCCGGATATCGTTGGGGAAAATCTCGGAAATAAAGACCCAGATCACGGCTCCCTGCGACAGGGCGAAAAAGGCAATGTAGATGAACAGGTAAATGGGTACCTGCGCGCCGCCCAGGTTTTCGCTGAAAAAAGCGTTGGCCACCAGTACCAGCGCCGCAATGACGCCCAGGGTACCTACGTACATCAGAAATTTCCGGCCAAACTTGTCGATCAGCGACAGCCCCAGCAAGGTAGCCAGCAGGTTGACGAGCCCGATACCCGCCGAGGAGAGCAGCGCCGATTCTTTCCCCAACCCGGCCATCTCGAACACGCGCGGTGCGTAGTAGATGATAGCGTTGATACCCGACAATTGGTTGAACAGCGCGAACAGCACAGCCAGCCGGACGGGCGTTTTATACAGCGGCTTGAATAAATCTTTATAGCTACCCGTGGTGGACTGATGTTGACTTTTCAGAATGGCGACCACGACCCGCTCGGCTTCTTCCGAATCGCTCACGTTGAGAATTTCCCGCGCTTCGTGGATTTTATTCCGTTTCAAGATCAGCCAGCGCGGGCTTTCGGGTATGAAAAAGAGCGTGACCATGAAGAGTAGCGCCGGAATCGCCTCTACACCCAGCATCCACCGCCAGGCGTTTTCGCCGATGCCTTCTAGGGCGTAGTTGGAAAGATAAGACACCAGGATGCCCAGCACGATATTGAACTGAAACAACGCTACCAGCCGTCCCCGCCGCGAGGGAGGTGCGATCTCGGAAATGTACATGGGTGCCACTACCGACGAGATACCTACCCCTACTCCGCCGATAAACCGGAAGATCAAAAACATGAACCAGCCCGTGGCCAGGCCGGAGCCCAATGCCGATACCAAATACAGAACGGCTACGATCAGCAGGCTGATTTTGCGGCCATACTTATCGGCCGGTACCCCCCCGTACAAGGCACCAATCACCGTGCCGATGAGGGCAATGGACACGGTCAGGCCGTGTTCGAAAGCGCTGGAATTCCAGAGGATTTGCAGGGTTTGCTCGGCGCCGGAAATCACCGCCGTGTCGAAGCCGAAGAGAAAGCCGCCCAAAGCAGCGGAAATGGACCAAAGGAAAATCTTACCAGCGTTGCTCATGGGCGAAAGAGTCAGGGTTAATAGGAGGAATCAAAGTTGCAGTTAAATTTTGGCAATCCAAAACGGTAAACCGCGGGGTACTACCGCTTGAGGTCAGTGGGGGTAAAAGCACTACATTCCTCTCTTTTAACCACGTAAATCCGCAACTTCAACCTAGGAAACCCTATGAAGCAGATTATCGTCATTGGCAGTTCCAATACAGACATGGTGGTGAAGGCCGCCAAACTGCCCGGCCCCGGCGAGACAATCCTCGGGGGTACCTTCCTGATGAATCCGGGCGGCAAGGGTGCCAACCAAGCCATGGCGGCCCAACGGCTGGGAGAGAGCAAAGTGATTTTTATTGCAAAAATAGGTAGCGATGTGTTTGGCCAGGAAGCGATTGACGGTTTCAAACGGGCGGGCATGGATACGCGCTTCGTTCTGAAAGACGGAACCGCACCATCGGGGATAGCCCTCATTAGCGTGGACGAGCAGGGTGAAAACGCCATCATGGTGGCTCCCGGGGCCAATGCCAACCTGTCGGCGGTGGAAGTGGCCGTGGCATTGGATGCCTGTCCTGAAGCAGAACTGGTGTTGCTACAACTGGAAATCCCGCTGGATACGGTGGAAAGGAGCGTAGTGGCCTGCGCCCAAAAAGGGATAAGAGTAATCTTGAACCCCGCTCCCGCCCGCAACCTGAGCGATGAAATCCTGAAACACCTGTATCTCATTACGCCCAACGAAACCGAAGCCGAACTCCTCACGGGCGTGACGGTCACCGACCTCGACTCCGCCCGACGGGCGGCCCGTATCCTGCACGACGAAAAAGGTGTCGGGAACGTCATTATCACACTCGGTGCGAAAGGTGCCTTTTTCTACAATACTTCCCTCGAATTGCTGGTTCCGGCACCGGCGGTCGCGGCGGTGGATACTACGGCGGCGGGTGATGTGTTCAATGGTGCGCTGGTGGTGGCTCTATCCGAAGCAATGCCCCTGCCCGACGCCCTCGCGTTTGCCTGCCAGGCGGCTGCCCTATCAGTAACGCGGCTGGGGGCACAGTCGTCCATCCCGTCGCGTGCGGAAGTGAATGCCGCTCTGGGGTAAGGTGATTAGTATAGAAGAAAATAGTACAGAAGTACCTGAGATAGTTAATTAGTAAAAAAAATCATGAGTAACTCATAATCAGTGATTAAAATACACAAAAAGGCCAATTTGTCTTCAACAATTCAACAACCCTTACCCTCATGTTCATCATAGAAAACTACTCCGTTGCTGTCTTCTTTTGTATTATCACCATGCTATGTTGGGGTTCGTGGGCCAACACGCAGAAGCTGGCGGCCAGTTCGTGGCGGTTCGAGCTGTTCTATTGGGATTACGTCATCGGTATCGTGCTGGTAGCGTTGCTCTTTGCTTTCACCCTGGGCAGTCAGGGCGCGGGCGGGCGCAGCTTCCTGGCTGATCTCGAACAAGCCTCGGCGGCCAACCTGGGGTCGGCGGTGCTGGGCGGAATTATTTTCAACGCGGCCAACATCCTGCTGGTGGCGGCCATTGCCATCGCGGGCATGTCGGTGGCATTTCCGGTGGGCATCGGGCTGGCGCTGGTGATTGGCGTAATCGTCAACTACCTCGACAATCCCGTCGGGGATGCGACCCTGCTGTTTTTGGGTGTAAGTTTGGTTGTGGCGGCCATCTTGCTCAATGCCTATGCCTACCGGGCTACTTCCCGGCAGCGGCAGGGGGTATCGACCCGGGGCTTGCTGCTTTCGGTGATCGCCGGGGTACTTATGGGCTATTTTTACAAATACGTGGCGGCCTCCATGTATGCCGATTTCACCCTACCCGAAGCGGGCAAACTGGGCCCGTATACGGCAGTGGTACTGTTCTCGCTGGGTATTTTGCTGAGCAATATCGTGTTCAACTCACTACTGATGATGCGGCCCTTCGAAGGTAGTCCGGTGCATTATGCCGACTATTTTGGGGGCAGCGGCAAAAACCACCTAATGGGCATTCTGGGCGGGGCGATCTGGTGCGTTGGTATGGCGTTCAGCATCATCGCTTCGGGCAAAGCCGGACCGGCCATTTCGTACGGTCTGGGTCAGGGGGCGACGGTCATTGCGGCGTTATGGGGTATCTATATCTGGAAAGAATTCAAGGGGGTACCCCGCTCCACCACACTGATTCTGAACGGCATGCTCCTGTGCTATATCGTGGGGTTGGGTCTGATCATCGCGGCCCGGTAATGGATAGAGCGTGTTTTTTACATTAATATTGGGTAATATCGTTGAATTTTGACCTACAAGTAAAGGGTACCCTCCTGTATCCACACGCGTATAATGATTCCTGTATACCTAACCATCAAAGGTTTATATTCCTACCGGCAAACCCAGGAGATTGATTTCTCCCGACTGACCGAAACGGCCCTCTTCGGCATTTTTGGCAAGGTAGGCAGTGGTAAGTCCTCGATTCTGGAAGCTATCACCTTTGCGCTCTACGGCGAGACCGACCGCCTCAACAAATCGGGCGACGACCGCAATTACAACATGATGAACCTGCGCTCGGATGAATTGATGATCGACTACATATGCCTGGCGGGCCAAGAGGGCCACAAGTACCGCTTTACAGTGAAAGGGCGGCGCAACAGCAAGCGGTTCGATGATGTCAAGACGTTTGAGCGCCGGGCTTACCGGTGGATGGATGAACTGGACGACTGGGCACCCATCGAAACCGACCAGGTCGCGGAAAAAATCATTGGCCTGAGTTACGAAAACTTCAAGCGTACCATCATCATTCCGCAGGGCAAGTTCCAGGATTTTCTCGACCTGCCGCAGGCGCAACGTACCCGGATGATGAACGAGATTTTTCAGCTGGAACGCTACGACCTGGCCGCAAAAGTAAAAATCCTGAAAATCCGCAACGACACGCTGTTAGAGAATCTGGCGGGCAAGCTCACCCAACTCGGACAAACTACCCCCGAACTACTCGAACAGTCGCGGCAGGGGCTGAAAAATACACAGGCGTTAATTAAACTCACCGATAATGAGCTGAAAGTCCTGACCGCCGACGAAAAGCAGCTCGAAACCCTGCGCCAGCTTTTTGTGGATAAGCAAAATGCCGAACAGAAAATAACGGCACTCGCTACCCAGGAGGCCGATTTCATGGCGCGTGCCGCGCGACTCGACCGGTACCTCTCGTGTCGCAATACCTTCAAGCTGGTGCTGGAGCAGAAGAAAATTCAGGAAACTGCTCTGGCGCGAGACCAGGGTACCTTGCGGGAAAAAGAAAAATCGATGGCGGAGGTCCAACAGCGCATCGCGGACGAGCGCAAAAAACTCGCTGAAATCCTGCCGCAGTATGAGCAGCGGGACGCGCTGAAAAAGGAAACGGAAGAACTGGGCCTGGTGCTGACTTTGGCGCAGTCGAAGGAGGAGCGGGCCAAGCTGGAAGACGACCAGAAGCGTGGCAGAATAGCCTTTGTGCAAAAAAAGGATATCATCGGCCAACTGACACAGCAGAAAGGCGAGTTGGAAACAACCCTGGATAAGGCGAAATCAGGACGGGTGGATTTGGAGGTGGTTACGAAAGTGGCGGAGTGGTTTTCGACCAAAAATGCCATCCTGGCTACCAAAGAATCAGTGAAAAAAGATGCCAAAGCCGTAGCCGACGACGAGGAAAAACTCGAAAAGAGCAAGGCCGACCTCCTGCTCGCAGCGCCTTTCGACGCGCTTTTTGGTCCCGAGGATGCGGCCACGCCGCCCGTCCGGCTGCGTGAGCGGATCGATGAGGAGAAGCAGAGGCTAGTGGGCCAGCATGCCGAATTGGAAAAGGACATCCTGCACCTGAAAACCCAGCGCGAACTCCGCAAGTACGCCCACGACCTACAGCCCGGTGAGCCTTGTCCGCTCTGTGGATCGTTGCATCATCCGCAGGTGATGGGCGGTGCAAGTGTTCTGGAAAACGAATTGATGGCCTTCGAGCAAAAGCAAAAAAAGCTGCGAGAAACGGAAATTGCCTACGACCAGCTCAAAAACCAGCTCAGCGTTCTGGAAAAAGAGTTTGCACTTTATGAAAGGCAAAAGAAGGTTATCCGGGAAAAGTGGGAGGAAAACAAAGCCGCGCTGGCGCGACAGGATGCGGCGTTCACATGGCCGGATTTTTCTAAAGACGACGAGGAAAAAGTACAGGAGGCTTTTCAAAAAGACCGGCAGCAGCAGGGGGAGATCAAGCAGCTGGAAGCCACCTATCGCCAGAAAGAACGCGAATTGAACGAAGCGCGCGATCTGCTGGATAACAAGATCAGGCCCGCGCTGGAAACGATCGAGCAAAAATTGGCCGCCAAAATGGCCGAAACCGAGGGCTATCAGAAACAGATAATCCGGCTGGATGTGGCGGAGTTTGCCAACCAAACGGCGGAGCAGATCAGGTACCGCATCCACGCCCAAAACACGGCCTACAACAAATTGACCGAAGCTTACGAGCAACTGACCCAAAAAATTCAGGCGCTCACGGATCAGCAAAATATTCTTTCGGGCGAAATCACATCGCTTAAAACCAATACCGGGCAGCAGGCTGAAGCGCTGCGGGAATTGAATGAAAATCTGGCCAAAGACATCGCCGCCTCCGACTTTGCCGATGAAAGCGAGGTACTCGCCATGTTACAATCGGAACTGAACGTAGCCACCGAACAGCAGGAAATTGAAACGTACCGGCTGACGCTGAACACTGCCCGGGCGGCGTTAAAAACATTGGAGGAAAAAACGGCGGGGCTACGGTACGATACCGGAATCCACGAAAAGGTACGGGCCGACCTGGAAACCCAAACCATCCGGATCAATGAACTGCGCAAGGAAGAGGGAGGACTGACCAATCAGGTCAAAAAGCAGGAGGAGGATTTAGCGGCGCAGGTCGACCTGCGCAAGGAACAGGAAAAGCTGGATATCCGGGGGAAAGACATCGAAACGCTGAGCAAGTTGTTCAAAGCCAGTGGGTTTGTGAGCTATGTGTCGGCCATGCATTTGCAGAATCTGTGCAACCAGGCCAACGCCCGTTTTCACAAAATGACCCGCCATCAGCTACAACTGGAACTGTACGAACCCCGGCCCGCCGAGTACGATTTTCAGGTGCGCGACCTGCTGAACGAAGGCCGTACCCGCGCGGTGAAAACCCTGTCGGGCGGGCAGAAATTCCAGGTAGCGCTGGCCCTGGCGCTGGCGCTGGCCGATCAAATTCACGCCCAGTCGCATGCAATGCACAACTTTTTCTTTTTGGATGAAGGCTTCGGCTCGCTGGACAAGGATTCGCTGGGCGAAGTATTCGAGACCCTGCAATCGCTCCGCCGCGAGAACCGCATCGTGGGCGTTATCTCGCACGTGGAAGACCTGCAACAGGAAATTCAGAACCATCTGAAAATCGAGCTGACCGAAGCCGGCAGCCTTGTGATCCCAAACTATTAAATCCAACCTACCTTTTATAAAATTCAAATCCGATGCAACGTACCCTTCTGCTTTCATCCCTGGCCTTGCTGGGTACCTTACTGGTGGTACCTGAGGTACCTGTGCAGAGCCAAGGTACCCCTGTCAACCTGATCCTCGATACCGACATCGGGCCCGACTATGACGACGTGGGTGCCATGGCCGTCATGCATACCCTGGCCGACAGCGGGCAGGTCAATATTCTGGCGACGGTGGCTTCTAACCAATCGAAGTACATAGCAGCTACCCTAAATGTTCTCAACACCTACTTCGGGCGGCCCAACATTCCGGTGGGCGTGGTGCGGGGCCGGGGCGTAAACCTGACCGCCGGACAAAAATGGGATTCGCTATTGGTGGTAAGGTACCCCCACAAAATCAAAAACAACGAGGAGGCCGAGGACGCGCTGACGCTCTACCGCCGTACCCTGGCCGCGGAGCCCGATGGTAGCGTGACCATCGTGACCGTAGGTTTTCTGACCAACATGGCCGATTTGCTTATCTCGAAACCTGATAAGTACTCGCCGCTCAATGGCCGCGACCTGATCATGAAAAAGGTAAAAAAACTGGTCAGCATGGCGGGACGCTTTCCCGAGGGACGGGAATTCAATGTGGACCGCGATCCGGTGTCGTCCAAAATCGTGTTCGACGGCTGGCCCACCCCGATTCTGCTAAGCGGCTTCGAAATCGGGCAAGCCGTGCATACGGGGCTACCTTTGACCCAAAACAGCAAGATTCAGCACTCGCCCGTCAAGGATGTTTTCTCGAGAAGCATTCCCATGAGCAAGCAGGACGAAAAAGGCCGCATGAGCTGGGACCAAACCGCCGTGCTGGTAGCCATCAAAAGGCCCGAAACGTATTACAGTCTGATGGAAGGCCGCTTTGTGGCCAAAGACGACGGCAGCAACGGCTGGAATCCGGCCGGAAAAGGTCATTATCGTTTGGTAGAGAAAATGCCCGTACCACAGGTGGAGCGGGTGCTGGAAGCTTTGATGGCGCGGTAAGGGGTGTGGGAGCGGTTTGGGTTACCTTAAATTTGAAAGGTAAAAAAATAAAAAATGCTAGGCGAAAGGCGAACCTTCGCTGGTCAGGTACTCACCTACATTAAAAGTGATTCCGTCCAGCACTTCGATTTCCCTGTTCCAGTCCATGGTTTGCCAATCGGTGTGAGCAGTAGCCACGGTCACTTTTTTAGCTTTGGTTGTAATCCAGATCACTTTTTCCACGCCAAAGTCAAGCAGTTTTTGAGTCTTGTTGAAAACGTAGGTCGTAGGATCTATATCGCTGGGATCAGCCAGTATATCCACTTCAATGGCTATTTTGGGTGGTACGTTGGCAAAATGTTCACCGATACTTTCAATAGGCATACGTTCTTTGTCAAAAATGAGCACGTCGCCCGCTAAATTGTTCCGCTTGTCGAGGTGAATACCAACTTCGCTGGTTAGCATCCTGTACTTCGACCCTTTCAACAGATTACCGAGCAGGACAACCAGATAAGTAACGATCAGCGATTGCAAGGCACTTGATCCCATAATTTCAGAAAACTTTTTACTACCCAACATTACGTCCCGATACCCTTTGTAGTGGATCGGTTGCCCGTCCATGATTTCGTAAATCAAATAATCGGGTACCTTCGTACGGGGTTTTGTACTTTGTACGCCATATTTTGTCGCTATCATGGTTCAAATTTTCTTATTGCAAACCTAGGTTCAAGAAGCTCAGTCAAATATAACTAAACAAATTCACATCCCTAGAATCCAGCTCCCCTGCCTTATCCGGCTGACTACATTATGGCCCCAGCACTTCCCGTGTCGAACATTCAGAGGGTACCGGTCGTTCGGGGAACGGTGATCGTAATTTTAGTACCCTGCCCCACGGTGGGATGAAAATCGCAGGTACCCCCGATCAACCTGGCCCGTCGTTGCATGTTTTTCAGACCGGCCCCCGAGTCCGCAAGTTCCCGACTCAGGACTTCTGCCAGGTCGAACCCCTTTCCGTCGTCCTCGACTTCCAGTATCAATCGATTGGGTTGGTAGGCCAGCTGAACCCGAATGTGCCGGGCTTCGGCGTATTTCATCGTGTTGCTCAGCGATTCCTGCACCATGCGAAACAGGACGATTTCGTGTTCGTGGCTCAGTGCGTAGGATTCGCCTTCTACCGTCAGGTCCGCCTTGATTTGCTGGGTTTTGGTAAGCCGTTCCATCTCGTAGTTCAGGCTTTCCAAAAGGCCAAATCGATTGACAAATTCGCCATCCAGACTTTTGGTGAGCGCCCGGATCTCTGCAATTGCCTGCCGGACGATCTCGTCGGTTTGTTGAATCTGACCCAGTAGATCCGTCTTTTGGGCTTTTTCCTTCAGGGTACGCAGGTTGAGCCCCGCCACCATGAGCAGTTGACCGACATTGTCGTGTAGATCCTGACTGACGTGTTGCAGGGTACTGTTTTGCACGGCTAGCTGTGATTCCAGAATCTCCCGTTCGTAGCTGTTTTTGAGCGCTATTTTTTCGGCCTGGTACTGGAATTGCTTCTTTTGGTAGAGTCCGACAAACGAAACCAGAAAAACAATGATAACAATAAAGGATACCGTACCGAATACGAGCAAGATTGTGACATCAAAAGGAATCCCATTGGACATGATCGTCGGTCGGAGCGCGAGAAGCCGCTAAATATAGTGCGTATGCGCAAATTATATAGAATATCACATCAAACCAAATGCTGATATGGTACCAGAAAAGCGCGAGGGGACGATCGGTTTCAATGAGATAGCGCATGATTCCTACCTGCAGAAAACTGGCAAAATGCACCAGAATGCCTAAACATACCCAGAAGCTTGGGATCGAAAGCAGGGGTTGCGGTTTATCGCTTTGCAGCAGGGTTTTGAGGTAGAGGAGAATCCAGCACAGCAGGAGCGTGCGACACATCAGCCGCAGCCAGGAGGGCGATTGGGTGAATACCTGAATACCCGTTGAAACGAATACGATTTCGACCGCAAAAACCACAAGTACGGACAGGAGGATGAGTTTTTTGCCCCAGGGAAAAAAAATGACTTCGCGGAAGGAAAAGGCTAAAAAGGTGTATTGTAACAAAGTCATAAGGTGGTAGAAAATCAGATTGTTCTGCCGTAACACGATCATCCGGTAATCGGCGGCCAATTCCATACCAAGGGAGCAAACAAAAAATAGCGCAACGTACTTCATAAAGAGGGGCAGCGACCGAAATCGAGCGATTCCGATCACTGCCCCCGGTGCCATGCTGCTCACGATCAGCCATTCATAGAACTGCATGTCTTTTAAGAGATTCAACAGAAGAAGGGGAGTGGTTTAGGTGTTAGGTACGTTGTCAAAACTTTCACTGGGGCAACGGGTTTCGGGCGGGCATTCGGTGGGACTTTCGCAAAACATCACCACTTCTTCGGACTTTACGGCATCCAGTTCATACAGGCTGGCATCTACGGGTTTTAGCACCAGATTGGTCCGAACCTTGTCATCTATTGTTTTGGAAGCGAAATAGATGCGAAGGCCCTCGCAATCCTTTTGCTCAAGTAGTTTAAGCAGGACTTTCTTGTGCACCGTGAACATCAGCCCCAGTTCTTTTTTGGGTTCACCGTTGCTTTCAATACATTCTGGCCGAATAAAGGTAGTCATCAGCTCGGTCAATTGCCTGGCCAGCGTTTGGGGGTGATCGTTCACGGGCGGATCTTTGATGATTTCTTCCGTGTTCCAGCTTGCTCTTCTTTTTTCGGCGGAGAAATTTTTTCCTTCATTTTCAAGATAAGTGTTTTGTAAGGACATGAGGGTAGCGGGTTTGGGATGAGGGTTCATTTTTCGCTATAAAACTACGATGATAGAATAGTCCCGGTTAGGGGAAAAATACCCATTATTATCCCAGAAAAACACCCTTTTGAAAAGGAAAAAACTACATCACGCCGCATCTCCGGATTAGCGGGTAAAGCAAACTAATGCCAGGGTACCCCTTTGATACAAGCAACACTGCCGGAAATACAGGAACCTATTCTAAATCCAGTCCCAGCCCTTGCGGTACTTCCGCGACAGCAGATCGTTGGCTTCGGCGTCGCCCCGGAATTTCTCACGCCGGGCGTTCCAGCGGAGCGGACGACCCAGCCGCCACGAGATCAGCCCCAGGTGCATGGGCATCGTCATCAGGCGGGCGTATTCCAGGTTGGATTCGGGCTGGGTGCGGTTCTTGACGGCATCCACGAAGTTCTGCTGATGGCCCGGCGAGCGCGTGAGCGTAATGGGTACCGTGTCGATATCCGGCATCACCACGCCGTTGATCGTGATTTCGCGGCTGCCGTAGTCGCAGAGGAGGGTACCCTTGTCGCCTTCGAAGTAGGCGCCGATGCCCCGCTTTTCGGCGCCGGGTACCTTGGGTGGATCGGTAGTCCAATGGATTTTCAGGCCGTCAAACTGGTAGTCTACGTCGATCCATTTGGGCGTGTTGCCCGCGCCTTCCGATTTCTCACCGCGCGCGCTGATGCTTGTCAGGTTCTGCGGGTTGAGTGACCACCATACCACGTCGGCAATATGGCACCAGAAATCCTGAAACACCCCGCCGGAATAATCCAGAAAATAGCGGTAGGTAAAATGACAACGCTCGGGCGAGTAGGGCGAATACGGCGCGGGGCCCAGCCAATAATCCCAGTTGAGGGTGGCGGGCGGTTCCTGGTACTGCGGTGCCCCCATAATCGGCGGCGCGCCCGACTTCCAGAGCCGCACGGTATGTACCTTGCCCAGGGTACCCGCGCGGATTAGCTCCACCACGCGGTGGTAGTTGTCGCCCGCGTGAATCTGGGTACCCAGCTGAAAAATCCGGTCGTGCTTCTGCTGGGATTTGAGCATCTGCTGACCCTCTCGCACGCTATACGACAGCGGTTTCTCACCGTACACATCCTTGCCCGCCTCAAACGCCAGGATTGCTACCTGCGCGTGCCAGTGGTCAGGGGTAGCGCAGGTGATGGCGTCGATGTCTTTGCGTTCCAGAATCTTACGAAAATCGCCGTAGGTATCGACCTTGGCATTGGGCTTCAATTCGAGCAGGGTACCTTTGGCCTTGGCCAAGTGCGTTTCGTCCAGGTCGCAGAGGGCCACGGTTTCTACCTCGGGCAGGGCGGCGAACCATTTCAAATGGTTGGTACCCATACCATTGATGCCGATATGCGCCACGCGCAGGCGGTCGCTGGGGGCTACCCGGCGGGTAAAGCCCGGCAACAGCGTGAGGCCAAGAGCGGCGGCGCTGCCCTGCTTGATGAACTGGCGGCGATTCGAAGAGAAAGACATAGCGTGATAGGATTTTTTAAGGCAAAAGTCAGACAGGGCTACCGTCCTACTTTTCGTAGGCCAGGATGTAGTACAAAGCCTTTCTGCTATGAACCACTCACTCCTTCCGCGTCTGCAGCTTTCCCACAAAAAACTCCCCGATGGTAAAGCCTTCTTTCTGTCCGTTGGTAATGGCAGGCATGTAGTGAATGCCGCCGTATAAACGGCTGATGGCGGCTTCATTGGCGGCGACCCGGAAGGAGGCAAAATGCCGGACGGGCAGGCCAAACTCCACCTCGGAGGAGTCGGCAAAGGCGAAATTGTCGCCGAAGAGTTTGGTGAGCATCACGGCCGCCCCGGACGACACCACGCTATGCCCGCTCGTGTATTCGGGGAAGGGCGGGGTTTGGAGCACTGGCAGCCAGGAAGGGTCGATGTGCTGATTGATATAGGTTTCGGGCCTGATGACCGAACTGCGGTACTTTTCGTCCCAACAACTGATGAAGCAGTCGGCCAGTGTGACGGCCAGGCAGGCGTAAGCTTCCGCCGCTTGCACGGCATCGGCGTTGGCTTGTTTGCAGGCCAGGCGGGTGATGTTCATCCAGTGGCCGTTGGGCGATATTTTCTTGGTGGCGTACATCACGTGCCCCCGCACGTTCATCGTAAACGGGTTACAGTCCCAGAACCGGGCGATGGCCAGTTGTTCCGGCGAGTTGTTCCTGACCTGCCGGTACACGGTGTAGGCGTCTTTGTAAAAAACGCTGTTGGTGTCCGTCGAAAAGGCGGGTGGGGGTACCGGCTTGAACTGCGCGGCGGAATCCATTACGAACGTCCGCAGCTTGTTCCAGTTGGGTTCGATGGCCTTGATGTAGGCGGGTGGGGTGGGTTTCCACGAGGCGGCATCGTTGCGGACCCGGTACAGGGGCAGCGAGCGGGTCTGCTTGTACTGATCCTCCCTGGCCCAGGCAATGATGTGGTCGGCTACCTGCTTTCCGTAGGCGATGGAATGGTCGAAAACGTCGGTGGGGGTACCTTTCGCCTTAATTTCGGCCAAGATGTTCTTTTCGAATGCCTCGATCTTTTCCTCGGAAATTACGAAGGTTTTCCCGGTGGTCAGGATGGCGTGGACCGCCGCGAGGGTAGGGCTGTAGGGGCGGGTTTGGTCAGGGGCCGGAATGGGTTTCAGGCCGTGGAGCTGACCGGCCAGGCTAAGGTAGGTACCCTGATCCTGAATCAGGGTTTCGTAAGCGGCCACCGATACGTAGGCGTAGGTACGGCTGGTGACGGGCGGCGAATAAATATCGTACACCATCACATCCGTGACCTGCTTGATGGCCCGGTGGATGTAGTCCGCCTGTTCGGTTTGGGTTTTCCAGTCTTGCGCAAAAATAGGCGCGAATACCCAGACCAATACAATGGAAAGAAAAATTGTCCTCATTTTTTTCATCACAGCATTTTCAACTTTCCATTCAATTAATCTACCACTCTTTTTTTGCCCTGAAAGTTCGTTATGGCGATCTTCCGGACATTTTTACCAACGGGCCATTGGCGGGAAGATTGCGATAGGTAAGTGTCGCCGTAAGAGAATTCTACCCGCCGCTTGCTGCCGTCTTTGTACTCAATCTCCGCCGAAAAATCATCCGCTTTCAGCTTAATCCATTGGCCGATATTTTTCTGGTAGACATTTCCTCTCCCAAACACCACCAGACTATCCTGATTCTGGGTAGCCAGCAGAATGTCCTCATTTTTGGCGGTATGCAGCGTGGCCAGGGACTTGGCGTCGCCCGGCACGAAAAAGCCACTTTTCGCTACCGGCATCGGACTGAAATTTCCCTTTCCGTCGCCTTGCAGCACTAAGCCGTTGAAGGCATCGTGGCGGCCGCTGTTGGGGTCCATGCCGTAGTCGTTGCCCACCAGCACCAGATCGAGGGTACCATTGCCATCCACATCCTCGGCTTTCATGCCGAAAATAGGAGCGGCCTGCGCGGCCAGCGGGAGGGGTTTCATTTCAAAGTACCCGTCGCCTTTATTTTCGAGGTAGCTGCTGCGCATTTCGGTGGCCTGCATGATGAGGGCATTCTCGCGGTCGCTCTCGCTCCACACATCCGTGAGGGTAGCTAGCCCGTACGATTTGAAAGTCGGGAATTTCTTACGCATCGTGATGACCTGCGCCACCAGGTCGTCGCGTGAGGCAATGGGAAACGGTTGGCGGCTGCCGTCGTCGGCTTTCATGTAGCAGAACACCATCGGATCGATGGAGCCATTGCTGTCGATATCCTTGGCCAGCAAGATCATGGGCTCCTGCGGCGTAGCCGTGTAGTTGGTGTTGAGGCCCAGGTTGCCGGCTACGTAGTCCATATCGCCGTCGTTGTCAAAATCGCCCGCCACCAGGCTGTTCCACCAGCCCGTGTACGGCTCGGTACCCGTTTTGAACGCTACAAACGAGGTACCTATGTTTTTAAGAAAAATAACGGGCAGCCATTCGCCGGTCAGGATGAGGTCGGGCTTGCCGTCGTTGTCGTAGTCGCTCCACAGGGCATCGGTCACCAGGCCGATGTGTTTGAGGGGTGGGAAAAACTCGTCCGTCACGTCCACAAATTTTCCGCCGTCGTTGCGTAGCAGAAAGCTCCGGGGCGGTACGGGATACGCCCCCGAAACGACCCGTCCCCCCACGAACAGGTCGAGGTCACCGTCGCCGTCAAAATCCGCCGCTTTCACGCAGGAGCCGTTCGTGAGTCCGGCGGGTAGGGCGTCAGGGGATTTAGTGAATTTGCCTTTTCCATTGTTCAAAAACAATTGGTCGTTGCTGAACGCATTGCCGGGCGGAATCTCATAGCTGCCGCTCACCAGGTACAGGTCGAGATCGCCGTCATTGTCGGCATCGAACAGTAAGGTGCCCATGTCTTCGTAGAAGCGGTCCTCTTTTTCCAAAAACCGCGTGGCGTCCTGCGTAAATTTTCCCTGAGCATCCTGCATGAAAAACACACCGGGTACCCCCGAGGTACCCCCGACGTAAAAATCATCGAAACCATTGTTGTCGATATCGCCCACCGCAATCGGCGGACCGGACTGACTCAGCTTGTGGGGTAGGGTAGGTTGCACGTCGAAATCGGGAAAATCCTTTTCCTGGGATTTGTACTGCAGGCCATATTTCTTCCCAACGTCCGTAAAAAGCGTCGAGACCGGGAAAGCAGCGGGCTTGTTACGGCGAGCGTTGGCATCTTTATACGAAAGGGTAAGTGGCTTATCCACGCTGACGTTTTTCAGGAGTTGTTGTTTGCCATCCGGCCAGGTGACCACCAGCGAATCCAGCCGGGCTAACTCGCCCAAACCAAAATGTGCGCGGCTGTCGTCGGTGGAAAGGTACCCCCGCGCGGGCTGATGCTCGTAGAATTGCTGACGATTGCCCGCATAGTATATCCGAACATTGGCCCCGAGACTGGCTTCATTGCCCTTCGCGCCCGCAAAACTGACGGTCAGGTGATGCGCCGCGGGGTTCAGGGTGTTCTCATACACAAAAGCTAGGTCGTTGATATTGTTGACGACTACGTCGAGGTCGCCGTCGTTATCGAGGTCGGCGTAGGCGGCGCCGTTGCCAAACGACAGCTGATCCATGCCCCAGGCTTGGGTGGTGTTCTCGAACACCAGGCCGTTGGTATTGCGGTAGGCGTAGTTGGCCAGCTTAACCACCGGCAGCGAGTCGGTCATGGCTAGGGTGAAGCCCTTACCCGCGCCACTTTGGCCGTTGTTGTATTCGATGTAGTCGAGGTCGGTCACGTCGCGGGGCAGGCCATTGGTGATGATCAGATCACGGTAGCCGTCGTTGTCGAAATCGGCCACCAGCGGGCACCAGCTCCAGTCGGTCTGATAGACGCCCGCCATAAAGGCCGCATCGTTGAAAACCGGATGCCCCAGTGGGGTAGGTCCGCTGTTGATTTGCAGCACATTGCGCACGTACTGATGGTTGTAGCCGTACTGCGCACTGTTGAGGTAGTTGTAGTACTCATTGCCGCTCAGCATCCGCTTCTTCCGCAGGTTGTTTTCGGGCAGCATTTCCAGCGAAATCACGTCCACGTAGCCATCGTTATTGATGTCCACGGCATCGGTACCCATGGCGTTCCAGCCGGTATGTTTGAAGTAGGCGTCCAGTTGGTTGGTAAAGGTACCATCGCCGTTATTGATGAAACACAGGTCATTGGATACGAAATCGTTGGCTACGTAGATATCCGGCCAGCCATCCTGGTTGAGGTCCGTGATGGCCGCGGCGTGGCCCCAGCCTTCGATGGTGATGCCCGCCGCTTTGGATACGTCACTGAAAGTCCCGTTGCCGTTGTTGCGGTAGAGGCGGTCGGTGTTTTTGGCGCTGCCGTCGGTGAGTTTGGCCCGGAAATGAATGGGCGTCCGAGGGTCGTATATTTCGTTGGTAACCTGATACATGTCGAGGTCGCCGTCTTTGTCGTAGTCGAAAAAGTAGGCCTGCGTGCTGAATCCGTCGTCGGCCAGTCCGTACGCCGCGGCTTGCTCCTCAAATTCCGGTACGCCCGCTTTATTCAAACCTTTATTGATGTACAACAGGTTGGTGCGTAGTTTGGGATCGCTGCGAAAGGAGGCCGACAGGTAGATATCCGGCCATCCGTCCCCGTTGATGTCCACCACCGATACGCCCGTGCACCAGTGGCCTTGTCCACCTACTCGGGCCTGGTCGGTAATGTCCGTAAATTTCAGTTTTCCCTGGTTGAGGTACAGCTTGTTGGATACCATGTTGCCCGCAAAATACACGTCCATCAGCCCGTCGCGGTTGAAATCGCCGATGCCCACGCCGCCGCCGTTGTAGATGTTGGCCTGATTGAGAATATTGAGCGTGTCGCTTTCGGTGAGCTGGTTGGCGAAGGCAATGCCGGTTTGGGCGGCGGGCAATAACTTGAACAGGGTAGGAGCAGGCTGCCCCGAAGCCGGGCCGATGAGCATTGCCAGCAGGGCGATCAGGGAAAGGTACAGCGTGAGTTTCCGTATATTCATATCCTACATTCTCTTAAAAGAGTGCAATTTACTTTTATTTTTTCATTGATTAAAACCCGAACCATGGTTTGAATCCGGCTAAGTGGCTTATTGAATGCGGGTTATTATAACGAAAAGTTTACTTGGATGATTTTGCAGGGGTACCTTATTGCCAAGAGATAACCAAAATTTATACCTGATCGGGACGATAAAAATATTATTCTGTATATTTGTACCCGATAAGGTATATATATATGAATTGTTAATATATTAGACCCGGTCGGGTATAGAATGGAAAATCCAATTGCATATTTTGTGAAGAATAAGCGGAAATCGTTAAAGTTGACGCAGATCGATTTGGCGGAGAAATCAGGCGTAGGTCTGCGCTTTATCCGGGATCTGGAGCAAGGAAAAGCCACCCTCCGGCTCGACAAGGTAAATCAGGTACTGGATATGTTCGGCTGCGAGGCTGGCCCCATCCGAAAAGAGGAAAATTATTATGGATAGGGCAGGAACAGTATACTACGGAAATATGCCAGCTGGTGTGATCAGTGAAGATGAAGAAGGTTTTACGTTTATATACAACGAAGAATATATGGACGCTCAACATCCTCCGGTGAGTCTGACGTTGCCGCTTCGTAACGAACCTTACCAGAGTCGCGTGATGTTTCCGTTTTTTGATGGCTTGATCCCCGAAGGTTGGCTATTGGATATCGCTGTACAAAGCTGGAAACTCAATCCCAGAGACCGCATGGGGTTGCTCCTCACAGTATGTCAGGATTGTTTGGGAGCGGTAAGCGTCAGAAGAATTGAAGTTCCCAAGCTATGATGAATAAATGCCTTTATTGTTATGAACCACTGACTGCCCCGGAGTTGGATTATCATTTTCCGTGCAGCCAGAAATTCTTTGGGAGCACTAATCCGCCGATTTTGCCACTAGAAAAGGCCGAACTACAAAAAAAGGCCCGAGAGCTTGTCATCCGGAGTATTGCGGTAACGGGCGTACAACCCAAGCTGTCCTTAGATATTGAGAAAACCGGCACTCAATCGAGCCGATTTACGGTGGTTGGCCTATGGGGGAATTTTATCCTAAAACCACCCACTGAGCAGTTCGCTTTCCTCCCTGAAAACGAAGACTTAACGATGAAAATGGCGGCCGAGGGCGGTATTGCCACGGCCGAACATACCCTGATTCGGCTGAATTCGGGAGAACTAGCCTATCTGACCAGGCGGTTTGACCGACGGGAGGGACAAAAAATTCATATGGAAGATTTGTGCCAGCTTACCGAAACGCTTACCGAGCATAAATACCGCGGTTCCCTGGAAAAAATAGGCCGTGCGGTACGGGCTTTCACCACGAACAAGGGACTAGAAGCTTTAAAGCTTTTCGAGCTTACCGTTTTCTGCTTCATTACGGGCAACGCCGACATGCACCTGAAAAATTTTACGCTCGTCCGCCCGCAAAACGGTGATATAGCTTTATCCCCGGCTTATGATCTTCTCTCGACCAAACTGGCTTTACCGGAAGATAAGGAGGAGTCGGCCCTAACCATCAATGGCAAAAAAAACAGGCTAAGCCGTACCGACTTCGATGCATTGGCGCGTCATCTGGGAATATCACCAAAATCAGTGGAGCGGATATATGATCGGTTTGGAAAAAAAAAGATCATTTGGGAGCGGCTCATCCAGCAAAGCTTTTTGCCTCCTGAATTACAGGGGACCTATCAGAGTTTACTGATCGAGCGGCTGGACAGAATAGGTGTATAAGGTAGGCCCAGGCTAAAACGCAAATTCCATCCCGGTACCCTATCTTTGGGGAAAAATTAATACAACCAACCTTACGCCATTGAGGTACCCCTGCTCCCTTCATAATCGCACAAAGCAACTTGGCTTCCTCGCCATTTTATACCTGTTGCATCTGACTAGTTGGGCCCAAACCGGAACAGTGACCCTGACGGGTACCGTGACCGACGAAAAAACGGGCGAACCGCTCCCCTTTGCCAATGTGTACATCAACAATTCGTCCATCGGCACCACCACCAACGAAAAGGGAGCCTACGTACTAACCAACCTACCCATCGGTAGCCTGGACGTGGCCGTATCCTACCTGGGCTATACGCCGATCAAACAGACGCTGCGTTTCGAGCAGCCGGGCCGGAAAACGGTGCTGTTCAAGATGAGGGCCGGAATGGAACTGGAAGGAGTGGTCATTTATTCCAAAAAGAGCAAAAAGCGGGAGCAGCGCCTCAAGATCATCACCCGCGAACTGCTGGGAGCCGGGCCGTTTGGCAAACTCTGTAAAATCCTGAATCCCGATGTGCTACGGATTTCTATGGAAGATGACGGGCATTTGATGGCGCAATCGACCAGCCCGCTCAAAATTGAAAACCGCGCCCTGGGCTACATGATTTACCAGGATCTGTACGATTTCGATTTCTACGAAGGCAAAGTATTTTATGGCGGCAATACGCGGTTTGAATTGCTGGAGCCGAAAAACGAAGCCGAAAAAAACCTGTGGCGCGCCAACCAGCAAAAAGCCTACCAGGGCTCGCTCAAGCAGCTCCTGACCAGCATGGTGACGGATAGCCTGCGGGAGAACGGATTCCGCGTGTTTCAGGAAATACCCGATTCGCTCCGGCGGTTCAATACCGTCCGGTCGGTGAATGGATTGAATCCCCTCAAAAACCATTTGCACAACCGGATCGAAGAAATCAGGGGCGCGCAACTGGTCAGACCCGGTGAACTGGAAACCGAGCGGCTGGTGGTGTCTCGTACCAAACTGGAAGTATTCAATATCAACAAGCACGGTCGCTCACCCTACACGGATATGGGATACGCGTATACGCTGATCACCATGCCGCAGGGCTACATCGTGATTTCGCCCGCAGGCTGGGTGGTAATGCCCATGGGTTTTGAAATAGCGGGCGATCTGGGCAACGACCGCTTCGCGAACCTGCTACCATCGGACTGGAAACGGGAGTAGAGTAGGTACAATTCTGCCGTAAAAGAGGAGCAAGCGAATGAAGGCTATCGGTCGCGTGGCAACCGGCGTTTATGGCTTTGGATTGCTTACCCACCCCCATTTTTTACCCTGTAAAACCCACTTGCGATTGTTCCCGGCCATTTCCTGCGCGGGGGCCTGCGGGCGGTAGGCGCGCCACATGGTCGTCACGAAAGGGTCGTAGGTCGTAGTCTCGGCCTTTGGGCGAGGGTAGGTACCCCGCGCTGCCGCGTAGGGATCATCTTCCCGCATCCAGCGCTCGATGTAATCAAAGTGGGCGTCGTGGTTCCAGAGTTGGACAGCTTTCAGATAGCGGGCGGCCAGGGCGGTACCTACCCAGGCCTGGGCATTGCAGCAGGTACGGTAGCCTTCGGAGGTTTTGTCCCAGTCTTGCCACTGATCCGGCGTTTTTTCCTCGTAGGTGTCCCGGTTGCCGTGATGAATGATCATCTGCCACAGCGCGTCCTGGCCAAACCAGCCTTTTCCGTAGTAGGTCTGCGTATCCTCGTGGAAAACGGCAGTTTCGGGCAACTGCGCCAGGGTAGGGTCATTTAGTAAAATACTCGCAAACAAAATAGGCCACTTGCGGCCGCTGGAATGCCCCCCGCCTTCGTTCCAGTACCCACCTACCTTCGCTAATCCAGACAGGTCGATGCCGCGCTGAATGAGCTCAAGCGTGAGTTTTTCTTTCCACTGCCGGGGTACATCCAACATTACCATCAGGCTGGCCATCGATACCAGCCTGGCGTATTCACGGCCGTAGTTGGGCTGGTTTTCGTTGGGAACCAGTTCCTGCTGCGACCAGCTGAGGATGTGGTCGATCCAGGGACGCTGAAAGTACCTTTCAAAGTCCTCCCAGGAAGGTACCTGCCCGGCGGGTGTGAGAGCGGGCAGCACCTCCCAGCGAATGTCCTGGGCCCGAAAAATTGGCTTTTCCGTACCCGCATAAGGCGGCCGGAACGCGTCCGTGGGGGGCTCGGACGTGAGGCAGGTCAGCACGGCGGCGGCTTTCATGACCACCTGACATTTCCTTTCCCCGTCCCACATCAGTTCCTTACAGAAGTGGTCGACGGGAAGTGATGTGTTGCTGATGGAGGAAACCAACGATCGATTTGGGACAAAATCCAAGGGTAAAGAAATGGCATCCTTTTTAAGAAATGTGTTGCTGCGCGAATCAAAGCCCTGGGTATAGCCCGCTTTCAGCACAATCATGGAGCCATTGCGCAGGCTGTTGTCTGGTTTCAGGCTGGTATCGTTCCAGCGGTTGAGGTTAATTACTGAATTGTCGGACTGTACCGGACCCGGCTCCGGCGTGATTTTTACGATTCGCACCGGCCCCACCACCCACCAATCGCCCGTGATGAACTGGCCCGTGCGGGCGGGTTTATCAAAAGTCCAGGTAATACCGTATTGGCTCACCTCCCGCCGGAGGGCTACCCCAGTCGCTGGTTCTGTCTCGCCTGGGGAAGTCGGTTTAGAGCAGGACAAAAGAGGGAGGGAGGCCAGTAGCAAAATGTAAGCGGCAATTGTTTTCATAACCTTATCGAACGGATTAAGTCTGATCGCTTGTCTAAAATCTGAATACAAAACGGACAGGGTACCTGTTTCTACCGCTGGCCTATGCCTATTATTCAGGTAATAGGGCCTTCTAGAAATCTTTTATTTCCGTTGACCTGGATAAAACCTATTTCGGGCGGACACGTGCAGGCCCCGGCAGTAAGTACCGAAACCAGATCAGTATAAGAAAATCATAAGGCCCTTATGTCAGGAATCCGAAGAGAAAAATAATCAATCGCTATGAGAAAACAAGTACTCCTGTGGCTGATGTGTGGCCTATCGCTTGCTATAGGTCGGGTGTGTGGCCAAAGCAGCCCGATTGCGCTTCATCCCCAAAATCCGCATTATTTTATCTATAAGGGTAAAACGACCGCCCTGATCACTTCGGCCGAGCATTACGGGGCCGTATTGAATCTTGATTTTGACTATAAAAAATATCTGAAAACCTTGGCCGACGAAGGCATGAACTACACCCGGATTTTCACGGGTACCTACTACGAAATCCAGGGAGATTTTAATATTGAAAATAATACCCTCGCCCCCAAGCCCGACCGGTACCTCGGTCCGTGGCAGAAGGTAGGTGGCGACAAAATGAAGTTCGATTTGTCGAAGTGGAACGAAGCCTACTTTACCCGGCTTAAAGACTTTCTGGACGAAGCGCGCAAGCACGGTATCATCGTCGAGATTACTTTGTTTTCTTCCATTTATCAGGATAAAACCTGGGGCATTTCACCGCAAAACCCAGTCAACAACGTCAATCTTACCGACAGCATCCCGCGCCAGAAGGCCCAAACGCTGGACAACAAGGGGCTTTGGCCCTATCAGCAAGCCTTTGTGAAAAAGATCGTGACCGAACTGAACGGCTTCGACAACCTCTTTTTCGAAGTGCAGAACGAACCCTGGTCCGACCGGACCGTAGCGGTGTATAACATTGTCAATAAAGAAGAACTGTTGAAAAATGACTGGACCAACAAGGCCGATTTCGCCGACGAAGCCTCTCTGCAATGGCAGGCTGCCGTGGCCAACACAATCACCCAAACCGAGCAAAAGCTAGCCAAAAAGCACCTCATCGCTCAGAACTACACCAATTTCCGCGCCTCCATCCCCGAGGTAGCCCCTACTATTTCCATCATCAATTTCCACTACGCCTGGCCCGAGGCGGTACAATGGAATTATCACTATCCGAAGGTAATCGGCTTCGACGAGTCGGGCTTCGCGGGGTCCGACGATGCCGTGTACCGCCGCCAAGCGTGGCAGTTCATGCTCAGCGGGGGCGGGCTGTTCAATAGCCTCGACTATTCCTTTTCCGTGGGTCACGAAGACGGTAGGGGTACCTACAAAGCACCGGGCGGCGGCAGCACGGCCCTGCGGGCACAACTGAAAATACTCGCGGATTTTCTGCATAGCTACGACCTGGAAAAGCTGCGGCCCAACTATGCCGGTATCCTCGCCGCGCCGGGCCTGATCACTTATACTTTATCGGACAAAAGTCAGGCGTTTGCCGTGTTTCTGAGAGCGACAGGTACCCGGAAATCGACGTTGAAAATCGCCGTGGACAAGGGTACCTATTCCGTAAAAACGCTCGATACGGTTTCGGGAAAATATACCGATTTGGGGGATGCGAAGTCGGTGGAGGGAGTACTGACGATTCCTATTGACATACCCGCGGGGGAGCTGGCTTTGAAAGTATTGCGGCGGTAGGTACCTTTGGAAGTCTTACATGAATGGAGTTATTCCTCGCAGGGTTTTTGGTATATTTGTTAACACTACTGAGAACAAATCTATTATGGATATTAAAGGGCCTAATAAGCCCTTTTAAATCATACATCATGAATCCACTCTCTTCATGCCAACAATTCTGATCAAGGATGGGTATCGGTTTTTCTTTTATAGCAACGACCATCTCCCTGAGCATATACACGTCGAAAAGGGAGACAAAACGGCAAAATTTATCCTGGAACCAATTCTGCCAATAAAATCCAGTAGATTTAACTCCAAAGAGTTGCGAACAATCAGGACAATAATAGAGCGCAATTCCGAACTTTTTAAAACCAAATGGAATGAGCATTTTGACAATAAGTAAATCATCGAATGCTACAGATCTGTCCTTTACACCCGACAAAATGAATGTGTTTTTGGAGGATGGCAGAGAATTGGCAGTTCCCCTGGAATGGTTTCCTGCTTTAAGGGATGCCACGGTCGAACAATTGAACAACTGGCGGTTTATCGGAAACGGCGAGGGTATTCATTGGCCCGAACTCGATGAAGATATTTTGGTTGTTCGTCTGTTGAACTGATGGGGCTCTGTGGGTTATCTATCTGTTAAGATATTCTAGAGCGAATAGTAGGGGAGATTAATATCAATCAAGCACTTAGCCATCAGGCAACCTTCCTAAATTCCTGAATTACATATTGCCGCTCCATTAGCTCGATCGCAAAGCGTTGGCAGGCATCAAGGTCTTCGGGTTCGAGCATCGGGTACTGGTAGAGTACCTCTTCTCGCGATGATCCGGCGTATAGGAATTCAAGTACGGTTTGTACGGTGATTCTCATGCCCCGGACGATGGGCCGCCCGTTGCAGATGTCGGGATTGATGGCAATACGGTCGCTGATGTAAGTCGTCATAACGTAAGGTCGTTTTCCAAATGTACGAAGTTTTGTTTTGCGGTATGCACCACGATCCGGGTTACAAGACTATAAAGCAGGAAAGGTACCCATTTATTAAACGTTGATGAATGTCACGTAATATAGGCCTTTGGGATTATGGATGCAGCGGGCGAAGGACATGGGCTTGCGGGTTGGAAGTTTCGCAAGCAAAGGTACTGGATTGTGGCGCTTGGGCTTCGACGGTCATTACAAACGGCCATTTATCTTTGGTACGCAGTCTTGCAGACTACGCATAACGACGCTCGCGGCGGCGAAAGTCTACTGAGAACGAGATTATTCCTCAAACAGATATTCAGTCCCACTTCTATCAATGTAGAACTTTCGATTCCCACATTCAACCTCAAGAAGGTTATTTTCAAATTTTTGAGAAAATTTGTGATCGTATTTTATGGGTATTTGTATATCGCCTTTCTCATTTAGAAATCCCATTTTTCCATCTTTAGCAATTGAACAAAGGCCTTCACTAAAATTCCCAACATCATCATATTCTAATGGTATGACAATTTCTCCATCTAGATTGATTGCTCCCATTTTTTTATTTCGTTCCACAACCGATGTTCCATTTGTAAACCAAAATGCTCTATCATAAATAAATGGTATAATCGGTTGATCTAATTGATTGATAAAGCCCCATTTGCCTTTAATACTTACAGCGGCTAAGCCCTGAGAAAAAGATTGTGCGTCATCGTATCTACAATCAATAATCACTTCTCCATGCTTATTAATAAATCCCCATCCTTTACCATCTATATATATTCTTGCTAAATGCTCATGAAATATGCAAATTTCATAATTATAGTCACAAGAAAGTATTTCGACTCCGGTATTGTCAATATACCCCCAATTATTTTTTTCTGTATCCACTGTTCCGCGAGCAACAAAGTAATAGTCATTTTCCTTACAAATGTTGATGTATGAATAATGGCAAGGTATGACAAGTTCTCCCAACTTATTGATTACACCAAAGCTACCTCCGCTAGAAACAATAGCTTTCTCATTTATAAAATCACGTATCTCTTCAAATTCAAATGGAATAACAATATTATTGTCTTTATCGATTACTCCCCATTTTTCTGTATGTTTTCTATTCATTTCATCTCTCCAATAATTTCTCCTTAAATCTTTTTCCTCTAAAAATGCAAAGTAGCCATCAAGATGATCGCTATTTATCGATTCTGAATCATTAGGGTACCCAGTATTTTCAAATATTAAATTATCATTAATTTTCTTCATGACACTACATAGTGATTCACTAAAATTAGAAACTTTATCATATATAAAGGGTATTTCTATTTTACCTTCCCTATTAATAAAACCCCATCTTTCTCCATTCTTTACTGCCGCTAAATTATCCGAAAATTCTCGAAATTCATCAAATTCTAATGCGATAGTATTTCCAATACTAGAATTCAAGTTTGATTTTAATTTAGTGCTCGTTTTGTCTAATGCCCCATTTAAATGATAAAAAAGTATTTCATTATCAGTTTTTTCTATAGTAATTTGATCTCTACCTGATTTGGCACTCGTGATGTTATCTTTAAAATCTTCAATATAATTATATTTGCATGGTATCACTTCATTACCAAATAAATCTACAAATCCAATTTTATGATCTTTATAGACCTTTGATAATCCATCATAAAATACCGATACTGCATCATAAATATGCTCTATAATTACATTCTTATTTTCATCACAAAACCCCCATTTTGTAGTTCTATTTTTAAAATATTTTACACTAGGAATTAGAAAATTATAACTTTGACGTTTAAATATTTTATTCTTGTCAGTACGGTTTTTCATATAGATTTATGCGATGGTACGGTACTCTGTTTTAATAATTTTTTGGAAAATACTATCTACCTTCATATACCATAAGTAAAAACCCGTTGCTCACTACACCACCTCCGTGAAATAGTCGAACAATACATGAGAGTCGCAGATGATTACTTTGGCCATGCTTTCGCCCTTATCAATTCCATAGTACGTTTGTCATTTGCCCAAATATCCCCAAAAGCCGCCGGAGTTTCGCCGGGCTTGGCATTGCTCTTATGCAGCAATGGGATGGCGTTACCAGGTTCTACTTCCGTTTCAATACCGTTTTCTACCAAAAGCTTTTTGGCTTTGGCGTAATCCTTGTCGTTTACAGTCAGCGTTTTCATGGGCTTATTGAATATATGACAGGAGAAAGTGAATCGTGGGAGAAATATACCGACAAAGCCGTAAAGCACAAAAGAGCAGCCCGGCGAATCCTCCCCAGGCTGCTTCTCATGCTACCGCCAGTTTGTAACTGGCGGCTAAGCATAATTCAAGTCTGCGACTTGCAGAACCTACCCTTCCACCTCCGCATACTCCTCCACCGGAATACACGCACAGATCAAATTCCGGTCGCCGTAGGCGCTATCCACGCGGCTGACGCTAGGCCAGAATTTGTTGAAGCGCAGGGCGGGCAGCGGGAAGGCGGCTTTTTCGCGGGAATAGGGACGGGCCCAGTCTTCGGCCAGTACTACGCGGGAAGTGTGCGGGGCGTGTTTCAGGACGTTCTCGGCACGGTCGGCGGTACCTTCTTCCACTTCGCGGATTTCCTGACGGATGGCCAGCATCGTGTCGCAGAAGCGGTCAAGCTCGGCCTTGGATTCCGATTCGGTGGGTTCGATCATGAGGGTACCTGCCACCGGAAACGACAGAGTAGGGGCATGGTAGCCATAGTCCATCAGGCGCTTGGCGATATCCTCGGCCTCGACGCCCGCCGCCTTGAACGGACGACAGTCCAGAATCATTTCGTGGGCACAGCGGCCATTGGTACCCGTGTACAGTACCTTAAATTCGTCGCGCAGACGCTCCTTGATGTAGTTGGCGTTCAGAATCGCCATTTTGGTGGCGTTGGTCAGTCCTTCGCCGCCCATCATGGCGATGTAGGCGTAGGAAATCGTGAGGATGCTCGCGCTGCCGTAAGGTGCCGCCGACACCGCCCCGGCCTTACCCACATGGGTACCCTGACTCACGTGTTGGGGCAGGAAAGGTACCAGTTGCTCGGCCACGCCGATGGGACCCATGCCGGGACCGCCGCCGCCGTGCGGAATACAGAAGGTCTTGTGCAGGTTGAGGTGGCACACATCCGCGCCAATCATCCCCGGACTCGTCAGACCTACCTGTGCATTCATGTTGGCGCCGTCCATGTACACCTGTCCGCCGTGCTCATGGATCAGGGCGCATATTTCCTTGATGCTTTCTTCAAAAACGCCGTGGGTAGAAGGGTAGGTGACCATCAGACAGGCGAGTTGGTCGCTATACTGCTCGGCTTTGGCCCGCAGGTCGGCGACGTCGATATTACCGCGCTCGTCGCACTTGGTCACCACGACTTTCATGCCTGCCATCACCGCCGAAGCCGGATTGGTACCATGGGCCGACGACGGAATCAGGGCCACATTGCGGTGGCTTTCGCCCCGGCTTTCGTGGTAGGCGCGAATCACCATCAGACCGGCGTACTCGCCCTGCGCGCCCGAGTTGGGTTGCAGCGACATGGCCGCGAAGCCCGTGATCTCGCACAGCCAGGCATTCAGTTCCTGGAACATGATCTGGTAGCCACGCGTCTGCTCGACGGGCGCAAAGGGGTGAATCGCCCCAAACTCCGGCCAGGTGACGGGAATCATTTCCGCCGTGGCGTTGAGCTTCATGGTGCAGCTACCCAGCGAGATCATGGAATGTACCAGCGACAAATCCTTGTTTTCCAACGTCTTCAGGTACCGCAGCATTTCGTGCTCGGTGCGGTGGGTGTTGAACACCGGATGCGTGAGGTAGGCAGTTTTGCGGCTGAGGTTGTCAGGAAACGTGATTTCCATTTCCTCTTCGATCACCATTTCACCCAGAAAGCCCGATACCTCAGCGAAGAGATTGAGTAGTTTGATAACATCGTCGAAAGTCTTGCCCTCGTCAAACGACACGCTCACGCGACTATCGGGATGCGGATAGTGACGTAGGTTGATGCCCATCTTGACCGACTCCTCCTTTAATTTCCGCGCCAGTGGCGTCTTAATCGTCACGGTGTCGAAGTACTCATCGGTTGTGACGTGGAAGTTGAATTTCTTCACCGTTTCGGCAAAAAGCTTCGTCAGGCCGTGCGTCCGGGCGGCAATGGTTTTCAGTCCTTCGGGACCGTGGTACACCGCGTAGGCGGCGGCCATTACGGCCAGCAGTACCTGGGCGGTGCAGATGTTGGAGGTGGCTTTTTCGCGGCGGATGTGCTGCTCGCGGGTTTGCAACGCCATGCGCAGGGCGCGATTGCCTTCGGCGTCCACCGACACGCCGATAATTCGGCCGGGAAGCTGACGCTTGTAGGCATCTTTCGTGGCAAAAAACGCCGCGTGCGGTCCGCCGTAGCCCATGGGTACCCCGAAGCGCTGCGCCGAACCAACCACTACGTCGGCTCCCATTTCACCGGGAGATTTGAGTAGCGTCAGCGCCAGCAGATCGGCCGCTACGGCTACGGTAAGATCCAGTTCGTGGGCCGAGGCGATGAAGTCGGTATAGTCGTACACCTGCCCGTTGGTAGCAGGGTACTGTACCAACGCTCCGAATAGTTTTTCCTGGGTCAAATCAACGGTAGCGTGGTTGCCGACCACGATTTTGATGCCCACGGGGGTAGCGCGGGTAAAGAGCAAATCGATGGTTTGGGGGTGACAGAGTTCCGACACAAAAAAGGTATCGGCTTGTTTTTTGCTGGCGGGCCGTGCAGCGTACAGCATCGTCATCGCTTCGGCAGCGGCAGTGGCTTCATCGAGTAGCGAGGCATTGGCGATTTCCATGCCTGTCAAGTCGGTGACGACGGTCTGAAAATTGAGTAGCATTTCAAGCCGTCCCTGCGCGATTTCGGCCTGGTAGGGCGTGTAGGCCGTGTACCAGCCCGGATTTTCCAGGATATTCCGCAGGATCACGGGCGGCGTGACGGTGTCGTAGTAGCCTTGCCCGATGTACGATTTGAAAATTTGGTTTTCACTCGCCAGCCGCTTGAAGCCCCGCAAAAATTCCTGCTCCGACAGCGCGGGCAGTAGTTTCAGGGGTTCATCCAGCCGGATGCCGGCGGGGACGGTTTGGTCAATAAGTTCATCGAGGGTAGCTACACCCAGCGTTTGCAGCATTTCGCTGAGTTCCTGCTCGCTTTTGCCGTGGTGGCGGTTTTCAAATTTTTCCCGGGACTGGAGGTTGATTTTCATGCTTTTGTAAGATACTGGACGCTGGATTTTGGACCGGCCCGCCGAAACGGTTCGCTGTTTGATTTTAAAAAAACAAAAATAGGGAAAGTATTGATTTGCCTTGGGGTAGTTGCCAGACAAATAATTAAGAAGGTAACATTTTGTTTTTGAAAGAAGTTTGACAAAAAAATAAGCCCCGGATTTCTCCGAGGCTCAGTACTTTATATAGCCGATGGTTTCAGGTACCCGGGCATCCGCATCCGCTCTTGCGCTTGAAAATTCCCAGGATTTTCTTGCTGCGGGGCTTCTTGTAGCCTTTATACTTCCGGCGCTTCTTCTTGTTTTTGCCAAAAAGCCCCATTTCGGTTTTGAGGGTAGAAGTTTCCGGTGCAGCCATCGAGCGCGCTTCCGCTTCGATGTCAAATCCCACCAGCATCCAGCCCGAGAGTAGTAGTATGATCAGTTTTCTATTCATAATTTTTCAAGTAGTTGAAGCAAAGCCTTTCTATTGCAACGAGTTGATTGGAGTTTTATTCTTTAATGAGTGGCAAAGGTATTAAGCGACAGAATTGACAGGGTACCCCACTTTGTGCCTCAGTGCCTCTCTTTACCCGCGTACCAACTCCAATATCGTAATTTCCGGCAGAATCCCGACCCGACCAGGGTACCCCAGGTACCCGAAACCCCGGTTCACATAAAGGTGCTGATTTTCTTCGGTATATAGTCCCGCCCACTCCTTGTAGCGGTACTGCACCGGGCTCCATTTGAAGCCCGGTACCTCAATGCCAAACTGCATCCCGTGGGTATGGCCCGCGAGGGCCAGGTCGATGTCTTTGAAATTGGGTCGCACCTGCGCCTGCCAGTGGCTGGGGTCGTGCGAGAGTAGAATCTTGACCGGATAGTCCTCCGCGCCCCGGTAGGCTTTGGCCAGGTCGCCATACTTGGCGAAGCCGCCCGCGCCCCAGTTCTGAATCCCGATCAGGCCAATTTCGGCTCCATCGACGCGGATGGGCCGGTTTTCGTCGAGCATCAGATTCCAGCCCATTTCCTTATGGGCGGCGGCCAGGTCCTGCAAGTTTTTGCGTTTGGCAGCGGTACTGTCGAAGGGCTGGTAATCGCCATAGTCATGGTTGCCGAAAATAGAATGTACCCCGAGCGGAGCTTTTACTTTACTAAAAACGTCGATATAATCTTTCACTTCGTAGGCCCGGTCGTTGACGAGGTCGCCGGTGAAAAAAGCGATGTCGGGCTTTTCTTTCAGGAGCATTTCCACGCCCCCTTTTACCGCCGTTTTATTAAAAAAGCTACCCGAGTGGATATCCGAAAGTTGCGCGATGCGGATACCGTCGAACTCTTTGGGCAAATTTTTCAAAACGACCTTGACCCGTCGAATCCGGTAATCGTGCGCTCCCGAGATAATGCCATAGGCAAAGGTACCCAGCAGACCGCCACCCGCAATAAGAGCGGTAGCGGACAAAAACTCCGAACGCGGAATACGCGGCATGGCCGAATCGGCGGGAGCTGGTGCTACCGGCGGGATAAAGAGACTGATGGCCCACTGTACCAGGCGGCGCACGTCGTCCACGAGCAGGAAAAGTACCGCAAACAACTTGGAAAAGTAAGGAATGGCAATGCCCGCAAAGACGAAATTGCGCACCGTTTTATTAAAGGCATCCGGGGGTAGAAGCTGCACAATAATGTAGGCACCCAGCGTCAGGATCGAAAAGCCCCAGTAGATGCCCGTGACCCAGCGCTGCGTAACCGGGGACGATGACCGAATGACCGTGCGAACTGCCAGCCAGACGTACCAGTCGATGGCAAAGAATATGAAGGTGAGAATTAGAAAAAAGAACGAACGATTCATTGAACGGATGAATAAAATACAGGGCCGGATTTCGGCATGTTACTATAAACGCCGGAATCTTTTTTCTTGTTCAAATGTCTGGTAAAGAACGGACAGAGGGTGTCGTGGCGGGATAAAAGTTGCCCTGGTGCCTGTAAACGGCTAGTTTTGAATTTTGTAAATGAACATACTACATGGCGGAATTCGATTTCAAACGGTACCATATGCGCTCTATCAATGCGGCCTCCAGTGAAGAGCGCGCGGCGATCAATCAGGAATTGAAAGATTTGTATGCGTCCCTTTCGGAAGAAGACAAAGTCGATTTCAACGCGCAATTGCAGAAATTCCTGGCGACCGAGGTAGGGCGCCTGAAAAGCGATTATGAGGCGATTCGGGGGCTGGATAGTCCGAACTAACTACCTACATGAGTGACGTAATGAAATTTCTTTTGGAATGTATTATGACGTAAAAGAAAGAAGCCAGCGGGATCATCCCGCTGGCTTCTTTCTTTTCATGGCTAATCTGAAAGCTATTTACCTCCTGCTTTTTCTGACGAAATTACCTCACCTTTGAAATGCAGGATGGTCAGTCCGGTGTCAGCGTTGGATTCTACGGTGACGGATTTGGTGAAAGGCCCCACGGCCGCCGCGTTGAAAGTAGCTTTGATCGTACCGCTTTGCCGGGGTAGGATTGGCTCTTTGGGGTACTCTACGCCTGTACAGCCGCATGAACCCGTCGCTTTACTGACAATGAGTGGCTCGCTGCCCGTGTTGGTGAATTGAAATTGCACCGTGACGGGTTTGCCCTGCGGAATCTTGCCAAAGTCGTGATCCGTTTCGATCCATTTGAAAGAAGCCAGGGTACCGGCCATCACAACAGTAGCTACGCACAAGGCCAGAAGGGTGAAAAGGTAGTTTTTGGTTTTCATGGTAAGTAGGTTTGGTTTTGGGTGAAAGAAAAATAGAACGGTTCAAAAGTAGATTATCCCTTTGTGGGGGCTTGTTAATGAACCGCCAACAAATGTTAACAGGGTGTTAACAAGGCAAAATGACCCGGAAATGAGCTAATTTTGATCCAATATTTACGGGTTGATGAAGATTGCTCCTTCCGGTGCCAGGTGACTCTGGCTCAACCCTCAACTTTCCGCTAAATACATTGTCACGAAGAACCATACGGTGGCTCGTACCGCTCTCTGCCCTCTCGATTATAGGCGTACTGGTCATGCAGATGTACTGGGTAAACCGTACGCTGGACCTGCGCAAGCGGCAGTTTAACCAGCGTGCCCACGTGGCCCTGCAGGAAGTAGCCGAACGACTTGCCCAGATGAACCGCGTGATGCAGAGCGTCAATCCCGTGGAGCAGCTGTCACCGGATTATTTCCTGGTCAACACCAACGCTACTACCCAGCCCGAGGTACTCGAGCAGTTCATCCGGGAGTCGTTCCGGCGACACGATCTCATCACCGATTTCGAGGTAGGTATTTACGACTGCACCACTGACCGGATGCGGTACGGCATGCTGCTCAGTACCCGCAATACTGACAAAGCACCCACAACCACGGCCGGCTGGATCAAGACGGATAAGTACCCCTACTACTTCGGCATCCGCTTTCCCGCACAGGAAAGCTACCTGGCGGGCGACTTGCAGGGCTGGATCTGGTCGTCGGTGCTGGTGCTGATTGCGGTGAGTTTTTTCTCCTACGCGCTCTTTGTCATTCTGCGGCAGAAACAGCTTTCGGAAGTACAGCGGGATTTTATCAACAACATGACCCACGAACTCCAAACGCCTATTTCGACGATCCGGATCGCGGCTGATGTGCTTAAAAACCCGGCCATTGCTACCCAGCCCGAACGCCACAGCCGCTACGTACGCATTGTGGAGGAAGAGATTCTGCGCTTGCAGCGGCAGGTGGAAATGGTGTTGAATATGGCCAAAGCCGAGCGCAACAAATTGGCCCTGGAACTGGAATGGCTGGATGCCCACGAGCTGATTCAGCGCATCGCCCATCCTTATGAAGACCGCATCACGCTAAATCTAAGGGCTACCGCTCCCTACATCCAGGCCGATCGACTGCATTTTAGCAATCTGGTGAGTAACCTGATCGATAATGCACTCAAATATTCGCCCAAAGATTCCAAAGTGACTGTCAGCACGTTTGACGAAGGCGACCGGATGGTTTTGTCAGTGCGGGATTTGGGGATTGGCATTGCGCCGGAACACCAGAAGAAAATCTTTGAAAAATTTTATCGGGTTTCATCGGGCAACGTTCATAATGTCAAGGGTTTTGGCATCGGGCTGAGCTACGTGCGGCAGATCGTAAAAGCTCATCGCTGGAAGCTACACCTGAACAGCGAACCCGGCCAGGGCAGCGAGTTTCTGGTGTCTATCCCCAAAAAGTGATTATTTTACAGCTTGGAACACAGATAAAAAGCACTGTCAATTCTCCACAAAATAAATGAAGCCTCGCATTCTCTACGTCGAAGACGATCCCAATCTGGGCTTTGCTACTAAGGATAACCTGGAAGCCCACGAGTACGAAATTGTCCATTGCACCAATGGGCAAGAAGGCTGGGATACTTTTCGGAAGGAGCACTTCGATATCTGTGTGCTGGATGTCATGCTACCCGAAATGGACGGCTTTACCCTGGCCGGGAAAATCCGGGAAGCTGACCAGCAGGTACCCATTCTGTTTTTGACCGCCCGCGCCCTGCTCGACGATCGCCTGCACGGACTTCGCCTGGGGGCCGATGACTACGTCACCAAGCCATTCAGTATTCAGGAGTTGATTCTGCGGATCGAGGTCTTTCTGCGCCGTTCCCAAAAGGGTACCCATGCGCACGATGAGACCGTCGATGTCCCGCAGCGCGTAGGGAAGTACGTGTTCGATTTTCAAAAACTGACGCTATCGCTGAACGGTGCTACGCATACGCTCACGTTCCGGGAGGCAGAAGTCATGCAGTACCTGGCCGAACGTCCCAACGAGGTAATCAGGCGTGAGGATCTGCTGAAAGCAATCTGGGGCGACGACGACTACTTCATGGGGCGCAGCCTGGATGTATTCATTTCGCGCCTGCGCAAGTACCTCAGCGGGGATCCCGCCATTCGCATCGACAATGTCCACAGCGTCGGCTTTCGAATCAGCTGGTAGGTAATTCAGTGGACAGTTACTATTTCCTCATTTTCACTAGCAACGGTCCATTGTCTAATTACTTCAAAGGTACCGCTACCTTGGTTTGGTCCCAGGCGAGTTCCATGGCGGGCACGGCCTCATTGAAGGAGATGGTGAATTGCTCTACAGGAACACTGAGCACCTCCGTGGGTACCTCCACCTTCAGCACATCGGCATCCGCCTCGTGACTGGCTTTACCGTCGAAACTTACGCCCCAGCCGTACTGTTTGCTGTTGAAAATGACGGTCCATTTGTCCCGCTCGGGGATTGTCCACAGGGTATATTCCCCGGCGGGCAGGAGTTTGCCGCCAATGACTAATTCGTTTTTAGTCGTGAACGTCGTGGCTTCGTTGGCTCCGGTGCGCCACACTTCGCCGTAGGGTACCAATCCGCCGAAAATCTCCCGGCCTTTTTTGTAGGGACGGCAGTAGAACACCGTCACATCCTTACCCCCCTGTTTGAGGGCGACAGTCTGCTCGGGGCTGGCTTTCTTGGTGTTGGACTGCATGAATTTGAAGGCCACAAAGAGGAGGATGGCCAGACTGCCAATTATGATGGCGGCCCATTTCAGAAACTTGTTCATAATTGCGAAGGGATAGGAAGGTTAAAAAAGGGTTTTTCAAAGATAGTGATTTTTGATAAGCGTCTTAAAAGGAGTGAGAAAGCGTCAAAAAGAAAGGGAAATGCATGATCGGATTCCTAACGTCCGAAAACCGGTGAAACGCGGTACCCCTCTTTTCTCAGCAATGCAATTACCCCTTCCTCACCCCCCAAATGGGCTGCGCCTACGGCGATGAAGGTAGGCTTTTGGGCTACTTGCTTCTCGATAATCGGAATCCAGCGTTTGTTGCGGTCAGTGAGGAGTACCTCCTGATGCTTTTCCATATCGAACTCACTCGCCAGCGTCAGATCATACAAGCCCTCGATGTCCTGGGTTTTGTATACCTCCACCATTTTTCCGAACTCGCGCCGGGCCTGTGGCAGGCTGTCCATGAGCGTGATCAGCATCCGGGCCTGATCAGCATAGGGAATGGAGTCAAAAACGGCCATTTGTTCCTCCACCGTTTCCAGACCTACCACCTCCGAATTTTGCTTTTTGGCCAGGCTCATCAGCGAAAGTTCATACGACTGCGGCTGGCAGGCCAATACCCGATTGAGCAGGATACTCATCAGCATGAAGGGTTTGGCCCGCTCGAACGGAGCAATATTGAGGCCCACTGAATCCTTGAAGTAACGATTCAGACGCACGTAGTCCGTCGAATCCAGCAATTGTTTCAGCTCCTCACCTTCGGGCATGCCCATGCTTTTGGCCATCGCCATCATGAGTCCCGGATCATCCATGTCAATTTCCAGAGTCAGCTGCTCGGTTTGTTGCAGGCAGCCTTTCAGTGTGTCGCTCAGCGTGAAGTCGCTGGGACAGATTAGATGGATGGTACCGTACAGGTAGGAGGGCTCGGATAAAGCTTTTCCCTCGATTTTCCACAGCAATGAGGCCTCCTTTGGAGACTGGGCGTGGGAGGTACCTGAGGTCAGGATAATAACTAGAATGAACAGATGTTTCAGGTGCAGGTTTGGCATTTTCAAATCAATAGGTTTGTCACTCCAACATTTCTTATGACAAAACCATTTCGTCTTTCTTAAAACTCTCTGGAATTTCTACCGTACCCGGTTGGGGTACCCTAAAAATAATTACTCCACCTCCGACCCGACTCGCCACGAAGAATCCGTACTTTTGTCCTTTCTCCCTCGAACCAAATGAACCATCGAAAGGTTAAAGTAGTGTCGAACCGATGCTAGGTAATGCAACGGACTGACTATCAATCTATATACGCAGCAGCCAGAAATGCCGGAATGAAGAAAATTGTTTACCCGATCAGTAGCATTCTTACATTCACCAATCCAAACACTCTCACCTTCCCATGAGCGATGCCATTAAACACGAGTGCGGAATCGCGCTCATCCGTTTGCGCAAGCCCTACCAACACTACATCGACAAATACGAGACGCCGCTCTACGCCGTGCACAAGTTGTCGGTCATGATGCAGAAGCAGGTCAACCGGGGGCAGGACGGGGCCGGGGTTGCCAATATCAAGATCGAGGTACCCCCCGGCAAGCGCTACATCAGCCGCTACCGGTCCATTGAGCCGCAGCCCGTAGCCGATATTTTTCAAAAAATTCATAAGAAATTCAGGAAGGGCCTCAAAGACCATAAAGACCGGACCTACGACGCCAAATGGTTGCAGGAAAATCTGGCTTTTACGGGGGAACTGTGGCTCGGACACCTTCGGTATGGTACCCACGGGGCCAACGAAATCGAAAGCTGCCACCCGATGCTTCGGCAAAGCAACTGGCGCAGCCGCAACCTGGTGATGGCCGGAAACTTCAACATGACCAATGTGGATGAGCTTTTTGGCAAACTCGTTTCCCTGGGTCAGCATCCCAAAGAGAAGGTGGATACCGTGACCGTGATGGAAAAAATCGGCCATTTTCTGGACGAAGAAAACCAACGTGTGTTCGACCGGTTCAAGGGGATTTGGGAAAATCCCGTGCTGTCGGATATCATCGAGGAAAACATTGATCTACAGCGCGTACTCGAACGCTCCTGCCGCGATTTCGACGGCGGCTACGCCATGTGCGGGCTCACCGGCCACGGCGCGGCCTTCGTGATGCGTGATCCGGCGGGTATTCGGCCTGCCTACTACTATGCCGACGACGAAGTGGTGGTGGTAGCTTCGGAAAAGCAGGCTATCAAGGCGGCTTTCGACGTAGAGTACAGCCAGATTCAGGAAGTAACGCCGGGTAGTGCGCTGATTATCAACAAAGAAGGTGAGTACAGCGAAATGTCCATCCTGCCGCAGCTACCCAAGCGTTCGTGCAGCTTTGAACGCATCTACTTCTCACGGGGTACCGATCCGGATATTTATAACGAGCGCAAGCAGCTGGGCAAACTGCTGATTCCGCAGATTTTAAAGGAGATCGACTACGATCTTGAAAACACCATATTCTCCTACATTCCCAACACCGCCGAAACTTCGTTTTTTGGCATGATCGAGGGCTTGGAAGAGTACCTGGCCAAGAAGCGCAAGCGGGCCATCATGGAGGGGATTTTGTTCGAAGAAGAACTCGATCGCGTACTTTCCTTCCGGCCGCGCATCGAAAAACTGGTGACGAAGGATGTCAAATCCCGCACCTTCATCACGGCCGACAACCTACGTGACGATATGGTGTCGAGTGTATACGATACCACTTTTGAGGTAGTGCGTAAGGGGATCGATACGGTGGTAGTGATCGACGACTCCATTGTGCGGGGTACTACGCTGGAAAAGAGCATTCTGAAAATGCTGGATGGCCTGGGCCCCAAGAAAATCGTGATTGTATCGTCGGCGCCCCAGATTCGCTTCCCCGACTGCTACGGGATCGATATGTCGAAGATGAAAGATTTCGTGGCTTTCCGGGCCATGATTGAGCTGCTCGAGGAGCGCGGCATGGGGTACCTGCGCGAAGAAGTATATACCCAATGCGCGGCCAACCTGGCTTCTCGCAACGGGCACGCCACCAATTTTGCGCAATCCCTGTACGAACATTTTACGGACGATGAGATTTCTCAGAAGATCGCCGAGATAATTCGCCCTGAAGACCTGAAGGCCGACGTGTCAGTTATTTTCCAGACCGTAGATAACCTGCATAAAGCGTGCCCCAACCATATTGGCGACTGGTACTTTACCGGTAACTACCCCACGCCGGGCGGAAACAAAGTGGTCAACAAAGCCTATGTCAATTTCCACGAAGGTAAACTGGTGAGGGCTTATTGAGTTGATCGTAAAGAATTGACCGTTAAGAACGTGTTTGGGAATTGAGAAGTAATGAGAGCCGTGTCATCTTTGTATCGACCAAAATGCAAAGACATGACCAAACAGTTCAAAAGACTGACCGACTCTCAATGGGCTGCAATATCGCCCTTTTTACCACTCAATCGCAGACGAAGAAGCGACTTGCGCGAAGTCATAAACGCCATTCTGTGGCTCTTGCGTACTGGCTGTCAGTGGCGAAATCTGTCTGGGGAATATCCGCACTGGCAAACTGTGTACTACTATTTCGACCGCTGGAAGGCCGATGGAACGCTTGAGCGGATCAACCGCGAGCTGAACCAGTTGGACCGAAAACGGCAGGGGCGCCAGGCCTACCCCTCGGTGTTTTGTATTGACAGCCAGAGTGTTAAACTGGCTCCTATGATCTGTGCAGACCCTGGCCTTGACGCTCACAAGAAGGTCAACGGCCGCAAAAGACAGTTGCTTGTCGACACAGGCGGGCGGCTGTGGGCCGCCGATGTGCATTCGGCCAACCAAGCTGACGGCCCTGCCTCATTGCCTTTGGTAAGCGGCATTTTGTGGTATGGCGACCGGATTGAAAAGGTCTTCGGCGACCAAGCCTACGGGGGCGTTTTCGCGTGCGAATTGTCTAAGTGGGGCGTCGATTTCGAGCGAGCCTCCCGGCCCGAATCTAGTCAGGGCTTCGTGCCGGTAGCCGAGCGGTGGGTCGTGGAACGGAGCATAGGGTGGACAAATCGCACGGGCGACCCCGTTCTTCCGTCGAATCGTCAAGGATTACGAGCACACAGTATCTTCTTCGGTTAGTTGGTTGATGCTAGCCAATATCCAGATCATGTTGCAACGAATCGAGGTAGCAAACCAAATTTAATTCCCAAACACGCTCTAACATTATTCAAAATAAAAAAAGGGCGTCTCACTATGAGACGCCCTTTTTTTTAGACAGCTAAAATTAAGTTTATTCCCTTATATATCTGCCCGATTTATAGCATCATTTGACCGGGCAACCAGCATTTTCGTATTTTCCGGGTTGTGTGGGGCATTTGTCTACATGATCGGGGATACCGTCGCCATCGGTGTCGGGGCAACCGCCAAAGCGGATCAGGCCTTTTACATCCGGACAGCCGTCGTAATCGTCGCGTACGCCGTCGCCATCTCGGTCGGGGCATCCTCTCACGGTTCCGGCTACTGTGGGACAATCGTCGTAGCGATCTACCAGACCATCACCGTCGGTATCAGGGCACCCCCGGGTAGCCACAGGACCCGCAAGGGTAGGGCAGCGGTCCACATAATCGGGAATCCCGTCGTTGTCAGTATCGGGGCAGCCGAAGAATTTCGCACTACCCGGCGTGTCAGGGCAGCGGTCACGGTCATCAGGAACCCCGTCCTTGTCGGCATCACGAGGTTTATAGGTAAAGCGGTGCGATAGCGTTACAGCCAGAAAACTGAACTTATCCATCGGAGTATCGCTGTAAGAGGCAGACTCTTCGGGATTAATGAGCCGGTTGCCCGATGTGGCGTCAAGCTTATCGTTCCGGGCAAAATAGAACCTATAGTCCAGCCCTACCTGCCAGTTTTTGGGCAATTGGTAGTTGACCGTCAAGCCCAGCGGAATTGTGCGCTCGTGGGTCTTACTTACCCCTATCTTACCACTGGGATTCCCCCAACGCAGGAACAGCGGCGTGCGGCCGCTGACCGGGCTGTTGGTAAAACGGACCCGCTGATTGGTGGTAAGATCGTACGCTTCCGCGCTGAAATACATAATCCCCAGTCCGCCGTATACGCCCAGGTGAATAGGGCTACTTTCGACGTAGCGACTGAATTGCTCGGTCAAATCCCAACGCGCCAGCAGTTCGACAGAGTTGAACTCATTGATAAAATAAGAGTTAAAAAAATCAGTTTTTTGTCCCCCCAGCTTGCCGGCTGTGAAGTCCAGGCCCATCGAAAAGGATGGGGTTACAGCCTGCATCAAACTGATGCCTGCCACGAACTTCATATCCTGCTGGTTGAGCTCTCCAAAGAACTGTGTCAAGCCGCCCCGGACGGCAATTGAGTACGGAGAAAGCACACGGCCCGTCAGGTTGCGGGTTTGGGTCGAGGACGAGTCCGCAGTTTGCATGCTGATCCGGCCTTGGGCTTGGATAACCAGAGCGGTCAAAATCATGCATCCAACTAAAATAAGTGAACGTGCTTTCATAGTTCTGTGGTTTGGGAAGTCAACAAATATAAAAACCTATACCCGAACCCTTGCTATATCCTATGATTAAATCACCGCGCTAGGCGAACTTTCCGGCAGGATCGTAGTTAAAAAAGCGGATATATCTCCTACTTTTACCCTTTGTTTCCAAGAAAATCCAGCCTATGAGCGTCGTTCCGTACAAAGACAGGGAAAACAGCAAGCGCGAGCAGGTCGCCGAAATGTTCGATAACATTTCCCCCAAATACGATTTCCTAAACCACCTCCTGAGTGGCGGGATTGACATCTACTGGCGCAAGAAGGCGATCAAACTGCTCAAGAAGGCCAAACCTAGGAATATTCTGGATATTGCTACGGGTACGGGAGACTTCGCCATTGAGGCGCTTGCGCTCAATCCCGAGAAAATCATAGGTGTGGACATATCAGAGGGCATGCTGGCCGTAGGGCGGCAAAAAATTCAGAAACTCGGTAAGCAGGATATCATCGAACTGCGCCAGGGGGATTCGGAAAGTCTGCCTTTTGCGGACAATTATTTCGATGCCATCATCGTTTCGTTTGGAGTGCGCAACTTTGAGAACCTGCTGGCCGGACTGACCGATATGCAGCGGGTGATGCGCCCGGGGGGTACCTGCGTCGTGGTGGAGTTTTCCAAACCCAAAGCCTTTCCCTTCAAGCAGGTGTATAATTTTTATTTCAAATATATACTACCCACCGTGGGCAAAATCGTTTCCAAAGACCGTTCTGCCTATACCTACCTGCCTGAGTCCGTGCAGGCTTTTCCCGACGGTAACGATTTTCTGACCATTTTTGAAAAAGCGGGTTTCACTAACACCAAATGCATACCACTGACCTTCGGAATCTGTTCCATTTACCTAGGCCACAAATAGTACTTTTCTTACTTTTGGGTCTTTTCGCTGCCGATAAGGCACAAGCACAGGGAGCGGGCTACGTCCGGCGGCATCTGGAGTTCTACGACGACAAGCCCATTCACTATGGTTTTCTGTTCGCAGTGCCCGTTACGCGTTTCACCATTCGCCATAGCGATAAATTTCTGGAATCGGATTCTGCTTTTGCCATTAGCTCGCCCGCGCAGGGCGCTTTTCGTATGGGTTTTACGGTCAATGCGTTCCTGACTGATCATTTTGACATCCGTACCACACCATCTATATCGCTGTATGAGCGACGGGTCAAGTTCAATTACCCCGGCTCCGAGAAGACTGAAAGCCGGGAATCGACCTGGATTGAAATTCCGTTGCTTCTTAAGTACAAGTCAGCCCGCCGGGTCAATACCCGCATGTACATGATTGCGGGAGTAACGCTGGGCATCGAAACCAACGTAAAGCGTAGCCGGGGTAACGCCGGCGTCAATAATCAGCTCGATACCCGTACTTCCGACTTCACTGTAGACTACGGGGTAGGTTTCGAGCAGTTTTTCCAATTCTTCAAATTTGCCCCCGAACTGCGATTCTCGCACGGATTAGTGAATATGTTGCAACCTGCCAACAATTCGGCCAGCATTGGTCTCAACCGCCTTACTACGCATACCGTCACCCTGTACCTCAATTTCGAATAGAAACCGGTACTGATTGTCAGGAGGTTGTTATTTTCTTTAAAAAAATTAAGGAAAATAGTTGGAAACCCAAAATCACCCTCCCATATTTGCAATCCCAAACGGAAACGTAGGGGCTCTTAGCTCAGCTGGTTCAGAGCACCTGCCTTACAAGCAGGGGGTCGGGGGTTCGAATCCCTCAGGGCCCACATTTCTTTAAAAGCCGCTAAATCATACGATTTAGCGGCTTTTTTGTTTGTCTTTGACAGATCCTAGGTACGCTAAAAATCCAAATCTTCATAGTTGGTAGGACATTGTCAATAAATAGACCGTTTATTCTTTCCGATTCTCAAAAAACATTCCGAAGTTAGGCCCGAATGCTTAAAAAGGACAATCTTATTTTCATTCAATCCTAGCTATGGTTATTGCTGAAAAACAGTCACATCAGATCGTTGATAATCTGAGTACACCTTCGTTAGGAAGTGAGCTGGAAAAATTAGTCATCCAAGCAGAGCGAGCTGATTTTTGCGTTGGGTACTTTAATCTAAGGGGGTGGCGTGAGATTGCCGAGGCCGTCGATACCGTGAATGGTGGTTATGTAGAGGAAGACGGCGATGAGGAGTTTCGATACTGCCGTCTCATCATCGGTATGCAGAAGATGCCCATCGATATTATCCGTGATTATTTTGAAAAGCAGGGAAATGTTAATAGTGAACTATTAAAACAAGCAATAACAGATAATACAACGGCAGTCAGGATCAAGCGCAAGGTTACCGAAGAACTCCGCCAACAGTTGACCGTAGGTGTACCCACCACCTACGATGAATACATTTTACGACAACTGGTTCGGCAACTAAAAAGCAAGAAGGTCGTTGTCAAGCTGTATTTACGCCAACTTCTTCATGCCAAGCTATACCTAGCTTATCAGGCGGACAAAACAATCAATAGCTTCCTTGGAAGCAGTAATCTCACGCTTTCTGGCCTGACACACCAGGCAGAAATGAACACGGACATCTTCGAGCCAGATACTACCCGGCGGCTGGCTGAATGGTTCAACGACCGCTGGGACGACCGCCTTTCGCTTGACATTACGCAGGAGTTAATCGAAATACTGGAACAAAGCTGGGCATCCGACCGGTTGGTGTCGCCTTATCATGTGTACCTCAAGATGGCCTACCATTTGTCACGGGAGGCGCAGGCGGGCATCGACCAGTATTCTATCCCAAAGATCTTCCAGCGTGAGTTGCTGGATTTCCAGGAAAAAGCCGTGCAGATCGCTGCTCAGCACTTGCATAAGCGGGGCGGGGTACTGCTAGGCGATGTAGTGGGTTTGGGTAAAACCATCACAGCCACTGCTTTGGCAAAAACCGTTGAATTCGCTTACCCAGAGGTGCTGGTAATTTGTCCGGCTACGCTAGTGACGATGTGGGAGAACTACCGTATTCAGTACCAACTCAACGCGCTGGTGATGTCCCTTCAACAAGCCCAAACCAAGCTGAAAGATCTGCGCCGCTATCGTCTGGTTATTATTGACGAGAGCCATAACCTGAGAAACAGCGACGGCAAGCGCTTCCGGGCTATCCGTTCTTACATCGAGGAAAATGAAAGTCGTGTTATTCTGCTTTCAGCCACGCCCTACAATAAAACCTACCTCGATCTCTCGAATCAGCTTCGTCTTTTCCTTTCCGACGACCAAGATTTAGGCATTACACCAGAGAACTTAATTCGAGCGCTCGGAGGTGAAGTGCAGTTTGCCGCTAAGTTTCCTGAATTGTTCCAGAGGAGCATTCGTGCCTTTGAGAAAAGTGAGGAACCCGACGATTGGCGCGAACTGATGCGGCTATACATGGTACGCCGGACGCGTTCATTCGTTAAAGAAAATTACGCTACTTACGATGAGGAACGGCAGCGATACTATCTGACCTTTAAGGATGGCTCCCGCTCTTACTTCCCCGATCGGCTCTCGAAAAAAGTGGAGTACGGCTTTGACCCCGAAGATGTCACAGATCAGTATGCCCGGCTATATTCCCCAGAAGTAGTGGCCATAATTACCTCCCTGAACCTGCCACGATATGGTCTGGGAAATTATGAACTTCCTATCAAGCATGTTACCCCATCGGTAGATGAAGCTGCGCTGCTGGCTAATTTGTCTCACGCCGGACAGCGACTAATGGGCTTCTGCCGGACTAACCTTTTCAAGCGGCTGGAAAGTTGCGGCTATTCGTTTCTTTTATCCTTATGTCGCCACGCCGTTCGGAATTATGTCTTTCTGTACGCGCTGGACAATGGTTTACCTTTGCCCGTCGGCCAACAGTTATCAGATCTGATCGACCCCGACCTGACGGACGAAGACGAAGATGACGAAGACATTACACTGTTGACCGACGAGGCGGAGTACTACGAGAAAGCGCAGCGTATTTACGAGCGCTACCGTAGCCCCCGTCACTACGCCCGCTTCAATTGGATCAGGAGCGAGTTTTTTGTGCCTGAATTGAAATCGTCACTGATTTACGACGCCAGGGCCCTACTATCTATCCTGAAAAAAAACGACAACTGGCATCCGTCGCAGGACCGTCAGCTCCGGGCTCTGGCTGACTTATGTAGTACCAGGCATCGCACCGAAAAAATACTGATCTTCACGCAGTTTGCTGATACCGCTCGCTACCTGTGTCGCCAACTAGCTCAGTTGAACTTAGGGTCAATAGATTGCGTAACAGGCCAAACCGAAGACCCTTCTTTGCTAGTACGGCGGTTCAGTCCGGTTAGTAATGGGGCAAAAACCAATAAAATCCAGGAGTTACGGATTCTAGTGACGACCGATCGGCTCAGTGAAGGGCATAACTTGCAGGATAGCCACATTATCCTGAACTACGATTTACCCTGGGCCATCATTCGTCTCATTCAGCGCGCTGGCCGGGTAGACCGGATCGGTCAGCAGTCGGACAACATTCTTTGCTATTCGTTTTTGCCCGAAGAAGGTATCGAGCAGATCATTAACCTGCGGGAAAGGCTACGTAATCGCATGGCCGAAAACGCCGAGGTGGTTGGTACCGACGAGGTGTTTTTCGAGGGCGACAAGGTAGTATTACACGATCTTTACAACGAAAATTCCAAGATGCTGGACAATGAGGACACCGACACGGAGGTGGACTTGTCGTCGTATGCATACCAAGTGTGGAAAAACGCCGTGGATCGCGATCCCTCACTTCTCAAGACTATCCCGAACCTGCCCAATGTGACCTATGCCACCAAAACCAACGACAATCAAGGTATTAGCGGCAGCGGGGTGGTGGTGTATGCCCGCACCCCGGACGACAATGACGTGCTGACCTGGCTCGACGAAAAGGGCAGCGTCATCACGCAGTCGCAGTTGGCCATTTTACGGGCCGCCGAGTGCGCTCCCGGCACGCCTGGACTGCCGCGCTTGGAACACCACCACGATTTGGTACAACAAGGCGTGGACCTTATCCGGCGCGAAGAGGCCAGCACCGGAGGTACCCTGGGACGCAAAACCAGCATCAAATACCGCCTTTATACGCGGCTGGAAGATTACGCCAAGCAGTACGAGGATACGCTCTTCACGATGGACGACCTCAAAGATACCCTGGACGAGCTGTACCGCTATCCGCTGAAAGAGTGGGCCAAAGATGCTCTCAACCGCGCTCTCCGCACGGGAATCAACGATACAGATTTGGCGAAGCTGGTACTTTCGTTGCGTGAAGAAGACCGCCTGTGTATTATCCGCGAGGAAGAACTCACCTACCGCCAACCCCAAATCATCTGCTCTCTGGGCATCCAAGCCGACTCATCCGTACCGACCACCCCATGCGCGTAGAAAAAACCCGCCGACTTTTACAAGAACTAGATTTTCAGACCCTATTCCGCGAAGAACTCGGCTGGGGAAACCCGCTCAACGACAGGTCTACCTCGCTCACGGCCAAAGACACCGCTTACACCCGCCGCGAAATCGCCCATCTGGGTGGAGCTGCTGTATATGAGATCACGCTACCAGACGGTACTATCCCAGCTACCGCAACACGAGCCCAGATTTCGTTGGATACCCAGAAAACGCAGTTGGTTCATATCCTGATTTTTGTGGATAAAGCCCGTACCCAGTGCGTGTGGCGGTGGCTCAAACGAGAAGGGAAGAAGGAATTCGCCCGCGAACACCTCTATCTTAAAGGACAGCCCGGCGATTTGTTTTTGTCCAAACTCAGCCCGCTCTTTGTCGATATCAGCGAGCTGAATCAGGAGGGTAACGTCAATATCCTGGACGTGAGCCGGAAGATTGAGAAGGCACTCGACGTCAAGCCCGTCACCAAAAAATTCTACCGCGATTATCAGCAGCAGCACCTGCGATTTCTGGAATTGATCCAGGGCATCCCCGACGAGACCGACCGCCGCTGGTATGCCTCGGTGCTGCTCAATCGGCTGATGTTCATTTATTTCCTGCAAAAAAAGCATTTCCTTGACAAAGGAAATGTACAGTACTTGGCCACTAAACTGGATGAGGTACAGGCGCAGCACGGCGAAGGGCGATACTACAACCTCTTCCTAGAAAAGCTCTTCTTTGAAGGTTTTGCCGTACCAGAAAATGAGCGCAGCGACGAAACCAACGCACTTATTGGCCGGGTGAAGTACCTCAATGGTGGGCTATTTCTGCGCCACAAGATCGAACAGAAGTATGGCGCGGCCATTCAGATTCCTGACGACGCCTTCGCTAATCTTTTCGGCCTGTTTGACGCGTACTCATGGACGCTCGACGACACGCCCGGCAACCCCGACAACGAAATAAACCCTGACGTGCTAGGGTACATTTTCGAGAAATACATCAACCAGAAAGCCTACGGGGCTTACTACACACCGCCCGAAATAACGGAGTACCTCTGCGAGCAGACGGTGTACAAACTTATTCTGGACGAAGTCAACGGCCCGGAAGTACCAGCCGAGGTACCTAATGCCCTTGCGCAGAAGCTGCGCCGCAAGCACTACGCCGATATTCCCGAACTTCTCGTGGGCCTCGATGCCGATACCTGCCGTAAGTTGGTGGTGGGCCCAAGTGCCATTCTGCCCGGTTTGTCGCTACTCGACCCGGCCTGTGGTTCCGGGGCGTTTCTGGTGGCGGCCATGAAAACGCTTATTAATATCTACGCGGGTGTATTGGGTCGGATTCCGTTCTTGAACGACAGCGGTCTGACGGCCTGGAAAGCGCAGATCGAGCGGGAGCACCCTTCGGTTAACTACTACATTAAGAAGCAGATCATTACCAATAACCTTTACGGCGTAGACATTATGGAGGAGGCCACCGAAATCGCCAAGCTACGGCTGTTTCTTACGCTGGTAGCCTCGGCCGAAAAGGTGAGCCAACTCGAACCACTGCCCAACATCGACTTCAACATCATGCCCGGTAATTCGCTGGTCGGGTTGCTGCGGGTCAACGACGAGCAGTTTGACAACTACGACCTTTTTAATAAAAACTACTCACAATTGGTGCAGGAAAAAGCCGCTGCCGTGCGGGCATACAAAAGCACCGCCACCTTCACCAAAGACTTGCAGACGCTGCGCGACAGTATTCAGCAACAGCGCGACACTGCTATTGATACACTCAATCTTATTTCGCTGTATGAGTGGCACAAGCTGGGTATTAAGTACGAGGAAGCTACCTGGGACTCGCAAAAGGGAAAAGTGGGCAAGGTCAAGAAGCGGGTACTCAAAAAGAGCGATATTGAGGCCCTGACTCCCTTCCACTGGTCGTTCGAGTTTGACGAGATCATGGTGCAGCGCGGCGGCTTTGACGCCATCATTACCAACCCACCCTGGGAGGTGTTCAAGCCCAATGCGAAGGAGTTTTTTATGGAGTACTCCGAGTTAGTCACCAAGAAAAAGATGGATATCCAGGATTTTGTAAAAGAGAAAGACAGCTTACTTCAAGATATGGAGGTACGCCAGGCGTGGCTCGATTACCTGAGCCGTTTCCCCCACGTGAGCCAGTATTATCGTAGCAGTCCGCAGTACATCAATCAAATCTCATACATCAATGGCCGGAAAGCGGGATCCGACACCAACCTTTATAAGCTTTTTACCGAGCAATGTTACAACCTGCTGAAGCCCGGCGGGTACTGTGGTATTATTATTCCCAGTGGTATCTACTCCGACCTAGGCACTAAGCAGCTTCGCCAGCTTTTATTTACAAAAACCAAGGTGCAGCAGTTGGTCAGTTTGGCTAACGAAAAATTCATCTTTGATAATGTTGATCACAGGTTTCCATTTACTCTTTTATCATTTGAAAAAGGGGGAAATACCAATTCATTTCAAGCCACATTTCGCATTAATCCACGCGAGGCGATCGGTACCGGCCAATTGGATTCTTTCCTGCACAATCCCGAGACCTTTATAGAAATCACGACGGATTTTGTCAAGCGGCAATCGCTCGAATCGCTGTCAGTAATGGAAATACGGCGCGAAATGGACTTTACCATCGCGGATAAAATCTTGAAATTCCCGTCGTTGGGTGAACACCTGGAGAGTACCTGGAATTTTTCCCTGACCCGTGAATTTGACATGACCAACGATAGCGATCTGTTTCGAACTGGGCAGAAGCCGGGAATGCTACCACTCTTTGAAGGAAAGATGATGAATCAGTTCATCAGCAAGTCGGAAGAAGGTCGGTATTATATCGAAACAGCCGAAGGACGAAGCTCGATTTTGGGAAGAAATGCCGACGATTCGGGCCGGGTGCTGAACTATCAAAATTACCGTGTAGCGTTGCGTGCTGTGGCACGAAGTTCTGATTCTCGAACAATTATTGCTACGACACTTTCTAAAAATGTATTCTGTGGTAATTCTTTATTGGTAAGTAATTCGGAGCTTTCAGAGTCCGAAGTTTTGCTTATTCCAACTTTGCTAAACAGCTTGATCGTAGATTACTATGCCCGACAGATTGTATCAGCTAACATTAATATGTTTTACGTATACCAACTCCCTGTCCCCCGCCTCCAATCGGGAGACCCGTGGTTCGAGGAATTGGTAGAGCGGGCGGCAAAACTCATTTGCACCACTCCGGAGTATGCGGCCCTATGGGAGGAAGTCATGTCCACGCCCTGGACGGTGACAAGCGGCGTCATTGACGAAGCCTGGCGCAATCAGCTTCGAGCCGAAATAGACGCCATCATGGCTACGCTCTATGGCCTGTCGGCGGAAGAATTTACCTATATCCTTACTACTTTTCCGCTTGTGGCCGCTGCCCAGAAGGAAGCAACCCTCACCGAATTTAATCGCCTGCAAGCCATGCAACCTGCTACTATTTTTATGTCTTACGCCCACGAGGACGCTGTCTCGGTCGAGCGACTCTACCAAGATTTAACAGCCAAAGGTTTCCGGGTCTGGAAAGACGACTACGAGCTATTGCCCGGCGAAAACTGGGAGCACAAAATCGAGGTAGCCCTCAAAGAACATGAGTTCGTGATCGTGTGCCTGTCGGCGTCGTCGGTGGGCAAGCGCGGGTTTTTCCAGGTGGAGTTGAAGAAAGCCGCCCGCCGTCAGGCCGAGCGTTCGGTCTCGGATGTGTACATCATCCCCGTCAAGTTTAACGATTATGACCCTACTAAACTACCTGCCGAAATCAACGCCATCCAGTACGTAGATTTCTCGGAGGACTGGGAAAGTGGGATTAAAGCCATCGAAAAAACCATCGGGAAGTACCGGCGCTCCTGAATGCCATGAAACAAATCACCCAAAACCTCAGAACCGGACAAACTACCCTGGAAGAGGTACCTGCCCCGCAGGTACGGCGCGGTTGTGTCCTGATCCAGACGCGCCGAAGCCTCGTGTCATTGGGTACTGAGCGCATGCTGGTGGAATTTGGGAAAGCCAACCTGCTGGACAAAGCCCGGCAGCAGCCCGATCAGGTTAAGAAAGTGTTGGATAAAGTACGAACTGACGGCTTGCGCCCTACGATGGAAGCCGTCCTGAACAAACTGGATCAGCCCATACCTCTGGGCTACTGCCAGGTGGGCCGGGTTATTGCGGTAGGAGAAGACGTAAGCGATATCCAACTCGGCGACCGCGTGGCCAGCAACGGACCGCACGCTGAGATCGTGTGCGTACCCCGTAACCTGGTAGCCCCTATCCCGGCCTCCGTATCGGACGATGAAGCCGCTTTTACGGTCATTGGAGCCATTGGTCTGCAGGGAATCCGTTTATTGAACCCTACCCTCGGCGAAACCGTGGTGGTCGTCGGACTGGGGCTGATTGGCTTACTCACGGCCGAACTGCTGCGGATCAACGGCTGCCGGGTGGTGGGAGTGGATCTGGACGAAGCCAAGCTGGAGCTGGCCCGCGGCAAGGGAATTTTGACCTGCAACCCGACACAGGGGGATGATCCGGTGAAATTCGTAATGGAGCTGACGGGCGGAATTGGCGCGGATGGGGTACTTATTACCGCTTCGGCTAAAAACAACGACATTATTTCCCAAGCAGCACAGATGTCGCGTAAGCGGGGAAAAATCGTGCTGATCGGCGTGGTTGGACTGGATCTCAGCCGGGCCGAATTCTATGAAAAAGAATTGACATTTCAGGTTTCCTGTTCTTACGGGCCGGGACGCTACGACGACCTCTACGAGCAAAAAGGACGTGACTACCCCCTACCTTACGTCCGCTGGACAGAAAACCGCAACTTTCAGACTATCCTCCAGCTTCTTGCCTCCGGACTGCTGGATGTGAAGCCCTACATTACCGAAAGGATACCGCTGGCGGAGTACGATAAAATCTATGGCCAGATCGGAACATCGCGCACTATTGCATCGCTGTTGGAGTACCCGGAAGAACTTTCTGTGAAGTATACCATCCGGCACCAGGAGGTACCTTTTACGGGGCGAAAGGGCGTGGTTGGGATCATTGGTGCAGGGAATTTTACCAAAATGACCCTGCTGCCCGCGCTGAAAGGCGCGGACATCAAGTACATCGCCAGTGCTAACGGCCTGTCGGGTACCTCGCTGGCGCAGAAGCACGGGATCGCCCAAAGTACCACCGATTACCGCGAAATTCTGCGCGACGACGAGGTGGATCTGGTGCTCATCACTACCCGCCACCACCAGCATGCAAGCCTTACGCTGGAAGCACTGCGGAACGGAAAGCACGTTTTTGTGGAAAAGCCGCTGGCCATTTACGAAGAAGAACTTGCTGAAATCGATCGTTTTTTTAGGGAAGGTACCCCCGCTCTGTCGCTGACGGTGGGTTTCAATCGTCGTTTCTCACCCCATGCCCGGAAGATGAAAGCCCTGCTTGGAAGCGCGCCCATGAACGTGGTGGCAACGATGAACGCGGGCTTTATTCCCGTCAACTCGTGGGTGCACGACCGTACGGTGGGCGGAGGGCGGATTCTGGGGGAGGCCTGTCATTTCATCGACCTGATTACCTACCTGACCGGCAGTCGCGTGTCTGCCGTATGCATGAATGCCTTGGGTACCCACCCTTCCGAAACGACTGATAATGCCAGTATTTTGCTGCGATACGAAAACGGTTCTACGGGCGTGATCAATTACTTTGCCAACGGCAGTAAGGCCTATTCCAAAGAGCGGGTGGAAGTGTATTCGCAGGATCGGACGCTGATTCTGGACAATTTCCGTACCCTCACGGGCTACGGCTTCAAGGGCTTTTCCAAATTGAAAACCCCCTTGGACAAAGGCCATCGCGAGCAGTTCCGGCAGCTGCTGGACTCGGTACGGGCGGGCGGAACCAGCCCGATTCCGCTGGACGACCTACTGAACACAACCCGGGCTACCCTGGCGGCGGTTGAAAGCCTGCGTCAGAAGGCCTGGGTGGAGGTAGGGGTGAAATAAAACCCTGAATACCGTACCTTTGTCAGCGGACTGTGTTCACTTCCCCTCTTCCAGGAATGAAATCTGCCATGGCACTCGGTAATTACCTACAATTGGCCCAAAACATGGGGCTTCGATACGTGTCCTTCCGGGCGTGGCGTGCCGTACAAACCCGTACGGGTTTATTGAAAAAACGCTTTCCCACCCATCCTCCCCGCCAGACGTTTATCAGTCGGGATGCCTGGAAGAACCAGGAGAGTAGGTTTTTTTCGTTTTCACCGCCTGCCGCCCTACCTCTTGCCGAAAGCGATGCTTTGCAAAACCGGGTACGGGCACTTCACCAGGGTACCCTCACGTTTTTCAGCGCGCAGGTCTATGAAGTTACCGACTGGCTCACCAATCCTGCTACAGGCTACCGCTACGACGCCTCGAAGCATTGGACCGAAATTCCTGATTTTTCGGCCAAAGCTGGCGATATCAAGTACGTGTGGGAAAAATCGCGCTTTGCGTTTCTGTACGACCTAATCCGCTATGATTTTCATTTTCAGAAAGACCAGTCCGAACGGGTTTTTGAAGAAATAGAGAGCTGGATCGCAGAAAATCCCGTCAATCAAGGTCCGAACTGGCGGTGTAGTCAGGAAATATCGCTGCGGACGCTGAACTGGACCTTCGCTCTGCATTATTATAAAAATTCTTCTGCGCTCACCGAAACCCGCTTTGCCCGGATTGTCCAAAGCCTCTACCGACAGATGCAGCATGTGGAGGAAAACATTCAGTTTTCGCGCCGGGCCGTCCGCAACAACCACGCCCTTACCGAAACCTTGACCCTTTACCTTGTGGGGTTGCTTTACCCTTTCTTTCCTGAAAGTGTGCGTTGGAAAACGAAGGGTAAGTGTTGGTTTGAGCAAGAGGTAGCCTATCAGATTTACGAGGACGGTACCTTTCTGCAATTTTCGATGAACTACCATCGCGTGGTAGTTCAGCTGCTGACCTGGGGTATCCAACTAGCCCACCTGAACGGCGAGCAATGGACCATGGTGGTATACGAGCGCGCCCGCAAGTCGCTTCAGTTTCTGCTGACGTGTCAGGATGCCACTACCGGCTGGCTGCCCAACTACGGCACTAACGATGGGGCGCTGTTTTTTCCGCTGACTGAATGTCATTTCCGCGATTACCGACCCCAATTGTATGCCCTCGCGCAGGTACTCGGCCAGGCCTCTCCGTATCCTCCGGGTATTTGGCAAGAGGAGGCCGACTGGCTGGGGTTGGGGCGTTCGGAATATTCCTCCGAACCTGGGCTTGTGGTAACAAAAGCGCCAGTGACTGAAGACGTCCCCGATGGTACCTACGCCTTTGATAAAGGCGGCTACTATGTGCTGCGCGATGGAGGTACCCTTACCTTCCTGCGCTGTGGCCACTATACCGACCGTCCTTTTCAGGCTGATAACCTGCACCTGGATATCTGGGAAAACGGTGAGAATATTCTGCGTGATGCGGGCTCGTACCTATATAATACCGACGAACAATGGACGCGCTACTTTGCGGGAACCTCTTCCCACAACACCGTAATGCTGGGTACCTTCGACCAGATGCGTAGAGGTCCCCGGTTCATCTGGTTCGACTGGATCAAGGAAAGCCGGGCGGGTTGGTTTCAGAGTAATGCGTATATTTTTGAAGGGGAATTTACGGGCTTCTACCAGAGCGGCCAGCCCGTCACCCACCGGCGCCGGGTGACCAAGCAGGCTGGCAAAAACCGGTGGCTGGTGGAAGACTGGCTGCACCATGCGCCGGCCGAGGTACCTATGCACCAGATCTGGCATCCGGGCGCTACTTTTTTGGATAATTATTCAATCAAATCCTTCGATCAACAGCGAGTCGAACTGACTGCTGATGAAACCGAGGGCTGGTACTCGGAGAAATACGGCCAGAAGGTAGGAGTACCCCGCCTGGTATTCAGTACCCCAGGAAGGTACCTGAAAACGGAAATTAGCCTCATTGCGAATAGGTAGCAGAACTGTTACACGACCATTACTCGCCTCATGCGTATCCTATTGATCCACCAATTTTTCCTGGAAGATGACGATGGTGGAGGCTCCCGCTGGAACGAAATGAGCCGCATCTGGATCGAAGCCGGACATCAGGTGACCGTGCTGGCGGGCATGGTCCATTACATGGGAAGTGAATCGTCGCGCTACGAGGGCCATTATTTTCATCAAAGTACCAACCGTGACGGGGTCCGTGTGATTCGCTGCCATGTATCAGATCGCTACAACAGCGGATTTTTGGGTCGGTTGTGGGCCTACTTTTCTTTTACGTTTTCGAGTATTTGGGGCGGGCTACGCAGGGCGAAGGGTACCTACGACGTCATCGTGGTCACCTCGCCCCCGCTGTTTGTGGGTATTACGGCCCTAGTGCTTTCGCGGTGGAAGCGTACCCCTTTCGTTTTTGAAGTAAGGGATTTGTGGCCCGAATCGGCCATCGATACGGGCGTACTAACCAATACGCTCGTGATAAAATTCGCGTATTGGTTCGAGGGTTTTGTGTACAGGCAAGCCCGACTGATCAATGTTCTGACGCCCGCTTTCCGGGAGGCCCTCATCACTAAAAAGAATATTCCCGCCGAAAAAATCATTTTCATTCCCAACGCAGCCGACTTCGCGCTTTCCGAAGAGCTGAGGGGTACCTTCGATGCCGGGGAGTTCCGGCGGGCGCACGGTTTGGGGCAGCATTTTGTGATCACCTACGTAGGAGCGCACGGTGTGGCCAACCATCTGGTGCAGGTACTCGATGCCGCCGAACGACTGCGCGACACCCGGGTACTTTTCCTGCTTATCGGGGATGGCATGAAGAAGAAGGAGCTCATGGCCAACGCCCGGCAACGCGGCCTGACCAACGTACGGTTTGTAGATTCCGTGCCCAAGCGGGAGGTGTTCCGGTACATCCTGGCTTCCGACATGGGTACCTCGGTGCTCAAAAAAGTCGATACTTTCAAGACCGTGTATTCCAATAAGACCTTTGACTACTTTTCGTGCAAGAAACCTGTTCTGATGGCTATTGATGGCGTGTCGCGGGAGTTGGTGGAAGCCGCCGACGCGGGCATGTTTGTGGAGCCGGAAAGTCCGGATGATTTTGCGCAGAAGGTTCGGTACTACCTGGAAAATCCTGATTTGCTGAAAAAACAGGGAGAAAACGGTTACCGGTACGCGCGGCAGCATTTCGATCGGGAAGTGCTGGCCCGGCGTTATTTATCGCTGATTTCCTAGAGGTGGATGTTTCCCAAAAGTATACTGTCTAAAACAGAAGCGGTAGGGCCGATTTAATTTTATTGGAAAAATACGTGATTTTTGTTTCGGAAAGCCTGAATCAACCAATTGTTGAAGGGTACCTTGTGCTTTAGCGGCTTGCCACTCAGAAACCCGGTCATTCAAAGAAACATGGACTCTCGAAAAATCCTCTCCCGCAAACGTATCGCCATTGTTGCCCACGACAACCGGAAGCCCGAACTGATGGATTGGGCCTTTTATAACCGCACGACGTTGTCCAGGCATCAGTTGTATGGCACGGGTACCACCGGCAAAATGCTGGAAGAGATCCTGGACCAGTCCGTTACCAAGCTCCTCAGCGGGCCTCTGGGCGGCGATCAGCAGATCGGGGCGATGATCGCCGAGGAGCGGATCGACATGCTCATATTTTTCTGGGACCCCATGGCTGCCCAACCTCACGATCCTGACATCAAGGCGCTGCTGCGCCTGTGCGTGGTGTGGAATATTCCAATGGCCTGCAACCGGGCGACCGCCGATTTTCTGCTCACTTCGCACTTGATGTTTGAAGATTACGAAGCCCGGCAGACCGATTATAGTACCTACATCAAGCGGAAGGTATGAACCGAAACGTAAACGGGGAGGTTTTCTTGGGTAAAAAAGCCCCGGCATGAAATCTGTAAAAAATCTATTCTCCTCTGAAAATATCCGCCAAACCTACACCTACCTCGAGTACCTGGCCCTCATGGATCGAATGGTAGCCGAAAAACGGACCACTGGTCCCAAGCAATCCCCCGCACTGACTGAATACACGCGCCTGAACCAGTACCGTATGCGCCGGCTTGACAAAACGGTACATCTGGCCCAGGACCTGCAGCAATTGGCTTTTCAGATTGAAGCCTCCCAGACCTGGTACGTACTGACCGAAGCTTGGTGCGGCGACGCCGCCCAGTCGCTGCCTGTCATCGCCAAGGTAGCCCAATTCAACCCCCACATTACGCTCACATTGTTGCTGCGCGATGAGCATCCCGAAATCATCGATGCCTACCTGACGCGGGGTGGCAAGTCCATTCCGAAACTGATCGCCGTGGGCGCTGATGGTGCCGAGTTATTTACCTGGGGGCCACGGCCGCAAGCTCTGCAGGAGATCGTTTGGGCCTATAAGGAGAATCCCGATCGCCCCTATGCCGAACTGCAGGAGGAAATTCAGCGCTGGTACAATACGGACAAAACCGAATCAATTCAGCGGGAACTGATTGGGCGGCTTCAGGGGAATATTGTACAATAATCCCCTACTTTTGTAGGATAGTCGTGTGAAGCTATGGCAGACAGTTATTTCAAAAACATCGCTGACGGAATCCGTACCACCCTGAAAGGCCTGGGCCTGACGGCGGGACATTTGTGGGCGGCGCGCAAGCGCCGAATGCCGGGTGATATTCGGAAGGATACTTTTTTTGGACAGACTGAGGGCATGGTCACGATTCAGTACCCGCTCGAAACCATCCCGATCCCCGACAATGGTAGGTATCGATTGCACAACGAGATGGACGACTGCATCGTCTGCGACAAGTGCGCCAAAGTATGTCCCGTAGACTGTATTGAGATAGAGCCCATCCGGGCCATAGAAGAAGTAGGCAAAGCTTCCGATGGCTCCCCCATCCGACTGTATGCGGCCAAGTTCGACATCGACATGGCCAAGTGCTGCTACTGTGGCCTGTGTACCACCGTGTGCCCCACCGAGTGCCTCACCATGACCAGGACATTCGATTATAGCGAATTTGACGTCCGCGACATGGTGTATGAGTACGGCAACCTCACGCCCGCGGAAGCTGATGAGAAAAAACAACTGCTCGAACAATTCCAGAAAGAAAAGGAGGCGTTGAAAGCCGCTGCCCAGGCAGTACCTAAGCCAGAGCCGACGGCCAAACCCGCTTCCCCACGCCCGGCTTTCCGACCTACAAAACCACCCGTGGCTATTCCGCCCGGAAGCGATGAAACCGTTGAACCCACAGCCGAAAAGCAGGAATCCCCGGTCAAAAAATCCGGACCGCCTTTCCGCCCCTCCATGAAACCCAGAACGGATAAAGCTCCTGAAACGGAAGGGCCTGCCGCAGAGGTACCTTCAACCCCCAAGCCGAAACCTGTTTTCAAACCCTCTATGAAACCGGCGTCTGGCGCATCATCTCCTAAGCCGGATGCTGCCGATCAACCTCAGGAGTCGGGAGTCCCGGCCGAACGGCCGAAGCCGGCTTTCAGGCCCACGATGAAGCCAACTGATAAGGCGGTTAGTGCCGAGGCGACCGGAAAAGTAGAACCCACTACAATGGAGGGTACCGAAAAACAAAAAACTGTCTTCAAGCCTACCATGAAGCCGGCAGCTAAGCCGGTGCAGACTGAGGAAAAAATAAACTCCCCGAGTCAGGCCGAAAAACCTCTGGCTGAATTAAAACCAAAACCCGCTTTCCGACCTACGATGAAGCCACGTGGTGGTCCTGCTAAGCCTGCTGAAGAGTAGAGGGGTACCTAGTAGCGCTTGCGCGGTGTAGGCATTTCGTCGATTCCCAGGGTAGTTAGGTGGGGGTTGAGAATTTGGGTGGTGATTTTTAATTCAAAATACCGAACTCCTTCCACTACGAAAATGTGCCTGAACCAGCCCCGACTTTTCAAACCTCGGTACACACTCGAATAGCTGACCGTCCCCGACCAACCCTGCGCACCCAAAGCCGTGTGCAGCGTATCCAGCGCTTTTTTCAGATTGGAAAAATAGGTAAGAGACTCCTGAGCCGTTTCGAACGGATTGGCCTTGATCAGAGGTACAATACTTAATTCATATATGGTTTGCTGTTTAGCCGCCATTTTTGCCGAATTGTGGATAAATCACCAGGTTTTGACATAAAACTCAATTTGTGTCAATTTTTGTGAAAAATAATAGAACTATTTTTCAAAGGCAAAACTTTTCAAGGTGACCAGGCGTTTTATGTATGTTGTTTTATTCAACGAAAAGGCCGGACTCTCAAGAATCCGGCCTTTTTGCTTTTCAAGTTATTTCAACTCAACTACCTGCCCTTTCTCTAACCGAAGGTACCTATTCACACAGGTCGGAATTTCGTGAGGATAGTGCGATACATAGATCAAGGTACGTTCGTCCGAGCCGCAGACGGCATCTACAACCGATTTGAAATATTCAATGGCTCCGATATCCAGTCCCTGGCAGGGTTCGTCCAGAATCAACAGGGGAGGATTTTTCACCAAGGCCCGTGCCAGTAAAACAAGGCGCTGCTCACCCTTCGATAACTTTTGCAGGGGACGTTCCATGACCTGACCTACCCCCAGCAATTCTGCCAATTGCTCCACCCGAGCTATCTGGCCTTCATCCAATTTCTTGAAATAAACCCCCGTTGCGTCGTAAAAGCCGGAAGCAATGGCCTTGAATACGGTTGTCTCCACCGGAAAGTACAGATGTAGTTCCGGCGAAAGGTGTCCGATTTTCTGCTTTATATCCCAAATTGAAGCTCCTTTCCCACCTCTTTTCTGATCGAAGAGATCGTAATCATTGGCGAAGCGCTGGGGGTGGTCGGCAGTCAGTATACTCAGGAGCGTCGATTTTCCTGAGCCATTTGGCCCGGTTAATGCCCATTTTTCCCCTTTTCTAACCCGCCAGTTTACATGATCGAGTACGGCCTTTCCATCGTACACGACCCGGATGTTTCTCAAATCGAAAGCGTACGCATAGGTAGGTTGCGGGAGAGCCGACAGCCAATTCCATTGCAGATCGGACCCTCTGATGCTTAAATCAACAGATGGACGGACAGAGAGGGGATTAATAATGGATTCCTGCTTCCATTCTTCAATCGGAACTACCCTTTCAATTTTTCCTTTTTTCAGCATTAAAACATGGGTTATGCAGTCAGGAATCTCAGTAGCTGCGGTGGCCAGGATAATCGTGGTACCCTGGCGGGCCAGTTCGGCCAGTGCTTCGCGCAGAATCTCCCGTGAAAGCACGTCAAGGCCCACGAAGGGATGGTCGAGTAGTAAGATGTCCGGGTCTTTGACCAGCGACCGGGCCAGCAGCATGCGACGTGTTTCGCCATTGGAAAGCGTAATAAAAGGCTGATCCAGCAAGTCGGTAAGTTGTAGTAAATGGGTTATTTCTTCCAGGCGGGCTTCGGGTACCCTACTTTCTGCCAGCCGTACAGACTTCTCATCTACGGTACCTACGGGCTTCATCTGCTCGGTCAGTACCTCGCGCACAGTGGGTGCCAGGGCAGCTTCATAGGCTTGAAACCGTTGCTGATAGTACTGTGCCGCCGCGCGGGCAATACGGTTGAACGAGTAATCGTTTGCGACAAACTCCACCTCTCCCCTTTTCTGTAATCGACCCTGCGCAGTGGCCCAACGCCCGGCAATGGTTTCCAGCAGGGTGGTTTTGCCGGAGCCGTTACCTCCTATAATAGCCCATTGCTCGCCGGGATTTACTTGCCAGGTAAGGCCGAATAGCACAGGCGTGTCGTATTTACGGACCGATACATTCTCGAAGGAAAGAAGGGGCATTTTGTAGGAGTTTAGTGAACAAAGTTTTGGCAAAACTAGCCCTTGGCACAGTTTTTAGAACTATTTACTAGATCATTTCTTAATTCAAAACTATTATTTTAACAGACCCTGCTTATGGACGCTATAAAATCACCTGCCGCCCTTGATACCCCTTCTGACCTACAAGAGAAAGGCCGTAAAAAAGTTTCGGAGGCCGTTAACGGACTAGTTGCTGACGCTTTTGCGCTCTACATCAAAACAAAGAATTTCCACTGGCATATGTCGGGTACCCACTTCCGTGACTACCACCTGTTACTCGACGAGCAGGCCGCTCAAATCCTGGCTACGATTGACCCGCTGGCCGAGCGCGTGCGCAAATTGGGCTACGATACAATCCGTTCGGTAGGGCACATTGCCCAATTGCAAAGCGTGAAGGATAACGATGAGGACTTTGTTGCTCCACAGGCCATGCTCCAAGAGCTTATCACAGAAAATAAAAAAATGGCCAAGAGCATGAGGGCTGCCCACAAGCTGTGCGATGACGCCGAGGATGTCGCTACGGCGAGCCTGCTGGAAGTTTATATTGACGAAACCGAGCGGCGTATTTGGTTCCTTTTTGAAACCACACGGGATGGGAATAAGAAAAATTCTTAATTGCCCCTAGCCAGCCACGAACGAAAACCGTGAATCAAAAAAGCGGTCGGTTCTGAGGATTTTAATCCCGGAACCGACCGCTTTTGATTGTTATTAATCCGCTCTTTCGAGCTTAGACCTTGTTACACTTTCCTAGATTTATCCCTACTTATACATCACCGCATTGACCGCATCAAGGGTGCGCTTCACATTAGGCAGAATCTCCTCGATCAGGGTAGGGGCGTAGGGCAGGGGTACATCGCGATTTGTAATACGCATGACTGGAGCGTCCAAGTAGTCGAAGGCGTAGCGTTGAATGTGGTAGGCCAGTTCGGAAGAAATGGAAGCCAGGGGCCATGCTTCTTCCACAATGACGCAGCGGTTGGTTTTCTTAATGGATTCTACTACGGTAGCGTAGTCGATCGGGCGGACGGTACGCAGGTCTACGAGTTCGGCGTTGATACCGTTCTTGGCTAATTCTTCCATAGCAGGTAGTACCACGCGGGGAATCATCTTGCCGAACGATACGATTGTCACGTCCGAGCCTTCTTTTTTCACTTCGGCTTTGCCCAGCGGAATCAGGTACTCTTCTGAAGGTACCTCTCCTTTATCGCCATACATCACTTCCGACTCCATGAAAATTACAGGGTCGTTGTCACGGATGGACGATTTGAGAAGACCCTTGGCGTCATGAGGATTGGCCGGAACCACCACCTTAAGGCCAGGCGTATTGGCATACCAGTTCTCGAAGTTCTGAGAGTGCTGCGCACCCAGTTGTCCTGCGTTACCGGTAGGTCCCCGGAACACGATGGGTACATTATACTGGCCCGCCGACATGGACAGCATCTTGGCTGCGCTATTGATGATTTGGTCGATGGCGACGAGCGAAAAGTTGAACGTCATGAATTCGATGATCGGGCGCAGTCCGTTGGAAGCGGCACCTACCCCGATGCCCGCGAAACCCAGCTCGGCGATGGGTGTATCGATCACCCGCTTGGGGCCGAATTCGTCCAGCATTCCCTGGCTGGCTTTATAGGCGCCATTGTACTCGGCTACTTCTTCGCCCATCAGGAACACTTTTTCGTCCCTACGCATCTCTTCCGACATCGCCTCTTTGATGGCATCTCTGAACGCTATTTCTGGCATTTTTTCCTAATTGAAAGTTGAAAGTTGAGAGTTGAGAGTGAGAAATTCAGTTTCAACATCTGACAAAGTACCCGTAAAACTACGCAATGGGGTTCAATTCTCAAATTGTTAACAGGATAGTAAAGAGGTAGGCGATTGCTTTTTGCTACTTTTAAGCTGTATAAAGCAAAACTTCGCCCCGATGAAAAGATGTTTTCTCCCCAAAATTTCCATAATTCTGTTCTTACTCGCTTGCCTAAGTAGCTGTAAACCCGGCCAGAGTGGTACCCAGTCTGACGTTATCAATTCCCTGCGTGCTACGCGCGTGATGCTACCCAACGGCTGGTCGCTGACTACGCCCGGCAAAAGCCTATCCCTGGGCGATCTGCCGCTTAATGTCGCCGTTTCAAGTTCGGGCAAGTGGATGGCTTTTACCAACAACGGACAGGGCACGCAGAGCATCACCCTGATCAACCGCGCGGATGAAACGGTTTCCGATGAAATCACAATTCCGAAATCATGGGTAGGTCTGGCTTTTTCAGGCGACGAGAAAGGACTGTTTGCTTCCGGAGGGAATGACAACCTGGTGAGGATTTATCAGAACAAAGACGGAAAATTGAGCGAAACCGGACAAATCGTGCTGGGTGAGCCATGGCCCAAGCAGTCCATTTCGCCAGCGGGCCTATGCCTGGACGACGAAGCCCAGCGCCTCTACGTGGTGACCAAAGACGACAGCGCCCTCTACACCTGCGATGCTGTGACACGGCAGGTACTGCGCCGGGAGCACTTACCTGCCGAAGCCTACACCTGCGTACTTTCGCCAGACAAGTCGTTGCTCTACATTTCGCTATGGGGCGGGGAGAAAGTATTGCTCTATGATTTGAAAAAAAGAACGACAAGTGGCAGTGTAGCGGTGGGCAGCCATCCCAACGATATGGTGCTGACCCGGGACGGCAGGTACCTTTTTGTCGCCAATGGCAACGAAAATACAGTCTCCGTGATCGAGGTAGCGGCCCGGCGGGTGGTCGAAACACTCACTACCTCACTCTTCCCGGATGCGCCTGCCGGAAGTACCCCTAACGGGTTGGCGCTTTCGGAAGATGAAAAAACGCTGTATATCGCTAATGCCGACAATAACTGTTTGTCTGTTTTTGATGTGTCGGAGCGGGGCGAAAGTCGTTCGCTGGGGCTTATTCCCACAGGCTGGTACCCAACTACGGTACGTGAAGTGGACGGAAAAATCTACGTCGCTAATGGCAAAGGGCTCACTTCACTAGCCAATCCCGGCGGACCGCAACCTACCATGACGGCCGCCGAGCGGGCTAAGGCCGAGTACATCGGGAGTCTGTTTCAGGGGAATCTTTCCATTATCAGCAAGCCCGATGATAACTTGCTGGCTGGCTACACGCAATTGGTGTACGAAAATACCCCTTATACTAAGGAAAGGGAAAGCACGAGCGAAGGCCAGAAGGGTAACCCTATACCCCGTACTGTAGGTGATCCTTCGCCCATCAAGTATGTATTTTATATCATTAAGGAGAACCGCACCTATGATCAGATTTTTGGCGATATGTCCGAAGGCAACGGCGACGCTAGCCTGTGTCTTTTTCCCGAAAACAATACCCCGAATCATCATGCGCTGGCGCGGGAGTTTGTGCTGCTGGACAATTTCTACGTCAACGCCGAAGTAAGCGCCGACGGACACAACTGGTCGATGGCGGGCTATGCAACGGATTTTGTAGAAAAAACCTGGCCCACCAGTTACGGCGGGCGTGGGGGTACCTACGACTACGAAGGTACCCGCCAGGTAGCCCATCCGAAAGAAGGTTTTATCTGGGATTACTGCCAACGAGCAGGAGTCAGCTACCGTACCTACGGAGAGTTTACTTCGCAGGGTAAGCCTAATCTTAAGGTACTCGAAGGGCATTATGACCCCAACTACCACGGCTATGACCTCAGCTACAAGGATGTGGATCGTGAGGCGGCCTGGGAAAAGGATTTCGATGCGCTGGTAGCGGCCAACGCGGTGCCACATTTCAACACGGTGCGTATTTCTAACGACCATACGTCGGGCATGCGAATCGGGGCACCTACCCCGCAGGCGGCCGTAGCCGACAACGACCTGGCGTTGGGTAGGTTTGTGGAGCATTTGTCCAAGAGCCCGATCTGGAAAGAATCGGTCGTATTCGTGGTGGAAGACGATGCCCAGAATGGTCCTGACCATGTCGACGCACACCGCTCGGTGGCGCTGGTGATCGGGCCGTATGTGAAGCGCAACTACGTGGACCATACCATGTACAGTACCACCTCGCTGCTGCGTACCATGGAATTGATCCTGGCACTGCCGCCCATGAGCCAGTACGACGCCGCTGCCACGCCGCTCTGGCGAAGCTTTACAGCCCAGCCCGACGCCAGGCTGTATACGGCCCGGGCAAACAATGTGCCTTTGGATCAGCGCAACGTAGCCGTGAACAAACATTCCATCCGCTCAGGGGAACTGAACCTGACTGTACCCGATGCAATCAACGATGTAGAATTCAGCGAGATCGTGTGGAAGGCGGTCAAAGGAATCGATAGCCCTATGCCTGCCCCGCGCCGGAGTACCTTTGTGTGGGCCAAGCCTGAGGATGAAGAAGGGGAAGGGGACTTTGACGACGACTGAATCTATTTTTTCCCTAGCCCGTACTTTATCCACTGGGGGCTGACCTGAAATGTGATCTTTGACCCGATAAATTACTTCGCAGTCTTTCAGTTGGCCGCATATGGAGTCGATGGGCCCCCAGGCATAATTGCAGGTACCGATGGGATTCCCCTCTTTATTGAAGACTGCGCTTCCGGCATCGTAGGCATTGGCTCCCGCTACATACACAAGATCCCCCCGGTACTGGCACTCATCAATTTCTCCTGCTAACACACCTCGGGAATAGACTTTCCTGAGTCCATCCGTGATTTCAATTTTTTCCTTACAGTTAGTCAGCACACTAAGGATTAAAATAGAAATAAGGGCGTATCTGTTTTTCTTCCCCTGCATATGTAATGATTTGGTATCAGCCACTGTAAATATAGTTGGATTAAACTAATTGATAGCTGGATGCTAAAATTCAGAAGCTGTTGCTAAGAGATAATTCTTCTGATTGCGGAGAATCCGCTTTCCGTAGGCTGATTCTCCTTTTTTATTGTCTTTTGGTAAGTAGTTGAGTACTAGAATATTTAAGTAGTTTACTGGACTTTCTTGCAAAAGGACTCATAGTATTGATTTATATAAGAATAATACAATCTGAGTTCTGAATTTTAAGTAAATATACCGTAGCAAATAATAAACGACTTGTTGTACTATTTATATAAACGTTGTACAATTCTAAGTTTATCGTAGGACTGTGCAATGAACTTTCGAAATCAAAATCTAGCCTATTGCATGATATTGCCCCATAGAGTACGTTTGTAGAGTCAAAACGAAAAAAGAAAGGCTTATCTCTAACAGTGGATAAGCCGATCAGGGCAAGATTAAGAAATTATTAAAAAAATACAATCAAGTAGTAGTCGTACCTTAAAAAAATTAACATCATGAAAAGAATCATTTTAGTAGCCGCAGTATGGATGGGAGTATCCGCTGCGAACCTGGCCACCGCCAATAGCATTAATCCTTCGACCGAAGTACGTACTGATGGAACCGTAGACATGAGCGTTGAAACGTTCAAGGATATGAAGTTCAAGCTTACGATAAAAAACCTGTCGAACCGCTCATACATTGCGATCAAGCGTTCCACGGGAGAAACCCTGTACAGCGAGTACGCCTCGAAAACCGAAAGCTATACCAAAGTGTTCGACTTGTCGAACCTGGCCGACGGCAAATATGCCTTCGTAATCGAATCCGGAAACGGTAACATCGAGAAGCCCTTCACGATCTCCACGGAAACTACCCGTACCGTGACACCGATCAGCGCCGAATAAGGTGGAGAACAGACTGGTAAATCAATAGGATCTTGCCCGAAATTAGAATGCGGCCGCCCGGATTGACAACCCGGGCGGCCATTTTTTTGTTCGAAGGCCGTTTATTTCAAGGGGGCCGAAGTGACAGCAATTTTAGAATCGGCCGTCCCGTAGTAGAGCCACCAAAGTCCACGGTAAGGTACCATGGACTCTACGAAGGTGACGTTGTTGACCTGTCCGGTGATCTCGTAGGGCTGGTCGGGCTTCATGAAATAGCTTTTGGATCGATCGATGAGGCGGTCGGGCGCGTCGTTACTGAACAGGAATTGCCCGGCGGCATAGGTACCATCGGGTAGGTTGGTATCTCCATTTTTGCCGTCGTTCATACCATTATAAATCAAAACGATACCCTTTGGTGTAAGTAGGGCGGGTGGGCCGGGTTCCAGTACGCGGTAGTCGAAACTGCCCGGCCGGTACTCCGCCACGGTTTTCAGGCTTTTGTCGCCTTTGGTAAGGGGGTACCAGTTGATCAGATCGTCGGACACCGCCACAAAAAGCTGCTGCTGATCGCCCCAGTACATCCAGTATTTGTCGCTGATCTTCGTCGCAACCAGCCTGCTACCTACCCGTCGGCACACAATGGAACCCGACTTCGACCATAAATCCTGTCCCCCGCCGCGGATGAAATTGTTGAAGGCCAGCCCGTATTTGGTCCAGTGCTGCAAATCGGGCGACGTAGCAACGCAGAGCCGGGCTTTGTCTCCATCGTAGGCTGTGTAAGTCATCACGTACTGTCCGTCAGTGGTTTCTACGACGCGCGGATCCTCGATGCCGCCTTCCCACTCGTATTTCTTCATAAAGTCATTGTCGGGGTACAGTACCGGTTGGGGCATCCGCTTGAAATGCACGCCATCGGTGCTGGTGGCCAGGCCGATGCGGGAGGTACCATTGTATTTCCCCACCAGATCCTCAGCGCGATAAATCAGGTATATTTTCCCGTTGCGCACCACGGCCGCTGGATTGAACACATCCTTAGCTTCCCAGGTTACGGTTTCGTTCCGGATCGGATCATCAAAAGTACTGGTAGTCAAGGGCGTCAATACGGGATTGGCCGCGTTGTGCTTGCGGAAGGGACCAATGAGCCAGGATTGGCAATAAGTCGGAACGGATAGGAGTAGGGTGAGTAGGAGTAAGCTGACGGATTTCATCAAGGTAGGTTTAGGTTAAAGAGCGACAAATAATATGGAAATACTTTCGATGTAAGGATGCTCTGGTAAGGTACTATTTCCGCTTCGGTTTCTACTACAAGCCCTTGAGGTACCCAATAAAAACCTTCCGAATATCCGTGCGTGAATCAGCCTGGTCCAGCTTGGCAATGGGTTTAATGATCCCAGGATTGGCGGGAACCAGGAAACCCAGGCCAAATTCCTTGCCCGTCAGCAGGAAATCGGGGAGTACGACTTTATACGTACCCGACAAATTGAGGGCCTGATCAGCAATGTACCAGGTTTGCGAAGTATCGTCGTAGCGGGCATTGGCGTGGTGTAGAAAGCCTCCCTTGCCCCGACTGAGTCGTCCGGCTTCCAGCACTTTCTGTAACAAATCGCCCGTCATGTTCACTTGCGAAATACCCCCGCCGAAGGGTAGGATACGTACAATGTCGTACTGGGTAATAGGCCCTTCGAGTACATCATCTACCCGCACCGAGCCCCCATTGAACACGGCGAGATCGCTGCCCGGAAAGGCCTGGAACATGCTTTGGGCGATCGTGGAGGTGAGGGCCCCGTGCTCGCGGCGAACCGTCGCCTCCCGGCCATCCCAGGGTACGGGGGTTGTGTAGACCAGTTCAGTAGGTTCAAAGCCAAGGTCTCGGAAACTTTCATTGGCGATTTGCTGCCATTTAGCCACAACGGCGGCCGTTTTGGGGTCTTCAGGAACGGTCTCATCAATGGTTTTCAATTCCGATTCCAGGTTCAAGAGGCGGTTTTTGCGGTCGAAGTGCAGGCGATGGATATACACTGTTTTGGCATTGGCGTCGGCCTTCGCAATGGCTACCTTCCCCACCTGAAGCTGCATGTGGTCGTGGTCGTGGCCGCCCATGATCAGCGCCAGGCCCGGTACCTGTTCGGCCAGTCGCTGGTCGTCGGCCACATCGAGGTGCGTGAGGGCTACCACCACATCGCAGCGGTTTTTGAGGTCTTCGTATTCGCGGCGCCCCGCCTCTAAGGGATCAGCCACTTGCACGAAATCCTTACTAACGGGAATGCACAAGCCGAACAGCCCTACCCGTACCTTCCCGTTGTCCAGAATTACGGACGGGGGAAAATTGGCGCCGTCTTTGCTGAAAGGTACCGTTTTGTCGCCTTCCCGGCGCTGCAGGTTGGCAATCACCCATCGGAACTTTGATTCCTCGATGCGCTGGTTGAGTACCGTAGGCGATTCATCGTCATAATCAAATTCGTGATTGCCAAAGGTAACCAGGTCCAGCCCGGCCTGGTTGAGGACATCCACCATCTGTTTTCCCTGAATACGCTCGCCGTTATGGCGTAGGGTACCGATCACCGACGGACTTATGAAATCGCCCGCCAGTACGAAATAGGTACCCTTGGGGTTTTTCTTTTTTAATGTTTTGTTCAGATAAGCTACCCGCGCCAGTCCGGCCGAATGACCGTTGTCGAGCGGGGCAATCTCGTACACATCATTGGTTTGAAGGAATGTGACCGTACGGCCCGACTGACAGCCTGCCGTAATGGCCAGGACCAGCAACCATCGAAGTGCGGTCGAACGGTAAAAAAAAAGGTCGAGCATTTTAATAATACTTATTAAAAGTGGGGGGTACCTGCCGATCTGAACGGAGGTTAATTGTCGTCGTTTTCAGCATTGGAAAAAACCTGAACCGAAGCCAGCCAACGTTCCCATTGCCGCGCCGCGCGGGTGTCGTCCAGTACGTTCAGCTGGACGTTGCCATTGCTGAATGTAGTCATTTGCAGGCCTACGAAGGCCAGGTGTTCGTTCAAACGATTTTCCAGGGGTGTGGTTCCTTCGATGCACTCTTCCCAGTACCAGTCGAGTGGTTCTCCGGCTACCTCCACCACAATGGCGCGGTAATCCTCATAGCTGTACCCCACGAAAGGCTTACCAAAACGTTGCCACAGCAGGCGCATGACATCATCGAGCGAGCGGGCGTGGTCGAATTTTTTACGCAGGTACAGGTCCAGAATCAAAGCTACCAAGGCACCTTTATGATAAACCGACACTTTCCGATCAGGAATGCCCTTTTCGTACCCGTCCAGCCACAAATCCCACGACGACTCCAACAACGATTGCGTGGCATGGCGGCTACTTTCGAAATGCCGCTTCATGTACACCTGCAGCTCCTTGACATAGGCGGCATCATCGAACACCCCCGCCCGCCGCAGGAAAAGATCGCCATAGTAAGTGGTGCATCCCTCAGCTACGAAGCAGGTGGTGAAGTAATTTTCCTTTGTAAAATCGTAGGGAAGCAATTCTTTGGGACGGATGCGGATGATGTTCCAGGCGTGGAAAAGCTCGTGTGAGCTTACGCCGAGCAAGTCAGTATATAGTCCTTCGCCTTCATCGTCGGGCCCCAGTACGATCATGGTGGAGTTGTGATGCTCGACGCCATGATAAAAGGCGGTGGGTAAAATCAGATTGATAAAATGGTATTCAGGTACCGGAAGCTCCCCCATGGTCGCGATCTGCTCGCGGGAGAAACGCGCGAAATCGGTGCGGATGCGCTTCCAATTGGGATGTAGGTTTCCGTGCATCCAAACATGGAACAGGGTACCTTCTTCCTGGTACGTCTCGTGATGAAGCGTGGCCGAAGCCAGCAGCGGGCTGTCTACAAGCTGATAATAATCGCTGGCCTGTAGAATTGTGGGCTGCGTGGTAGGGGGCATGCCACAGGCAATCCGGAAACCGGCGGGCAAGTCGAGTTCTACGGTACACGGCTGGTTAAGGTAGCCATCCGCACAAAGGGCAAAATTGATAAAGTTCAGGTACCATAAGTCCTCATCCACGTAGCTGCTGCCGGCGTTCTGGATCACTGCGTAGTACCTGTATACGACGTGGATTGTAGCCTCATGGGCCGTGGCTACCCGCCAACGGTCCTTGGTGATTTTGTGCACCTGAAGACGAGCGCCAGAGCCGCCCTGTACCTCTAGCTTTTGAACGTTCTTCGCAAAGTTCTGGATTTCGTAACGACCCGGACGCCAGGCCGGCATTTGCAGGTCGATATGTGTACTTGTGTGGGTAGGTAGGGTATACACGATTTCGAGAAATCGGGCAACGGGATCAGGAACGCTGATGCGGTAATGCATGGATTCGAGGATAGGGTTAAGGTGGATCGCGACAAGTAAAGATCACGCCTTTCGCGAACCAAAGGCACGAGATGTTTCGTTACTACCCATTAGTAAAAATAACAATCGTTTTCGATATGAAAAGGTTTCTTCCGGTCCTGATGGCAATTTTAGCACTTTCGGGGGTATATTCGACGGTTTTGGCCCAGAATACCGGATACTACGAGAAAGACACCGTCCGGCAGCAACCCCGGCAGACCACCATCGAGATTCCGGAAGGAGAAGGTAGAAAGCCCATGGCAAAGCCCCAATCCGAGGTACCCTTGCCCCTATTGGACCGCCTGCGGCTGGGCGGAAGTTTCGGATTGGGTTTTGGCACGGTGACGAACATCAACCTGTCGCCAATGGCCGGGCTCAACCTTACCGACAAGCTCGTCGGGGGCGTGGGCGTGACCTACATGTGGCTTCATTCCAAGCGTTTCAATGTTAACAGCAATTACTACGGAGGACGTACCTTCCTGATGTATTCCCTTTTGCCGATGGTGACGCTTCAGGCGGAGTATGAGGGGCTGAATGTGGAGTATTTTGACAGCGTAGACCGCCGCTATGTGCGCAAGTGGATCGGTTCGCCCCTGATCGGCGGTGCCTATACCCAGCCATTGGGCGGACCCTTCACGCGTGGTGTTCACATGACCTTACTATATAATTTGAGGTATCAAAACCAACTCAACCCCTTTAACGGCCAGAACATTTCACCTTATTCGAGTCCGTTCGTGTTTCGGGTTACGTTTCTTTAATCATTTTTGAATGAGCATTCGATTGACCTGTCGCGCGGTAAAGGCAGGAATTAGATAGTCATTGAATCACTCATTCACCCATTCAAAATTAAACCATGGAAAATCCGATACTTATTTTTGGCGCCGGAGCTACGGGCCGTCAGGCGCTCGATATTTTTCAACGCAATGGCGTGGTCGTTTACGGTTTTTTAGACGACAACAAAGAACTGCATGGTACTGAGATCGGTACCGTAAGTGTGCTGGGCGATACGGACGATGGGGGCTTTCTTAAACTCATCGGCCCCAAATGCGAGGCATTCGTAGCGATCGGCGAACACTCCGTTCGCAAACAATTGGCCCAAATGCTCAATGAGCGGCGTAAAACTATGCCGGTCAATGCCATTCATGACACAGCGGTGGTATCGGGCATGGCCACGTTGGGCCACGGCAATTTCGTTGGTGCCCGCGTAGTGCTTGGGCCTCAGGTGAATGTAGGTCACCACGTCCATATTCAATCCGGTACCTTAGTAGAATCGTTTGTCGAAATCGGCGATTTCGTCAATATTGGGCCGGGCGTTGTCCTGAACGACCGTGTAACCGTCGGAGAAGGGGCCTTTATCGGACCCGGGGCAACTGTTGTCGCCGGGATTCATATCGGTAAAAATGCCCGGGTAGGGGCGGGTTCGCTGGTGATTGCGGATGTGCCGGCCAAGGCTACGGTTTTTGGGAATCCCGCCCAGCCTATGCCCTGAATTTAGATTAGCCTAGTAGTCTGTGCTCCAAGAAATTCACAGCCAGCTTTTTTAATTAATCCAAAAAGATTTTATCTTTGCAGTCCTTTTTGCAGAACGACGTGAAAGAGCAGAGCCGATATAACCTAGACATCTATGGTTTGGAAGACAAATCATACGAATTCTATTATGAGCTGGGATCTGAGTTCTTCGAGCAAATGTCCCAGGAACTGATTCAGAAAGGGGATTTTAAGGTACATCTTGTATTGGACAAATCCACAACCATGATTCAGCTCCGGTTCATAATCCGCGGGACTGCCGAATTGACCTGCGACCGGTCGCTGGAGGTTTTTGAGGAACCCGTCGACACCGAAGGGAAGATCATACTGAAGTTCGGCGACCATGATGAGGAACTGACGGAGGAAATTGCCATCATTAACCGCAACCGGACACGCATCAACGTAGCCGGCTATATTTTCGAACTGATTGCCCTAGCCCTTCCCATGAAAAAGATCCATCCTGACCTGCGTCAGCAATCCGGGGGGAATGAGGACGAAACCGACTCCGAAACGCTGGTCTACAGCTCGGAAGGCAGCAAAAGTGAGGATCCGGAAACGGAGGATGGCAGAGTGGACCCGCGATGGGAAGCATTGAATAAACTGAAACAGAAATAAGCATACAATTACGAACAGCAATTACTAGATAACCGAACATAATGGCACATCCCAAACGAAGACATTCGACTACGCGTCGCGATAAGCGCCGGACTCACGACAAACTAACTGGAAAGCAGTTATCTGTTGATCCCACTACGGGTGAAATCCACCGTTCGCACCATGCTCATGTATATGAAGGCAACCTCTATTACAAGGGCAAACTCATGATCGAGGATTACGCGAAAACGGTCTAGTTCCCCAGTGTACATGCGTATCGATTTCGCAACAGCTTGGTAAAAGTTGTTGCGAAATTCTTTTTTACTACGTCGCAACTGCTAATTTTACACCCACGTTTTCCATTTTTCAGTCAACAAAAAGTGTGTAAATGAAAATTGCAGTAGATGCTATGGGGGGAGATTTTGCCCCGCGAGCGATCGTAGAGGGTGTTATCATGGCGGCTCCCGATCTGCTTGCCGGTACACAAATTGTGCTGATCGGACGGGAAAATAGTATCCGTGAAATATTTGATCTTCATGGTTTTGAATCATCCTCGGTGGAAATCGTTCAGGCCGACGATGTAATAGAAATGAGCGAGCACCCTACCAAGGCGCTTTCCCAGAAACCCAATTCCAGTATTGGAGTTGGGTTTAAGCTTTTAAAAGAGAAAAAAGTCGACATTTTTTGTAGCGCCGGCAACACCGGTGCCATGCATGTAGGAGCGCTTTTCAGCATCCGGGCTATCGAGGGATCCTGCGCCCTGCCATTGCGGGCTTCGTACCGCAGACCAACGGCCAATTCGCGATTATGCTCGACATTGGGGCCAACGCCGACTGCAAGCCTGATGTACTGGGCCAATTCGGAGAAATAGGCTCCCTTTTCGCACAATATACCTTTCAAATCGACCGCCCCCGGGTGGCTCTGATGAACATTGGAGAAGAGGAGCAGAAGGGTTCTCTGGTAGCCCAGGCGGCTTATCAATTGCTGAAAGACAACAAAAAGATCAACTTTGTGGGGAATATAGAGGGCAAAGACCTCTTTGTGGGCAAGGCCGATGTAATTGTGACGGATGGTTTTACAGGAAATATCCTTTTCAAAATGGGGGAGTCCCTCTACGAAATCACGAAAAACCGCGGTATTACTGACGAGTTTATCGCCCGCACCAATTATGAGGGAGTGGGGGGTAGCCCAATCGTGGGGGTGAACGGTAACGTGATGATTGCCCACGGTATGTCTTCCCCGCTGGCTATCAAAAATATGATTTCCTGGGCTTGCAAGCAGGTCGAGGCCAACGCATACATACATATTGCCCAGGCCCTTGCCTGAGTTGGAAAACCAAGAAACCGATAATATGACCCACTCGAAAGCTGCCATCACCGGCGTATTTGGCTACGTACCTGAGTACGTCCTCACTAACGCCGAACTTGAAAAGATGGTTGACACCAACGACGAATGGATTTTCAGCAGGACGGGCATCAAGGAAAGGAGAATTCTGAAGGGAGAAGGTAAGGGGAGTTCTCATATGGGCGCTGAGGCAGTAAAAGGTCTTTTGGCCAAGACCAATACCCGTCCCGAAGAAATTGACTTGTTGATTTGCGCTACCACTACCCCCGATTTTCTGTTTCCCTGCACGGCCAATCTGATTTGTGAAATGGCGGGTATCCGCGACGTAGGTAGTTTCGACGTGCAGGCGGCATGTTCGGGATTTCTATACGCGCTGACCATGGGTTCTCAGTTTATTGAGACCGGGAAATACCGTAAGGTGATCATCGTAGGAGCTGATAAAATGTCAGCTATTGTGGACTACACAGACCGCACTACCTGTGTGCTATTCGGCGATGGAGCAGGGGCGGTACTGCTTGAACCCAACGACGAGGGATATGGTCTGCTGGATTCGATCATTCGGTCGGATGGGTCAGGTCAGCCCTACCTCAATCAGAAAGCGGGCGGCAGCCGGTACCCACCCACCCATGAAACCATTGACCAGCGCCTGCATTACGTATACCAGGACGGACAACAGGTATTCAAGTTTGCCGTGAAAAAGATGGCCGATATTTCGGCTGAAATCATGGAGAAAAACGGCTTGGCCGGTGACGATGTGGCGTGGCTGGTACCTCACCAGGCCAATAAGCGCATCATAGAAGCCACTGCCAATCGCATGGGCGTGGGTATGGATAAAGTGATGCTCAATATTCATAAGTACGGCAATACCACGGCAGCTACTATTCCGCTTTGCCTATGGGACTACGAGTCGCAGCTCAACAAAGGCGATAATCTGATTTTGGCTGCCTTTGGCGGAGGTTTTACCTGGGGGACTGCTTATGTAAAATGGGCTTACTAAGGAGAAAGAGAAGTGTAAACACGTTCGATAGTTGCTCTGTATATAAAATTTTGAAAGTATTTCAATATACAATTAATTAAATCAAAGTTAATCAGTTGTCAGTAAGGATTATTAGAATTAACAATTCCATTACGTACATTATTAGGATAGCTTCACTTCCGGCTTACAACTTTCAACCGTACCGGCGACCCGGTTTCAACTAATTAAAAATGGCATCAACTTCGGAAATCCGCAACGGGCTAGTAATCGAATACAACAACGATCTGTTCCAAATCATCGAATTCCAGCATGTAAAACCGGGCAAAGGCAACGCTTTTGTACGTACCAAAATGAGGAGCCTCACTTCGGGGAAAGTGCTCGACAACACCTTTAACTCCGGGGCCAGCATTACGCCGGTGCGAGTAGAACGCCAGAAATTTCAGTTTTTGTACAAAGACGAAGTAGGCTATAATTTCATGAATACCGAAAACTTCGAGCAGATACTCCTGGATGAGAAAATCGTTACGGGGGCCGATTTGATGAAGGAGGGGCAAGAGGTGGAAATATTGATTAATACGGAGAACGATGCTCCCCTTACCTGCGAGTTGCCTGCCTTTGTGGAGTTGAGAGTCACCTATGCCGAGCCCGGCATCAAGGGTGATACCGCCAACTCTCCCAAGAAATCAGTGGAAGTAGAGACGGGCGCCAGTATTACCGTACCTTTGTTTATCGAGCAGGATGATGTCCTGAGAATAGACACCCGCACGTATGATTACGTGGAACGAGTCAAATCCTAGACTATCAAGTACCCTTTGTCTCCCGAACCATCAACGCCAACCTATGGAAACCAAAGAAATCCAGAAACTCATCGATTTCATCGCTCAATCTGGGCTGGATGAAGTAAATATCGAAACCTCCGAATTAAAGATCAAGGTGAAGCGGTACGGCACTGGTCCTGCGGCCGCTCCGGCCCCCGTTGCTATACCGGCCTCTGCTCCGGCAGCGCCTCAAGCTTCGGCCCCCGCTGCTACGCAGACCCCACCCTCAACTCCTGCGGCAGTGGATGCCGAAGCCCATTACATAACCATTAAGTCGCCCATGATTGGTACCTTCTACCGTGCCTCCAGTCCTGAAACCCCGGCGCTGGTGAATATTGGCGACGAAATCAAGCCCGGGAAGCCGGTTTGTATCATCGAGGCCATGAAGCTGTTCAACGAAATAGAATCAGAAGTGGCGGGACGCATCGTCAAGGTACTGGTTGAAAATGCTACCCCGGTCGAGTTCGATCAACCCCTTTTCCTGGTCGAACCTGTCTGACTTTTCTAAATAAACCCTATGTTTAAAAAAATACTCATTGCCAACCGGGGAGAGATCGCCCTGCGGATTATCCGTACCTGTCGCGAAATGGGCATCAAAACCGTAGCGGTTTATTCTACGGCGGACCGCGATAGTCTCCATGTACGCTTTGCCGACGAGGCCGTGTGCATTGGTCCCCCCGCGAGCCGCCTCTCGTACCTTAGTATTCAGAATATCATCTCAGCGGCCGAAGTGACCGGCGCTGATGCCATCCACCCTGGCTATGGCTTTTTGTCAGAAAATTCCGAGTTTTCCCAGATTTGTGCCGACTACGGAATCAAGTTCATTGGGGCCACCGCTGAGCAGATCAACGGCATGGGGGACAAGGCCACGGCCAAAGCCACCATGCGGGATGCGGAGGTACCCGTCATTCCTGGCTCTGAGGGGCTTCTGGAATCCATAGAGGAAGGCAAGGTCTTAGCGGCCGATATGGGCTATCCGGTTATTTTGAAAGCCACAGCCGGTGGTGGCGGACGCGGCATGCGCATCGTTACTAAGGAAGCGGAATTTGAAAAAGCCTGGAATGATGCCCGTCAGGAATCCGGCGCGGCTTTCGGAAACGACGGCCTCTATCTGGAAAAATTCGTGGAAGAGCCTCGCCATATCGAAATTCAGATTATTGGCGATCAGTATGGTAAGGTATGCCACCTATCGGAACGCGATTGCTCCATTCAGCGGCGGCATCAGAAACTGGTTGAGGAAACGCCTTCCCCTGCCATTACCCCCGAACTCCGGGAGAAAATGGGTGAGGCGGCCATCAAAGGCGCGCAGGCCATCGGCTACGAAGGTGCGGGCACGGTGGAGTTTCTGGTGGATAAGCATGGCAATTTCTTCTTCATGGAGATGAACACCCGGATTCAGGTGGAACACCCCATAACCGAAGAAGTGACGGATTTCGATTTGATTAAAGAACAGATTAAAGTGGCTGCCGGAGAACCCATTTCGGGCCGTAACTATACGCCCAAGCTCTTTGCGATGGAATGTCGTATCAATGCGGAAGATCCTGCCAATAGCTTTCGGCCCAGCCCGGGCAAGATCACCAACTTACACTTTCCCGGTGGGCATGGCGTCAGGATCGATAGCCATGTGTACAGTGGCTATACCATTCCGCCCAATTACGACTCCATGATTGCTAAACTCATCGTGAGTGGGCAATCGCGCGCCGAGGTTATTACGCGCATGAAGCGGGCACTACAGGAGTTTGTGATTGAAGGTATCAAGACGACCATTCCTTTCCACATCAAGCTCATGGACGATGAGGGTTTCCGCTCGGGGAACTTCACCACGAAGTTTTTGGAAAGTTTCGATTTTAGTGATTTGTAGGTATTTTTCTGTCAGGATTAACACAAAACCGGCCCGCGCTCCTTGGAGTGCGGGCCGGTTTTATTTAGGGACAGTAAGCATGCCGACTCAGGCATTCTGAGCTACGGCGCCTTCTTCTTCCAAAAGTTCGGTCTCCACATCCAGCGACTTTAAGTCCATCGAGCCAAATTGGGTAACCATGGCTACGTCGGCGGCATCGCGCCCGTGGCCAATCTCGATGCGGTACCCATGCGTATGATCCTGCACTGAATCGAAGGTGTACCACTGGTCGCCCAGGTAGGCTTCAACCCACGCATGCAAATCAGTGATTTCGAGTTTGTCAAGGTACCCCACCGTCATGCGGGTAGGAATATTGAGGCTGCGGCAGAGGGCGATGACCAGGTGTGTAAAATCGCGGCAAACCCCTGTGCGATTATTCGCCAGGTCGAGGGCGGTCGTATTAGAATTAGTTACCCCATACTTATACTCAATATTCTGATGCACCCAGGTCCGGATAGCTTCCACCTGCTCATAGCCAGGTGTGAGATCCTGGACAATTTCTAACGCCAGCTTGTGGATTTCGCTAAGGTCCGATTGGCAGTAACGGCTCGGCAAAATATACAGCATAGCATCATCGGGGAGTTCTTCGATGGGTACGAAAGCCGGCCTTGGATCGGGTAGGGGCGGGGTTTCCAGCACATCCACCTCAACTTGTGAGGTAATTACGACGGTGCCAGGGGGTAAGGTAGCCCGCTGGCAAGAGTTTCCGTAATTGTCAGTAAACTCAGTGAAATGCACCGAAGGCTCTATCTCGAAACCTTCCTTATAAACAGACTGTGAACCTTCCCGACGGGGCCGCAGCATCATGGAAACGGGCGTTGGGTACTCGATCTGGTACGTAAAAACGCACTTTCCTTTCATTTTCATAGATATGGGAATTATGTTTTATCAAAAAAAACCAAGCGTTGATCAACTAAAAATAAGAATAAATTTGGCGGCACGTACATCCGTATATAAAAACCATTCCCAAGCCTTTCAGGGGAACGTTTATTGGCCTGAAAACTTGCGAAAATACATAGGAAATAGGGGAATACGGCACTCGGATTGTCTATAAATCGTTAGTATAGTAGTATTTAATTATATTAAAGAAAGAAAGCTATGAAAAAGATAAAAATTGGTTTCGTTCCGCTGGTATTGCTGCTGTTCCTGGTCACGATATCAGGCTGTACTTATTCATCTTATCCGCCCCGCCCTTATTATGGGGGTACCTATGGGTATGGTTACGGCTACGCCCGTTCACCACGGGTCGTGGTAGTTCGGCCTGCTCCCCGCGTGGTTTACCGCAATCCTCAGCCGCGGTATTACCGTAAGGCGCCGAATAACGCGCGCCAAAATTATGAGTCGCGCGGAAACGGGGTACGTAGCAACCGTAACTACCGCGGCAATTCAAGTCGCGGCCGTTCCTACGGACCCAGGTAATTGCGGTAAAAATTGGTAAGGTACGGATAGTAGGAGATTGCAATCTGCCGACTTTTAGCGGTATGAAAAACAATCTCCTGCTATCCGTTTTTTTTATTGCGCAGTCTTTGCTGGCATTGGCACAGTATGATGAAAGCAAGGTACCCCCCTATACATTACCCGAACTGATGGTGACTCAGGCGGGCAAAAAGGTCAGGACGGTCAAAGAATGGGAAGCGCAGCGCCGCCCCGAGATTTTGGCTCTTTTTGCCGAACAGGTCTATGGAAAAACGCCTACGAAGAAGTTACGCATCCACTTTGAAACTGTCTCAACCGATCGCCAGGCCCTGAACAGTTTGGCAACCCGCAAGCAGATCAGGGCGTACTTTACGGACGACAGGCAGCACTACATGGACATTTTACTGTATACACCCAATGCCGCTCAGAAACCCGTACCGGTTTTTCTGGGGCTGAATTTTTCGGGCAACCAATCCATTCATGCCGATCCGGGTATCTTAATCACCAAACGCTGGGTACCCGACTGGAAAGATCCCGGCCTTATAAATAATCAGGCTACCGAAGCCAACCGTGGTGCTCGGGCCCGGCGCTGGCCCGTAGAGGAAATTCTGGCGCGGGGTTATGGACTGGCCACAGTATACTATGGCGATCTGCAACCCGACCGGGCCGATAGCTTCGACGAAAGCATCCATTCATTATTTTATAATAAAGGACAGACAGTACCCAGTCCGGACGAATGGGGAGCTATTGGTACTTGGGCGTGGGGATTGAGCCGGGCGATGGACTACCTGGAAACAGACCAGGATGTCGACAAAAAACGAGTGGCCGTTATGGGGCATTCCCGCCTGGGTAAGGCCGCCTTGTGGGCAGGGGCCCAGGACCCGCGTTTTGCACTTGTCATCTCCAATGACTCGGGCGAAGGTGGGGCAGCCATCACCCGCCGTCAGTATGGTGAGCAGATCAAGCGGATCAACACTAGCTTTCCGCACTGGTTTGCCGGAAATTACAAGCAGTACAACGACCGGGAGAATGACTTGCCCGTAGATTTTCATGAATTGATCGCAATCATGGCCCCGCGCCCGGTGTACGTAGCCAGTGCTTCCGAGGACCAATGGTCCGATCCGAAAGGAGAGTACCTCAGTCTCTACCACGCGGGTCCGGTTTATGCTCTGTATGGCCGTTCTACTCTTACCACGCCGATTCCGCCCGAAGTAGAGGTACCCGTTGGTCAGAAGACCTGGACGGGCTATCACATGCGTAACGGCAAGCACGATATATTACTTTACGATTGGGACAAGTTTATGAATTTCGCGGATTTCCATTTCAAACGGAAATAATCCTACTATGCGTAGCAAGCGTGATTCCAACCATTTCGTGCAGCAAGTGGATCTTGATACAAATAGCAAAATCTGTAAGGGATGATTCGTATGAAAACAAAATATAGTATTCTGATAATCATTGTTTTATTTTTGATTGGTTGCGAAAAAGACGGAGTGCCCAAAGGTACCCCCGATTGTATAGAACGTACTATTGAAGGTATAAAGGATGACCCGATCTGGAATCCGCCAGCTAAGGTATTTAGCTACTTGTATAAAGGGAAAGTAGTCTACTACATTCCTCAAAGATGCTGTGACATACCAAGTATATTGATGGATGGGGAATGTAACATAATCTGTTCGCCGGATGGAGGAATTAGTGGCACAGGTGATGGAAAATGTCCTGATTTCTTTACTTCCCGCTCAAATGAAAAATTAATCTGGGAGGATTTGAGAATGTAGAAGATACTTAATGGCGAATAGGTTATTCAATTCTACATGTCTACTATGGTGGAAAGTGGCTCCATTCGTTCAACCAGCCATCATGCCGCCATCCAGCGGTAGCGCCAGGCCCGTCACGAACGAATTGGCGGGATCACACAGCCACAAAATGGCCTGGGCTATGTCTTCGGGTTCGCCGTAGCGGCCTAAAGGAATATTCTTCACCAGTTTCTGCTCGTAATCCGGAGCCAAAGCAAAAAGTTGATCTACAAGCGCGGAGCGCGTAAATACAGGGCAGATCGCGTTGATGCGGATATTCTTGCGGGCATACTCCATCGCCGCCGCCTTGGTCAGACCTACGACGGCATGTTTGGTGGCGGTATAGACCGCACTGTTGGGCAAAGCCCGCAAACCGGCTACCGAAGCTACATTGACAATTCGGCCACCGCCTGCCTGTGTGAGCATCTGCCTGATCTGGTGTTGCATCCCAAAAAAAACGCCGTCCAGATTGATGGCCATAATTTTGCGATATTCCTCCACAGGTACCTCCGCTACCTTCGACAGGGTACCCCAATGCCGGCATTGTTAATTGCAATATCCAGATGTCCATATTCAGAAACCACCTGTTGCACCAGACTGGCTATCTGTTCGGGCCTGGCTACATCACACAGAATGAACGACGCGCGGCCTGCCTCGGCCTTGATGAACGAGGTGGTTTGCTGTCCGCTCGATTCATTGATGTCGGAAACGATCACCTGGGCCCCTTCCCGGGCGAAGTACAAAGCCGTTGCCCGGCCAATGCCCGAACCGGCGCCTGTGATGAGTACAACTTGATCGGTAAAGCGGGGCATGAGGTAGGTGGGTTTGAAGAATACCAATAAACTGACACAGACTAGGGCATTAACTCAACCGAAGTAGTAAACCTGACTCCTAACTTTCGTGCCTCAGCGTAAATGGGATCGGCCAGGTACCCAAGTCCTGTAACATCGGACATGCAATCGGTGAGCATTATTACTTTGGGAACCAAGGAGGGTGCGTACTTCATAATTTGCCGTAAGCTTGTTGCTACGCAGTGTGAGCGAGCCTCTCCCGCGATCCAGATTTCGTCATTTTGAGCCAGTTCGTCAAGCAGGTGCTGGTTGAGTTCAGTCTTAGGGCTACCAGGTACCGGAATCTGGGCCCGGAACACCCCAAAGTGTTCTGCCAGCGGATGTTCTCCTTTTGTTACCGTCTGGTAGTTGCGCTGGGAGCGATGCGACCACTCACGAAGAGCGCGCGCCACGGAATCAACCAAAGCCGCACCATGCGTACCGGCCAGGCAGTGCTCGGGCCAGATAAAATGCTGAAATTCATCCTGTTCTTCCAATGAATGTACGTACTGGCGGGCATAATTGACATCGAAACGGGGTACCCATGTTCCGTTTTCTACATCGGCTGAACTTATAGGCGTGAAGGGCTCGGGGCTTTGCCCGGCGGTGTTTTTCCAAAAGCCGGGATGGGCAATGTCCAAAACCTGATGCGTGTCGAGGGTAGCCACAATGTGCCCGATCTGCTCAGACGCCCGGCTAATCAAGGCAACCAACCGCTCCACATCCTGTTCGGCACCCGGCACGTACAGCGCACCCTGGGGGGCGCAGAAATCGAACTGGGCATCAATAATCAGGAGGGTTATTTTTTTATCAGAGTTCATAGCAGGTACAGATTCGGCTAGTGTTCGATCGGGCTTTTGTGAAAGGATATCATGGCCACTCCCTGGGCAATTCCAGTTGACGGGCATAGGGATGCGAGCACATCGTGTGCACGAAGCCAAGCAGTTGATTTACATCATCCACAAAGTCTACGTAATAATCCTCGTTTAGCTTGTCCAGAAGCCTGAGTACCGTCTGTGTTTTTTTGGCAATATACAGGGCGCACTTATCCGAGCGCGAGGTATAACTACGAAGTTGTTCGGCATGGTGTTCAAAAAAGGCGTTCAACATCGCCACGTTCAATTCTATTTCCCCGTACTTGTCCTTCGTGATTTTTACGTGGTGGGTGATATCGCCGCTGAGCGAGCGCATGTCCATCATGATCCAGCCGGGCGAATATTGATTCATCTGGGCTATTTTCATAATTCTTTCCCGGATAACCTCGCGTCGTTCCGGAAGGGTACTGGAATCTTCGATCAACTCAAAATGCAACCGATCTACCAAAAGAGGATCCTTGGTTACCAGGCGTAACAGGAGCTTATCTTTTTCCTGGACGGACATTTGTACGATTGCCTTTTTCAGGAGATCGGGTAGGGCCATTTCAGTTTTAATTTTAACAAGACATATAAAAAAGTAAAAAGCCCGTAATTTTACCGTCCATTGGCTGGGAGGCGGTTGCCCGGAAATACGTTTTGTGAGAAAAAACAGGAAATAAAACGACATTTCCAAAGACGTTGGTAGTCTTCCGTCAACAGTATACGCCCTTATAAGGTTATAATCCTGACTTTGGCCCTTAGGTTACGCTCCGGAAAGTGGAATCCATCGGCTTTCCTAATAGAAAAGAGAAAATATACTAATCCCCTCAAACACGCCTTCTTGGCGTTTTATTGAGTTTTTAACTAAACAGGATCCGTTAGGAGCCGCCTAGATTTGACGAATGATTTCAGTAGCCCTCTGTACCTATAACGGGGAGAAATATTTGCCCGAACAGTTGGAGAGCATAGTAGGCCAGTCGATTCCGGTACACGAACTAGTGGTGTGTGACGACGGCTCAAGCGACAGAACATTGGAAATCCTGCGACGGTTTTCGGATGACTCCCCTTTCCCGGTCCGTATTTTTCAAAATACAACGAACCTGGGCTCTACCAGGAACTTTGAGAAATGCCTTTCCCTCTGCCAGGGTGATATCCTGTTTCTGTGCGACCAGGATGATATATGGCGTGCCGACAAAGTCGCGAAGCAGGTAGGGTACCTACAGGAGCACCCTGATGTAGACGCCGTGTTTTCCAATGCCCAAATCATCGATGGCTTCTCTGAACCTACCCAATCCACGATCTGGCAGGAGGTGGAGTTCAACGAAAGCTCGCAACAGCTTTGGAAAGCAGGCAAGGCACACGAAATTTTGTTCGGGGGATTTGTGGTGACGGGTGCCACGCTGGCCCTGCGCCGATCGACTCTTGCGCACCTCAGGCCTTTTCCCATGCACATCCCCAAGTTGATCCACGATGCCTGGATTGCCCTGGCGTTGAGTCTGGAAGGAAAGATTCAGTTCATCGCAGAACCGCTCGTTTATTACCGGATGCACGCCAGCCAGCAGGTAGGTTTTGGCAGTCGGATGGAGCCCGTTCGTCTCAAGGATCGTCTTTCACGTGATCGGGCAGAAAAACTGGCTCCAATCCGCCAAAAGGCCGACGACATCCATAAAATATACATGCTTCTGCGCGAGCTGCCCTACATTCCCCGCGAGAAGCTGATAAAATTATATCTGCGTCAAAAACATTTTGAACGCCGGGCCAGCCTACCTGATAATCGCTTTCCAAGGTTGATTCCTGTGTTGAAAGAAGTGGTAGCGGGCCGCTATAAGTTCAGTAGCAGGGATTGGTGGTTACCGGCTTTGGGGGATATTTTTGAGTAAAAGGATGGATTTCATCTACCTTCGTACTCCTCGAAACCAACAAGGCCGTTTTAAATGAATATGCCTACCCCACCTTCAGTGGCTGTTTTGGTACCGCTCTATCAAACGGCGTTAAGCCTGGCCGAGCGGGCCTCTCTTTCCCAGTGCCTTCGGGTGCTGGGCGATTACCCAATCCTTCTTGTCAAGCCACAGGGACTGGATGTTACTTCGATTGTAAATGCTTTTCCTTTGCTCCGCACGCAATCTTTTCCCGATCACTTTTTCACCGGTACCGATAGCTACAACCAACTACTCACTTCGCCGGATTTCTACCAGCGTTTTATTGAATACGATTACGTACTCATCCATCAGCTAGATGCCTATGTTTTCCGTGACGAGCTACCGTATTGGTGTGCTCAGAAATTGGATTATATCGGAGCTCCTACGGTGCATCAGGAAGCATTTGACGCCCTTCCTGCCGGGGCTGAGCATGAATTCGCGCATACCCTCACTACTCACCGAATCGTTTTCAACGGCGGCCTGTCGCTGCGGCGGGTGCGGGGATTGATCCGGTATCTGAACATCTACCGCCGATTCTATCCGGCCTGGCGGGGCAACGAGGACATGCTGTTTTCGCTTGAAGCCACCCGGCTTATCCCCATGAAACTGTTCATCCGGCTACCTACCTGGCAGCAGGCGCTGCGGTTTTCCTTCGAGAAAAGCCCGGCGGCGAGCTACGAACTTACCCACCATGCGTTACCTTTCGGCTGCCACGCCTGGGAACGCTATGCCCCCGAATTCTGGCAGGAATTTATTAAAATCTGACGGCTGATTTTCACCCCTTTAACAAAAATTAACACACTAAACGGCACGGTTTGGCGTTTTTGCGGTGTTATAGCACCGTACCTTTTTAGAACAAAAGCCATGCGAATTTTACCGTTTTCTGCTTGGCTGCTGGTCCTCGGCCTAAGCCTGGGAACGGCCCAAGCACAAATCACCGACCGTCCTTATGTAGAAGAGCGCTATAGCCGCCGGGTCAGTATTGTCCGGGTGACGCTTTCCGAGCAGTATACCATCGTCGATATGCAGTATGGGCAACCAGGAAGAGCCACCCTTTTCAACCCTTTCGGCCTATCCAACTATACTATCCAGATCGACCCGAAAAGTCGTTTGTACAGGCCCGGCGACACCAGCCGACGGTATCGGTTCATCAAAGCGGAAGGAATTCCGGTTACTCCCGAGAAAAAGTCCGTACTGCCCGGCGAGGTGGTGAATTTTCGTCTCTATTACGAACGGCTCGATCCAGGCATCGAGGTTTTTGATCTCTACGAAGGCCGCAATGCCGATATAGACCTAAGAGAAGAAAACTATGAATTTTGGAATTTCTACGGCATCCACATCAAGAATCCCAGGTCGCCCCGCTCTGAGCCCAGGGTACCCCCATCCTCTCCTCCGAAAAAATCAATCCCTAAAGAAGAGCCCAAAGAAGATGTACCCATCCAGCGGCCTCCGCTTCAGGAACCCCCGCTGCTGGACAAGGTACCCGAAGACGTCACTATCACCGCCCCGGAAATTGTGGGCTTAATGGGAACCGTCTACGATGCCAAAACCCGCAAACCGATTCCGGCACAGTTGCAGTACGTAGACCAAGGCGACTCCATGCGGGTAGGTACCTCTTCGGGCAAGTACCGTCTGGGCCTGAATGGGAGCGGACGCTATTCCGTAGGGGCGGCGGCCAAAGGGTACCTCAGCACGAGTATGGTCGTGAGCCCGGCTGATTCGGCTGGAAAAAACCCTTTGACCTATGATTTCTACCTGACTCCGCTGGCCGAGGGCGCGAGCATAACGTTGGAAAAAATATATTTTGCGACCTCCGAATACGAGTTATTACCCGAGTCGTTCGATGAGTTGAATGCTCTGGTGGGTATGCTACGCGAAAATCCGTCCATGAAAATCCGGATCGAAGGACATACGGACAATCTGGGCGATTTTGACAAAAACGTCGAACTCTCGCGCAATCGGGCGAACGCCGTGCGGGATTACCTCATCAAGAAAGGCATCGACGCCCAGCGACTGGAAGCTAAAGGCTACGGTCCTACCCGTCCGGTAGGAAAGGGTAACTCCGAGGCAGAGCGCCAGAAAAACCGCCGGGTAGAATTTGTAGTGACTCAGATTTAGCCATTCAGCCCAAGGGTTGTCAGGTTTTCGGAATACAGGCCAGGAAGCGGGGTACCTTTCATCAAGGTACCCCGCTTTCGTTGGTGCTTTACTTATCTTTGTTTTTTATAGAAACCATTATTAATTGGCAACTGCTTTGAACTACCTCAAATTAAAACTGACCCTTTCGCCCGACTTTACCGAGATCTTTATGGCCGAGCTGGCCGAGCTTGGCTTTGAATCATTCGTAGAAACCGACGAGGGCCTCGATGCCTACATCGTAGAAACTGATTTTGATGAAAAAAGCCTACGGGAACTGCTGGTCAAATATCAGGCTATCACAGCAATAGGGTATTCTTGGCAAGCGTTAGAGAAAAAGAACTGGAACGAGGAGTGGGAGCGGGGGTATGAGCCCATCGAGGTAGGAGAGGCGATCCGGGTACGGGCGCTGTTTCATGAGCCGGACGCTCGTTTTGAGCACGAATTACTCATCACCCCTAAGATGTCGTTCGGCACGGGCCACCACGAAACTACCTGGCTGGTGATGAACGAACAACTCAGCCTGCCCCACACGGGGGTCGACGTACTGGATGTCGGTTGTGGTACGGGCATCCTGGCCATTCTGGCCCGCAGGCTGGGGGCAGCGGCGCTGCTGGCGTTTGATATCGACGAGTGGGCGGTGGAAAATACGCAGGAAAATTTTTCGTTAAATGAAGTCACCGAACCAGCGGAGGTATTCCAGGGTACCATCGCCGAGGTACCTGCAGCGCGGCGCTTCGGCGGCATTCTGGCCAATATCAACCGTAATATTCTATTGAACGAAATCCCCCGCTATGTGCAGTACCTTTTGCCTGGGGGCTGGTTGGTGGTGAGCGGATTCTATGAAACCGATGCCCCGGATATCATCCGCTGTGCGGAAGCGCAGGGACTGACGTTCCAGCGCATGAACACCCGAAACCAGTGGGCTATGGTGGTTTTTGAAAAGTGATGAGGGGTGATTCACATCTGGGCCGTGAATCTTTGAGGGGCGCGTTACAAAAGCGCCAAGACAAACATAAACTAGACCGATCTTACATGAGACTTACTAATACCTTTGCCCGCCTGACGCTTTTCCTTCTGGTCTGTGTGGGAATAGGTACCCTACACGCCCAGAGCCTGAAATTCTCGGAAGACCCGGGTACCTTCATTACTGAGGTCAAAAAGGTGATGGAAAGCAGCCGCAATCCGCTCTATGCCAAAACCGCGCAGGAGTTGGATAGCATCTGGATGAGTGCACCTTCGGCGTCCCAGCAGGCGCAGTTCGTGAAAATAATGCGCCGATTGGTGGAGAAAGGCCAGAAGGTCGGGCCCGTTTTCAACCTCCTCATGCACAATTTTCGCACTCTGGTCATCCAGCCTGAAGCCGATGTGAACGGTTTTCTGGCCACACTCGACCGCGCCAGCGAACTCTATGATGGTAAGGTGTTGCAGAAAGTGTTGGAATCCATGCAGTTGTTGCTGGATAAACATCAGCTTTATAACTCCAATTATAACAAACTGTATGTAGTGGCAGGGAGCTACCGGTTCCGTTTCGATGATTCCCAGCCCGATAAGGACGCTCCCCAGGCAGCGGCGCCAGCCAATGACGGCTGGGATACCCCATCCGATACCGCGACGCTCGTTAAGGCCCCATCTGAACCACTCCCTGTCCTGACGGGAGCCTTGGTCGACTTGAAGGACGCCTCCTTTGCGATGGTTTCTGGTGGAGATTCTGCTGTTTTCGGGCCCAGTACGGGGGCGGTCTCACTCCGTGCGGGTACCTTTGTGGGTAAAGGCGGTAAGTTCGATTGGTCGCTGGCGGGCGATCCGTCCATTTATGTGGATTTGGGCGACTACACCTTCAACGCGGTTAATCCGAGGCTGAACATCGAGAACGTCACGCTGCATAACGAATCCCGCCTGGAAAAGCCCGTGCGGGGCGTTTTTGAATTTAAGCCTACCCGTCGCCCCGCTGGAAAGCCATCCACTTACCCTCGTTTTGTATCCCAAAGAAATGACGCGGTGCTGCGCAACAGCCGTAAGAGCGTACTCTATAAAGGGGGCTTCAGTCTGGTGGGTACTACGGTGTACAGTACGTCCCTCAGTAATGAACCGGCCCAACTTTATGTGACTTACAACGATAAGCCCGCCTTCCGGATGGCCAGCCGCCGTTTCACGATGACCGATTCTACAGTAGCGGCGCAGGTCGCCGAGCTATCCCTGCCTTTGGGAAGTGATTCGCTGTACCATCCGGGGGTACGCTTCCGGTACAGTGATGATGCCGGGCAATTACGACTCGAACGGGCCGACAACACGCCTTATGCCAGCCTGCCTTATGTGGATGGGTACCATAAAATGAATATCTGGGCGGAAGCCATGCGATGGGATTTCCCCAAAGAGCAGGTGGAGTTTTATATGATTGTGGGCAAGAAAGAGCTTCCCGTGCGGCTCGAATCCTTCGATTATTTCCGGAAGCAGCGTTTTTCCGGCATTGCCGAGGAGCTGGGATTCCAGCCATTGCTGATGGCGGCCAACTACGTCCAAACCAAAAAAGTACAGTCGTTCTCGCCCTACGATCTGGCCAATCAGTACCGGCAGGATGCCACCATCATGCGGAATGCGCTGGAAAGGCTTTCGCTTGACGGTTATTTTATCAGCGATCCCCTGGCCGACCAGTACCGGCTATCTCGTAAGGGTGTCATGTACATACTGGCTAGTGTGGACAAGAGCGATTACGATAATTTTCAGATAATCTCCCAATTTGAGGCTAATAGCGAACTCGCCAACGCTACCATTTCGCTTAAGGACACCTTAATGACGGTGCGGGGAGTAGAGCGATTTGTGGTAAGCGATTCACTGAAAATTGTGGCCATACCTTCGGATAAAAAAGTCGTGATTGGGCGGGGGCGCGATTTTACATTGAACGGACAGTTGAAATCGGCTAATTTTCGCTTTACCGGCTCGGGCCTCAAATTCGATTACGATCAGTTTTTTGTCAGTCTCAACCAGGTGGATTCCATCACCTACACGCCCCAGGAAAAGTACGCTAAGGGTATGAGCAATGAAGTGGGTGGCCACGTGAAGTATGAAAAAGGCGGCACTTTTTTCCTCAGCGACCCCAAGAACAAATCCGGGCGTCAGAAGGGTGGAAAGTCACCACGGATCGTGATTCCCGAGGGCATGACGGTCTATTTTGACCAGCCCGAGCGGAAAAATCTGACGTACAATCGGGAGGTTTTCTTCAAAATCCCAAAACTGGATTTCGATAGCCTGGACAAGCGTGATGTCGTGTTCGTAGGTACCTTTAATTCGGATGGTATCCTACCCCCATCAAAACCACGCTCAAAAGCATGGACGACAACTCACTGGGATTTGAGTACAAATCGTCTGTTCCGCTGAAACTGTATCAGAGCAATTCGAACCTCAAACTCACCGAACCGTTGGTGATGGACAATAAGGGGTTACGCTCGGTGGGGGTACTTAGCCACCTGGCCGCCACCATTCCGGCGGAGGAAATGCTGCTCACCACGGATTCCCTTATTGCTTCCGGCAGTGAGGCAACGATCAAGGAAGCTACCCTGGGCAAGGGGTACTTTCCCAAGGTGGAGTTAAAAAATTACTCCCTGCGCTGGTTCCCGAAAGTAGATAGCATGTTCATCGTCACCCAAGGCAACTCATTTAACTTTTATGCCGGTACTACGCAATTGGAAGGTGGGTTACTGCTGCGTTCAGCGGGGTTGTTTGGCCATGGCGTATTGAAACGAAAGGACTCGGAGCTGATTTCTGAGGATATCAAATTCAACAAGGAAGGTTTCGTGGCTAATAAAGCGCAATTCACTTTGACCGCCGGGCAGGAGAAGTCGTTTCGACCCATTCTTTTGGGAAAAAACGTAAATGTGGATTTCAACATTGCCAAGAATTTCGCGGACCTGTCGACTACCGGCTCAGGTTTTGGGACTGATACTTCCGCCATGGAATTTCCCTATGCCTCCTACCGCACGTCTATCAACAAAGCCCGCTGGAACATTGCCAACAAAACCATCGCCATGAAGGGTGATGTGGCCAACTCCACCTTTGCGGCCACCGCCCCCGAGCAGGAAGGGTTGGCCTTTAACGGCTCCGCCGCCCTCTACGAAATCGAAAAAATGACGCTCAACATCAGCGGGGTACCCTACATTCGTACTGCTGACGTGAAAATAATTCCTGACAAGGGAGTGGTCAGTGTGCGGAAGAACGGTGAGATGGCGGACTTCAAAAATGCACGCATCGAGATCGATACGCTCAACAGCTCACATCGCCTCAAAAACGCCAACATCCACATCGTGTCGCGCAATCGTTTCGAGGGGTCGGCAACCTACCAATATGTGACCTCGCGGAAGGATACCTTCAACATCAAGATGGAGAACTTCGAACTACGCGAGGCTGGGCCACAGGTGGCCGATGCATCCCGGAAAACGAAGAAAGGTACCCTCTCCGAAGCGCCGGTAGGTATGCTGTATACTACCGCCCGTGCTGAGGTACGGGAAGAGGACAAATTTATGCTGGCTCCCCGCATGCAATACAAGGGTAGCGTCAATCTGATCGCCTACGAACCTACCCTGCAACTGGATGGCTTGGTACGGCCTATGCTCAAGCCGCGGCCCGACTTGTCGAGTTCCTGGATTACCATGAAAGAAAGCAGCGCCGATTCGACGGGGGCGATAACGATCAAGGTTAATAAAAACCTTAAAAACGAGATAGAAGAGCCCTTGTTTGCCGGCCTCCACTACCGATCGGGAGGAGGGATGTACATGAGTTTCCTATCGCCCAAATTTACCGAGCGTGACCAGGATATTTTTACCGCGCAGGGAAACCTGAGTTATGATGAAGAAGGCCAGATGTTTCGGATTATGCCCCCGCCGGGTTCAGACGGACTGATCAACGAAGCCAATGCTTTTACATTTGATGATAAGAAAGGGGTAGCTGCTTTTGCCGGACCGCTCAAGATCACGGCCTCGGATCTGATCCGTGCCTCGGGGCTGGTTAATATCCAGGTGGACAGCGCCCGTTACGACCTGAACACGATGCTACTGTTCCACTTACCCGTTTTGTCGGCCATCACGACGGATCTGGCTGCCAAAATCGTGCAGACCAACCTTGACGAGCAGAACAGCGACCCCGCCGAAGATGATCCTGATCGCCTGAATACCAAGCTGGCTGCCCTGATCGGGTCGAAGGCGGCGGATGAGTACGCCACCAAGACGGCTGCTGGGTATAAGCCGCTTTTTGAGGCTTCTTCTGACCTGGATGCGTCGATGGTACTTTCCAATGTCAACCTTCGCTGGTCGGATACGCACGGGGCGTATTTCTCGTTGGGAAAAATCGGAATGTCCAATCTGGGCCGCAGCGATATCAATGCGCAGATGGAAGGGGTATTTGAATTGCGCCGTACGGATGCGGGGGATGAGTTCGGCCTGTACCTGGAACTGTCGCCCGATGTGTGGTACTACATGGATTACGCTCAAAACCAACTGGGCATTGTGTCGTCGGACGTGAACTTTAACGACCAGATTTTGGCTAAATCAAAAAATGCGAAGACTAAGGACATGGAATTGATCCCCCTAGGTTTTGAGGAAAAAGCTATGTTCCTGGATCGCTTCTCGGACTTTTATCAACCTGCGCTTAAAAAAGCCATGCTGGCCAAAGCAGCGGCCGCTAAAAAGGAAGCCAAGAAAAAAGTGGAGAAAAAGAAAGCCGAAGCCGCCGAAGGTTTTTGAGATGAACTATTTTGCGTACAATTTTTTTCTTTATTAACACAAAAAACATTTAAGTGACCGATTTGTCTTGGTTAATTGATTTTGAATTGTATTTTTGTGCGCAACCTGGGTTTACTTCTTGAAATAATACAAAATGACTTTCGGCTTATTTCTCATTACTTTCACTGGAGCTTATTTGTTAGGTTCTATTCCCACATCAGTTTGGTACGGCATCGGCTACTTTGGGGTGGATGTACGGCAGCATGGTAGCGGTAATGCCGGTGCTACCAATACGTTTCGGATTTTAGGAAAAAGGGCAGGAACGATTGTCATGTTGATCGATGTCCTGAAGGGATGGACGGCCACCTGCCTGGCCTTGCTTTTGTACTATTTTAACGAGATAGGAGAAGATCAACTGCTTACCTATAAAATCGTATTTGGACTGATTGCGATTGTGGGTCATATTTTTCCCGTATTTGTCAGATTCAAAGGCGGCAAAGGAGTGGCTACCCTGCTGGGCATGGTACTGGCGGTACATGGCGAACTGGCTCTGGTGTGCATCACCATTTTCATTCTCACTCTCCTGGCTTCGCAGTTCGTGTCCCTTAGCTCCATACTGGCTACTTTGGCTTTTCCGGTGTTTTCGCTGCTGGGTGTTTTCGGACAGCCCGATCCCCTATTGGTAGCCTTCGGTTTTGTCATGTTTATTTTGGTAGTCATCACCCATCAGAAGAACATAGTGCGGTTGTTGAAAGGTAATGAAAACCGGGTAGACCTATTCGGCGAGTCCAAGCGACAAGTCTGAATGCTATCTGACCGATATGATATTTTGCAGGAGTCTCCCGAATGCTGGTTCGGGAGACTCTTTTTTATTCACAGGTCGCCAGATTTGGGACACCTCCCGTTAATGGTTAGTTTTGTTGTGAGGGGTACCTTTACCGGGCCCGTCTCATGCATCAAATCTCAATCCAAACAATATGCAAACTTATCTGGAAAGTAATAAAGAACGGTTCCTGGGTGAGCTCTTCGAACTGCTTCGCATCCCTTCGGTGAGCGCTGACTCCAAATTCAAGGACGACGTACGCCGGGCGGCCGAATTTGTCCGTCAGAGCATTGAGGATGCCGGAGCCGATTGGGTCAAAATTTTCGAGACTCCGGGTCATCCTATCGTGTACGGTGAAAAGATCATCAATCCCGCCGCGCCCACAGTGCTGATTTACGGGCACTATGATGTGCAACCCGCCGATCCGTATGAATTGTGGGATTCACCACCTTTCGAACCAGTCATTAAAAACGACCGCATCTACGCGCGCGGGGCCTGTGATGACAAAGGACAGTTCTTTATGCACATCAAGGCACTGGAACTCATGTTGGCTACCCGGACGCTCACCTGCAATGTAAAGATCATGATCGAGGGAGAGGAGGAGGTAGGTTCCGATCATCTGGGTGAGTTCGTGAAAACGCATCGTGACATGCTGGCCTGCGACACTATCCTAATTTCGGACACCAGCATCATCGCCAACGATGTACCCTCCATCGAGGTAGGTTTGCGCGGCCTTACTTACTTAGAAGTGGAAGTAGTCGGCGCCAACCGTGACTTGCATTCGGGCGTGTACGGTGGAGCTGTGGCCAATCCAATCAATGTACTGTGTGAGATGATTGCATCACTCCATGATGAAAACGGCCATATCACTATTCCCGGCTTTTACGACAAGGTAGAAGAACTTACCGAGGCTGAGCGCCAAGCCATGAATGAAGCACCCTTTGATTTGCAAGAGTACAAGCGTGACCTGCTCATTGAGGATGTGGCAGGCGAAGCGGGGTACACAACCATTGAGCGTACCTCCATCCGACCTACCCTGGATGTAAATGGTATTTGGGGCGGGTACATGGGCGAAGGGGCCAAAACCGTGCTACCCTCCAAAGCTCACGCCAAAATATCCATGCGGCTGGTACCTAACCAAACCGACAAAGAAATTGAAGAGAAATTCACAAAGCACTTCCTTTCCATTGCTCCACCCTCGGTGAAAGTGAGCGTGAAGCCCCATCATGGTGGTTTACCCTATGTCAATCCCACTGACTCGGTCGAGTACGAAGCAGCCTCGCTGGCGATGGAAGAGTCGTTCGGTAAGAAGCCCATTCCTACGCGCGGTGGCGGTAGCATTCCTATTGTAGCCTTATTCGAGCAGGAATTGGGGCGAAAGAGCATCCTGATGGGTTTCGGCCTGGATATCGACGCCCTGCACTCACCCAACGAAAGCTACGGCCTTTTTAACTATTTCAAGGGTATCGAGACGATTCCTCTATTTTTCAAGCATTATGCGGAATTGAAAAAGGAGTGAGGGTATAGTTCATTATGCATTCTCGGTTTTGAGTTAGGTGTCAGGGTTTTACCAAAATTTTTCCCCACCTGCCCGGTGCGTCAGCATGTTCGACGGCCCTGGCTATTTCGTCCAGACCGTAGGTAGCTTCCACAGGAAGCTCTACTTCGCCGCTCGCCAGCCAGCCGATTACCTGCTGGGCGACCTGTGCGCGGGTTTGGGAATCGGCCTCACTCATCCATTGTGGTAGCCAAAAACCTTTGATGGTGATTTCTTTGAAAATCATCAGGCCTACATCGAGGCGTGGATTCTGCTGACTCAGCAATCCAAAAACCAGTATTTTACCGCCCTGCGCCACGCACTTCATAGCCGCTTCGGTGGTGGCGCCGCCTACGGAGTCCAGCACGCACTTCACGCCCTGACCACCCGTAATTTCGCGGACGCGCGCGGGTAGGTTTTCCGTTTCGGTATTGACGACTTGGTTCAGTCCCAGTTTTTTCAAATCGTCATTCAGGTCGTCGTGGCGCACGGTACCTATGGTCTTGATCCCTTTTTTGTGACATAGCTGAGTTACCAGCTTCCCGTAGGCTGAGCCGCAGGCGGTAATCATAAGCCATTCCCCGGCTTGTACGCCCGACTCCTCCACCATGGCCCAGGCTGTAAAGGGGTTCACAAAGAGTTGGGCCGCTATTTCGTTCGGAATAGATTCAGGGAGTGGGATAGTGGCTTTCTGATTCACGACCAGGTATTCCCCCCAGCTACCTACCCCCGTAAAACTCACCCGACTTCCCACGGGTAGCCGTACCCCTTCACCCACAGCTTCCACTACGCCTACTCCCTCAAATCCCGCCCCTGAGGGGAGCTGCGGCCGGATACCGTACCGCCCCTGCACAAAGGAAAGATCGGAGGGGTTGATAGGACTGGCGATGATTTTGATCAAAACCTCATCGGCTACCGGTTGAGGGGTAGGTTTTTGGACAGATTGCAATATTTCGGCCGGTTTGCCGATCTTTTCGAACTGGATGGTTTTCATAGGATGTCAATAGGTACATGATAAATTTAACTTTTTCCCGAAAAAATTAGACCTTGGGTTGCAATTGCTTTGCCAATAGTTGGTAAGGTAGGGACTTTGGAAAGTCTTTTCTACCTTTAAAGTTTGAAGAATGAAAAAGCGCTGCAAGGTAGCACGCTTGAAAATATAATAGAGAAAATGGCTGACAGCCAAAGGCCGTTGGCAACAATTGACCCCTTTACATGACTGAGTTCCAGGCTTACCTCCAATTAGGATTTGAACACATTGCTGACCCCAACGGATATGACCATATTTTGTTTGTCGTGGCCCTCTGCGCCATCTATACCTTGCGCGACTGGAAAAAGGTACTGATTCTGGTGACGGCCTTCACGCTGGGCCATTCCCTGACGCTGGCTCTGGCCACGTTGCAAATCATATCGTTCCGGCCGGATGTCATCGAGTTTTTGATTCCCATAACCATATTAATCACGGCTATTGTCAATATGTTTCACCGCATCCCGAAAACGACGCTGGTCACCCAGGAAAAAAGCTCCCCCCTGCGCTACCCCCTGGCGCTGGGTTTTGGACTGATCCACGGCCTGGGATTTTCGAGCTACCTGCGAAGTCTGCTGGGCGATGAATCGGGCATTTTTCAGCCGTTGCTGGCCTTCAATGTAGGGCTTGAACTAGGACAGCTATTGATTGTGCTGATTGCGCTAATACTGGCGTTTTGTGTAATAGACTTGGCCCGGGTACCCAAGCGCACGTGGAATTTTATACTTTCAGGAATCATTGCGGGCATGGCCTTGTCATTGATCATCAATAATGCGCTTTTCAAGGAAATAATCTCGGGAGGATTCCAACAATAACTTTTTCAAATTGAAACTTAACCCAATCTAAATTCAGTAAACTTCATGAAACAATTACTCTTCCTGGCGGTCGCTTTTCTGGCGGCGTGGGGCGTGCGGGCACAAAACGCAAACCCCAACAACTACAAGGCCAATACGACCTTTGAGCAAATGGGCACCGCCCTACCTACCCCCAACACCTACCGGACTGCCTCGGGAGCGCCCGGCAAGGAGTACTGGCAACAGCGCGCTGACTACGACATCAAGGCGGAGCTCGACGACGAAAATCAGCGCATTATCGGCTCAGAGGTGATTACGTTTTTCAACAATTCGCCTGATGACCTGACCTACATCTGGATGCAATTGGACCAGAACCTATTCGAGAAGGATGCTGTGGGCGGACTGACCCGGACAGGTACCATCAGCGAAAAGGGGATGAGTACCCGGCAGCTACAGGCGATGAACGCCGGACGCGGGTCGAGCCTCGATCCGAAAAAACAGTATGGCTACAACATCACTGCCGTAAAGGATAAGGCGGGTAAAGCGCTGCACCATGTAATCAATGGTACCATGATGCGTATCGACCTACCTACCGCGATGAAGCCCAACACAAACTTTGTGTTCAGCATAGACTGGAACTACTACATCACCGAGTACTATGGACGTAGTGGCTACGAATTCTACGAAAAAGACGGTAACTATAATTACTTCATCGCGCACTGGTTTCCACGCCTGGCCCCTATGATGATGTTTACGGCTGGAATCACAAGCAGTTTCTGGGTCAGGGTGAATTCTCGCTCATTTTTGGAAACTACAAGGTGGCCATCACCGTACCCGACGACCACATCCTGGGCGCCTCAGGAGAATGCCAGAACTACAATCAGGTACTGACCAGTGATCAGAAGAAACGCTTGAAAGATGCTGAGAACGCTACTACGCCTGTCATTATCGTGACGCAGGCGGAGGCCATAGAAAACGAGAAAACCAAGCCTACGGGCAAGAAAACTTGGATATACAAGGCCGACAATGTACGTGACTTTGCCTTTGCCAGCAGCCGCAAGTTTATCTGGGATGCCATGAAAACCGATGTGTACGGCAATGGCCGTAAGATTTGGTCCATGTCGTTCTATCCCAAAGAGGGCAATCCTTTATGGGAGCAGTATTCGACCCGCGCGGTGGAACATACTCTGCGATCGTACGGCAACCGAACGTTCGAGTACCCCTACCCGGTGGCCATTTCGTGCCATGCTACCGCAGGCGGTGGCATGGAGTACCCCATGATTTCCTTCAACGGCGGCCGGCCCGAACCGGACGGTACCTACAGCGAGGGTACCAAATACGGCATGATCGGCGTCATTATCCACGAGGTAGGTCACAACTTCTTCCCCATGATCGTGAACTCCGACGAGCGACAGTGGACGTGGATGGATGAAGGACTCAATACCTTCTGCCAGTACCTGGCCGAGAAAGAGTGGGACTACAACTACCCTACCCGCCGGGGCGAAGCGCAGAGCATTACCGACTACATGGCATCGAGCAAAGACGTACTTTCACCCATCATGACGTCGTCGGATAACGTGATTGGCCTGGGACCCAATGCCTACGCCAAGCCCGCCGCCGGGCTGAACATCCTGCGCGAAACCATCATGGGCCGTGAGCTGTTCGACTATGCGTTCAAAGAGTACGCCAACCGCTGGAAATTCAAAAGCCCTACGCCCGCCGACTTCTTCCGTACGATGGAAGATGCTTCGGGCGTAGACCTCGACTGGTTCTGGAAAGGTTGGTTTTATGGGGTAGAACCCGTGGATCAGGCGCTAGTGAGCGTGGATTGGTTTAGCGTGGATACGCAGAATCCCGAAATCGAGAAAGCACTGGCGCGCGAAGAAGCCGCCCGGAAGGCCAATACGATCAGTAAGCAACGCGACGCGCTGACCAAGGATCAGACCGTCGTGGCGCAGGATTCATCAATGGCCGATTTCTACAACCGCTACGACCAATTCAAAGTCACACCCCAGGATCGCAAGAAGTACGACGATTACCTGGCGAGCCTGTCGCCCGAAGAGCGTGATCTGGTGCAGTCGAATACGAATTTCTATACCCTAAGTGTGAAAAACAAAGGCGGACTGGTAATGCCCGTGATCGTGCGTATGGAGTTTGAAGATGGCACAGACTCGATAGCCCGCTTCCCGGCTGAAATCTGGCGCTTCAACGATCAGAGCATTCAGAAGGTCATATCTACCAAAAAGAAGGTAAAACAGTGGACGCTGGACCCCTACCAGGAAATTGCGGACATTGATACGGAGGACAATTCCTTTCCTCCGGTGCCCAAGCCTACCCGCTTCCAGATATACAAGCAGCAGCAGTACCAACGTCCTCTGAACCCCATGCAGGCTGAGCAAAAGCAGACCGGCGCCGCGAAGCTAGGTAGTGGCAGTGGGAATAGGTGACGCTAAAAGGAGTATGAGCTTTCTACGTCCTTAGGGGGTCAAAGGAACCTTTGGATTTGCTGTATAAAAAAGCCCTGTATGATAGATACAGGGCTTTTTGTGGAAATATAACGGGCATGTCCTATTGGGTTATATAGCCGACTTACAGAGTCACTTTGCCATGATCGCCTTCGTCGTCCTGGGTACCTGTAACGAGGGCTTTGGCAATATGGTAGGCTTGCACCATTTTTGAAGAACTGCTGTCCCAGTATTCGGCTTCCCTGATTTTTACTTTTAACACGGTCAGATCGGGATCTTCCAGGCCCTTGGGAAACCAGGCTTTAGCAATCGGGCTCCACAATTCTTCTTTCACGGCGGGGTCGTCCACAAGGGATGCCGTACCTACTACCGATACATAGGACTGGGCGTCGGTATCGGCGTATGCTACGTTCACATTAGGATGCTTCTGCAACTCTTCCGTCTTGTGCGAACTGCGGCTGGTCAGGAACCAAAGACAGCCGTCGGCATCGAGTTTCTGGGTTTGCATCGGGCGGCTGCGGTGATCACCGTCATCTTGCATAGTGGTCAGCATACCTACCTCAATGGAATCAATTATCTCCTGGACCTTAGTCAGTTCGTGGGCCATTTCTTCGGTTTTCATGTCGTTAAAAGTTTAAGGAAAAAGTGTTTATGTCCCCTTTCACCTAACAAAATGATGCCAGAAAGTAAAATTGTCCATAGGTAGGACATTGCCTATACGTAAAATAAAACCTGCTCGCAGTGTTGAAAAATGTACCCATCCAAACCTAATCGGGCCTGAATGCATTACTCTTTAGGCCCAAATGCCAGGTCACCTGCATCGCCCAGGCCGGGCACAATGTAGAAATGCTCATTGAGGTGGCTGTCCACCGTGCCCAGCCACAGCCGGCATTCAGGCATCCGGTCTTGGATGTGGGCAACACCTTCGGGACTGGCGATCACCGCGGCCACGTGGACTTGGGCCGGAGTACCAAACTGTAACAGTGCCTGGTACACTTTTTCCAATGACCGTCCGGTCGCCAGCATGGGGTCCATCAGGATAAGCGTCTTATCCTGTAGGCTGGGGCTGGCAATGTAGTCCATCTCCACCTGAAAAGTGTCGTCCTGTGCATGTGGCCCGCGGTAGGCGCCGACAAAAGCATTTTCGGCCTGGTCGAAAAGGTGGAGAAATCCCTGATGGAAAGGCAAACTGGCCCTCAGGATAGTAGCCAGCACAAGGGGCTGATCGAGTAAGGTACCCCGGGCGGGGCCTAACGGGGTATGAATTGTTTCATGCCTGTAGGTCAATGTCTTGGATATTTCGTAGGCCAAAACCTCGCCTACACGCTCAATGTTTCGTCGGAAACGCATCCGGTCAGTTTGTAGCGAAGTGTCGCGGAGTTCAGTCAGAAAGCGATCGGCGATGGAAGGGGTGTGGGAGAGAATGAACATGGTACGGGAGGTTTTGGAAAAAACAGTTACGATTATACGAATGGTTTGGCTAATTTGGCACTTTTAAACCGAATTGATCACCACCGTCAATCTCTATGCGGGCTATTTCAGTAGTAAAAAGTCATAAAATGACCGTCTATATGACTCGAATGACCCGTATTGGAATGATTTGTGGTTTCCTCATAATCCTAGCGATTTCCAACTCCTTAGGCCAGAGTACCTTCATTCCCCTCAATGACGATTACTACCACCTCATCGATCGGCTTGAAATAAAAAGGGGCAAATTTACCGAAGGGTTCCACACCAATATGAAACCCTTCGAACGTCGAGCGGTAGTAGCCCTGACCGACAGTATTGCCCAAGAAGGTAGTGTGGGCCTTACCTACGTGGACCGCACTACGATCGAATACTTACGCCAGGACAGCCGGGAGTGGGTCACATCGTCTACTTTGGCTCTGGACAGTGCCGCGCTCAGCCTATCCAGGGTGGGGTCTATCACGAAGCCTCCCCGCCCCAAACGCCGGACTTTTTTCAACTATCCCGCCGATCTGTATAGCCTGCAAACGGATGACGTGGATCTGCACGTGAATTTTACAACCAACAACTATGTAGGCAAGGAAAACAACACCGACCAGGCACTGTGGTTCACGGGACGCGGCGTGGAAATACGTGGTATGATTAATCAGAAGCTGGGATTTTATACCTATGTCTCCGACAATCAGGGCATTTTCCCTAAATACGTCCGCAATTACATCGGCCGATATGGCACACCGGGTGAGGGATTGGCCAAACCCCTCGGCGGCAAAGGATTGGATTTTCTTTCGGCCCGGGGCTACATCACGTTCCGCCCGCTGAAAAGTATTAATGTGCAGTTTGGCCACGACCGCAATTTTGTGGGTAGTGGTTACCGTTCCATGATTCTTTCGGACAACAGCAGCCCCTATCTCTTCCTACGCATCGACACACACTTGGGTAAGTTCCTGTATACCAACCTATGGTCGAGCATGATCAACCACCAGAATTTCAGGGGAAGGGATCTGTTGAGGGCTAAGAAATACACGGCCATGCATCACCTCAGTGTCAATCTTTCCGACCGTTTCAACATCGGGATATTTGAAGCGGAGGTGTTCAGTCGCGACAGTACCGGCGGCGGGTACGACCTCAATTACCTGAATCCGATCATTTTCTACCGTTTTGTGGAGTCTTATCTGGGTAGTGAGGACAATGCATTTCTGGGAGTGGATTTCCGTTGGCTAGTAGCCCGGCGCGCATCCATTTACGGGCAGTTTATGATGGATGAGTTTCTGACCAAGTACTACTTCAGCAACCGGGGGTCATGGACCAAGAAATACGGCGCGCAGTTAGGATTTAAGTACGTGGATGCCTTTGGAATAGCCAATCTCGATCTTCAGGGGGAGTACAATGTGGCCCGTCCCTACACCTATACGCACCGTGACGGCGGGCGGGACTACACCCACTTTCGGCAGCCGCTTGCTCACCCGCTGGGGGCCAATTTTCGGGAGTTTCTGGGGATTCTCCGTTATAAAATCACCCCTCGCCTGACGGCTTATGGTACCCTGATGTGGACTAAACAGGGGGTAGATTATGATGGCAACAACTGGGGCGGAAACCTGTTGCTGGATTATGAAACCCGCGTGAGTGACTTCGGAAACCGCATCGCTCAGGGGGTACCCCTATACACCCGATTTGCCGATCTGCGCGTTTCCTACATGCTATTCCACAATCTGTTCATAGAGGGCCGTTTGCTGAGCCGCCGCGAAGAAACGCCGCGTTATAAAATACAGCAGAAAACCCGCCTGTCCTCCATTGCGCTTCGGTATAATATGCCCTACCGACAGCAGACTTTTTGATTTTTCCTTCCTTGTGGCGTACACCTCTCAAAGCCGCTTGTCGACTTCAGCCATACCTAGATTTCGGTTACACAATCAAACACAGCTTAAATTTCCCGCCCCATGAAACTCTCTGTACTCATACCTGCTTTCAACGAGCAAGCTACCATTCGCAGCGTACTGGAAAGATTAAATGAGATATCTTTCGTTTATCCCATTGAAAAAGAAATCATTCTTGTCGATGACTGTTCCACCGATTCTACGGGTAGTATCGTTATGGACTTTTTCCGGCAGTATCCCGCGCTTGATGTCAAATATTTCAGGCATGAGGTGAACAAGGGTAAGGGGGCGGCTCTGCACACGGGCATCCGGGAAGCGAGCGGTGATCTGATTATTGTGCAGGATGCCGATCTGGAATATGATCCGCAAGAATATAATTTACTGTTGAGGCCCATTTTCGAAGGCTACGCGGATGTGGTATACGGGTCAAGGTTCATGGGCGGAAATCCGCACAGAATATTGTTTTTTTGGCATACAATCGGTAACAATTTCCTGACATTCCTGAGCAATATGCTCACCAACCTGAACCTCACCGACATGGAAACCTGTTACAAATTATTCCGGGCAGAAATCATAAAAAACGTCAGGCTGGAAGAAAAACGGTTTGGTTTCGAGCCCGAAGTGACGGCAAAGATTGCACAGATTCCCAAAATCAGAATCTACGAAGTGGGCATTTCCTACTATGGCAGGACCTACGACGAAGGAAAGAAAATCAACTGGCGCGACGGATTCAGAGCCATTTACTGCATCCTGAAATACAATCTCTTCCGATAGCACCGATGGCGGCCAATCGTGCCAAGTGATTTCGGCCAGGTACATGGTGGGCTTGGGTTAAATCCCTACTCAACCACGAGTTGAGCCGAACTACGCTCCCCCTGCCCATTGTGGAATACCAGGATATACTTTCCCGGAGCTAGACTGGCTAGAGAAAGTGTGGTTTCAACAGTCTGTGTTAGATCGCTGCTGAGCCGGAGAATTCCGTTCAGGTCGAACAGGGAGAGACGGCCCGATACGGGCGCTTCGAAACGGACGACCACGAAGTTTCGGGTAGGGTTGGGAAAAGCAGTCCACGACAGGACTTGCGGCGGAAACAGAGTCAGTATAGTTTCTGTTCTGACTTCCAATTCCACGAAGGGCGATTCCGAAGTAGTACCTACCGCTTTGACCCGGTAGGTATAGGAGGTATTGGGTTCAACACCTTTATCCACGAAAGACACCGACTTTTCATCGTACTGAGCTACCTTGCTGAAATTCCCTTCGCCCGTCTTTTTCCTTTCCAATTGATATTTTATTCCGTCGGCTGCCACGGGCTGCCAACTTAGTCCGACAGTCGTTCCACCACCCGTGGCCTGGGGTTCACTTTTAAAGCCGGCAATGGCCAGGGGATCGGCAATGGCTGCCTCGTGGAAAGAGAAAGCCGTCAAGCCGTTTTTATTCTTCAGAAACGGGCCGGGAAAGATGGGGAATACATCCACATTGGTATAAGCGGGTAGATAGTTGAGGGTACGGGCGGTTACGGCGGACGTTAGTTTAAGCTCAATCCGGTTATCCTGAACTTCGTAGGAAGCAATGGGAGCTGCCTGGGCCTCATTGCCATCCAGGAAAAACCACGAACTTCCCCCCAGCTTTTTCATCACTCCGTTGCGATCGGCTACCAGCGTATCCTGAGGCCACATCATTTTCTGACCTTCATCAAACACTAAGGTGATGGCTTTCTTATCGGGCGAAGTGTAGAACACTTTTCGAATAGTGGGCGATTTCCGGTTGGGATCTTCGGGGGTACCATAGAAGAGCGGAGAAATAAAACCGAACAGCTGCTTGGCCAGGGCCAGGTACCCCTCCCGCTCGTAGTGTACCCCATCGTAATAGGGTAGGCCGACGGTAGCAAAATTCAGGGTTTTGGGATAAAGCTCCCCGGTACGTCGCTGAAAGTCGCGCAGAGCACCCGCTTTGTAGTACCGATTGAACAGAATATTGATCTGCATTACCACGAAGTTTTCAACCATCGGGTAATCCCTCTGCCACATGCGGTGAAGCTGGTCGAATTTCTGATCGTAGCCATCGAAGCCATCGGGACCTGAAAGCGCATCGTCTTCACCCTGTAACCAGAAAAAGGCACGAATACGCTGAGCACCCGAGAGGGTAATGCGCTGCCGGAGTAAGTCGTAGATTGTAGCCGGGGTATTGGGCTGACTGAGCAGGTGCTCACTGATTCGGGTGCCGGGAATCGAGCCGTTGAGCACACAGGTAGGAATGCCGTATTTTTCCATAATCATCTTCTGAAGCTCGATGCCCCAGATACCTACATTAGGGAAAGAATAACCCGACCTGATCCAGAGAGTATCGGCGGGAGAGTAGGCAGGACTGTTGTCGGGAATGCGGCCAATGGTACGGCAATATTCGCTCGAAAAGTTCGATCCGCCCACGGCCAGCGCGTTGGACTGACCATTGATGACGTAAAAGTCGCCGGCCACGACATCGTCACGGCGCACGATCAGGACCGAATCTGTGGCATTTTTGTTAGCGTATACCTCGAATGAATATTCCGCGAGTTCAGCCTTGATCTGGGGTGCCATTGAAAAGGTACCCTTTGCACTGCCGGTAGCATACTGAATGCCTGATCGCTGGTACGAGATACGCTGACCGTTCCGGAAGGTCACCACCGACATGTGGCTCCATCCGGCGAGCTCGATACCCCCCGAAATGGGTATGGCTGCCTCATTGGACTCATTGCGGGCGTAAAGCTGGAAATTCCGGGGGAGTTGGTCGAATACTACACTGAAGAAGCGCTGGGCGTTGCCCTCGAGGGCAGTACAGGCCAGTAGTACCGCCATCCCGATTTTGTAAAAGTTCTTTCCCATGAAATGCCGATACGTAGGTTAGGCGGGTGAATCTGTTTTTTGGTCATGCAACCGATAGGTACCCAAACTCCAGTACTGATCAAACAGAGCCAGGAACCACAGTACCATAATGGTGGGCATGATGTACTTGTCCCATGACAATTGCGCTTTGCCCAATAATAGCAAATTAACCACCACCACGAATCCAGTCAGGCTCATGGCCGGTGACAGGAAGCGCATCAGGGTAGCCAACATCAGGGAGCCAAATACCAGTTGCTTAAAAATACCGGTAATGCCCATTATTTCCAAAAGACGGTCGAAATATCCCAGGTAGGGCCAGTCGAAATAGCTGTTGTGGGTTTGCCGGGCAGGAAAGAAAAAGACCAACATCAGCACGAGCAACACCAGCCCGATGAACAGTTTGGGGTACCTCCGAGGGTAGTCTGTATAATAATTCCAGCTCCGGGTGAATGCCGTTTCGAGCAGGAGGTAGTAAAAAGCCAAAATCGCCGAGGCATACAGTACGAAACCCCCGTTGTAGAGTACGGCGGTATTATATTGTTGGCGGCGCATTTCCTCGGCAGGGGCCGCCCCGCCCCACAAAAGCATCCAGGGTAGTAGACTAAGGCAAGCCAGGGCGTAAGGATACAAGGTAGCATGGCCCAATGCCTTCAGAATAGCGCTTTTCGAATTTTCGGCTTGATTGTAAACAAGGTAGCATTCGTACAGGAAGATCGCCGCGGGAAATGCCAAAGCATACTGCCTCGAACAAATGGCCGCAATGAAATATAGACAAGCTACCCAATGCTGTTTTTTAAGGTACATGATTACACCCAGAAGTACGGCAAGCATCGGAATGATGTCCGTGTAGTAATGGACGCTACATAAATAGTAATTCGGGAATACGAGTAACCCGAACAGGCAAAGCCAGAAGCGACGGGAGTGGTTGGGACTTGACCAGATAAAAAGAAGGATAATGATGAAACTCAGCAGAAAATTGAGCAGGCGAAGGTACCTGATATCATCACCCAGCAGGTTGACCACCCAGCCACCCAGAATGAAGGGGAGGGGAGTGTTCAGTTCATTAAAGGTTTTGAGGAGTTCTACCGAAGGAATTGGTTGTTCGCTGAACCTGAGCGCAGTAGCGTAATAGTGGATCTCGTCCTGGTAGATCTCGAAATGGAATTGATTTTTGTAGATATAGACAAGAGCGAAAATGAATACGGCTCCTGCAGTAGCGATTAATTTTCGGGAAGGTAGGTCTTGAAAAAAAGAATTTTTGACAGCCATGTGCGAAATTAGGTAATTTTGGGATTTCGCCATTTGAATTGCCCATGCATTCGAAGAAAATATTACCCAACCTCAATGGTATTCGGAGTATTGCGGCACTTATGGTACTATTCCACCATATTGAGCAGGCCAAGGAAGCACTTGGCATCCCCAATATCTATCACCTCGACCTGATAAAGCACATCGGCAGGCTGGGCGTCGGACTGTTCTTCGTCCTCAGCGGCTTTCTGATCACCTACCTCTTGTTGCAGGAAAAGGGCCATTATGGCAACATTGACACCCGGCGCTTCTACCTGCGCCGGGTGTTCAGAATCTGGCCCACCTATTTTCTGATCGTAGGACTGTCGTATTTTGTGCTACCCTACCTTTCGCTGTTCGCCTATCCCGGTGCGAACGAAAACGTTTTCACGCATTATGGCGCGCGATTGTTTTTCCTGCTTCTGGTATTACCCAACTACGCCTTTGTCCTGTACGACTTGCCCTACTGGTGCGCTCAGGCATGGAGCATCGGGGTTGAGGAACAGTTCTACTATTTATGGCCCTGGCTCATCAAGTACCCCCGTAATTGGATTATTATCCTTGTGGTTTTCCTGCTGCTCACGTCGGGTCTGTTGGCTATCAGCATTCTGTGGCTGTCGCCCGCTCAGGCAGAGCCCCTGACAATCATCGGTACCTTCCTGGGGCAGTTCCGGATTCAGATCATGGCCGTGGGCGGCTTTTGCGCTTATCTGGCTTTCAATGACATTCGCCCTATTCTGGACGTACTGTATCGCAAAGAATTACAAATCGGAGTGTATGTGTCAACGGCACTATTGCTCCTGTCGGGGATTCACTTTCCGGGTTTTATGGAGATATATTCTCTGCTTTTCGGCTATATTATTCTCAATCTGGCCACCAATCCCAAGAGCATTATCAACATCAGAGGTTGGTTTATGAATTACAGCGGCAAAATTTCGTACGGACTGTACCTGTATCACGTAGTGGTCATGGTAGGTGTGCTGAATGTCCTTGAAAATTTCAGAACAAGCCTGAACCAATGGGCATACAACGGGCTATTGTATGTTTCGGTCGTGGTACTTTCCATTGGAGTGGCGGCAGCCTCGTACGAGTACCTGGAAAGACCTTTGTTGCGCTATAAAGATGAACGGTTCGGGCGCTAGCGGGGTAAGGCGGGTAATTCGGACATGGTATAGAACCGCAGCCCCAGGCTATCGGCCTGTTCGACCAAATAGCGCATGAATGATATCTGAAAGCCGTATTCATCCGGTTTTGGCGCAGAATGCAGGGGCTTGTGTCCGAAAAGCATCAGGACAGTACCTGTGTCCCGAGCCTTCACCAGAGCCTCCCGGATCTCATTCCGGCTTATGTTCGCCTCGGCATCAATCAAAAGTGCATCGACGCCGGGACCACTTCCAGCAGAATAATATACGAACGGATGGTACTTGGGCGGAATATGGTAGAGTGGTAGTCCGTAGATCGACCGCTCGGCTTTGGCTACATCCCTGAGGATGGTGAAGCCCTGAGCCAGCAGAACGGAGTCGGCCCTGGCCGTATGGTTACCCCCGGGGTGGGCATAGGAGGTGGGGTTGAAGCCTGCGGCCCGGAGGTATTCCAGCCCCGGACGTATTTCGGTATTTAGGTACCCCTCTGCTCCCTCATTCCGAAGCAGCAGCGTAGCATTGCCGTGGATGGTACCGTGGTAGCCCACTTCGTGGCCGGCCTGCTGTAAAGTACGCAGCATGGCTACTTCTTTTTGGGAAAGCGGGGTAGGACAGCTTAAGAAAAAAGTGGCTTTGGCATGGTACCTTGCAAGGACAGGAGCGAACTGGTACCATTCTTCAATAAAATGATCATCGAAAGAAAGGGCCACCCCACCCTGACGCCTGGTGGAATCACGAGAGGAATCACAACCCAACACGAAAAAAAAAAGGACAAGAAAGTGTGCAAAACGGATTATTTCCCTCATACTTGTCATGGCCGGATGCCCAGGTACTGAAAAATGTTGTTTCCTTTCCATTAAATTGCAGGACAGGTACCCCCTTTATTACAGAACGCCACATCCGCCCAATTACTTAAATCCAATCCCGCTTTTTAGAATGCCTACCTACCAATCTCTCATCCAGCAGGAACTGACCGAAGCCCAGCGCGTGCTGGCTGATTTTCTGAGCGATCCCGCGAACGGCAAAGCCATTGAACGCGCGGCCACGCTGATGGCCGGGGCTATTAACGATAACCATAAAATTATTTCCTGCGGTAACGGGGGCTCGCATTGCGACGCCATGCACTTTGCCGAGGAACTTACAGGTCGATACCGGGACAACCGCCGCGCCTTACCGGCTATTGCCATTTCGGACCCGAGCCATTTGAGCTGCGTGAGTAACGATTTTGGGTACGAATACGTATTCTCGCGCTTTGTGGAAGGGTTGGGGCAGCCCGGCGACGTGCTACTGGGACTCAGTACGAGTGGTAATTCGGCCAATATTATCCGGGCGGTGGAAGCCGCCCGTAGCAAGGGCATGAAAGTGGTGATTCTGTCGGGCAAGGATGGGGGAAAATTGGCTGGTCTGGCGGATGTAGAAATCCGCGTACCCCATTTCGGATACGCGGATCGCATACAGGAGATTCATATCAAGGTCATTCACATTTTCATGCTGCTGATCGAGAAGATGGTCTTGTAGCTACTTGGTACGCTTCATGGTCCATTTGAGGGCTTCCAGCAAGTGCTTCACAAACAGCGGCTCCACATAGGACTCGTCGGTATGCCCGCCGCCCGTGTAGTAGGCGCGGCCTCCTTCAAACTCGTGCTTCCACATGAAGGGGTGCATCGGGCCGTTCTTACCGCCCTCGTAGCTATTTTCGTCCAGCGTGGCCAGCACCGTAATACCGGGCTGAATGCTCTTGTAGTTGTAAAGCTCGTCAAATCGCCGCCAGCGGCTGGGCAGGAAACTGGTAGTAGGGTCGACCTGATTCCATACGATGATATCCACATTCTGCTGCTTGGGATGGCTCAGGAAATAAGCGCCGACCAGTTTGTTGTACCAGGGCCAATCGTATTCGGTATCAGCCGCTGCATGGATACCCAGGAACCCGCCGCCACCCCGGATGTACTCTTCGAAGGCCGTCTGCTGTTCCGGGTTTAGGATGTCGCCGGTGGTACTTAGAAAAACCACCGTCTTGTACTGTTTGAGATTAGCGGCCGTAAATACCGAAGCGTCTTCGGTAGTATCCACCCGAAAACGGTTTTCGGCGCCCAGCTTCATCAGGGCCACTTTGCCCGCACCGATGGATTTGTGACGGAAGCCCGCAGTCTTTGAAAAAACCAGAATGGCATCTGCTGCCGGTGCCGTGCCTTTTCCCGGGCCATCCGGAGCGGCTTGGGTACTGGGGGCGAGCAGAACCAGCAGACATAATAGGAGAGAAATTCTTTTCATTAGAATCGAAATTTTAGGTAGAGACAAATTCAATGAGTCAAAGGAAAGATAGATTCGACTCTACTCTTTGCCTGAGGCCATGAGCCGGTAGAACGACTTTGTTTTTATAAGTGAAAAGAAACCTGACAAAAGGTCGTTAACTTGCCCCATGCGGTGGGTACCCTATTGTTCCCACTGTTACTTAATCAAACGTCGATGCGAGTAAGACCCTGTGCCCTCATTATTGAACGCAATTGCGTGCTGACTATGAAATACCGCTACGGCGGAGCGGACGTGTACGCCCTACCCGGCGGTAATCCCGATCCCGGCGAGAGTCTTTCGGAGGTAATCATCCGGGAACTGCGGGAAGAGCTGGGCATAGAAACCGAAGTGGATCAGTTGGTACTCTGTGGTGAGGTGATTGGGGGCGATGAGCGTAAGGATGCGCTCCATGCGGTTTTCATCGTTCACATGGTGGCTGGCTTACCCCAGCTCAATCCTGAACATACCAGTGCCGTAAGCATCGAATGGCTTTCAATAAATGAGCTTGATACGAAACACCTGTATCCAAACGTAGGTCAAGCGGTCAGGGCGTATCTGGAAGGAATGCTGCGTGGGGTGTATCTGGGCAAAATCGATCAGCCCTACGTAGAATAAAAAAACGCCGTCAGGGTTTCAAAACCCTGACGGCGTTAAAGTCAAAAACCAATTGCCTATTAAGCCATTTCTAATTTGGCAGCGTTGCGCTTGCGATCGGTTTCTTCCAGATAGATCTTCCGCATTCGGATACTCTGGGGCGTTACTTCCAGGTACTCGTCCTTCTGGATATATTCCATACATTCTTCCAGCGAGAAGTTGATCTTGGGAGCGATGCGCAACCCGTCGTCCGAGCCAGAGGCACGCATGTTGGTCAGCTTCTTGGCCTCCTGAAGGTTTACCACGATGTCGTTAGGACGGTTATGTTCGCCTACCACTTGACCACCGTAGATTTCCTCACCCGGCTCCACGAAGAAACGACCGCGATCCTGCAATTTATCAATCGTATAGCCGGTGGCCATGCCGGTACCTTTGGAAATAATGGAACCACTATTCCGCCCGGCGATAGGTCCGCGATAGGGCTCAAAGCTCTTGAAACGGTGGGTCAGTACGGCTTCACCCTGGGTGGCGGTAAGTACATTGGAGCGCAGGCCAATCAAGCCCCGAGACGGAATCTCGAATTCCAGATGCTGCAAATCGCCTTTGGGCTCCATCACCAGCAGTTCGCCTTTGCGTTGGGTAGCCAGTTCGATGACTTTGCCCGCCGTCGTTTCGGGTACATCCACCACCATCGTTTCAATGGGTTCGAGGCGCTGTCCGTTTTCGTCCTCTTTGAAAAGTACCTGCGGCTGACCTACCTGCAACTCGTAGCCCTCGCGGCGCATGGTTTCGATCAGTACAGATAAGTGCAGGATACCCCGGCCATAGACCAGGAATTTGTCTTCACTACCCGCCTGCTCTACGCGGAGGGCCAGGTTTTTCTCAGTTTCCTTCATCAGGCGGTCGCGGAGGTGGCGTGAAGTCACGAACTTGCCTTCTTTCCCGAAGAACGGAGAATTATTGATCGTGAAGAGCATGTTCATCGTCGGTTCATCTACCGCGATACGGGGCAGCGCTTCGGGATTCTCGAGGTCAGCGATGGTATCACCGATTTCGAAATCGTCGATGCCCGTTACCGCACAAATATCACCCGCACCTACCTCGCTCGCCTTCTGACGGCCCAGACCTTCGAAGGTTTGCAATTCCTTTATTTTTACTTTCTTGATCACGCCGTCGGCTTTGCAAAGCGATACCTGCGCACCTTCCTTCAAGGTACCCCGTAGTACCCGGCCAATGGCGATCCGGCCCACAAAAGCATTGTAGTCCAGCGAGGTGATTTGCATCTGAGGGGTACCCTCGTTCATCGGAGCGGGGGGGATTTGCTCGATAATGGTATCGAGCAGGAATGTGATGTCGCCCGTCGGGTGCTGCCAGTCGGGGCCCATCCAGCCTTGCTTGGAGGAACCGTATACGGTCACGAAGTCGAGTTGTTCTTCGGTACCTCCGAGATTGAACATCAGGTCGAATACGCTTTCCTGTACTTCTTCGGGGCGGCAGTTTTCCTTGTCTACCTTATTGACCACCACGATGGGCTTCAGGCCCAGTTCCAGGGCTTTGCCCAGCACGAAGCGGGTTTGTGGCATGGGGCCTTCGAAAGCATCAACCAGCAGCAGTACGCCGTCGGCCATTTTCAGTACGCGCTCTACCTCACCGCCAAAGTCGGCGTGGCCCGGTGTATCGATTACGTTGATTTTTACATCTTTGTAGCGAACCGACACGTTTTTGGACGTGATGGTAATCCCGCGCTCGCGCTCGAGATCGTTGTTGTCGAGGATCAGATCATCGAATTCCTGATTCTCGCGAAAAAGCTTGGAGGCGTGGATGATTTTGTCGACCAGGGTCGTTTTGCCGTGGTCAACGTGCGCAATAATAGCGATGTTACGAATGGATTGCATTTCTTTTTTCTTAGTCAACAGATGAATTTTTCAGCCCACAGAGAAAAAGAAAGCACATTCGATCTTTATTCCCCGGAAAATAAGCCGCAAAAGTACGGACTTTTTAACTGAATAACAGTTTTTTACAATTAATTAATCGTAAACACTGCAAAAACGTTCATCTGTATCGAAGAAGTGCAAAAATGTGATTGAATTGTTGAATGGGATAGTTGTTTGTCTACCTATTTAGGAGCTCTGACCAACTATTTCAAAACAACTCGACCTGCCCAAGAGCTGGAACGCTACCCGCTTCCCGCGCCAACATGGCCTGCTTGCGGGTGGTACCCCAGCGATACCCACCCAGCCCGCCGGACTTTTGGAGTACCCTATGGCACGGAATCAGGTACGCAATGCGGTTGCTACCGATGGCCGTACCCACCGCGCGCGAAGCCGTGGGTTGCCCGATGGCGCGTGCCACATCGTCGTAGCTTACGAGCCGTCCCGTTGGAATCCGCAACAGGGCTTCCCACACTTTGATCTGAAAATTGGTACCCCGTAATACCAGTGGCAGAGGAGTGTTTCTGGAAGTCGCAGTGGAAAATAGCTGTTCAATGTAAGGTAAGGTACCTGCTTCATCATTAACACAAGAAGCCTGTGGCCATTCAGATTGCAACTGGACGAGCAAAGAGTCAGCACTTGAACCTTCATCCAGGAAGCGCAGATCGGTAATGCCCCGTTCTGTCACCGCGATCAGGCACGTTCCAAAGGGCGTCTCGTGGATACCATAACGCAGGGTTACGCCCGCACCCAGCGCCCGGAATTCGGCGGGCGTCATGGCTTCGTAGGTCACAAACAAGTCGTGCAAGCGGCTCGGGCTGGATAGTCCGGCCTCATAAGTAGCATCCAGCAGGTTTGATGAAGTAGCCAACTGCTGCTTGGCGTATTCTTTGGTGAGGTATCTCATAAACCGCTGTGGACTGGTACCCGCCCAACGCGTGAACAACCGCTGAAAATAATATTCCGAAAGGCCGACGTGGTCGGCGATTTGGCGTAGGGCAGGTTGGGTTCGGTAGTTTTCTTCGATAAACCGGATGGCTTTTTCGATGCGCTGGTAGTCTTGGGCGGCGTTAGCTTGCTCTTCCATAGTTATTTTTTATTCAAAGGTACCTTGGAAGGAAAGAGGGTGCAATCCGAATATTGCGGTTTTCTGAAATAGGATTTTTTATGTGAAAATTACAAAGCCTCAGCCAATAACCGCGACTAGATCCAAGCCGGCAGTGTCATTTCCAATCCCAGAATCGGGATTGCCACGAAATTCAACAGCTAAGCCTTCATCGCTAAATAGGACCCTCTACTAGCTGCTTTACGAATAATTGTTAGTATTTTTGAATAAAAGACGTCATACTTATGGTTACCTATCGAGTTTTTGATGAAGTTATAGATTTCATTACTTCCATTCCAAGACCGGAGGATATTCTGGCTTACAAGCCATCGCTGGCAGGACAGCAGCGTTTGGAGCTACTCGTTGAGAAAAAGCGTAGTGGCTTGTTGAGTGACGATGAAATGCATGAGCTTGAGCAGTACCTGATGGTAGAACATTTGATGCGGGTAGCCAAGAAAAAGGCCAAATCCCAAGTGAACGGATGAGTCGGTACATTGCCGATGCGATCAGGCAGGAAGTAGCTGTGCGAGCCGGCTTTCGTTGCGAGTACTGTCAAATTCACCAAGACGATGCATTTTATCCCTTTCAGATAGACCATATCGTTAGCCGCAAACATGGTGGCCAAACATTACTGGATAACCTGGCACTAGCCTGCTTTCCGTGCAATGTCAATAAAAGCAGTGATGTAGGTACGATTTTACTGCCCCAACAAATTTTTATCCGACTTTTCAACCCCAGGCTAGATAGCTGGAATGAACATTTTAGTGTTGAGTCGGGCAGGCTCTATGCAAAAACGACCATTGGTGAAGCAACCATAAAAGTGTTGAAAATGAATGAAATTGAGCGAATTATAGAACGTAGTTAAGTCACATTGATCACTTCACCCAAGTCGGCAGCGTCATTTCCAGTCCCAGAATCGGAATCACCACAAAATATAGCAACGCGGTGAGCAGTACCACCGAAATGAAGTTCAGCCATAATCCGCATTTGGCCATTTCGGGAATGGATACCTTGCCGCTGGCAAAAATCACGGTGTTGGTACCCGTACCCGAGGGCATCATGAAAGCGAACGAACAGGCAAACGTGGCCGGGATCATCAGAAAGAGCGGATTGATCCGGGCCGCTACGGCTACTGCCGCCAGCACGGGTAGGAAAATATTGGCCGTGGCGGTGTTGGAATTGATCTCCGTTAGAAAGACGATGAAGGTAGTCACGATGAGCAAAATCATCAGCGGAGAGTAGGAACCAATAAAATCCATCTGCTGCCCGATCCAGCCAGCCAGGCCGGTAGCCTGAAAACTGCGGGCAATGGCGTAGCCGCCCCCGACAATGATGACGATACCCCAGGGTACTGACGAAGCTTCTTTCCAGGTAAGCAGGGGTTTTCCAGTATTCTTGTTAGTCAGCACAAAGAGCGAAAGCGCTCCCACTACTGCTACCGTAGCATCGTGCACGTAATCGCCGACACCCAGCCAGGTACCCCAGCCTGGTACCCGAAACGAATCGAAATCAAAATCGCTACGGAATATCCAGCCCAGGGCCGTGAACAGAAATACGCCCAGGGCTTTCTTCTCCCCGTCGGTCATGGGGCCCAGGGAGGCCAGTTCGTATTTAAAGGCACGGGTGTCGATCAGTAGATTGGCGGGAATTTTGAAGTACCGTATGATATAGAGCCAGATCACCGGAATAAACACGACCACGATCGGAAGGCCGATTTTGAGCCAGGTGAAGAAGTTGATTTCGGGAGCCGCAGGAAATAGCTCCCCCACGATACCGGCAAACACCATGTTGACTGGCGTACCGATCAGCGTACCCGTACCGCCGATGCTACACGCGTAGGCCGTAGCGAGCATAAGGGCCAGCCCGAACTTTGACGTCGTTTCTCCGTGGCTTTCTTCGGTTTTGGCAATGACCGCCGTCGCAATGGGTAGCATGAGCAGGACCACGGCGACGTTAGCGATCCACATGGATAAAAACGCGGACACCAGCATGAAACTCAATATAATACGCTGCTGATTGGTACCCAGGTAGTTGAGGACGATCAGGGCCATACGCCGGTGTAGTTGCTGCAACTCGATTACCTTCGCGATGAAAAATCCACACAGCAGCATGATCACATAATTGTGACCGTAGCTTTCGGCTACCACATCGGTTTCCAGCACACCCAGTAGTGGGAACAGAGCCATCGGCACAAAGGCCGTGGCGTAAATCGGAATGGCTTCGGTCAACCACCAGATGGCCATCAGCAGCGTGACCGCCACCGCCCGCTGAGCAGGTACCGCCATGCCCTCCGGCGTGGGCATAATTACAACAAGAAAGGCGACCAGCAGGCCGCCCCAGAAACCGATTCGTTGGGAGAGGGTCATCAGTAGGAGAAGGATTTGTAGTCAATAAGCCATCGGGATGAAGTTTCTAATCGTTTGGCTTTTCCTGGGTTGGAAAAGCCAATGCTAGAATCGGTAGGTTTTCTGATAAGTCATTTATATTTTTGAAATTTAGATACCACAACCTCATGAGGAAAAATAATCTATACAGGACAGTGCTAGCCATCCTATTTCTGAACATCTCAGGTTGCAAAACCGAGGAAGAAAAGTCAATGGTATTCGAAATACACAACGAAATGAACGCAGAACTTTCCAAAGTGCAGGTGGTGGCCGCTGGTTTCCCGACCTCTCGACTGTTGGTAGAGAAAGAGAATCTTAGCGCAGGTAACACTTATCAGCAAAGCGTTCGGTTCAAATCGCTGCCCGATTCAGAGGGTAGCTATGAGCTCAAATTGACCGAAGCCACTCAAACCAGGACGTTTCGATTTGGGTACTTTACAAATGGAGCAGCGTTTGACAAGCGTTTTTCATTACGGGTCAAAAAAGATACCGTACTTGTAGAAAGTGTCAGGCGGGAACTGTGGAGATAAAGGCCCTACAGCTACCGCCGGTTTGCAACCGGTGGTAATAAATAGTTCCAGTCTCCGACTGTATCGTTCCCCATAGATTTACTTTATTTGTCATACAAACGAATGAAGTAAATCTTTTTTTCGTTGGTATTCTAGCTAAAAATCAATCCCTTTTCAATGAATAAATATCTTTTGGGCGGTCTGCTCATGACGGCTACCCTGACGCAGGCACAGGAATCGACCACGGCCACTAAATATGCCGAAACCATCACGCCGGCCGACCTTAAAAAACACCTGCTCATCATTGCTTCTGATAGTCTGGAAGGGCGCGACACGGGCTCGCCCGGTCAGAAGAAAGCCGCCGATTACGTGGCCGGGCATTTCAAACAGTATGGCCTGGCGCCCGCCGCGACCGAAGCTGACGGTACCGAAAGTTATTTTCAGAAATACAACCTCTACCGCAAAACCTGGGGAGAGGTATACGTGAAAGCCGATGGTAAGACCTACAACTTCAACCAGGATTTTTATCTGAATGGCCTACTGTCCACGCAGGGTGAGGTAACAGTACCTACCGTTTTTGCGGGCTACGGCATTGAGGCCACCCTGTACAACGACTACAAAAATCTGGATGTCAAGGATAAGGCGGTCGTCATATGGCAGGGCGAGCCGCAGGGCGCCAAGGGTATCTATCTGGTCAATGACAACGACCAGCGGTCGAGCTGGAGCGGGCCCCAGGCCTGGCAAAAAAAGGCCGCTACGGCCCTGGCGAAAGGTGCGAAATATGTGTTCATGATTTCGGAGAAAGAAGGGAAAGAATTTGAGCAGCTGGTACGGCAACGCTCGGTGATGTCGCGCCGGTTGAACGCCATGAGCATGAAGCCCATTCAGGAATCGCTCAGCAATATGGCCGTGTTTACGGTTTCGTCGGAGCTAGGTGCAGCTTTGCTCAATACTACCACGCGCAAGCTAAACGATCTGCGGGAAGAGATTACGAAAAAAGAAAAGAGCGTAGCCAAGGTACCTGGCGGTCAGGTTGCGCTCAAAGTCGAACGTAACAGCGAAATCATCCAAACCGAAAACGTAGCCGGATTATTGGAAGGTACCGACAAGAAAGACGAAATCGTGGTGATTTCGGCCCACCTGGATCACATTGGCATCTCGGCCGACGGACAGATCAACAACGGTGCCGATGACGATGGCTCGGGTACGGTATCACTGCTGGAACTGGCCGAGGCATTCAGTAAGGCCAAAGCCGAGGGCAACGGCCCCCGCCGCAGTATTCTGTTTCTGAACGTGACGGGCGAAGAAAAAGGACTGTTTGGCTCGGAATACTACGCCGAGAATCCGCTGCTGCCCCTAGCCAATACCGTAGCTGACCTGAACATCGATATGATTGGTCGGGTCGACAAGGAACACGCCAACGATCCGAAGTACGTGTATGTGATCGGTTCGGACAAATTATCCTCGGAGTTGCACGCGATCAGCGAAGCGGCCAACGCCGAGCACATTGGCTACAAACTCGACTATACCTACAACGACCCCAAAGATCCCAACCGCTTCTACTACCGGTCGGATCACTACAATTTTGCCAAGAAGGGAGTACCCATTATTTTCTATTTCACGGGGGTGCACGAAGATTATCACCGCCCCGGCGACGACGTGGAAAAAATCATGTTCGACAAGCAGGCACCCATCGTAAAACTGGTGTTCTACACCGCCTGGCAACTGGCCAATCGCGAGGAACGGATCAAGGTAGATAGCAACAAACAATAGATTCAAAGCACTGAGTGGCAAAGTAGGGTAGGTACCTTGCCACTCAGGCATTCATTGATTTTTAATTCATTAACTCTTGACCGATCATCTTCCCCCGGCTTTCAGCGAGTCCATGAAAACTCAGTTGGGAGCCGGTTTTTCTTTATTTGCCGAAACCCTGTCGACGGAGCCGCCTGTCAGCATCCGGCTGAATCCTGATAAGCCCGGCTACGATGCTTCGGAGCTAGCGAAGGTACCCTGGCATCCGGATGGGTATTACATGCCCGAGCGACCTGTATTCACGCTCGACCCGGTTTTTCACGCGGGTGGCTACTACGTGCAGGAGGCATCGTCCATGGTGCTGCACGAGGTACTGACCCAGCTAGTACCTTCCAAGTACCCCCTCCGTATTCTGGATTTGTGCGCGGCGCCAGGCGGCAAAAGTACCCTGCTGGCTTCGTGGATGCCACCGGGCAGTCTGTTGCTCGCCAACGAAGTGATTCGCGGCCGCGTGAACGTACTCAAAGATAACCTGGCCCGTTGGGGCCATCCCGACACCTTTACGTGTAGCTACGATCCAGAAGCCTTCTCTAAACTTAACGGCTTTTTTGATGTCGTGCTGGTGGATGCACCCTGCTCGGGCGAAGGGCTATTCCGTAAAGATCCCGATGCCGTGCACGAATGGTCACCCGAGCATGTGCAACTCTGTTCGGCGCGGCAGCGACGCATTCTGTCGGCGGCTGTGAAGCTAGTCGCGCCGGGTGGTTTGCTGCTGTACAGTACCTGCACCTACAATGAACTTGAAAACGACCAGAATGCCCAATGGCTAGTTGAAAATCAAAGACTAACGCACCAACCCGTGAACCTACCCGCCGAGTGGGGCCTCAGCGCCCGCAACTACGGGTACCAGTGCTACCCCCACCGGCTTCGGGGCGAGGGCTTTTATTTTGCGGCCTTCCGCCAGACCCGAGGGGTACCTTTCCAAGGAAAAGCGGCGCGGTATATGGATAAATTGAAATCCAAATCGCTGCACAAACGCGAAGAAGCCGCCCTGGCGGACTGGCTTGCTGAGGATTCCGATTTCTTTTTTGTCCAGCGCCCCGACGATACGGTACTGGGCGCACCTCGGGAATTGAAGGAAGATTTGCTATTTCTGGATGCCGCGCTGCCGCAAGGGGTATGGCTGCGTGAGTTGGGGTTGTTCAAAGGCAAAGAATTCATTCCCGCGCAGGATTTGGCCATGAGCACAGCGATTGCGCCCGACCTTCCCGCCCTAGAACTGAATCGGGATACTGCTCTGCATTTTTTGAAAAAGGAAAACATTGTACTTTCCGAGGCACCCAAAGGCTGGCTGCTGGCGCAGCATCAGGGCTTGAATCTGGGCTGGATGAAAAATCTGGGCAACCGGGTAAATAACTACCTACCCAAAGACTGGCGGATTCGGATGGATATTCGGGAGATTTGAAAGTTCGTCTTTCTGCTATTTTCCGCACCTTTCCAACCATTCTGGCTTGTAGCGTATCCCTACCTACAAACCAGTGTACGGATGAAAGCGATTCACTTTTTGAGCAAAGTCCTTTTCTTATGTTTGCTGATTGGGTGTTCCAATGAAATCGGCCCCAAGAATGGCTACGGGATTGTTGGAGAATGGCGGCTATTCGAAAGGGGAGGTTCCCCCGGATCAGGTTACTACACAGTACCTATCCCCGCAAACCCACTACAGAGCCTGACTTTCACCTCGGATGGTCAGATTTATAAGGTAGGTGATAGTAAAGGTGCTTTGTTTTATTTTTTTGAAAATGCCAATCGATTCAGGGTTGATTCCACGGAAAAGGGACTTCTCCTATGGACAAAGAGCAAAAAAAAGGATAATGATGAATCCTACTATCTTATTAAATTTCAAGGTGATACGCTGACTGTCTACCCGCCCTGCATCGAAGGCTGCCACTTTGCCTTTGTCAAGATTCGCTGAAAAATGAAAAAGCTTCAATTCCTAGCCACCCTTATTTTCCTTACTTGCTTATTGGGTTGCGCCGATAAGGAACTTCGCCCCTATGAACGCAGCCTCGTGGGTACCTGGCGGCTGTTCGAGGTAGGAGGCTCGACGGGCTACCAATGGTATGTACTTCCGATTCCGGCTATACCCTTGCAGAGCCTGACTATCATGCGCAACGGCAAATTGTCCGGTCAGGGTGACGCCCTGAGCAATTTCAATCGGCCCAGGTACCGTATCATATCGGAAGGTGATCAGGTAAAGCTGGAATTGTATGGAAAGGACACGGATGGTTTCAAATCAACTCTCCGCATCGAAGGCGATACGATGCACATCGCCCCGCCCTGTTTCGAAGGCTGTCATTATGGGTTTGTCAAGATTCGTTGAAAATGAAAACGAGGCTATTCATAATGAATAGCCTCATCGGATCGGAATGAACATGTACGAATAAAAACTCAATAGTCTTCATCCATGCCGCTATCGCGTTCTTCCCGCTCTTTTTGCAATTGCTGCGCCTGCTTGCCGAAGCGGTAAGTAAAGCCCAGGAAGGCAATGCGCGACTCGCGTTTAGCGGAAGTATAGCTCGTAAAACCTTCGCCGTAGGTATTGATCCGGAAACGCAGCGTATTAAATATATCACTTACGCGCAAGCTAATGGCTCCGCGACCTTTCAGTACTTCTTTCTTTACCCCAACATCCACATTGAAAAAGCTCTGGATTTCGCCCTGCGGAATAATGAACGGTGAGCGGTAGTTGATACTTACCTGGCTGTCAAAACCCTTCGCGATGGTCATATTGGAGTTGATCCGAGCCGTCCAGCTTCGGTTGCTTTGGGTCAGCACATCGGGTACCCCAGGGTCACCTTTGATGGTAGACATGTAGTAGGAGAAGTTACCGTTGGCTTTCCACCAGCGGGTAATGTCCTGATTCAGCACAAACTCCAGACCGTAGGAGTACGAACGCGCCAGGTTGAGGTAAGTTTGCTCGGTAACGCCATCGTCGCGCAGGCGGCGGTATCGGGTTACGTTGTCGGTGGTGGCGCGGTAAAAGGCCGTGGAAGTAAGAGAGGTACTTTTGCCGTACCACAAATGGCTCAGTTCGAACGAATTGATCAGCTCGGGGCGCAGATTGGGATTACCAAAACGGATGTTCAGCGGGTCCGAAATATCCACAAACGGATTCAGCGCCCGCGTCCAGGGACGGTTGATCCGGCGGGTATAATTGACCTGCATTTTCTGGGCTTTGTTGAGCTCGTAATTCAGAAAGGCGCTGGGGAACAGGTAGGTATAGTTCTGCGTAGCTACCTCGCCGGTGGTGCGTTGTTCGGTGGTGAGGTCGGTGTTTTCCAGGCGCAGGCCAAACTGGTAGCTCCATTTTGATAATTCCTGCCCAAAATTAGCGTAGGCCGCGCTGGTGTGTTCGTCGTAGATAAAACGATTGGACAAGCGGGGATCGTAGATCCAGGTAGGAGAGTCGCCGTAGCGATTTTCGAACTGAAAATCTCCGTCCAGCAAACGGTTGGTGTACTTCAGGCCCGTTTCGAGTTTGGCTTTGTTAGCCAGCGGCTCTACAAAGTCCAGTTGCATGACCGCCACGCGATCCTTGTTCTCGCGGGTGTTGCGCTGGTATAAATCATCCGTTACTTCACTGGCCAGGGCATCGGTAGTGGTTTGGTTGAAGAGCGATAACTGGTTGCTTTTTGAGGTAGAAAGTGTCGCGTCGAAAGTCAGCAACCTACCTTCTTTATCAAATTTCTTCCGCAGCCCCAGCACGTAATCGAGGCCGCCTCCCACTTCTTCCTCGTCGGTAGTACGGTTGATGGTTTGGGTCAGTTCGCGGCCCGTATTTTGGTAGCGATAGCGAGCCACATCGCGGTCGCGGTCGTATTCGGGGCGATACAGAATCGATCCGCTCACCTGGAATTGCTTGGTAGCTTCCCAATCGAATCCGAAGCGCAGGTTATGATTCACATCGCGGCTGGTACCGTCCTGGCGCTGCTCGAGGTACCTCAGCGTTTCGTTGTTGAAATTATCCCGGTCATTGTCGCGGTAGGTAAACCGGGTACGATCACGGAAATTGTAGCTCATGAAGGTATTGAGCTTGTTGATGCGATTGTTCAGATTCACGGAAGCATTGTACTTATCCCGCGTCCCGATGTTCAGATCTGCACTGCCGTTGAAGCCGTCGGCTTTTTCTTTCTTAAGGATAATGTTCAGGATACCCGCTGCGCCATCGGCGTCAAACTTGGAAGAAGGATTGGTAATGACCTCGATGGATTCGATGCTACTGGCCGGAATCTGATCCAGCACCGCCTGCCGGTCCATGCCCGTCAAACCCGAAGGCTTGCCATCCACCAGAATAATCACATTCTCACTTCCCCGCAAACTCAGGTTGCCGTCGATATCCACCGTCACGGAGGGTACGTTCTGCATAATATCCAGCGCACTACCGCCGAGGGTAGTAGGTAATTTATCCACGTTGATAATCTTCCGGTCCAGCGAGTACTCAATGAGTTCCTTTTGCCCGGTGACAGTCACAGTATTCAGCTCGCGGGCAGTTTGGGTCATAAGTACAGTTCCCAAATCCAGACTGGGCTTGTCGGCGGTCAGGATAATGTTCTTTTCGGAAAAATCTTTAAAACCCAGCGATTGAATCAAAATATAGTATAGGCCCGGGGTAACATTGGTAAGCTTGAAGGTACCCTTCTCATCGCTGATTACTCCGCCCGCTGCCGTCGAATCGGCGGTGCGGAATAGCGCAACGCTCCCGAACTGAACGGGTAGCTTTTGACCTTCTTTTTCGTATACCAGGGTACCTGTGACAGTGCCGGAGGTAGTAGTCGGGCTAGTTTCGGAAACCGTCAGCGCCGGAGTTTGTGCGTGACTGACAGAAAGTAGAAGAGTGAAAAGTGCTGATAAGCAGAGGATTGGTAATGACTTCATGAGTTGTGGTAGGTAAATAATTATCCGGGATTCGGCCTGGAAATGGAAGCAACATTTTTGAATTTTTGCAATTAATGTCTTTACATGCAAAACATCTGTTCCATATCCGCTCCGGCGAGATAGGCCGTTTTCATAGTGAATAGGGTGTGGGGCTAATGCCCCAGTATGTTTTAAAAATTATACACCTGTTATTGAATGCGCTTTCCTATTTTTGTCGTAACAACATTTTTTAACCTACCTGGCTAATCGGCTCACTATGAAAAAAATACTATGCTACACTCTGTTACTTTTTGTGGGTATTCCCCTAGGTACCTTTGCGCAGAAAAAGAAGAAAGGTACCTCGATTACCCCCACCGAAGCCAGCATCGAACCTACTTCGGCCGCGGCGCGTACGGCAGGATACCAGCAGCGCGAGAAGCTGGCTGCCGCTTCGCTGGTCAATAATGTGAAGTTCCGGGCCATTGGGCCGACGGATATGAGCGGACGAGTGGTGGACCTGGACGTGAACGATGCCAACCCCACCCAATTTTTTGTAGCCTACGCGTCGGGAGGGCTGTGGAAAACCGAAAACAACGGCATGAGCTTCACGCCGCTCTTCGATCATGAATCCACTATGACCATCGGCGACATGGCCGTTGACTGGAAAACCAACGGCCAAACCATCTGGGTAGGTACCGGCGAGAACAATTCGAGCCGCTCGTCCTACGCGGGTGATGGCGTGTACAAGTCGACCAATGGGGGCAAAACGTGGCAACACATGGGTCTGGAAGACACCCACCACATCGGACAGGTGATTCTACACCCCACCGACCCTAACACGGTATGGGTAGCGGCCGTAGGCCATCTGTATAGCCCGAATAGCGAACGGGGCGTATATAAAACTACCGATGGCGGTAAAACCTGGACCAAAACGCTCTTTATAGACAACAACACTGGTGCCATTGACCTCGACATTCACCCGACCAATCCCAATGTACTTTTTGCCTCGATGTGGTACAAAGAGCGCAGCGCCTGGAATTTTGTGGAAGGGGGCAAAACGTCGGGCATCTACCAGTCGACCGATGGCGGTAGTACCTGGCAATTGCTGAGTACCCCGGCCAGTGGCCTGCCGCAGGGCGAGGGCGTAGGGCGCATCGGGCTTACAGTCTATCCCCGCGATCCTAACATTATGTACGCCTTCGTGGATAATCAGGACAAACGCAAGCCCGAGGATAAGAAGGAAGAGGAGGGGCTGACGGTAAAGCAGTTGAAGGATATGAAGGTGGAGGATTTCATGAAATTGTCGGATCTGGTCATCAATGAGTTTCTGGACAAATCGAATTTTCCGACCAAAAACTCCGCCGCCCAACTCAAAAAAGACCTCGGCAGCGGCAAGCTGCAGGTAAAGGATATCTACGATTTTGTGGGTGGTGCCAACGATGATGTGATTTCGGCTGCCGTGAAAGGTGCCGAAATTTATAGAACAGACGACGGAGGCAAATCCTGGCAGAAAACCCATGATGAGCCTCTCGATTTGGTCTATACCTATGGCTATTATTTTGGGCAGATTTTTGTCGCCCCCAGCGATCCTAAGGTACTGGTCACGTTTGGGGTACCTATCCTTCTGTCGGAAGATGGCGGCAAAAGCTGGAAGAGCGTGGATAAGGAAAATGTTCACTCCGACCACCATGCCCTCTGGATCAATCCCAACAATCCCGACCACATGATCAATGGTAACGATGGCGGAGTGAACGTTACCTACGACCGGGGCAAGCATTGGTCGCACCTGAACTCGGAGCCACTGGGACAGTTTTATGCCATTGCCGTAGATATGGAAAAGCCCTACAATGTGTACGGCGGCTTGCAGGACAACGGCGTGTGGACAGGTACTTCCAAACCGCGCGAAAACGCGCCTCTTCCCGAGTGGAAATCCATCATGGGCGGCGACGGCATGCAGGTACAGGTCGACTGGCGCGACAACAATACCGTGTACACGGGTTTTCAGTTCGGTACCTACTTCCGGCTCGATAAAAATAAGAGCGGCTTCGGCAGCATGAAACGGCTGGCCATGCCCCGCGAAATCGGCGATCCCAAGTTGCGCTTCAACTGGCAGGCACCCATCCACCTGTCAAGGCACAACCAGGACATCGTATACTTCGGCTCGAACAAATTCCACCGCAGCCTTGACAAGGGCGAAACCTTTGAAACACTCTCGGATGACCTTACGAAGGGAGGCAAGGAAGGCGATGTACCCTTCGGTACCCTAGCCACAATCGACGAATCGCCTAAACGCTTCGGCCTGATTTATGCCGGTAGTGACGACGGGCTGGTGTGGGTATCAAAAGACGCCGGCTACACCTGGACCAAAATCTCGGATGCCCTGCCGCAGAATCTGTGGGTAAGCCGCGTGACGGCTTCTGCCCACGACGAAGGTACCGTATACGTATCGCTCAATGGCTATCGGAATGACAACTTCCAGCCCTACCTCTACGCTTCGACCGACTACGGCCAAACCTGGAAAACCATCGGCACCGACCTGCCCGCCGAGCCGATTAACGTCGTGAAGGAAGATCCCGTGAATGCCAACATTCTCTACGTAGGTACCGACCATGGTGTGTATATTTCATTGGATAAAGGTACCTCGTTCATGCGGATGTCGGGCGGGCTGCCCGCCGTGGCGGTGCACGATTTGCTGGTACATCCGCGCGACAAGGAATTGGTGGTAGGTACCCATGGTCGCTCCATCTACGTGGCCGATGTGAGCCTGGTGCAGCAACTGGCCGATAGCCTGCGGCAAAAGCCCGTGTATGCCTTTAACCTTGACCCTATAACTTATAATGAGCGCTGGGGCCGGATACGGAAATACGAAGAGCCGGAGCCCTTGAAGAATGAGATTCCGTTTTACACCAAAGCCGCCGGAAAATCGACCATCGAAATTCAAACCGACAAGGGGCTCACACTCGCTACTCTCACCGACACCAGCGAAGCGGGCCTCAACTACATAACCTGGAATCAGACGGTGAAAGCCGATAGTAAGGCGGGATATGAGCAGTATCTCAACGAGACTAAAAAGAAGGAGGAAAAAGAAATCAAATTGGAGGTAGCGGAAGACAAAAATCTGTACATCCAGCCCGGCAAGTATAAGGTCGTCATCATGACCGCCGATGGTACCAAAACCGAAAAGCCATTCACCGTGAAGGCCCCGGAAAAACGCCCCTCACGGCGCGGCATTGTTACCCAAAGTATCCCTTCTACCCCCGGAGAATGGGAGGAGTATAGGGAAGAAGAGCTGGGAATGGAGGAGGTGAAGTAAGGCCTTGTCTCAACGCAGATGGCTAGTTCCATTGCCGCAATGGAACTAGCCATCTGCGTTTTTTATAAAATATTAATCGTAATATTACGATTAATAAAAACTTTCACTACTTTTGGCGAATCAAAAGAGATTTACTTAGCCATGGGAGCCACCAAAACCGAAGAATTCACTACCCAGGAAAACCGCACGGCCCAACTGGCTAAGGCATTCGCGCATCCGGCGCGGGTGGCGATTCTGCGGTTGCTGGCCGAGAAGAAAGCCTGCGTGTGTGGCGACCTGGTAGATGAGCTGCCCTTGTCGCAGGCCACGGTATCGCAGCATTTGAAAGAACTGAAGCGCATTGGCATTATTAAGGGTGAAATCGATCCGCCACGCGTCTGCTACTGTATCAATGAAGTAGTGTGGGAAGAAGCCAAGCAAACGTTTGAGAGTTTGTTAAGTACCCTGAAGCCAGCTACCTGCTGCTAATTTTTTTGCCTGAATCTATCGTAATATTACAATAATAACTTCTCATCTAAACCAATAAATCCATGGAAACGACCGAACAGGAACTCAAAGAAATTGTCCGCAAGAAATACGCCGAAATTGCTAGCCAAGACCCGACCCTCAATGCCGCCTCGTGCTGTGGGGCCGGACCCGTATCACAGGAAGTCTATAACATCATGACGGACGACTACACACAAGTAGAAGGCTACACGGCGGAGGCCGATCTAGGACTGGGTTGCGGACTGCCTACCCAATTTGCCCAAATAAGAAAAGGCGATGTGGTGATTGACCTGGGATCAGGTGCGGGCAACGATTGCTTCGTGGCCCGGCACGAAACCGGCGCCGAAGGCAAGGTGATCGGCATCGATTTTACGGAAGAAATGATCGCCCGCGCCCGTAAGAATGCCGAAGTACGGGGTTTTAACAATGTGGAGTTCCGGCAGGGCGACATTGAGAATATGCCGGTGAATGACAAAGTAGCCGATGTGGTCGTAAGCAATTGTGTGTTGAACCTGGTACCCAACAAGCGGCAGGTGTTCAAGGAAATAGCCCGGGTCCTGAAGCCAGGGGGTCATTTTAGCATTTCCGATATCTTGCTCAATGGTACCCTGCCCGACAACCTGCGCCAGGCCGCCGAGCTGTACGCGGGCTGCGTGACGGGCGCCATCCCGAAAGAAGAGTACCTGGCCCTTGCCGCCGAAGCGGGTTTTGAGAATCTAACGATTCAGAAGCAAAAAGCCATTTTTATTCCTGATGATATCCTAAGCCAGTACCTGTCGGCGGCAGAAATTGCGGATTTCCGTAACGGAACGGCAAATATTGAAAGTATTACGCTCTTTGCCAGCAAGCCGGGTGGGGCCAGGAAGGGTACCTTTGAGATGCTGAACCCATCAATCGTATCCAACGACGCGGCCTGCTGTGAGCCGGGAAGTGGATGCTGCTAATTATACTTTAAAACTTGTTCAATAGGGTGCTGTTTTCCGAAATTAGGGCCTACCTGGAATCCCTGAACATAGGTACCATCCCGAAGGATCGTCAAACCGTACTGACCGAACTCCGAAATTATATCGCGGGCAAGTCGGCACGATCTGAGCCGGTCAGCCTAATGTTCATCTGTACGCACAATTCGCGGCGCAGTCATCTGGGGCAGGTGTGGGCGCAGGCAGCGGCGGCTCATTACGACATTCCGGGCATCCGGGCTTTTTCGGGCGGAACCGAAGCCACGGCCTGCAACCCCCGAACCGTAGCCGCTCTGAAACGGGCCGGATTTGTAATCATCAGATCCAGCGAAGGGGAGAATCCTACGTACAAAATCCTTTTCGATGAGGCGCTACCGCCCGTAATCGCTTTTTCAAAAGTGTATGATCAGCATCCCAATCCCGATCAAAGCTTCGCGGCACTCATGACATGCAGTCACGCCGACGAGAATTGCCCCTACATTCCCGGAGCCGAAAAGCGCTTTGCCATTACCTATACTGATCCTAAGGAATCGGATGGTACCCCGGCCGAAACGAGCACCTACGACGCGCGCTGCCGACAAATCGCGACCGAGATGAAGTACCTGTTCTCGAAGATATAGCCACTGCAAGTAACTACCTGAAACCTCCTGAATTGTCAGGAGGTTTTTGTATTTTTGCAGGAATAAAAGATTTACCTGATGCTCCACAAAACCCGAGGTATTGCCCTGAGTTATATCCGCTACCGGGAGTCATCCATTATTGCCAAAATCTATACCGAGGCATTTGGGATTCAGAGCTACATCGTAAATGGCGTCCGGAGCAGTCGCTCCAAAGCCAACCGCATTGCCTTGTTTCAGCCGCTGACGCTACTGGACCTGGTGGTATATCATAAAAACAAAACCGACACGTTGCACCGGATCTCGGAAATCAAGTGCCGGGTACCCTTTCACAGCCTACCGTTCGAGGTTGTGAAATCCAGCTTGGCGCTTTTCCTGACCGAAATACTGAGCAAATCGCTGCGGGAAGAAGAAGAGAATATGCCTCTTTTCGAGTTTCTGGAAGACGCCATCGGGTACCTCGACAACGCTGAGAGCGGCTACGAGAATTTTCATATCCATACCCTCGTGCAACTGTCGTTCTATCTGGGCTTTGGCATGGAAACCTCGGCCGACCTGACCAACGAACTACGGGCCAACCATTATCCGGCGTCACCGGATGCCATTCAGCGTACTGCGTTGCAGATATGGTTGTCGGCGCCCTTCGGAGTACCTGTAGCGCTTGATCGGCCCAGACGTCTGTCGCTGCTGAACATGCTGCTGTTTTTTTATAAAATCCATCTCGATTCACTCGGTGATATTAAGTCACTGGATGTGTTACATGAGGTGCTTAGTTAGCTGTTTTGAACGATAGGAGACTGTCAATCAGGTGATTTTTTAGGCAAAAAAGGAATGATTTGAAATAAAATTCGGTATAATTATTGCTCTACTACTCTTTTTTTAGAATCAAAAAGAGCACACACAAAGATGAAAAAAATATCCATCCTCCTGATGCTGATGGCCCTGGTATGGGCCTGTACTCCCCAAGAAGAGATTATCCCCAACTCACCCGCAACCAATCTGGCTTCCGATTATTCGGCCGACTTCCTGCGCGACTGGTTCAAGCTGGAATGCCGGGTTGTGAAGGAAACCCCGGGTTTTCTACCGCCCCAGGCGGCCCGGGCGTTTGGCTATACAGGTATTACTACCTACGAAGCGGTGTACCGTGGAATCCCGAATGCCAAGTCACTGGCGGGCCAACTCAATGGCCTGTCGCCTGCCGACATGCCCCAGGCGGATGCCCTGAGCATCCGGTACCATTGGGGTATCGTTGCCAATGCCGCTGTCGCCGAAATGATGCGCCTGCAGTTTGGCAAGAACCTGAGCGAGAAAAACCTTACAACCATCAATGAAAAAGAGGCGGGGTACCATACTCAATTTGCTCCGGATGCGGCTAGTAAGCTCGTCGCAAATTTGTCGCAACAGTTGGGCAAGGATATAGCATTGGCCATTTTTGAGTATTCCAAAGAAGACGGAGGGCATGAGGCCTACCTCAACCCATTCTCAAAGCCCTACATACCCGTGACGGGTGATGGCAAATGGGTACCCACCGATGCCAATAACCTGACGCCCATGAGTCCGCACTGGAAAAAATGCCGCCCCATGCTAGCCTCTAACATGGCGTTTGCGGCTCCGGTCAGTCCCATTGCTTTTTCCACCAGTTCGCAGTCGGATTTTTACAAAGCCGCGATGCAGGTGTATACCATTGTAAGCAGAAAGTCAGCGGAAGAGCAGGAAATCGCGCGTTTCTGGGCCGATGATCCCTTTGCTACCTGTACCCCTACGGGCCACACGTTCAATATTCTGACCCAATTGCTGGAAGAAACCGGTGCGACGCTCGAAAAATCGGCCGTGGGTTACGGCATGCTGGGTGTAGCCGAAAACGACGCGTTCATCACCTGCTGGAAGGTCAAGTACGATTTCAACCTGATTCGTCCGGTCAGCTACATCCAAAAGTACATTGATCCGGCCTTCAAAACCGTCATAGGTACCCCCCCTTCCCGGCCTACACCTCAGGTCACGCGACCGAAGCCGCTGTGGGCGAGCGGGTGTTCATCAAGTTGTTCACCAACGGCGACGGCGTGTACCCGTTCACGGACCGGTCGCAATTACAGCACGGCTTCTCGGTGCGGAAGTTCAACAATTTCAAACAAATGTCGGAAGAGTGCGCTGACTCCCGGCTTTACGGTGGAATCCATTATAACATGGACAATCAGCTGGGCTTACAGTTAGGCCGTGGTCTGGGGGACAACGTGTTGAATGCAATCAAATGGCCGCAAAACGTAAAATAAGTTGAAAACAAAAACTGGTAAATTGAAAAGGGTACAGCGTCTCCTGATGGCTTTGGCCTTCGGGTTTGTTTTCGCGGGTTGTGATAAGAGCAAGGTGCAGGAACAGGACGTAGCCTTGATGGCTGACTTGGAATGCCAGGCGCGGCAGTTAAAGGAAGAACGTTTCCAGGCGGCGAATGAATTTCGGTTGCGTGGGGATTCTTTGATGAAAGCCAACCGTACCCTTACCGAAAAGCAGAAAATAGAAGAGGATTCACTGAAAGAATCCCTGACCCGGCGGACGGGCGAACTGGCCACGCGGCTGACGTATGTCATGGACAGTTTGTTTGATGTGCGCTACAAAACTGTGGAGCAGCGGGAGGCCTTTGATCAGGCCTTAGCCAAAAAGGTAGGAGAAATTTGTGAGTAATTAGCCACCACTAGCTACCAGATGGCTGAGTGCGAGTAAGCTGCCGGGCCGCTGGAACGATTTTTGAGTACCTTAGCGTAATCAAAAATCGTCATAACGCTATTCATCATGAAAAAGATAATAATACCTTTTTTCCTAACCGCTATTCTCCTTTTTTCCACCGTAAAAGCTCAGTCCATCAAAGGAGCGTGGCGGTCGCAACAGCCCAACAATAGCACTGCCATGATGATTGTGGCTGACAACTACCTGATGATAGCTTCGTATAGTGTTCTCAACAAATATTTCGACCGTACCGAAGGCGGATCTTTTACGATGGACGGCGACCAAATGACCTACCTGACGGAATTCAACACCGACGACACAGCCAAGATCAACACCCCGGTAGTCTATACCATTGTACGGAAAGATAAGATCTTGACCTTAAGGGGCGAAGATGAGGAGCTGGTGTGGATGCTGGTGGACGACGCCGAAAACGTGCCGATGGCCGGAACGTGGCATATTACGGGGCGGGCTAAAGACGGTACGGGCGACATGATGGAAATTCATCAGACCGGTACCCGCAAAACGTTAAAAATCCTATCAGGTACCCGCTTTCAATGGGCGGCGATCGATCCGGCGGTAAAAGGCTTTTATGGTACGGGCGGGGGTACCTACGACATTAAAAACGGGAAGTATACCGAGCACATCGAATTCTTCTCGCGCGATAATTATCGCGTAGGTACCGACCTTACCTTCGATTGGGCGCTGAAAGATGGCCGCTGGGATCACGCCGGAAAAAGCAGCAAAGGCGATCCCATACACGAAGTGTGGCAGAAGATTCAGTGAATGAAAAGAATGATGAGTAATGAGCAGATAATCCTTCATCACTCATCATTCTTTTCAAACCTTTCGTTTCAATTCAAAACTTTGTCCCAGGTACACCCGCCGAACCACCTCGTCCTCGGCAAGTTCTTCGGCGGTACCCTGTTTCAGTATTTTTCCTTCGAATAAAAGGTACGCCCGATCGGTGATGGAAAGGGTTTCGTTCACGTTGTGGTCGGTAATCAGGATACCGATGTTGCGGTGCTTGAGCTTGGCCACGATCGTCTGAATATCCTCCACGGCAATGGGGTCTACGCCCGCAAAGGGTTCGTCGAGCAAAATAAACTTAGGATCGACAGCCAAAGCCCGGGCGATTTCGGTGCGGCGACGCTCCCCGCCGGATAGAACCATGCCTTTGTTTTTGCGCACGTGTTCCAGGCTGAATTCTTCGATGAGTTCCTCTACTTTCTGTTTCTGATCCTGCCGGGGAAGGTCCGACATTTCCAGCACCGCCTTGATATTTTCCTCTACCGTCAACTGCCGGAACACAGAGGCTTCCTGCGCCAGGTACCCCAGGCCAAGCCGGGCCCGCTTGTACATAGGCAGCCGGGTAATGTCGCGGTCGTCGAGGTACACGTGGCCACTGTTAGGCTTCACCAACCCTACGGCCATGTAAAAAGAGGTCGTTTTGCCGGCTCCGTTGGGCCCCAGAAGCCCCACGATTTCGCCCTGCTCCACCTGGTAGCTGACGTTGTCGTTGACTAGCCTTGCGCCGTATTTCTTAACCAGATTCTCGGTTCTTAGTATCATCGTAGCTCTTTTATCATCAGGTACATGCCCCGGTACTCCGGCTTCATTTTTTCAAAAGCCAAACGCGTTTCTCCTCTTTTTTCGTACCCTATTTTCTCGTAAAACCAACGGGCGTCGCTGCTGTCCATTGTATACAGAAAGGCATAGTCACGTCCAAGCCACCGGGCCACTGCTTCCGCCCAGGCCATGGCGCCTTGCCCCAGGCCCATACCGGCGTAGGCTCTGAGCAGGTAGATCCGCTCGATTTCCAGACCAGCGCCGGGTAGGGCATCTACATCCGGCCGGGCGTAAAGATTTATCTTAAGGTACCCTACAGGGTACCCCTCTTTTTTGATCCAATAAAATTCCGTTTGCGCATCGGCTAATTCGCGGGCCAGTGCCGCCGGGCTATAGCGCATGTGCTGGTACCATGCTCCATTGTCGTGCCAGAGATGCAGGTAATATTGAGGATATATTTCAAGACAAAGCGCCGATAAGGCGTCGGCATCCCCAACCCGAATCCTTTCCAGGCGTTCCCCGACACCCACGGGCTTTAGTTGCTCTGTTTCCATGTAGGCTCTCCAAACTTTATGTCCTTCAGCATGAACTGTAACGTGGTCTTCTCCCGAAAGGTATTCTCATCAAGGTGATAGCATATATCGAAAGGCTGGCCATTCATCAGGTCGGGGTAAATGTGCGCCATACCGAAGGCAATCACTGTGAAGGCCGGAGACTGGCCCTGATATACCTCGAACTTGATGTGCTTTTCTTTCATGATCGTCGGTTTTTTGGCAATGTGCACCTGTCGACTCACAAAAACGGGCGTCATATTACCCGGCCCGAACGGGCTCATCTGTTTAAGTACCCGGTAAAATTTCCAGGAAATTTCCTCCAGTTCGATTTCCATGTCCACCCCGATCATGGGCGTGAGCTGTTCCGGCAAGATGCGACTGCTCACGATTTTGTCAAAACGCTGTCGGAAGGCTTCGATGTTTTCGATAGGGAGAGTCATGCCCGCGGCGAAAGTATGTCCGCCAAACTGTTCTAATAGCTCGGAACACTCCTCGATGGCCTCATACACATCGAACCCCGGCACCGAACGGGCCGATCCGGCCGCTTTGCCGTTGGATTTGGTGAGGATGATGGTAGGGCGGTGAAAATGCTCGATGCAACGGCTCGCCACAATCCCGATGACGCCTTTATGCCAGTCTTCTTTATAGAGGACGGTACTTTTGGCGCCCGAAATCCAGGCATCCTGCTGGATCATGGAAAGGGCTTCATCGGTAATGCTGGTGTCGAACTTGCGTCGGTCGGCGTTATGCTTGTTAATTTGCGTGGCAAATTCGCCCGCTTCCTCCTCATTCTCACACAACAACAGCCGTACAGCCTCCCGGGCATGCTTGATGCGCCCGGCGGCATTGATGCGCGGCCCCAGGCCAAATACCACATTCGTAATATCCAGCACATTGCGGAGGCCAGCGATCTGGATCAGGGCTTTCAAACCAGCGCGGGGCGAGGTGTTCAGCCGCTGCAGGCCGTAATAAGCCAGCACCCGGTTTTCGCCCGTAACAGGTACAATGTCGGAGGCAATACTCACCACCAGTAAATCCAGGTAGGGGTAAAGTACCTCCAGATCCAGGCCGTTTTGCAAACAAAAAGCATGCAGCAATTTGAAACCTACCCCGCAGCCGGTGAGTCCCTTATAAGGGTAAGCGCAGTCGTCGCGCTTGGGGTCCAGGACGGCGGCCGCGGCGGGTAGTACCTCACCGGGACGATGGTGGTCGCAGATGATGAAATCGACACCCAGGGTGTTGGCATAGGCTACCTTATCTACTGACTTGATGCCACAATCCAGGGCCACGATCAGGGTGAAACCGTTTTCCTTTGCCCAGTCGATGCCTTGGGTGGATATCCCGTAGCCTTCGGTGTAGCGGTCGGGAATATAGTAGTCGAGCTGGTCGTACAAAGTACGCAGAAAGCCATAGAACATCGTCACCGACGTGGTACCATCCACGTCATAATCGCCATATACCAGTATTTTCTCGCCCGCCGCCATCGCCGAGGTGAGGCGTTCCACAGCTTTGTCCATGTCCCGCATCAGGAAAGGATCGTGCAGGGATGACAGATCGGGTCGGAAGAAACTCCGCGCCGCTTCGAAATCACCCACACCGCGCTGCACCAGCAACGTGGCCAGAAACGGACTGACGTTGAGTTGGGCGGCCAGATCCACGGCAGTGGCCCGCTGTTCGGAAGTAGGTTCGGCGACAGGTATCCAGCGTTTTTCAATCATGAGGGCAAAGATAGGGAAAAGGCCAGTCTGTGGGATAAAGCCGGCAGGCCGGCGAACGTATTAAGAAACTTTAACATCAGGGAATCGATTCCTGTTCAGGTACGTAACTGTTGCCAAAAGCAAACGAAAGCAACTATCTTTGCATTTTCCAATTTTGAATGAGTGGATAGAATCTGACTGCAAATATTCTATCATTCACTCATTCCATCACTCAAAATTAACACATGCCCCGACTCCTGGCGATCGATTATGGTACCAAACGAACCGGCCTGGCCGTAACAGATCCGCTGCAGATTATTGCGACGGCGCTGGAAACGGTGCGGACGCATCTGTTGCTGGACTACCTGAAAAATTACATCGGCCGGGAAGAAGTCGAAGCCATCGTGATTGGGATGCCGAGCCGGCTGGACAGCTCCGATACGCACAACACGCAGCCCGTCAGGACGTTCATAAAAAAACTGGAAGGTACCTTTCCTGATATTCCCATCCACGCGCATGACGAGCGGTTTACCTCCTCAATGGCACTGCAAGCCATGATTGCGGGGGGCAGCAAGAAGAGCGAACGCCGAGAAAAGGGAAATCTTGACAAAGTGAGCGCTACTATTATCCTACAGTCGTACATGGAAAGTCAGCGTCTGAATCCGTTACGGTAATGCACCTGTTACGAAGCGATTTTTTCATATATAGTTAATTGACAATGATTTACCCCATAGTGGCCTACGGTGACCCTATTCTGAGGAAAGTAACGAGGCCGATTGAAAAAGACGAAGTGGATCTGAAAAAACTGTCGGAGGACATGTTCGAAACCATGTACGATGCGTCGGGCGTGGGACTGGCTGCTCCGCAGGTAGGGTTGAACCTTCGCGTGTTTGTGGTGGATGGCACTGCGATGAATGAGGGTGAGGAAGAAGAGGACAAAGACCCGTCGCTGGAAGGATTCAAGAAAATGTTCATCAATCCGCAGATCCTACAGGAGGAGGGCGAGGAATGGTCTTTTGAAGAAGGCTGCCTGAGTATTCCTGGGATTCGGGGCGATGTGTTCCGGCCCGAAAAATTACGGATCAGGTACCGCGACCTCGACTGGAACGAACACGAGGAAGAGTATGAAGGTACCGCCGCGCGCATTATTCAGCACGAGTACGACCATCTGGAAGGAAAGCTTTTTACGGACTACCTGCCCACGCTCAAAAAACAACTCCTCAAGCGTAAGCTCAACGACATCGCCAAGGGCATCGTAGATGTGGACTACCGCATGCGATTCTATAGCCGCAAGTAGCCCTTTTGATTTAAAGATTTTTTTGAACTTGGTACTTGTAAATGCTTTGGAAAAGGACGAGCATTTCTCCAATCTTTCTGTCGCTCTGATTCAGACCGATCTGGTCTGGGAAGATGTAACGGCCAATCTGGCGGTGCTGGAAGAAAAGCTGGCTTCCCTCTCCGAGGCGGCCGATGTGATTGTGCTGCCCGAGATGTTTTCAACGGGATTCAGTATGGATGCTCCCGCGCTGGCCGAAGTGATGAACACCACAACCACGCGCTGGATGAAACTCATCGCTGCCCAGACCCAAGCCCTGGTGATCGGGAGTTTCCAGGTCAAAGAAGAGGGTACCTACTACAACCGGCTACTCTGTGTGCGGCCCGATGGTACCTATGAGGTTTACGACAAGCGGCATCTTTTCCGCATGGGTGCCGAGCACGAAGTTTTTAAAGCAGGTAGTCAGCGCCTGATCGTCGACTGGAAAGGTTGGCGGATTTGCCCGCTGGTATGTTATGATCTGAGGTTTCCGGTTTGGAGCCGGCAAAACAGCCAAAACCTCTACGACCTGCTTTTGTATGTGGCCAACTGGCCAGCTGCCCGATCCTATGCCTGGAATACTTTGCTGCGCGCCAGAGCCATCGAGAATTTGTGCTATGTGGTGGGCGTAAACCGTATCGGAACTGACGGCAACGGCATTGACCATCGGGGAGGTTCAATCGTCGTGGATTTCCTGGGCGAAGTGAGCACCGACCTGGGCGAAGCCGAAAGCGAGAAAGTGGTGCATCTGGCCAAAGAGCCGCTGGAAAAATACCGGCAGCGCTTTCCGGCTCATCTCGATGCTGATGATTTTTCCCTGGTTGGACAATGAAAGTACCCAGGGTACCTCACCTCACTACTCGATTACCTTGGGTACCTTGATGTAGGTATCATCGTGGCTGGGCGCATTGCTCAAGCCCTCTTCCCGTGAAAGCGTATTGCTAGCCACATCTTCACGCCAGTTGTTGACCGCGTCGGTTACGTGCGTGAGGGGTTCTACACCTTCGGTATCCAGTTCATTAAGCTGCTCCATCCAGGTTAGCACACTTTCCATGCTAGTCAGCAACGCCGCTTCTTCCTCAGGTTTTACTTCCAGGCGGGCCAGGTGGGCAATTTTCTGTAATGCTTCGTGGTCGATTTTCATGGGTCAGAGTCAATATTTTCTCCAAGGCGCAAAGATACCATTTTTAAGGCAGGGAGAAAGGCCCACGAGTCGTCAGGCTCTCATTTCTCCCCATCTTTTCCCCGCGTACGCCGACGCTTTCGCAGGGCGTCACTGAGCAGAAACTCGATCTGCCCATTGACGCTGCGAAAGTCTTCCTGTGCCCAGGCTTCCAATTCCTTGAGCAGCTCAGGGCTTACCCGTAACACAAATGCTTTCTTCTCCGCCATACTTAGGGATACAGAGTTCCGGCGTTCACGATGGGAGCCGCCGCCTTGTCGCTGCACAAAACTACCAATAGATTGCTTACCATGGCAGCTTTGCGCTCTTCGTCCAGCTGTACGATACCTTTTTCGGCCAACTGGGCCAGGGCCATATCCACCATACCCACAGCGCCATCGACAATTTGCCGCCGCGCGGCCACTACGGCGCTCGCCTGCTGCCGTTGTAGCATGGCCCCGGCGATTTCGGAGGCATAGGCCAGGTGACTGATACGGGCTTCGAGTACCTCCACGCCAGCGCGGCTGAGGCGCTCGGTGAGTTCGCCTTCCAGCATTTCGTTGATTTTGCCGCTGCCGTCGCGTAATGTCACTTCGTCGGGTATTTCATCGTCCATGGTGTCATAAGCGTATATGCCCGCCAGATGACGCACGGCCGCTTCGGATTGGATTTCTACGAATTTCATGTAGTCATCCACTTCAAAATAGGCTTTGGCGGTATCGCCCACGCGCCATACCACCACGGCGGCGATGTCGATGGGGTTGCCGAGTTTGTCATTTACTTTAAGCTTCTGGCCGTTGAGGTTGCGGGCCCGCAGGCTAATCTTGCGCCGCCGGAACAGCGGATTGACCCACCGCAGACCATTCTGACGCATGGTACCCATGTAATCGCCAAAAAATGTGGTGACGATGGCCTCATTGGGATTGATGACCGAGAGGCCGATCAGAATAATCAGGCCGACGAAGGCGATGAGGCCACCAGGGAAAACTGAGCCGGAAATGGCGTATACCACACCGCCACCCAGCATGAGCAGGCCGATTGCAAACAGCAGATAGCCCGACATCGAACGTAATTCTTTCTCTTTCATGATTGACAGGGTTGATAGTAAAATGATATCACAAACCTAGCAGATTAAGGGGTATTAGGTAAGGAAATTGGGAGGAATGGGAAAAAAGGATCAATGAGAGAAAGGGGGAGGGATAAATGGAAACAGGAGGCGATAAAAAAGGATCGACTAGCGAAAAATTCGTGTAGGCTTATGTTAATGAATTGTTACGGAGCACTTTACCGAGTAGAGTAAACTTCATATACATATGATAAAGCAATAATGATCAGGTAATATGTGCGGGGCTTCTTTGTACTATGAAAATACAGACTGAATTCCGGACCATTGTCATATCCGACCTGCACTTGGGAACAAGCGGTTCGAAAGCCCGTGAGGTCACTAACTTCCTCAAACAGTATAAGTGTAAAAAACTTATTCTGAACGGCGATATCATTGATGGCTGGCAGCTAAAGAAATACGGCGCATGGAAACGCAGGCATACGGCTTTCTTCAAAACCATGCTGAAAATGATGGACGATCACCATACCCGGGTGATCTACCTGCGGGGAAATCACGACGATTTTCTGGATCAGATCATGCCACTCCGATTGGGAAAGCAGTTTCAGATTCGTAAGGACTATATTCTCAAATCGGGTGATAAGAAGTTTTACATTACCCACGGCGATGTGTTCGACTCCGTCACGACGGGCTTCAAATGGCTGGCCTATCTGGGTGATGTGGGTTATACCTTTCTATTGTGGCTCAACAAACTGTACAATAATTATCGGGCCTGGCGTGGGCTACCTTACTTTTCGCTCTCACAGAAAATCAAGCAGCGCGTGAAAATGGCGGTCAGCTATATTTCTGATTTTGAGGAAAAGCTCACCGAACTTGCCCGCTCGCGCGACTGCGACGGCATTATCTGCGGACACATCCACCAGCCCGCCATCCGCACTATCGACGGTATCACCTACATGAACTCGGGGGATTGGGTAGAGTCGCTGAGCGCACTGGTCGAAGACTTTGAGGGCAATTGGAGTCTGTTATACTATAATGAATCAAACCAGGCAGGCGAGAGCAGCGAAAGCAACGAGGAGGTTGCGGTATCGGAGTTCTTTGGTCGCCGCGAGCGTCAGGTTGCCTTTTCATCCATAAAATCGGCGCGCCAGAATCCCATTGAAGAAAGCCATCCCATCCGGAAAATCAATTGACCATGAAAGTCCTTTTCATCGTTCAGGGCGAAGGCCGGGGGCATCTCACGCAGGCGGTTTCGCTGCGCCAAATCCTGCACAGCGCCGGACATGAGGTAGCGGCGGTGCTGGTAGGCCAAGCCCGTGGTCGCGAAATACCCGCTTTTTTCTTGGAGCAGATTCAGGCGCCAGTCCACCCGTTTCTAAGTCCCAATTTGCTGTACAATGGTAATAAGGGTAGTATCTGTGTGGGTAGGACTATCCGAACGCATTTGATGCGAGCGTCGGCCTATATGGCTAGCCTGCGCGAAATTCATGAACAGGTAGAAGCCATTCAGCCGGATTTGATCGTAAATTTTTATGAAGTACTGGGCGGTCTTTATAAATTCGTATATCGACCCGAGGTACCTATGGTGTGCGTAGCGCATCAGTACCTGTTACTGCATCCGCAGTTTCCTTTTCCTAAAAATAGCTGGCTGGCGCGCCAGATCGTTAATTTCAATACCCGTTTGACAGCCCTTGGCGCCACTCAGAAACTGGCCCTCTCGTTCCGCTGTTTTGCCCGGGAAACCGAATACGGACTTACAATGGTACCCCCTCTGCTGCGGCGGGAAATGAAGAAATCGGAACCTACGGATGAAGGTTTTGCCCTAGTATACATGACCCATCCGAGCCTGAGCCGCCAAATTGTGGCCTGGCACGAGCAGCATCCCGAACTATGTCTACACTGTTTTTGGGACAATTCCGACGCCCCTGAAGAACAGCGTATTGACGATACGCTTACATTTCACCGGCTCAATGGCCCCAAGTACCTGCGCATGATGGCGTCGTGCAAAGCTTTGGTCACCACGGCGGGCTTTGAATCGGTATGCGAGGCGATGTACCTGGGTAAGCCCGTGCTGATGGTACCCGTTCCTAAGCATTTTGAGCAAGCGTGCAATGCCATCGACGGAGTTTTATCTGGTGCCGGAGCTTCGTCCCGCACGTTCGATCTGTCCGTGCTTACCGATTTCCTGCCTTACTTCCAAAGTCCGAAAGTGGAGTTTCAGGCGTGGTGTCAGGAAAGCGACCGGCTTTTTGTGAAGCATCTGGAAGCGGTCGCGCGCGTGAAAAACAAAGAAACTTTTGCGCCTGGTTTAGGGGAATTGCTACCTCAGACAGCGTTTTAGACTACTATCTGAGGTAGCATAAATTAATGTTGCCGGTCAAAAATCATTACTTCCGATTTACTATTGAAGTAAATGAACAGGTTGTCAGTCGTGCGCCCGTAGGCTTCCGCGCCGTTCATGGCTACCCAGGCCCTGCTACTGAATTCCGTGGGCTCGGCTACTTTGGTACCACCAAAGGTACCTTGCTCCAGGCGGCAGGAGTCGCTTTTCTGATACCCTCCGCTTACGGTATTAGCCACCGTGTGGCCTTCGAATCGAACAGCGTTACCTTCCTCGGTGAAGGTCAGCACCACGCCCCGGCCTTTGGGGTCGGGATCGGTTTCAGAGGTACCATCGCTTGGTTTCTGATAGGCTCGTAAGCGCCAGATACCTTCGAGGGTAGGTAAGGTACCACACGCGGCTGGTTCGGGCAATACGTCTTTCTTTTCGCAGCCCACAAACCCCAACAATAAAAAAGATAACAATACCGATGTCAATCCTCTCATAATCAATTCATATTAAAAACTTATGCCCATTCGTACCAACAGCCGATTATAATTCCGATCCTCCACGCGGGAGGTTTGATCAACGAACAACGGCTTATCCACGGTTACGTCCTGATGCTTGTACGAAAATGAGAGCGTAAAAGCTGCCCCATTGGGTTTGCCCACGCGCAGGCCCAGGCCCGGATTGAGCATCAGTCCGCCCTGCGTGTCGAAGCCATCGGAATTCTGATGAAACCAGGTGAAGCCATACCCGGCATCGGCGCTGGCGTACAGTCGGGTATTTTTCTTACCCGCCAAATCGTACCGCAGCCCCAGGCCCACCGGATTGACCAGGGCGGAATTGTACCAGTCCAGGCCAGTGATGATGCCTAGCCCCAGCCGAGACGTGTATTGTATGCCATTGAAAAGCTGCAAAGTCAGATTGGTCCGGTTCTCGCTGATATTCTGTGAGGTACCCCCCTGTCCGGCGTAAGGGTCGTACTTGACGCGCCCGAGCATGATGCCTACTTCGGTATGATTGAGGTAATGCTTTTTGAAGGTACCCTCCTGGGCATGAGCAAAAGGTACCCCCAGCGCCAGTACTATAATCGTCAATAACTTTTTCATGGCTATTAGATTAAGGGCTGACCCACGGGAATCTTGCTCAGCTGCCGTAATTGTTTCGGATCACTGGCGTCGAACTGGTACAAGCCGTCTTTACCGATCATGAGCAGTGTTTTTCCCAAAGGAATCACATCGTAGGCATCCATATCCTTGAAGTGCGTGATCAAATGACCGTCCACGCTGAATGGATCCTGGGCATTGAATACTTTCAGGCCGTACTTGCCCTCGCAAAGGTAGAGGGTAGGGAAGTCGATGCCCAGCCCGTGCGGATTTTCCATCTGGTAGCTCTTGATCAGTTGCGGGCGTGTCAGGTCACTGATATCCACCAAGTCGAGCTGATTCTGCCCGCCGCCGCAGGCAGTGCCCGTACGCAGGGTCACATAGGCCACGTTATCATGCACGACGACCGGATCGCAGGCACGGCCGTGCTGGAATGTGGACAACTGCTGAGGCTTGGCAGGGTTGCTGTTGTCGTAGATGAACATGCCCGTGCTGGAACCGATGAACAGTTTGTCTTTATACGGAAAAATAGTTTCGATGCCCCAACCCAGATTGATGGTGGAGAAGTCGGCAGGCTTGGATGGGGTGGATATGTCGAAAAGGTGCAGCTCATTTTGTCCTACGGTGTAAAGGTACTGATCGTACAGGGCGAAGCGAGCCATCGAGCCTGCTTGTCCGTTGCCACCACCACCGGGTGCCGAGGCCGTGCTTCCGCCACTACGGTTGAAGGCAGCATCGGCGAAGGCCAGCGTCTGCCAGCCCCAGCCGCCCCACCAGCCACCGGGAACAGTTGGGTTGTCTTCGCAATTGGTTTGGATGGTTTCAGTGATGTAGGTGACGTCCTGGGCGTTAATGGCCCGAATGGACGGATTATAGTTCCATGACCCACCCTCGAACTGGCCGCTCAGGAATACTTCTCCAATCCGGCCTACTTCTTTTGGATTCTTAGGATCGGAAATATCCAGGGCCACCAGATCCGAGTAGCTATCGGCATAGAGGATGTTACCGCGTACGGCCACGTCGCCGTTGCCGGGAATATTGACGAAGGCCACCGCGCGCGGACTAGTCGGGTCGCTGTTGTCGATGATGTGGATTCCTTCCTTCACTTCATTGATAAAAAGGTACTTATCCTTGACGTAAATTTTGCCCGGATGTTCCAAAGCACGCGGTGCTTCGGTTTTCAGGTCGTTGCGAATTTCGAGCAGGGAGAGCGTAACGGGCGTGAATTGTTGCCGGACACGGGTTTCGGTGCAGTTGTCGTTGCAGGACCATACGGTCAGAGCGAGCAGGGCAATGATGAAAGTACGTAAGACTGTTTTCATGGGTGTAAAAGTTTAGGCATTGCTAGACAATCAGGTAGGTATAGGTAGTTTGTAAGTAGGGTAATGATCCAACCTGTGACCAAAGGGTTGGAAGAAAACAAAAAAAAATCGTCCGAAAGCAAGGCTCTCGGACGATAACGCACCCCGAAACGTCAGAGCAATCACTGACGCTTGTAATTGTAAGCAGGCCGTTGGACCTGCCGTTGTATCTATTGACCTACCCTGACGTACTCATAGGTTGATCCGTCGGCTATCACCGAACCCTGATCCGCCCGCTGGTACATGGACAATCGGTTTTCGGTAATTTCATAGGTTTGATAGGTATTGTCTTTTTTGTAAAATATGGCCTTGTCAGCTGCCAAGCCCGATGTGTTTTTTCCGGTATAGGCTTCACCCGCCTCCACCAGCTTGCCGTCGCGGCTAATGGTGTAGTCCCCGCCAGCTTGGTAGGTCAGGGTTTCGGTGTAGGGAAGGCTGTCGCCTTCCACCCGTATCTGCGAGAGGCCATAGATGATAGCGTCGAGTTTCCAGGTACCGGTGAGCTGGGTATCTATGGCATTCACGCTGTCGTGTTTTTCGCAGCTGGTAAGCATCAGGGCGGCTGCCGCCATGGTGAGGACGAAGTACTTTTGCAGATTTTTCATGACTAAAAAGTTAATTGGAATTGAATAGAAAAATGTGTGGAGTGCTTAGTAAAAAATTCTTACCTACCCACTCAAATTTTAATTTAAGGATTCATAATCCTGCCCATAAACAGGATCGTTTTGGAGGTGTTTTCACTGATTAGCAGTACAAAGGGGCGGTCGCAGACGTAGGGATCAGGGCCGGCCGAAGTTACGTCTACCCCAATGGAGGTAACAGCAGCAGCTTCGGTGCCCTTTTCATCGATACCCAGATAGGTATTCTGCTTTACAAAACTGACGAATAGGGATGCGTTGGGGTTGATCTTGCCGAGCTGGGCGGCATCGGTGAAAGCCTGGGACATGCCCATCGCCTTCAGAATATCATTGAGCTTAATCTCATAATCAAGCGTGAAGCGGGGTAGTCCCACGTCAACCTTTTGCTCCTTCAGGGTACCCTGTAGATTAGTCCAGGCCGTGGCGTCCAGGCCGTTGATTACTTTTTCCACACTCGACTGCTCACTGGGAATCAGCAAAGTCAGATTGAACTGGCCGTTGGCATAGGGGAGCTGTACAGCCGCGAAGTCGTTTTGCTGCGCTACCTTGAAGTTCTCCTTCACACGCATCATTTTCACCGTTTTCTCACCGTCATCGGCGAGGCGGAAAGGTGCGTCGCTGGTTTTCTTAGGATCGAATTGGTACTTCCAGTCGCCTTTGAAATAGAGCGCGTTCATCAGGAAGAGTACGTCGCTGGGCTTGATCTCATCAATCACTTTTTTGATTTTCCCGTTAGTCTGGTCACTGGCCCAGGCGTTTATTTTGTCTTTGGCGCCGGGATCGTTAAAATCCAGCCCCCTACCTCGGCCTGAAAAGACTGCCGCAACACATTCAGGAAATTATCCTCGACCTTAAAAGTATTACGGGACCAGATTGAATTGGCCAGCCCCAGTTGTACGTTGGGATCGGCCTTAGGCAGGCCTTCGATCAGGGCCTGATACGCCTGGTTAAGGTCGGCCTGGGCGACGCCTTCTGTTTTCAGCGCTTTGGCGATTTGCTGGGCGGTTTCGCCTTCGGCGCCGTTCAGTAACATGCCTAAGGCCATGTGCAGGCTCAGGGGCGACGCAAAGACATTTTCAGTGGCAGGCTGGCTAGATTGTACCTTCTTGAAAAAATCAAAGGCAAAATCGGTGGTGCGGGCGGCGATTTGCGGCGAAACCTCCACGGGCTTTCCCTGCGGGGGATTGATACCGTCGCTGCTACATTGCCATAGGAAAAGGCTGAAAAGTGCCGCTCCGGCCAGGGCAATAACTTGTTTCATGGCTAATAAATTATTTTTGGTGTTCGCTTTTGCCATTCGACTTTTGGGGATCAAATGGCGAATCTCTGTCTAAGAGATACCGTATGTATTAAAAACGTTGGAAAGGGATTGAAATTTTTTAAAAAATGTACTGGACGCCCCATGCCATGCCATACAACCGGGGACGCGAGTCGAGGGTAGGGCTGTCGCGCAGAATAGAGGCGATGGCTTTTTGGTAGGAGCCCGTTAGGCTGGCGTTCCAGTGATCCGACATCCGGTAGTTGACCCGCAGCCCGGTGGCCGCCGACCAGTTGAGCGAGCGGTACAGACCATCGTCGGCGGTATTTTTAAAACTATACCCCTGTGCCGACTGAATCTCGTTCTGCAAAAACAAATTACCCACAACCCCAGCCAGCACGGTATAATTCATTTTCCCGTCGGGATTGAGCGTATAGCCCGCTTGCACGGGTACCTGCACATAGCGGTAATCGTTGCTGGTACGCTGGTCGAGATCAATGTAAGAGGCAGAACTCTTGTCAAAGTTGGGTGCGAAACCAGGCTGTTGGACGGCGCTATTTGCGTAATTACTGCTGGAAAGCAGCGCATCCTCCAGTACATTGGCACTGCGGCTGGTGAAGGCGTTGAGGACGTAGCCGTCGCTCTCAAAGGTTGAATTACCCTGTAGGTAGCTCAGGCCCGTTTCGACCGACCAGCGTTTCGACAATTTTTTGCCACCCTGTACCTGCATCGCGTACGAGAGCCGGGCTTTGCTGGTACTGGCCAGCGCCTGCCGGCTTGCGTTGGCATTCGTAAAAGCCATAGGAGATGACGTAACGTTCACCTGCGGATTGAACGAAGCAGGCATAATGCCCAGACCTGCCCACAATTCCCGAGCACGCGAACGTTTCGGGAGCGTAGGTTCGACTACATCATAGCGGTAATGCATATAACGTTTTTGCATGTACACATCCACTTCGGAAGGCCCAACGGGTGTCAGCAAGGCAATGGAACGCGTGAGGGCTGGAGTCCGCAGCGGGGCAGTGGAGCTACCAGTAATGATTTGGTCTACCTCCTGCGAGGCATTTTTCCGGCTGCTTTTGGTCAGGGCAATGAGGGTAGGCGAGGTCACGAAAGTATTCTCTTCCGGGGCAATGGTCGCGGGGTACTCTCCCCAGACAAGGGGTCTGGAGTTAGAGCAGGGGTAATGGGTTTGACGATTCCTAAACGGTTGGATTCAGACGCAGAGCGCTCCGCTTCCAAAGCCACCGTTGTTTCTGCCAGCTCGTTTCGTTTCCTTTCCGAAGTGGCCACACGGTCCGAAGATGGGGTACCTTTGGGGAGGCCGCCTTCGGGTTCTGACGCATCGGCCCGTTGTTCGGATGGAAGGTACTTGTCGTTGCCAATACCTGCAGGAGCCGAATCGGTTGCTGGGGCCGAACGGGTAGCTACCTCGCCGCGATTTTCCAAGGCTCCGGAGTCGGGGCTATTCCGTAAAACGGGCCAGCTCACCAGAAGCAATGCCACTACCGCGGCCGCGGCGTAAAGTACCTTCGGGTTTTTCCACCACACCAGTGGGATCACGACGGCCTCTTTTTCATCAAGATGCTTTTCTATGGCCTCCCAGGCCGAAAGCGGGGGTGTTTCGCTGGCGGACTCGAACATCCGCTGCCACTCCTGCTCAAATTTGGGGTTTTCTGATGGATTCATTGTCGAACCGTTGTTCTTTATTCAATTTCTGTTGTAACAGGCCGCGAGCCCGTGAATATTGTGATTTGGAGGTACCTTCCGAGATGCCCATTAGCTCGGCGATCTCATTATGCTGGTAGCCTTCAATGGCATACAGGTTAAAGACCGTCTGGCAGCCGGGCGGCAGTTCGTGGATCATCTCCATAAGTTGCTGCATCTGAAAGCCCGCCAGTGTAAACTCCGGGCCGGCCACCTGGTTGTCATAGGTATGAACTTCGTCGAGTTCTACCATGTATTTCTGCTTGCGGATGTGTTTCAGCGCGGTATTCACCACAATGGACTTGATCCAGTACTGCAACGGGGCATCGCCCCGGAAGGCATCTATGTTCTCATAAATCTTTATAAAGGCTTCCTGCAATACGTCTTCCGCATCAGCCCGGTTTTTGACATAGCGGAGACACAAGGCGAACATCTTTCCCCCAAACGTATCGTACAAACGCTTTTGGGCCAGTCGGTCGCGCCTTCGGCAGCCGTTTACCAGTTCTTGTTCATTTTCAATCATCCGAAGGTAGGGGTGCTTCGTAGTATTTCTGGATTTAGGGATGATGCCGATCCACCGTGGTCCGCCGTTTTTCCGCGTTGTCTGTTTGCCGACACTACCATGATTCTCTTCATGATGAAAAGGTTGGAAGGGTATGAAAAAAAATCACAATCCCTACCATCGGGCAAAAGTAGTGCAAGGAATCGCTCCGTCAAACTATCAATCAGTAGCTTAGCCACCGGAAGCGCAGGTGCTGTGGGGTTGCGGTACCCGAGGGCTGTTAGGTAAAGGAGGTAGTCTGGGATTGATGGCACGGATTTTTAGCGTATACCCGTTCACGTTATAGCTTTCCTATTCCACCATGCAAGCAGTCCGAAAGTCGCCTTATTTGAAATGGATCCTATGGCTGGTGGGCCTGGTGGGCGGGTTATTTTTTATAGGTTTTCTGATTTCACTCTGGCTTCCCACCTACTTCAAAAGTGAGCTTGACGCCGCTCTGAAAAGATCCGTGGTGGATGCGTCAGACAGCTTGTATCGGATTACCTACGACGACATTAGCATCAACCTCCCCCTTGGCAATGCCGAGGTGCGGGGTGTGAAACTCACGCCTGATTCAACGGTGTATCAGAGTCTGCTGGCTCGCCAAAAAGCACCTAACAATCAGTTTGCCCTGCAGGCAAACCGGGTGCGGCTGTCCGGTGTGGCGCTTATCAAGCTCCTGCTACACAAATCACTGTCGATCAACACCATTCTGATCGACCAACCTGTGGCTTATATTGTCCACAATCCACAGGCTTACAATGACAATAAACCCAGCAAGTCGCCCTACGAGCTGATCAGCAAAGTGTTAAAATCCGTTCGGATAGACAAGATTAATCTGGACAATGTGGACTTTACCTACGAGAACCGGCAGGATTCAACCCAGAGGCCCCAAAAGAGCCAGTTGAAAAAACTGTATCTGGACGTAACGGATTTCTTGCTGGACGAGGATTCGGGAAAGGATTCGAGCCGGATTTTCTTTGCTCAGAACATGGTACTGAAGGCCGAGGGCTTGGAATTACCATCGGGCAATGCCCAGTATGTGTTCCGAATGCAGGAACTGAGCCTTTCTACGCGCGACAGTACCCTACAGGTCAAAAACGTGTTATACGAGCCACTGTTGTCCAAAAATCGGTTCAGCCGGGTAACAGGGTATGCTACGGACCGGCTCGATCTGGAATTCAAAAACATTAAGGCTACCCAGGTGGATATGAAGCGCTTCCTGGTAAATCGTCAGCTATTTGCCAAAAAACTGTATATCAATGCGGGGCTCATGGATATCGATAAAGACAAGCGGTATCCACCCGATCCAAACAAAGAGACTTACTACTATCCGCACCAGCTACTGCTGAAATCCAAACTCAAGGTCGGTTTCGAAACGGTGTACCTCAAAAGCACCCGGGTACTGTACGGTGAGCTGAATCCCAATACAGGACGCCGGGGTACCTTGTTTTTTGACGGTACGCATGGTACCATTACCAACCTGACCAACGATTCGGCCTGGATCAAGCGCAACCCCACCTGCCGCGTCCAGGTCCGTACCCGGTTCATGAACACGGGACAGTTAAACGCCTACTTCGTGTTCAATCTGGCCTCCCGGGTGGGTGATTTCGCCTGTGGAGGTACCATGAACGGCTTCGATATGAAGCGGGTAAACCTTATTTCGGAAGCGCTTGCCCGCGCGTCGGTGACGTCAGGGCGGGTATCCAAGCTGAACTTCAAAATCAACGCTAGCAACGTTCGGTCATCCATCGTCATGCACATGCTGTACGATGATCTCAAAGTGGCCGTACTCAAAGTAGATGACGATACGGGCAAGATGAAGCGACGCTCGTTCCTGTCGCAGGTCGTCAATAATATCGTACTGAATGAGAATAACCCGCGCGAAAACCGACCCGCCCGCGTGGGAGAAGCCACCGTAGAGCGAGCCCGTGATGAATCGTTTTTCAACCTGATCTGGCACACGATGTTCGTTTCCATTAAGCATATCGTTATCGGGCGGGGAAAACAGAAGAAGTAGGGTATCCTACTCCTGTCCCAGCCGTAGGTGGGTATTGGCATCCTGCTGTATTTTTCCCATCAACTCGATGCTTTTCGAAGCAGCCGAATAGCCCGCAGGAAGCGTGATAGTATGCTCTGAGTTGATCCGCACGTCGTCGAGAGTAGTGGGTATGGTACCGCACGACCAGACCGCAGGCGAATTCCAGTTGCCAGAGGTGAGGGTGCTGAGCTGAGCGATGCTCTGCGACTCCACCACTATCGGAGCTGAAAAACAGGGTTCGGCGGCCGGGTGGTAAGCTAAAATACTGCCAAGTTCACCGATCACCCAGCCGTGGGTGGCGTCTGTGAAAGACATATCGAGGTGATTGTTGTACTGATAGGTTTTTTGCCAGGTACCCCCCCATCTTTGGTAACGTAAACGAACCGATCTCTTAGCAGAAATCCCGTGCTCTCATTAACAAACTGTACTTTGTATGTTACTGAATATCTGAACTCTCTGTCCGGGTATACTTCCTGCCAGGAAAGCCCACCATCAGTGGTATGTAACAAGTTGTGGGGAGAAACAATCAGCCAACCGTTAGATGGGCTAGTGAATAAAATGGACCGAAGTGGAAGGTTGGAGTTAGAATAGCCGATATCTCTGGGAGTCCAGGTGGTGCCGCCATCGGTGGTGACAAGAAATGCTCCTTGATTACCCATCGCCCATCCTTGATTGGTATTGAGAAAGAATACATTAGTCAGGTATTTCGTCGTATTACTCGTTTGTAATGTCCAGTTGATTCCTCCATCGGTCGTTTTGAGTATTTTGCCATTAGAGCCTACTACCCAGCCTGTTGTCGAATTGATAAAATACAGTCCCACTAAATAGGAAGAAGAGTTTGTGAGCTGAGATTGCGTCCAGGTCGAGCCTCCGTCAGAAGTCCGGTACATAATTCCCGAAATATCAATTATCCAGCCGTGCGCGGCATCAGCGAAAAAGGCATCGGTCACTGACCAAGACCCGGTATGCGGAATGGTGCTTATCTGCCAATTCTTTCCTCCGGTTTCTGTTTTTAATAAATGGCCATCCGCCCCCACCGCAAAACCTGTATCGTTGTTGACGAACTGTATTCTGTTCAATATTTTGTTCTGCAACGCATTTCCTACTTTCTGGAATGTAACCGCCCCATCCATAGTCTGGGCCAGTAGGCTTTGGTAGCCAACGATAAATCCCTCAGTATGAGTTTTCATGAAAAAACGCTGAGCCAGCGAAGGGCTGTAATTGTTAAGACCAGGCATGACTTTCCAGGTCTGGCCACCGTCGCTTGTTGCCAGGATATAGTTATTGAAATCCTTAATCCATCCGTTCATGTTATCTACAAACTGGACTTGCGCGAAGTACCAATAACCCAGAGGACTAGGGGCAGGGTTTTGAACTAACCAAGTGATGCCACCATCGGCAGTATGAATGATAACCGAGTTGCTGCCGACGGCCCATCCGTGGTTAGCATCGGTAAAGTAAACATCGCTTAGGGGCCTGTTATCAGGAGAATCTACCGTAATCCAGCTGGTGCCGCCATCTCTTGTTTTGGAAATTTTGCTGTATGTCACGGCAAATGCAGTGCTGGCGTCGACGGCGTGAATTGCCCGATAGGATTGGGAGGCATCACCAGTTTGAAATATCCAGTTCTTGCCTCCGTTGGGGGTATAGTATATGGCACCAGCACTGCTTAGTGCCCAGCCCACGTTCTCATTGGCAAAAGACAGATCGATAAAATTGCTTATATTGCCCAGATCCTGCTCTATCCACGTATTTCCGCCATCATTTGTTTTGACCAACCCTCCGTACGTTCCAAAAGCCCATACTACCTGCGGCGAAGCCGTCACAACCCTGGAAAAATCGGTAGTGACACCGCTGGGCAGTGTCTTCCAGCTTGTACCTCCGTCGGAAGTTTTCAGAATCACTCCTGAAAACCCTACAGTATAACCAATCGTCGGGTTGGCAAAAGTGATGTCATTTAAATAATCATTTGTGAATCGACCTATCTGCGAAGACCAGGCTCCGGCTACACCCGGTTCGGCAGTATAGCTGCCGGGGGTAGCAGCCGAGAGCCGTTGGCCAAATTGATCAGGAACAACTGTGCCATCTTTCCGCCAGCGAAGGTCTATCCCCTGCCAGAAATTGGTAGCCGTTAAAACCGGCCGATTGCACGGAGCCGTAGAAGCCGTATCCAACCTGATTTTCGGGATCACCGCTACGCCCGTGTAGGTGGCGCCCTTGCATCCGTTCCCAATATCGCAGAATGCCGTGTAGGTGGTGGAAGAATAAGGCGTTACCGTGATCGTAGAACCCGTGCTGCCATCGGACCAGCTCAAAGTACCTCCGCCGGGGCATCCGCCAGCCGTGAGCGTGATGCTCTCGCCTTCGCAAAGCGCGTTGTGCGTGGAAGCCGTTACTAAGGGAGCAGGAGTCGACTGCTGCAAAACGATACTTGCCGAACAAGTGGGAGTGTGCGCCGCATAGTGCATGATCGTACCCTGACCACTGACGATCCAGCCATTGGAAGCATCGGCAAGTTTAATTTTGCCAAATTGAGTACGGCTGGGAATGGTCACTTGTAGCCAGGTAGCCCCGCCGTCGTAAGTCCGGTAGGAGGTCAGGCCGCCATTGTTATTGGGGTTGTAAGCGAGCGCCAAGCCCGTATTGGCATCGGCAAAATCCAGGTCGGTGAAATTCAACCGGTTTCCATTGACATAATGATCGGTCCAGGTAACCCCGCCGTCCGTTGTCTTTCGGGTAGGGGTACCCGTAATCCAGCCTTCGAGGCTGTTTTTGAAATAAATGTGCCCAATCATATTTATTCCGGCATTCACGCTGGTCCAGTTCAGGCCGCCATCGGTGGTTTTGGACAGCTTGCCGTTGTACCCTGCTACCCAGCCATTGTTCGCATCGGTAAAGAACATATGCGTCACGTTGAAACCTACGGGAGAGATGGTCCAGGAAGCACCACCATCGGTTGTTCGGTAGATGTCCTGAGAGAAATTAATGGCCCAGCCCACCGAACTGTTCACAAACTGTACCTGTGGAGAATAGTCAGCCGGAAAATTGTACACAGTAGTCCAGGTTCTCCCGCCATCGGTACTTTTGTAGATAGAGGCCGGAAAAGGAGCCTGGCCCTTCGCCGTGGCATAGCCGATATTGGCGTCCACAAAATCAACATCATACACATCTTTAAGGGTGGTGTTAATCCATACCTTGCCCCCGTCGGTCGTTTTCATCAGAAATTCTTCAGAATTGATGGCCCAACCCGCATCTTTGTTGACAAAATCCAACCCGGCCCGATAAACTCCGAAACCCGTACCGAGTCCCTGACCCAGGGAAATGGTCCAGTGATAGGGAGAGGTACCTTCATTGCCCGTAAGCAGTCTGCCTTGCCAACCGGCCACCCAGGCTTTTTGGGCTGAGCGCATAAATACGGCCTGGGCGTTGATGGAGGGGGAATCGGTTAGGTTCCAGGAGTTTCCTCCGTCGGTCGTACGGTAAATTCCCTGTCCGGAAACGACGATGCCATTATTTTCATCGGCAAAATGGACATCCGTAAACTCAATTCCGAAAGGTACGGCACCGCTATGGTCGGTCCAGGTACTGCCACCATCGGTCGTTTTGTGAAGGCCCCGCCGGCCCACCGCCCAGCCTACCGACGCATTCGTAAAGAATACCTTGTAGAATTGCCCATACTCGCTGGCGGTTAGAACCGTATTCCAACTGCTGCCACCATCGGTGGTTTTTTTGACTTCATTACCGATTGTCAGCCAACCGTTTGAGACATCGGCGAAGTAGAAATCCTGTATATAAGTATTACTAAATGTACTGGTGACATCCCAGGTATATCCTCCGTTGGTAGTTTTCAGAATAGCACCGATGCTGCGGTCAAGGATCCAACCGTGATCGGCATCGACGAAATAGACCTTGCTCAAATTCTGGTAGTTGCTATTGAGATAAATCCGGCTCCATGTCAGCCCGCCATCCCATGTTTTGAGCACTACGTTTTCACGCCCCGTAATCCAGCCCGTCAGTGGGCCAGTAAAATGAACGGAAGTGAGATCAAATTTATCGGCATATACTACCCGACTCCACGTCTGACCGCCGTCGGTTGTGCGCATTATCTTGCCGTAGTCACCTACGGCCATGCCCAGCAGGTCGGTGGCAAAGTAAATGTCGTTGAAATTCTCCCCGTCGGGCAGCGGGTTCTGCCACGTCCAGGCGGCTGTCGGAATGTCGGACTTGACGGTGTAGGTACCCGGCTGCGTGGCGGTGTAGGTGTTACTGCCTGCACCCGGAATGGGTACGCCGTCTTTTTCCCAGCGTAGGTTGCTGCCGATGGGTACACCGGGTACGCTGAGCGTGGCCCGGTCGCTGAGGCAGGTACCTACGTCGGAGCTCAGCTGAAGCCCCGGTACCACAATAGGCGACAGGCTGGCGGTGGCGGTACTGCTGCCGACGGTACAGGTAACGTAGTAGGTAGTGGTGACGGCAGGGCTGACCGTAATGCTGGCCGTTGTTTCGCCCGTGGACCATTTCAGAGTACCCCCACAATTGGCGGCGGAGAGGGTGGCCGGAGTGCCGGTGCAGATCGTTTCCGGACCGCTGATGGTGAACTGTGCCTGGGCGTTCTGAATGCCGAACGTCAATAATAAAATACAAAGTGTGGATATAAAATTTTTCATGGTGAGGGATTTATGTTTTTTCCTATAAAAATAAGGAATAATTGGTTGATTCAAATCCTCTGTTGAGCATTTGAGATAAGAATAGGTGAGCTTTTTTCAGACTGTTTTGCAAATCATTGCTGCCCTACCTGCAAGCTGCCCTGCTGCACCAGATTTCCGCCCAGTTCCATGCTTTTCGCCTTGCCCGCGTAGTCCACAGGCAGCGTGATGGTATGCCCGGCGTTGATGCGCACGGCATCCAGTGCGGTGGGAACCTGGCCGCAACTCCACACATCGGGCATGTCCCAACTCCCGGAGGCCAGCGTGGTCAGCGGCACAATGGATTGGGGTAGTATCGTCACCGGATCGGACATACAGGCTGACGGTGCAGGCACATAGGTCATGATGCTATTACCAATTACCCAACCGTGGGTGGCGTCGGTGAAGGACATGCCTTCCGCGTTGAGATGGTGGTACGATTTCTTCCAGGTGGCCCCACCGTCGGTGGTAGCATGGATGAACCTGTCGCTCTGCACGAATCCCACGCTGTCGTTCAGGAATTGTACTTTCTTGAGGTAGATTTCATGGCTGGTATCCACAGGTACCTGATTCCAGGTGGTGCCTCCATCGCGAGTATGGTATAAGCCGTTGCTGGTATTCTCTGAAACAGCCCAGCCTTTAGAAGCATCAAGGAATTGGAGCGACTGAAAATTGGGAACGTTGGCAATAGTCCGGTGTACCCAAGTACCGCCACCGTCGACAGTGGTGAGTAGGGTACCGTTGGCGCCGCCCACCCAGCCCGTATGGTGATCCAAGAAGAAAAGGGTTTTCAGGCGCGCAGAGGTGTTGCTCGTTTGTGGTGACCAAGAATAGCCTCCATCAATGGAGTTTACTATTTGGCCCTCGTAGCTCACTGCCCATCCAGCAGGATAACCAACAAGCGTTTTCACAAAAAAGACATCTTCAAAAAAAATACCGCTTCCAGGCGCACCTAAGTTAGATTTACCCCAATTTATTCCACCATCGGAAGTATACAGCACTTCTCCATACCATTCCATATCATTGTATGACCCAATTATCCAGCCTTGCATGGCGTCGATGAAGGACATACGATAGCTGTAGTACCGATCACCAGAGGCAGGGATTTTGGATGCGATCCAGTTTTTGCCCCCGTCCGTTGTGCGCAAGAACTGATTACCAGCCCCTACAATAAAGCCCGTGCTGTCATTGACAAACTGGACCTCCTGCAGGTAGTTATTGGGGTATTTTGGCTCCTGGTAAGTGCTGCTTCGGGTTGGCGCTTGCGGTTGCCAGGCGCCTGCGACTTCTGCCTCAGCGGTATAGGTACCCTCACTGCGGGAAACGTAAGGACCAATATCGCGATAATCAAGCAATTGCCCATTTTTCTTCCACCGCACATCCATGTTGGCCCAGACCTGAGTAGCAGTCAACTCCGGGCGGTAGCAGGGAGCGGCGGAAGCGGTATCGAGTTTCACTCTGGGTATTACCGCAACGCCCTGGTAGGCCGTACTGTGGCAGCCATTGCCACCTTCGCAATAGGCCGTGTAGCTAGTTGTCGCGGTGGGCGTTACAGAGATCGCCGCTTCCGTGGCTCCAGTAGACCAACTCAGCGTACTACTACATCCGCTGGCTGTAAGCGTGATGCTCTCGCCTTCGCACAGAGCTGCTGTTATTGAGGGTGTAATCTTCGGGATGGACAGCGTGGGTAGGATGGTGACTGACGAAAAGCATGATTGCGTCTTGGGCAGATACTTTGTTAAGGTACCTATTTTGCTCGCCATGAGGATTTTGCCCGAAGACAGAAACGCAGCGGTAATGTAGCTTCCGTTAGGGTATCCGTGGTAGCTGCGGTTCCAGGACATGCCACCATCAACTGAATAGTAAGCAATATTTGATTCAAGTACCCACACGATGTCATTCGCTGCATGGACTGCAAAGGGAGCCCCGACGTACTCGAACATGGAATAATTCATGGTTGACCAGGCCATCATTCCATTACTGATTTTGGCCAGGTATTGTGTTCCAATCACCCAACCGTTATTGGTGTCCTGGAAGTACAAATCTGTCAATGATACAGAGGTTCCGGATTGGGAGAACCAAGGGGTTTGGGAAATCCAGCTAATGCCGCCGTCGGTGGTTTTATAGATACCGCCATTGAAGCTGTTGCTGATTGCCCAGCCGACGGTAGCTGAAACGAACTGCGTTTTACTGAAAACTACATGATTCCGTTGGAAATTGGTACGTTGCCAGGTGGTCCCTCCATCGGTTGTTTTAAGGATTGCACTTCGGTCGAAATAGCCGTACCCTTCGGCGTCGAACCCACCAACCGCCCAGCCTTGCTGATTATCCAAAAAGAAAAGATCATAGATGCGCAATCCATTATCAGCATATTGAATACTCCAGGTTGCCCCACCATCGCTGGTTTTGATTATTTTCCCTCCCGCGCAGGCCCAGCCCATAGATGCGTCGGCAAACGTCATATCGACCAGGCTATCGCCGGTAGCCAGGTTCAGCGCAGTGGTGTATTCTGTCCAGTTTTGGCCGCCGTCATCGGTCCTGACTATCTTTTGCCTGCCCGCAATGGCCCAGCCATTATTCTCATCAATAAAGGAAAATGTCCGGTACAATGTACCTGTTGGTACTGCTGGGTAAGGTACCCATATACCGGGCGTGATGTTATCCTCGACGGTATACCTTCCGGCCTCGTTCGCCACGTACGCTCCTCCGCCCGAAACGATGGGCTGGCCGTCGCGCTTCCAAAGCACCGTATTATGCGTATACTCGGTAGTGTTGGTGCTCAATACCACGTTCTCGTTGGAGCAGAGGTTTGGTGTGCTGGCCGTCAGCGTAGGGGTGGGAAAAACGCCGACCGAATGAGTCACTTGTGTGGGGTTGCTTCCGGCCTCTGTGCAGGTAGCTGAGTACAACGTAGAAGCGGTGGGCCTTATAGTGATGGAAACTGTAGTCTCACCCGTAGACCATTGGAGCGCCCCCGCGCAGCCCGTTACTGTAAGGGTAGCTGGCGTACCCTTGCAGATGGTTTCCGGACCTTCGATGGTGAAAGATTGGGCGTTTACGGAAAGGTAGGTTGTGAAAAAAGTTAGGAGGATGGATAGAAGGTGCTTCATGCGTAAAACGAAAGGCTACAAAAACCAAAATTCCGCGAAGATAGCGGGATTTTGGTTTTTATGTAATGGAAGTGCCCGGCTTAATTGCACCCGAAGCATAGCTTTCGCTGATTCTGGAAATTCAAGTTTCCATTGCTTGATTTCAAATCTTTTAGGTTAGCATCCGCTGCGCTGACAGTCACGGTATGGTTGGCCTTGATCTCAACGATATGTGTATTGTTAGGAACACAATTACAATCCCAAGTGCTGGGATCATGCCAACTGCCTGTTTTGATGCTGAAAATTTCACCGCTTGTAGTACCGTTTACCGTCACTGTACCACTGCCGCGCGAGGTGCTTTCGCAGTTATTCACCGTGCAACTGGCGTAGTAGGTAGTCGTTGTGGTAAGCACGGGGGTGGTAAAGCTCGTTCCTGTCCCTACAATATTTCCTGCCGAGGCAACGCTGTACCAGTTGACCGTACCGCCACAGTTAGTGGCAGTTAAGGGGGCGGTTTGGCCGCTGTTGATGTTTGCGGAAGAAACGGTAGGTGCAGCTGGAGCGCTACTTAGCGTAATGGCGTTCGAAGAGCATGAGCTGGCAGAAGCAGAGTAGTACATGATAGCACCGTAGTTGTTCATTACCCAAGCGTTATCCGGGCCAGTAGTTTTAATACGATCGGGATAAATTCGGGTTGGGATCGAAGCACGAGTCCATGTCGAACCTCCATCCTGAGTTTTAAAATAATAGTGTCCTTCGGCTCCATAATTGGATACCAGCATTACTCCATGAAGAGGGTCGGAGAAACTAAGGTCTGAACGACCCAGAGGAGATCCGTCTACTATAAAGTCATTCCAGGTAGCGCCCCCATCTGTTGTTTTTTTTGCGGTATTTCCACTTACCCACCCTGTACTATTATTAATGAAATAGATATTATATAGAGGGCCGCTATCTAATGAGCCTACAATGGACCACGTTACACCACCATCGGTCGTTTTGGCCAACTGACCGCTAAACCCAGTACCTGCGTATCCCGTAGAAGCATTCGTGAAGAAGAGAGAATTGATGAGATCAGGAAGATTGCTGCTATTCCATGAAATTCCTCCATCCGTCGTCCTGTATAGGCTCTGTTGATTTGATACCCAGCCTGTATTACTGTCTATGAAGTGAATCTTACTTTCAAAATAGCTGGACCCCAGATCGTATTGTTTTATCCAGGAGGTACCCCCATCGGTACTTTTATAGATGGCTTTGGGCGTATTCGTTCCGGCGGCTACGGCATAGCCAATATTTTGATCTAAAAAATCCAGTGCAACTACACCAAATAGCGTAGTTTTTGTCCAAACTTTTCCTCCATTTACCGTCTTCGTCAAGAAATTTGAAGTGGTTCCCGCCCAGCCGATGTTTTTATCGGCAAAGTCCAGTGTGCTTTTACCATAGTCACCTTCTCCGGCAACTGTACCCTGTCCCAGGGTCGTTTTCCACTCATATGAAGTTGGACCTTGGCTACCTTTTAAAATCCGTCCTGCTCGGCCCGTGATCCAGGCTTTGGTGGCGTCCCACATATAAATTGCGGCGGTATAGGTAGGAGGTGACACCGTAGAAGACCAGTTGACACCGCCATCGGAGGTCACGAAAATACCCTGCGATGTGAGTAGCGTTCCATGGCTTACATCGCTGAAAAAGATAGCCTTGAAATAGGTATTGGTAGAAAATGCCCCTATCATATTATTCCAGGTGTTCCCTCCATCAACGGTTTTATACAAGGCACCGCCGTACCCTGCTATCCAGCCTATTGACGGATTCACAAAAAAAACATCGCTCCACGAACTGTTCGTGCCGATTCCTGAACTAATCTGAGTCCAGTTTACACCGCCATCGGTCGTTTTGGCTAACCCACCATTGTATCCGACCATCCAGCCTACCAAATAACTGGTAAAGTGCACCCTCTGGCCCGTTCCAGTACCTGTGGTGTAGGGTGTCCAGGTAAGGCCTCCGTCGTTTGTGCGAACTACGGCACCATTCGCGGACAAAAGCCATCCGTTGTTAGGGTCAGTAAAAAATAGATCATTGACTGGATAAAGTCCCCCTAAGTTGACGTCACTCCATGTTAGCCCGGCATCGGTGGTTTTCCATATTGTGGAGGAAAAGGACCCGGCAACCCAGCCTACCGTGCTGCTGGTAAAATAGACAGATTTTAAGTCATCTTTCCCGGCAAAGGATACTACGTTCCAGGTGTCTCCACCATCCGTGGTACGCACAATCTTGCCTTTGTTACCCACGGCGATGCCGACCAGGTCGCTCACGAAATGAATGTCGTTAAAATCCTCCCCGTCGGGTAGTGGGTTTTGCCAGGTCCAAGCTTCGGCTTGCGGCTCAGCGGTATAGGTGCCGGGTTGGGTAGCCTGGTAAGTCGCGGTGGTGGCACTTGGAATTAGAGTACCATCCCGCTTCCAGAGCAGACTGCCACCGCTGGGTAAACCGCTGGCGGTGAGAATCACGTTGCCGTCGAAGCAGGTACCCTCGTTGGATGAGATGGTAATGGTGGGTGCGACAATGGGCGAAATACTGGCCACGGTCTTTTCACTCCCCACCGTGCAGGTGGCGAAGTAAGTAGTAGTAGCCGTAGGACTAACGGTTATTGATGTTGTAGTACTGCCATCAGACCAGCTCACCGTCCCCGCGCAGCCATCGGCAGTGAGCGCTACACTTTCACCTTGGCAGAGTACATTAGGCCCGGTGACGGTGAAGGTACCCTGCGTTGCGCAACTTCTGATTTTTAAGGTTTGCGCCGCCACACTACCCAACACAGGCGGCGACAGCGACACGACCCGCACTTTATAGGTATCGGCATCAGCCAGGCCATTCGGAATTTTTGCCGATAGAGGGCTGCTGGTACCCGTAGTTTCCAGGCTGGTGAAGTTCTCGCCCGTGGCATCCGATAGCTGCACGATGAATTGGTTGCCCTCATCGAAAGCACCGCCCGAAGTAGTGAAAGGCACCAAAATGGTAGCCCCTGTGCAGACCGTGCCATTACCTATGACAGGAACATTTGCCGTTTGGATTTGCTGCGGATACGGCTCCCCGCCGCCGCCCACGGCTACATACATGGTGTCCTTGAACGTACCATCGTAGGTGAAGATGACTACGGCCTCACCTTTTTGAATGCCTTTAAATTGGCCCGTTTGGGCGTTGTAGGTTAGGCAGGCGGGGTTGGAGATGGAAACGTTGAGTTTTACTGGATCTAGAATCTGCGTTATGAACGTTGGATATTGTAATTGATAATTTGGCCTAAAATTTACTTCATTTGCAATAGATTTCACTTCTGGGGATACACTAAATGTTAATAACCTCTCATCATTTTTGATGTTCACTATTAATGTATCAAAATAGCAGATAGTTGTGTCTCCTTTGACGTAGGATGCTTTTGCTAGAATTAATTCTTGATGCGAAATACCCTTTTCTGACGAAATTGAAAATAAATGTTTCTTCTTTTGAAGTGTGTCACCAATTTCTTGTATTTGAAAATTTACAATCACAGATTTCAAATTAGTAGAATCTGATAAATTAACCTCTATGGAAAATTGCATTCCCGCATTAAGCATTTCATTCGAGAATGGCTTAGTAATATTGATTTTGTTTCTATTAAATTCCTCTCTGTATACCTTTTTAGAGGTTGAATTATTCATTAGCGACTTGCTCACAGTTTCAGGAGCAGCTTGGCGACCTCCTGCTTGTGGCCTGGTATTACTTGGTAGTGAGCCGAAAAATTCAGAGTTAACCCTTTTATTTAAGAGTTCTTTCACTTTATTAGATATAGGGAGTTGATCAGTAACTGAAATGTGATTGTAGTTCAGCATTGCTTTGAGCAGATTGTTATCTGAAAAGTGTGAAATTTGCGGTGAATTCGGGCTTAATTTAGCTTGTTGGCTGACTAGGGGGACCACTATGTCTCCATCCCACCAATTGCTGTACCTAGTAGCAACTAGCATAAATGCTTCTGTAAGCTTTAAGACATAAAGTGCCTTTTCAGGTGCAGTTAAATATTTCTCTACTACTCCAATTCTTGGATGCAGTTCTTTAAACTTGTAAAGAACATCATCAAGTGGCGGGGGCAATGAAGTTTCAGAGCCTTCATTAAAATAACTAAATATCTTATATAGAAATTGAACCTGTGAGTTTAAATTTTCAATATCTATAATTGTATTTTCAAAGTCCGGTATTGGTGTTTGACCAGGCAAAAAATCACTCGTAATTATATGAGTAGGTAAATTAAATTCCTTAAAATCAATACCCCCATTTCCTCCAATCACTTGCAAGTTTTTTATAGCTGAACTTGGTTCAAATGAGTAATAGCAAATTGGATCAATAAATATATTGCATTTTTTGGAAATGCTTTTTGCATCTGGCTTAATAAAGTTACTTATGAAATGATATGCACTGTACTTATCTTGATATTCTAATGCCGCCAAATATGCATATGATAAAGGTTTATTGAAAGTATAAGGGAGCAGGGGAACAATGCCATCAACTAAGTCTGCCCAAGGCGATCCTCCATGAGGGGTATTTATAGTGATAACCTTGTTTACTGAACCTTTTTGATATGTTTTGTAAAAATAATTACTGCCGTAATACTTAGAACTAAATTTATCTATTGCGGTTCTTAGTACTGATCCACCCATGCTATGGCAAACATAATCTACTTGTGAGGCTACATAACCACCTGCTCTGGTTTTTTCAAGAACCCCACCAATAGAATTTTCTCTTCCGATAATTGTGCCATCTAATATGCCTAAAGCATTTACATCAAATGGGCCATTAGACTGAATATTGACTTTATAAATATTGCCTTTGAAAAGCTTATAGTCAGTACCACTTATCAGTTTGAATTTGTCCCAAGCACCTGAATCACTATTCAACCCATGCACCAGCATCAAAGGCGGTCGCACAATTTGAATAGATTTGATCAATTGCTCGACAGACCCATCAGCGTAAGTAATCGTAACCTTAACATCGACATACCTCTCACTTTCATTGGAATAGTCTGCAGCCGCTGGCAATCCGTCGCGCATGAAATCGTCTGGGGCGACGTACCAGAACCAGTACTTACCATCTGAATTGGGGGTTAGCTTTTGAGCCGAAATCGTTGAGAGGTCGTTGGCTTCTTCGCTGTATTGGTTGTTATTCTGCTGAGTGGCATACTTGACCCGGCCCAGCCATGCTCCATTGTTGAAATTGGCGGGGTCGTTGCCGCTTTCAGAATTCAATAAAGTAAGGTTGACTGATTGTATCGGACTGCCGATTGAAGAGTTTGTTTTCTCTACTACCAAATATATCCGGGCCACGCCATCGGCGGCTATGCCTATCGGGTCGGTAGCGGGCATGGGCGTAAAACTCCTGTCCCATTTAAGGGACACTTTACTAATACTCGGCACAACTTTGACATATACCTTCGGGCTTTCGGCTATCCGTTGGTTGTCATACATATCCCGAACAATGAACTGTAGAGGCCAGCCATTCCCTTGTGTACCGGTGCCGAAGTGAGCTGTGGGCATCGGCACCCGGATGGTTTCCCTAAGCTCGGAGTTGAGTAAGCCGGAATTTTCGGACATTTGGTATAACAGCGTAAACGCATTAGGGTCAGCCCCTCCCGTGAACCGATAGCCTATTTCGTAGCGGTACTTCCGGGAGGCCCCACTTTGGGCATAGGCAGCACCTTTCAATAATTTGTCGGCGATCTGGATGGCTACTTCGCCCCCTGGGATAATTTCGATGGTGGCATTTTCTTTGTCGGGGCTTACAATGCTTAGCGTAGCCACCTCTTTCGGTTGTACCACGGATATCGAGGCACCTGGATTATTCTGCTTGGTATCCCTGGCCACGAGGGTGAGGTAGCGGTCTTGGTAGGTAACTGGAACCGTAAAATTGATATTGATGCTGCCATCCGATGCGACCATTTGGCTCGGGTATGTTGCGCCTTCGATTTGGGGGGTACTGCCCAGCGTCACCGAGGTACCTGGCTCAAAATTCCCGCCCATAACCTGTACCGTGCCGCCGGGGCTAACCTCCGATGTGTTAAGCCGAATGAATGGCACCCGCACTACGGGGACGGTACTTGCCGCCTCAATATTCACCAGCACCGGATTGACCGTGCCGTTGACCGTAGCCACCCGCACAAAATCCCCGCTGCCCTGCTTGGTAAGCAACTCGATAGGGACATTTGCCCCGATTTGCACCGCTTGGGGCTGGAAGTTGCCGTTGAGATCGAGCGTACTCCCGGCACCAATGCCTTGATTGGCTTGCAGCAGCGTAGGTGTGCCATTATTTGCTTTCAAATAAATATCGCCCTGCCAAGTGGTGCTGCTAGTGTTTTTGAGCGAAGCCGTGAGGTTATAGCCTGTATCTACGTTGAGGGTACTTAGGCCGCCGCCGAAACGGAGGGTAGTTGAAAGAGTGATAGTCTGTGTGGGTACTTCATTTTTTAATATAATTACTCGGTAGTCAGTACCACTAGTGCCGTTGGTCGCAAAGTTCCCATTATTGGTTTGAATCATGGACATATTATAACCTCCGTTAAGAGATTTCTCCCATTCAACCTGTCCACTATTGCTCATTTTTATTATCCAGGATCCGGAATTGGAATCGTCCCTAAATACGCCTGAATTATGTGACCCAGTAATTGCAAAACCCCCGTCGAGAGTAGAAATTAGTGAGGATATAAAAATTTGCGCTCCACCGTGATTATAACTACCGAGCGTTTTGTCCCAAATTATTTTTCCGCTATCGTCTAATTTAACAATCCAATAACTACTGGCACCTCTGTTATTTTCAGTTTTGTCACCTGACTTATTAGAATAGGAATTTCCAGCTACTATAAAACCCCCAGTAGGATCAACTTTTACTATTGGATTGGTTTCACCATCACTACCTCCAATCGTCTTATCCCAAATTTTATTTCCATCTATATCCAATTTTACAATCCAATAGTCGAGTGAACCCTTACTATCGTCTGTCTTATCTCCTGATTTGTCTGAATTAGAAGTTCCAGATATCACTAGATCTCCATTACTAGTTGAAACCATACTTGTGAAATATTCAACTCCCGAACCTCCAATAGTTTTATCCCAGATTTTATTGCCATTGGGATCTATCTTTACGAGCCAATAATCAATAGGGCCAATTAGTGGTTGAGTTTTATCTCCTGATTTATCCGAACTAGATCGTCCACCTACTACAAAATTACCATCAGTGGTAGCTACAATTGAGAAAGCCCATTCTATACTATTTCCTCCAAATGTTTTGTCCCAGATCTTATTGCCATATTTGTCAAGTTTAAATATCCAATAATCATCTTCACCTTTTGAGTTATCTGATTTATCAAATAATGAATTTAAATCAGAATCACCAGCAAATATGACTCCTCCATCATTTGTTGCGACCATTTGTAAACTGCTATTTTTTGGAGCACCTCCTGGCCCACCAATAGTTTTATCCCATATTTTTTTTCCATCTTGGTCAATTTTTATAATCCAATAATCATATCCATAATTAATAGCTCTTCTATCCTCTGATTTTTCTCCTGATTTGTTTGATATGGAAGTACCTGAAAGTATAAAATACCCATCACTTGTGGTTACTATTGAGCTGGCAAATTCGTTACTATCTCCTCCAAAGGTTTTATCCCAAACAATCGTAGGAGCTTGAGCAAAGGCCGAAAAACCAACTAGGCAAAAAAGTATAGCGTACTTATACATAAGAATTAGTGTAATATTTTGGTAAATATTTTTTTGGGCAATCAAGAAAATCTGATTTTCTTTCCCCCCACGAGTTCCTTCTTCCTCCCTTTCCTCCTACTCACCCCCCAAACACTCCCATCCACCAACTCGACGCCGTTTTCAGAAATGGTGTGGATATACTGTCGGTTGACGGCGTGGCTGCGGTGGATGCGTTCAAAGGAATGCGCGGGTAGGCGGGTGAGCATCTCGCCCAGCGTGCGGGAGTAGAGCAGGGTACCTCCATCGCGGAAGTGAAAGCGGGTATAGTTGCGCTCGCCGCTGAGGGCCAGGATGTGGTCGGCGGGAACGAAGCACTTGCCATGCGGAAAGGGGAGCAACAATCCGGCGGGCAGCAGCGGGCGGACGATGGTGAGGGGGACAACTGGTTTGGGGAGAGTAGAGCGTGCCTGCATAGAGTGAGGGGAATGGTGGTGATCCCTAAAACTACCCTTTACCATTCTTTATCAAGAAAGCAAGCTCGCTATCGGTTCATTTTTCGTATGAACTGTCTTTTTATGATACAAACTGCTCCTATTTTAATCCAAAAAGCTTCCTAAAAAAGGATATTACCGGGTCGGGGAGCTGGGCCTTGGGCTGGGGATTCTGCAGAAGGTACTGCCGCAATTCCTGGCCGCCACTACGGGATGCATACACATGTCGCGCCGAATGTCGGAATACGATTCGCTTCTCGCTGTGGTCGTAGCGGTCGAGGTGGGTGAGGTTAATGAGGATGCTTTTGCTGATGGAAAAAAACTGGCCGTTGGAATGGAGCAGAGCGGCATAATGCCCTAGGTTACGGCTCGATACGAGCGGAGATTGGATGTCTTTCAGGTAGAGATCGGTCATGCTTCCGTTAGCTTCCAGATAGACGATGTCGTTTAGATCCACCAACTGCAGTGCGCCTTTTAGTAACGTTACGGTAAGGCGTTGTCCGGGATGAGCCTGGTTACTGAGAAATTCCAGAAAAAGCTCCATTTGTTGCCGGGCCTGGGGGATTTCCCTGGGTTGCCCTACCTTATCGACGGCTTCATGCAATTCCCCGGCGGTGAAGGGTTTTTCCAGAAAAGCGAGCGGCGAATATTCGTAGCCGTGTTTGGCATTGTCGAAATCCCGGAAGCGAGTCATGAAGATAATGCGCAGCTCGTTGAGTCGATCCACTTTTTTCAAGCGTTTGAGTAAATCGTAGCACAGCCCGCCGATGATCTGAATGTCGGAAATAAGCAGATCGGGCCGCGTCTCGATAATGCCCACGTAAGCTGATTCCATCTCTCCTGAGGTACCCACAACCTTGACCTGCGGGCATTTCAGGGCCAGAAAATCCAGCACGTTGGCCAGTTCCAGGGCGTTATCTTCAACGATGTAGGTTTTTAACATGAGGATGTCTAGAGGGAGAGTACAAGTTATAGAATGACGTGTAGGGATGAAATAAGAAATGTGGCAAATACGTACTTTCTTTTTATTTATAACCCACTCGAATCTCTACTAAGGTACCCTGGGGTAAGTCGGTGATTTCGAAATAGATGGCGTAGCCGAGCTGATTGAGCAGGGTAATCCGCTGCTTCAGGAGTTCGGTTGAAACGGAATCGTGATCTTTGGGCATCTGTTGTTGAATCTGGCGGGCGGCCACGCGGCCAATGCCATTATCCTCGATGCGGCATAGCAGCACCTCGTCAGCTTTTCCCCGGAACTCCACGCGCAACAGGCCGCGCTCGGTTCGGTGGTGCAGACCGTGCTTGATGGCGTTTTCAACAAAAGGCTGAATCAGAAAGGGTGGTAGCTTGTAATCGTCAGTATCGAGCGTGGCGGGTACGTCCAGAACGAAATCGAAGCGGTCTTCATACTGCAATTGCATAAGCTCCACGTATAACTTCAAAAGGTATATTTCCCGCGTCAGCAGGATTCCTTTGGTGAATGGATTGGGTTCGCCCTCTTTAAAAATGGAGTCATCGAGGTAGGCACGGGTCAAGCGTTCCATTTTTACCAGATTGTCGCTTGCCCGCTCGCCCTGCTGGGTCAGGGCGAGCCGTTGAATGGCCGAGAGCGTATTGGAAGTAAAGTGGCGGTTCATTTGCGACTGAATGGTTTGCGCCTGTAGCAACTGCATAGCGCGGTCACGCTCTTCGAGGCGATTCTGCTGCTGGAGCAATTTCCTTTTGCGCCGTTGGCCAACGGCCAGTAGCGAAGCCAGGGCGGTGAGCAGCGCTAATCCTGCGATGATGGTGTAAAGATAAAAATCAGGTGATTTCCAGATAGGTACCTTCGTGCTGAAGCGTAGCGTGGCGATGCTGGCTTCATGGGCATTGAAATCGCCCGAGCGAGAGCGCACTTTGAGGGTATGAATACCGTTGGAAAGGTTGTTAAGTGTGATGAGGGGTTGCTCCTGCCAGTCGGTCCAGCCGTCCATGTCGCCTTCCAGCCAGTAACTGAACTGGGAGTTATAGGGCTTGTCGTCGCCCAGGGTTTCGACTTTGATATTGATGATGCTTTCGCCTTCGGGTACCTCCACGAGTTCCCCGGGCCTGATGAACGATACCCCACGCTTATTGACGCTGGCGATCATCGTACGCAGCGGGTGGGTCGTTAGATCGAGCTGTTTAGGATCGAGTACCGACAACACCGAACCGGACGTGATCCAGATGCGCCCCTTGGAATCGCGGTAGCTGCCCAATTGGCCCGGCTCCATGCCCATGAAACCATTGTGATGGTTAAAGGTCTTGATATCAACGGTTCCGGTTTCGTTGAATTTTTTTAGATTGAGGACATATACATTCAGCATATCGCCGATCAAAAGGTGGGTAGGATTGATCTGTTCGACGAACTGTAACATTTTATTGAACCTAAAATCAAATACCTTTTCAAAACGATCTTTAACGGGATCATAACGGCATAAGATTTCTTTACCACCCGCCCATAGGGTTCCATTCCAGTCAAAGTACAGAATACCGAAGCTTGTTGACGGAAGTTTTCCGTTTTCGAAGGTATAGGTAGTGAATTGTTTCGTATCAGGATTATATCGATCTACGCCCCGCCCCGAAAACCAGTACTCTCCCTTGGGGGACACAACTGTACACATCAGTAACCCCTCAAATAGTTTCGACCCCCCCTAATGGAGTCGGTACGAAAGGGCGCATTTAGGTCGATGGTATAGAAATAGTTGAAGCTGGCTACGACTATTTTCTTTCGTTTTATATCTTCGGCAATGCAAAAAGCCATACTACTACGGCCCTTCCGAACAAAATCCCACTTAGCGTCTTTGTAACGGTAGGGGCCAGAACCATCCGGTAACCAGCAGTAGCCATTCTGATCGCGAAGGGCGCGGTAGTACCATGTGTCAGGAGCGGGGGTTATATTTAGGGGTTTGTAGGATGCTATCGCTTTGGGGAAGTAATCTTTTTGTGGGATGAAACGTAGCTGTTTTTCGTCGAATTCTTGCACTCCTTTCCAATAGTTCAAAAAAAGCATCTTGCCTTGGCTATCCTCTACTACGCTCCATGCGTAGGGTACCTCCCCGTCTTTAAAGTTTTTGAATCCGGTAAGCATCAAACCCCATAGTCCCTTTTCCGTCGGAATCCAGAGGATTGAGGAAGTTTTCTGGTTTAGAAATGTAAGCCTACCCATTCCAGGAGGACTTTCACCAATGTGCTCAGCTTGCCGGGAATGAGGAGGTAGATAGTAGAGTGCGTTATTGCTAGTGAACACATAGGGGTAGGGCAAGGATTCCGTTAGGGAAAAATCTTCTGTCGCAACGTGCAGAAATGGAATAAGCTGCCCGTGCCGGAACACGTAGCGTTGTAAATTTCCAGCGGGTAAACTTTCCTGGATGTGTACATCACCATGAGTGATACCCTCAATTCCCCATTCTCCTTGCTTAGTGAGCCTCGTCGTCCTTCCTTCTCGATAACTGACAACTTGTCGGTTGTGAATAAGAAAGTAAGTATCGGTTGTAGGATGATAATATACAATTTGCTCATCACTTTTGGGGAATTTGGACAGCCGAATGGGTAATACCGTATCACCCTTTACCTCCCATAGCTCCTGCTTTTCTGATTCCCACATCCGGATGGTTTTCGTTTTACTGTAGAAATGGAGACCTTTGTAGTTAGGGGTTGGTAGTTTAAATTTTTTGAAATTCTTACCGTCGAAACAGGCCAGTTTATCGTTATCGCCTGAAATCCAGATAAAACCATCGCTATCCTCAACTAGCCTGGTTACTCTTCCATTCCATAAACCCTCCGCCTCGGTGTAATTCTCAAAGGTCTCCCCGTTGAAGCGACTGAGGCCGTACCAGGTACCGCACCATACGTAGCCTCGGCTGTCTTTAAGCAGCGAGAGTACCTGATTCTGCACCAGTCCATCGCGTACCGTGTATTTTACGACGGGACGTTGCTGGGCGGAAACGCTACCTGTAAGCAGCGTGAGGCCAAAGAGAAGAATTTTTAGTTGACAGTTGACGGTTGACAATGGACAGTAATCTTTTAAGCTTTCCCGAAACGGAAGCTTTGTTCTCGAAGGAGATCAATTTTTCCTGTAATGTATAGAGTTTTTTTTGAAGGGAATTTTGCTTGCTTTAAATCAGTCATTTTTTCGTACCAACTGCATAAAAAAACGCTGTCAGGGTACAAAACCCTGACAGCGTTGGAACTGGAAATCTATGTTATTGAACACTTCTTATCGCAAAACCACCGGCTCACATTGACGGCAATCAAATAATCCGCAAAGCCGGATAGCTACTAAATTCGTTTGCGGGTGGTTTCCTCAATTACGGACTAAACTACTGATCCGCGCCGTCAGCCTTGGCCACATTGACCGTGTACCGTGCCACGTCCCTCCCTTGCTCTGTGCCGACGGTGGCATCGAAAGTCCAGTGAATACCGCCATATACCCGGGAGATGGCCGCCTCCTCGGCCCATCCCCTCACCAAGCTGGCCTCCTGGGGAAATATGTACGCCAACACTTCCGCCGCGGCCGCCGAAAACACACTATGTCCGGAAGTATAGCTTGGAAAATTGGGCGTGCCCGCTATCGTCTTGAACCCTTTAATCATCTGAATAGGCCGGGGGTAATGGTAATAGTACTTGGCATCCCAGCAGCTTATTCCCCCGTCCATGATAGCCATGTTCATGTAGGCGAAAGTACGGGCCGACCTCAAAGGATTCATTTTGTATTTTACTATAAAGTCACGGGCAAAGCGGTTCCAATGCCCTGGTGGGGTGTAGGTACCCAGGCCGTCCTGCCAAAAATTGGCTATTCGTCGTCGTTCAGCCGTTACATGAGCCGCATAATCTTTAAGGATTCTGACATCCTCCAGATACTCCGGCGAATCCAGGGCGGGTGGGGCTTTCGGTCTCGTAGCCAGTACGTTCGGCACATTCCACATTTTCACCTTTCCAAATAAGGGCGTCAGGCCGACGGGCCGCGTGGGTAGTTCAAGATTATCCCACTGCCAGCCAAAGCGGGTGAAAGCAGCCGCTTTTATGGAATCGGAAACGGCCTTGGGCGCCTGGGCGTTTTTCATACCATCGTTAGCCGCGCGGGCCAGAGCCAGGGAAGAAATCTTTTTGCCAAGCGATATGCCGGCTTCCACATCACTGGCTACGTTCCCGCCCGAAAGTACCAGGCTTTGCAGATGTTCGGCCTCGCGCTGCTCGAGATAGGCTTTCTCCAGAGGAAACATAACTGACAAAATTTCTCTCGATACAGCAGCGATTACCGCCCCATCGGAGGGATACGAGGGAATCGTACTTTGCTCATAAGCATAGTCGATATCGGCATCCTGTTGGTAGGGAGCCGCTCTTTTGTATGCATACTTGTAATGCCAGGCCGATACCAGACCGTCAAACTGTGCCACCGAAAGGTACGCCAGCGCACGACTGGCGTACGGCGGATGGGCAAAAGGAAAGGCAGGTGGACCCTCGGGAGAAGCAGGACTAGGCAGCGTGTAGGTACCATCCTCGTTGTAGCCGGGTATCAGGTTATACTTGGCAATCAGTTCCAGGGCAATCTCGTTCCAGCGGGTCACGGGGTTGCTGGTCCAGTAGGAAACGGACTGCCGTTGTTCGCTCGTCATCTGCCCCATGGCAGCCTTCATATCAGCTAATTCAGCCTGATATTCGGAGGAAGTGGTACTTTTCGGAGCATCCAGCGAGATAGCTGCTCCCGAACTGATGAGAATAGGTTTCCAAGTACCCCCTGCTTCGTCGTTTTCCGAGAAAGCATAGCTCTGGTATTCCAGAAAAGTGGGAAGTTCCTTTTCGCAGGACACAAGAAGCAATATCCCGCCCAGGAAAAGGATCGTTTTTATTTTTCGCAAAAGCATATCGTGTATTTTTTCCTTATAAGAATTTGAACTGATAGGTGATGCCTGCACCAAAGTTTTTGATTTTTGGAGCGTTCAGGCCAGTCAGAGCCTGATTATGGTACACCAATACACCGAGTTTTTTGGCCGGAGGAAGATAGTACTGCGCCATAAGACCCGCTTGCCCCATGACTACCCTGTTGGTAGGCTGCGGCGCATTGTAAGCCCGGATATCATCCCCGCTCGTTGATTTTAGATTGGAGTAAGAAAGCTCGATCCGGAGCGAGTAGTCGAGCAGCCAGGCTCCCAGTATGCCTTCGGCAGACCAGGCGTTGGGTACATCCATCCAGGAAGTATAATAGCTACCATTGTTGTAGTAGTAATCCCGCTCCGCTTCCGCATAGCCTCGCCATAAATGCGCCAGAGCCGCCCGGAAGTACAGGCCTTGCGCCATTTTGTACTGAACGATTCCCCGCAAGGCAACCTCGGGCGCACCAAAGCCCAGGCTGTATGGCATATAGTCCGGCAGGTAGTTGGTAATAGGCGTAGAGTACCCCACTGTACCCAGCACAGAAAGCTCGCCTTTGGAAGTCACCTTTTTCAAGACCTCATATTTCAATGCGAGTCCAAGATCCTGGAAGCCCTGGGCTCCGGCAAACTTCCCGCCGTTGGGGTCGGTGGACAGGGTTTTGACATAGGGTACCCCCGCGTATAAATTCAGCTTATCGGTAATCCCTACCGCCACCATCGGCAGCACCGTGGTGCGCTTCACCGTGGCTATGGTGAGGTTGCCGCGCAGGCGGTCACCCTCCCAGTATTGATCAAATTGCCCGTAGTTGTAGTTGGCCAATAAACAGGCATTCCTGGCGGGCATCATGATGGCGTCACTGGGTGTTTGGCCTTGGGCAGGAATAAGAGCGCCCCATGCCGCAAAAAGCAGGCAGAAGGTCATTAGAACGCGTTTACTTTCCATCATATATTTTAAGGAATAAGTCTCAGTAAGAAAATAGCCTATGTACCTACGGATTCTCGCCCTTGGTGGGGCAATCCGTAGGTACATAGAAATGATGATAGTTTGATTGGAGTCATTATCCGCCTTCCTCAGGCAGGAGAACCCAAGTGGAGGCAAGGTACCAGACTCTCAGAACCAGCGGCTCACGTTTACCGAAATCAAATAGTCCGCAAAGGCGGCGTCGCCGTGTTTCTGGCCGGTGGGGTCCTGCAAATCGGAGTAGCTTTTGGTGCGGTTGCGATAGAGTGCCACGGGTACCGTCACAGCGGCCGAAAAGCCATTCTTCATGTAGGCTACGCCTGGCTCCACCGACACGATATAGCCCGGCCGCCGGAAGCCCCGGCTCCCACCGATCAAATCATGAGAAGGTACCCCCTCCACACGTCCGCCCAGAAGTAGGGAAAGCCCTTTGGCAAAGGGTAGGGATTGGTTGAGGCCCGCGCGGGCAGCAAACTGATCTGCTACCGAAAAGTACCCGTCTATAGGATTGGGGTCGCTGCCGGGCGAGCGGTTGACGCCATTGGTTTCGCGCGGGTTGAACAGATAAAATCCGTTGGCGTAGAGCGAGGTCGTCTTACCTACCTGCCAGTACCCCTGCCCTTCCAGACTGAAGCCTACACCGCCATCGCCCAATTGAATGGATTGGTCCACGGGCTTGCGTAACAGGTAGTCCTGATTTTCTTTATCCAGTTTGTGAAAATCGTCCTCTACGCGGTAGTTGCCCGTAGGTAGCTTGATGCCCACGCCCAGGGCCACGTTGTATTTTTTGAGCTTCATCGGATCGACCAGCCAATAGCTCGACGACACGCGCAAGTCGCCTATGCCCGCCGATTGGGTATGAAACCGCTTCTGTTCGGGATTGGCGGTGAGACTGTTGCCGTAGTGCTCGTACAGGGAAGAGCGGTCGTTGTGCAGTACGGGTAGGTTGACTGAAAAGGAAAGCCGCGTAGTGGGCTGGAAACTAATGCCCAGATCGAAGGCATGGGATAAATTCACGACTTCGGTATGGTTCTCGATCCGCTCGTGTTCTTCCACATCACCCCGGAAGTGCCGGAACGAACGGAAATAGCGGTAGCCCGTATTGACTTGCCATTTGCCGTGTTTTTGGGCGAAAAGATCCGATGAGGTAGCACCACCCGTCGCGCAGCTCATGTGGCGCACCGCCACGCAGCCCTGACCCAATGTGGCGGCTGTAGTTAATAAAGTAATGAATAGAGAATAGAATAACGTTTTCATGATTCAGAAAAAGATTGGGTAAAACCAGAAGTAATTTTGGAAGAGTAGGAAACGTGCGTTCGGACCGCACCGCACCGGATACGGTCAACTGAACGACCCCTTCTCACGCCTCAATCAGGCGAATGAAAAGGAGGTAGTTATCCCAGGAAAAATTACCCAATCAGATCGGGAGGAGGGTTGGGTACCTTTAAATAGGCGGAAGGAGACGAAGAAATGAAATCAGGCAGATTTGCCTGGTCCGTCAGCCAGTCGTAGAGGTAAAAGTAGGTCTGGTGCTGGTTGGCAAAGTATTCTTTGATCAAATGACTTACCTGGCCCGCTGCTTTTTCGGAGGTACCCGGTAGGCCGGTCACCGTGATTTTAACCCACTCGGTTAGGGCCGTGAAGAGGGCCTTTTCAGAATGATCTTTGACGGCTAGCACCACCAGGGTATCGGCGATGACTTCCTGCTTATACAGTTTGTAGAAATCGCCGTTGTACTCGATTTGGCCGTCGATGCGTTCGGGAGCCTGGCGGGTTTCGGTCCAGTAGGGAAGCCCGATGGGGATTTTAATGGTGAAAAGTTCGTCTTCTTCGAACAGATGCGCGTCGAGCCGCGACTTCATCTCGGTCTGAGCCTTCCACTGCATAGCCAGATACACGGGGTAGTAACCCAGTGTATTCAGCATCAGCAGGAATAGCGTTCCAAGAATCAGTACACGTTTCACTCGATAGGTAGGCGATTAATCGGTTTTGAAATTCGTTTTTTTACCCAAAAGGACATACAAAAATTCAAAGAAAAAATGATATTTAAAAATGTGTCCGAAAAATGTAAGCCTGTAAACTAGTCTGGCACAAAAAAAGGACAGCCGAATTGGCTGTCCCTCTTGAAATATTGGCTTGGACTAATGAAATAAATCAAAATCAAATCATGATGCGCTAAATCAAGCGTAAGTGTTCAGCATAACCGGCATAACCAGCATCAGAATATCTTCGTGGTCTTCCTGCTCTACCGGAATAATAAGGCCTGCACGGTTAGGAGCCGAGAGTTCAAAAGTAATGTTCTTGCACACCAAGTTGCTCAGAATCTCTATCAGGAACTTAGCGTTGAAACCAATTTCCATCGGGTCACCATTGAATTCGCACATCAGTTTTTCGTTGGCCTCGTTGGAATAATCGAGGTCTTCGGCGGAAATGGACAGGGTACCTGGTGCCATTTTAAGCCGTACTTGGTGCGTGGTACGGTTGGAGTAAATCGAAATCCGCCGTAGCGAGTTCAGCATTTCCATGCGGTTGATCGTGAGCGTATTAGGGTTGTTGGTCGGCAAGGCATTTTCGTAGTCCGGAAACCGCTCGTCGATCAGACGGCAGATCATACGGATGTTGTTAAAACTGAAAAACGCATTGGAAGCTGTGAACTCCGCCTTCAGCGGTACATCCTCGGAGGGGAGGCAGGATTTGAGCAGGTTCAGCGCCTTACGCTGGATAATCATGGAGGTATCAGCCGACGACTGAATGTCGGTGCGGCGGTAGCGTACCAGACGGTGCCCGTCGGTAGCCACAAAAGTAGCGTTCTCGGTACCGATCTGCACGAATACGCCCGTCATGGCAGGCCGCAAATCGTCGGTACTGGTGGCAAAGATGGTGTTGGCAATGGCTGTTCCCAGGGCATTGGATGAAAAATCGACCGCCTGCCCGCGATTGACGGTGGGCGTTTTGGGAAAGTCAATGGGGTTCTCGCCGGAAAGTTTGTAGCGCCCGTTGTCTGATACGATCTCAGTACCGAAGGTTTCTTCATCAACGTTGAATGTAATCGGTTGCTCAGGCAGGCCGCGCAGCGTATCCAACAGCAGCTTGGCGGGTACGGCAATCGCCCCCTTATCACCGCCTTCCACTTCGATTTCGGTAATCATCACCGTTTGTAGGTCAGACGCCGTCACGGTGAGGGTATTGGCTTCCAGTCGGAACAGGAAATTTTCCAGAATAGGCACAATGGGATTGGTAGAAACGACCCCGTTGATGGCCGATAACTGTTTGAGAAGCACCGAGGAAGAGACAACAAACTTCATAAGACGCAATTGCTTTTTTGGAATGAGAGTATAGGGTTGAGCAGAGGGAACAGGCCGTGATCTGATTTTGACCCGTAATGAACAAAAGTAAGAAAAATTACCGACCCGTCATGCCTGCCGTCCGAATTTTCGGCGCCGTAGTCCGTACCGTACCGCTCCAAAAAGTCCGATCAGTCCGATCGGTAATAGCAGATTCAGGAACTGCCAGCGGGTACGCTCTGCCTGGGCGCGAATTTTGTCCAGCAGGCGGATGCTGATCTGCTTGGAACGGGCCGTGATGAGTCCGTTGGGATCAAGCATGTAGTCGAGGGCATGAAGTACGAAGTCTTTATTGCCAAAAATATTCTGCGAAACGCGATCATAGCCCAGTGGAAAAGGCGTATTGCGGCGCAGATCAAAATCATTGACTACCACGTCGCCATCGGCACAAAGTAGTACTTTTCCTTTCGAACCGGATGCTTGGAAGGTACCCTTACGGGGATCGTCGGGTAGAATACGGTTCTGGAATATTGAGGTAAAGGTACCTTCCAATAATACTGAAGCCAATTGTATGCCACCCCGGTATTCACTCGGTTCGGGCTGTTGCCGGGCTTCGTTGTAGGCTACCAGCAGGGGGGCTGTCAGGTTTTTGGTATAAGGCGAAGTCATCAGCAGCGGCGTCCGGCGTATCCCGCCCGCGCCGCCCACGGTATCGAGCGAACTGAGGTACCGCGTGTATACGGCGTCGATATTGCGGGTAATGGGACTGTTGCCAAAGCGATTGAGCAAAGGGTAAAAACGCCACGGCAGCGGCTGAAGTTGCGGTTTTTCGCCCATGCTACCTACATTAAGCAGGATTTTTGCGCTGTTGAGGTCTTTCACCAAATTGGCGTTGACGCGCACGCCCCACTTGAAAAACAGATCGCTGAGGTTCAGGTCCAGTGGCTGGGCGTAGGTACCTTCGGGGCTGATCGTATCCACTTTGGCGCCATCCACAAAAAACAACGCCTTGCCACCACCTACCACAAACTGGTCCAGTTTATATTTCTCATCATCCGTAAACCGCTGGTCGGGTTTTAGCACGAGTAGTGCATTGAGGCCTTCGTACGAGGCAGGGTTGTTCACATCCAGAAATACATCATACTTCTGCTGCAATGTAGCAATCAAGTCCGAAAACCCGGCGGGCGATGCCCCGGTATGGCTCACCACCAGCCCTATCCTTTTGCGCGGTGCTGGAATCAACTGACGGATAGCAGAGGCCAGTTGAAATTCTACGCCCTCATAGGACTGATTCAGTTGCTCTTCGGATGAACTGCTCTTGTTACCTTTCAGCAACTGCACCGGTACCGCCAGGGTATCGGCCTCCACGATGGCACCCGGAAAAATCAGTTTTTCGGTACGCTTGCCCTGCTCGTTATCGAATAGAGTGGTCGGAATCAAGCCGGCGTTCACCAATTGTTGGTATTGTTGGCCCCGTTTTTCTTCCGTAGCGGCGGCCGAAGGGTCGATAAACCGGTAGGTCAGCTTGCCGTCGGCGTAGGTCTTGAATTCTTCCAGCGTTTCGCGCGTGGCGCTTTCCAGCCGCTCGAAGCCGGGCGGAAAGTCGCCCGCCAGGTACACGGACACGTGGATGGTACGATCCAGGTCCTGCAGTAGCCGCTTCGTAGCGTCGGACACGCTGTAGCGCTGGTCTTCGGTCAGGTCCCAGCGTACCGATACGAACGAAGCCAGCCAGTTGATACCGACCAGGGCGGCAAGGAGGAAAAGGAAATAGAGTATTTTTCGACTAGTTGACATTCGACGTTGACTTTTACTACCAGGTAATATCATTCATAAATAAAGAAACTTTACTGGAAAAACCAATCCACTGGGTAAGCTGGTCGAATGTCATGTCTCATTAAATATCTTCCCATCGGTAATTGCCTCCCGATGTACTTCGAGGAATTCACGAAAGAGCTGGATTTGTTGTTCCTGCACCGAAAAATCCATATTCAGGTCATAGTTTTCCTGATAAACTTCCCGAAAATCGGTGATTACATAACGCAAGGTGCGTACTCCTTTGGGTTTCAAAGCTAACAAATAAAAATTCTGGTGATTGTGTGTAAAACGTCCCGGTACATAACGCCCGGTCGTTTTCAGGTCCACGGCCAGCGTTTTGCCCACTACATCTACGTACCCATACAGCAGCACATCACCGAGCTGGTGCTGGCAGTACACCTGTGTTTCGGTCATGGGCCGGGGTAGGAGGGCGCGGGCTTTGCGAAGTACCTCAGGATCAAAATGTTCTTCGTTGGTACCTTTGATAACGGCCTCTTCAAACGAAACACCTTTGGCCTGCGCCTCCGTCTGAGGAATAGGTACCCGGTTGATGCGGTCCAGCAGTTCCTGCTCGGTAAGGTACCCTTTCTGAAACCAGGCGAAGGTATTGAGTAAGGTAGGGTAAATGCGGTAGTGGATGTCCATGTTTGTTGATTTGTATATGCGTATAATTGTTGATTTGTAAGCTGTTTTAGCCTGATCTTTTTGACAGTTATTCTTATTGCTGGTGTCCAAATCAACAATTACACAGTTCAACAATTAAAAAACCTTCCCTTAGTTTTTCAAAATCAAGTACACCCCCACTACCAAAAAAGCTACGCCCAGCAAGCGCAACGGACTGACTGTCTGCACCGAAAATCCCAGCCAACCGTAGTGATCGATGACAATGGCGGCGATCAGTTGGCCAGCTACGGCCAGAGCAAGCATGTTGGCCGGGCCCAGGTCGCGGACGATGAAAATTACGGACAACACGTATAGAGACCCAAAAGCACCGCCGATGAACTTCCACCAACTTACCTGCCGCAGTGTTTCTACCGAAGGTAGGGGGTAGGTGTTGAATAAAACGAAAGAAAGAACCAATACCGTCAGTCCGCCCGAAAATGAAACGATGGCCGCCAGGAAAGGATTTCCAATCGCCACCCTAAGCTGGGAATTGACGCCCCCCTGCACGGTTGTAGCCATGCCTATAATGAATGCCAGTAGTGCGAAAATCAGGTTCAAAATGAATACTTGAAAATGAAAAATGGTGGGGAATTCAGGTAGCTAAAAGGATATGGTTTCTATGAATAATCTGACTTTTCTTTGCCACTCGGTGCCTGCGCCCGCCCGAAATCTATTGCTTCAACTCACTGATCTGATCCGGATCGATACTACCGTAGTGGTGGTACACCCGCAGCACGATAGCCAACGCCACGGTGACTTCGGCGGCGGCAACCACGATCACAAATAGTGCAAACAGCTGTCCCCGCAGCAGCATGGGGTCGTGCCGACTGAACGCAATGAGATTCAGATTCGCCGCATTGAGCATCAGCTCAAGGCCGATCAGAATACCGATCACGTTGCGTTTGGTCACGGCCACAGCTAGCCCAAGGCTGAAAAGAGCGGCCGCTACGACCAGGAAATGAACCAGTTGAATTGTGGAGTGCATCAGGATGGATCGCGGTTTAAAGCTAAGTACGCGGCACCTACCAGGGCCACCAGCAGCAGGATGCCCGCTATTTCAAAGGGTAAAAGATGCGTAGTCATCAATTCTACGCCTAAGGTACGTATCGTAGAGCGGCTGTTGAGCGTATCACCGTCGAGCTTAAAGTGTGCCTGCACAATCACCAGCCACAAAATGCCGAATACCCCTATACCTACCACCACGCCCCCCACACGCCGGCCCAGTGCGACCACCACGCGATTAGGCGTTTGGGCATTTTCGGTCCGATCCGCCGTACGCGTCAGCATAATCCCAAAAATGAGAAGCACCAGTATTCCGCCTACGTACACCATGAGCTGCACAACGCCCAGAAAATCGGCTCCCGCCAGCACAAACAGCGCCGCTACACCCAGCAGCGCCAGAAACAGCGCAAAAGCAGCGTACATAAGGTTCCGGGTGAGGAGGATGAAGACACCCGATCCGATCGCCAGGGTAGCAAAAAGGTAGAATGCGGCTAATTCCAAGGGTAGGTAGTTTTATTCATCGACAGCCAGGGTACCTTATTTAAAAAAGCCTCTTCCAGATAATTTCCGGAAGAGGCGTAGGTCAAAATCAGATAAAAAACGCTGTGCCTACAAATCGATTGCTTCGCCGTAGGCGGCTTCCGTGGCACCTTTCACGGCTTCCGACATGGTGGGGTGGGGGTGGATCGAGCGCAGGATTTCGTGCGAAGTCGTTTCGAGCTTGCGCGCAACCACTACCTCGGCGATCATTTCGGTGACGTTGGCGCCAATCATGTGCGCTCCCAGCCACTCGCCGTATTTGGCGTCGAAAATCACTTTCACAAAGCCCTCCTTAGCGCCTGCCGCCGAAGCTTTGCCCGAAGCCATGAATGGGAACTTACCTACCTTGATGTCGTAGCCGGCTTCCCGGGCGCGCTTTTCGGTCAGACCGACGGAGGCGATCTCAGGCTGGCAGTAGGTACAGCCGGGTATGTTGTTGTAATCGAGGGCTTCGGTTTTGTGGCCGGCGATTTTTTCTGAACAGATAATACCTTCGGCCGTTGCTACGTGCGCCAGTGCCGGGCCGGGCGTACAGTCGCCGATGGCGTAGTAGCCTGGTACGTTGGTTTCGTACCATTCACTTACCACAATCTTGCCGCGCTCGGTTTTGATGCCCAGCTCTTCCAGACCGATATTCTCGATGTTTGACACGACTCCCGCCGCTGACAGTACCACTTCGGCTTCGAAGTTTTTCTCACCGTCGGGCGTTTTTACGGTCACTTTGCAGAGCTTGCCGCTCGTGTCCACTTTTTCTACCGAAGAGTTGACATACACGTCGACTCCCATTTTCTTGTATTGCTTGGTCAGCTCTTTCGATACGTCTTCATCCTCCACAGGTACCATGGTGGGCAGGTATTCTACGATTGTCACCTTGGTGCCCATGCTGGCATAGACAAAAGCAAACTCAACACCGATCGCGCCAGAGCCGATCACCAGCATGGATTCGGGCTGCTTCTCGAGGCTCATGGCCTTGCGGTACTCAATGATTTTCTTGCCATCGATTTTAATATTAGGCAGTTCACGGGCCCGTCCGCCCGTAGCGATGATCACGCCCTTGCTAGCAGCGTACTCAGTCTTCTTGCCTTCTTTGTCCGTCACTTCGACTTTTTTACCGGCGATCACCTTGCCGTAACCCATAATGACGTCGATCTTATTTTTCTTCATCAGAAAAGCCACACCCTTGCTCATGCCGTCGGCTACGCCCCGGCTGCGCTTGATCACGCCCGCAAAATCGGCTGAATATTCACCGCCGACATTGATGCCATAATCTTTGGCATGCTTGATATATTCGAAAACCTGCGCACTTTTGAGCAGGGCTTTAGTGGGAATACAGCCCCAGTTCAGACAGATACCGCCCAGGCTTTCTTTTTCTACGATTGCCACTTTCAGTCCTAATTGCGAGGCACGGATGGCCGCCGGATAGCCGCCGGGACCGCTGCCTAACACAATAACGTCATATGTTTGAGCCATTTTTTAGTTAGTTTGGGTATGAGAGGTTTTGCAAAAAAACGACGCAAATATAAGCCTTTTTTGCGGGAAAGCGCAGGGGGTACCCCTCTGAATCCTAGCGCAAAAATTACTACCTTTGCCGTTTTTAGAATTAAATTGAAAACAGCAAAGCCGCTTTTTCAATTCCCAACTATTCTTTTTCAATTATCATGACACAAGATCAAGCGAAAGACTTGAAAGGCCGTGTAGAGGCCTTGGGGAGGTATCTTTGACTACGGTCATCGCAAAAGCCAACTCGAACAATTAGAATTGCAAACCGCCCAGCCGGAATTCTGGACCGACTCGGAGCGCGCCGAAAAGGTGATGAAGGAAATCCGGAGTCTGAAATTCTGGACTACCGGTTATGAGGAACTCGCCCAACGACGTGACGATCTGGACACGATCTGGGAATTTTACGAAGCCGGAGAAGCTACCGAAGCTGACGTGGACGCCGAAGGCGAAAAACTAACGACGAAGCTCGAAGAGATCGAGTTCCGCAAGATGCTGGGTGAGGAGGGCGACGACCTGCCCGCTGTGATCGAGATCAACGCCGGGGCCGGAGGTACCGAGTCGCAGGACTGGGCCTCGATGCTGATGCGGATGTACATCATGTGGGCGGAGAAAAACGGCTACAAGGTACGCGAGGTAGATTTGCAGGATGGCGATGTGGCGGGTGTGAAATCGGTGACGCTGGAAATCGAGGGTGAGTACGCCTACGGCAACCTCAAATCCGAGAATGGAGTACACCGTCTGGTGCGCATTTCGCCTTTTGACTCCAACGCCCGGCGACATACCTCCTTTACATCGGTGTATGTGTACCCGCTCGCCGACGACAACATCGAGATCGATGTCAATCCGGCGGACATTACCTGGGATACCTACCGTTCCGGTGGCGCGGGTGGTCAGAACGTGAATAAGGTCGAAACCGCTGTGCGGCTGCACCACAAGCCTTCGGGGATTGTAATCGCCTGCCAGCAGGAGCGTTCGCAGCTGATGAACAAGGAAGTGGCGATCCGGCTGTTGAAATCACGCCTCTACCAGATCGAACTGGAGAAGCGTAATGCAGCCCGCGCCGAAGTGGAGGCTTCCAAGCGCAAGATCGAGTGGGGCTCCCAAATCCGCAGCTACGTCCTCGACGACCGCCGCGTGAAAGACCACCGCACCGACTACCAGACCTCCAATACCGATGCCGTGCTGAACGGCGAGATCAATGATTTCATCAAAGCCTATTTGATGGAGTCTTAGTTTTCATCCATCAAGAGCCATTAGCTAATGGCCGTTAGCTAATGGCTACTTGAACAAACTTACCCTACACTGCGACCGTCTGGGTCAGGGCCCAAACATTCTGCTAGCTTTCCACGGGGCGGGACAAACCGGCCATGCATGCTATGACGCGTTTGCCGTACACCTGGGCGACTACTATACTCTGTACGCTTTCGATCTGTTTTTTCATGGGCAAAGCCATGGGCTATCCGGTAAAGACGATTTTTCAGACGATGACATTCTAACCAAGGTACTTTGGAAAAACTTCATCCAGGATTTTATCACTACCCATACTATTAGCCGTTTCGATGTGGCGGGCTTCAGTCTGGGAGGTAGGTACGCTTTGGCTACGGCCGAAGCCTTTCCTGAGTTGACCGATCGTCTGTTGCTCATGGCCCCCGATGGCGTGGTGGAGCACCCGCTCTACGCGCTGGCAACGCGCTTCGCGCCGGCGCGCTGGATTTTCCGGCAATTAGTCCGTAATCCCCGGCCACTTTTTGCCGTGGCGGAGACAGCCCGGCGACTCCGGATTATTCCTAAAAATCTGCTGTATTTCATACGCTATATGCTGGATACCCCGGAAGAACGCAAACGCCTCTACCGCACCTGGGTGAGCCTGCGTGAACTGTCATTTTCAATTGGGCCTTTACAAAAAGTGCTTGAAGCGAATGGGGTTGAAATGTGGCTATTCGCGGGAAAATACGATACTCTCTTTCCGCCGGAACGGCTGAAGGTACTTTCGAAATTACTGCCACCGGCACGGTTCGTAATTTTGGAATGCGGCCACAATCACTTGGTAGAGAGGGCGGCGGCTTATCTCGATGTCGTACGGGCGAGCCGCCCGTCCTGACAAAAAGCCAAAGTATAAGCAAGACATCTTCCAATTTAAACGGAAATTGTCTCGATGGGTGAGACGCCAAGTGTCGGTCTAGCTACACTACCTTTTTCGGAAAAACCACCCGATACCGACCGTAGACAGCAGCACCAGGGCAATGATGAGTAATTTGGCACCGATGCCTTCGTTAGGATGATCCAGCAGGTACCTGATTTCTTTCGCCTGGGTACCTATCCACATAGCCAGTGCCGTGCGCGGAATCATGCCCAGGGTACCCCCGAGCAACATCTGTGGGAGCCGCGCGCCAGCCATCGTGAAAACCAGATTGGTGATCGCAAAGGGTAGCATGGGCGACAATTTGGTAAAGAAGATCAACCGGATCGGATTTTCGTGAAAGCGCAGCAGTAGCGTGGCCGCGGCTGGATAGGCCTGTTGCAACTGGGCCAGGAAAGAAAGTGGAATGAGCTTTTTGCCAATCAAATAAACCAATCCGATAGCTCCCAGGTTGAGTAGAAAGAGCAAAGGCAGCCCGGTCCAACCCAGGAAATAGCCGTATACGAGTGCCAGAAATGTAGGAGGCGTGAGGGCCAGAGCCGAAGTAAGGCTTAGGGCCAGGGTGACCAGCAGCCATCCCCCCAGCGATAAATCCGACCAAAAGCTTTCGTAGCCTACCGCCCAGGCAGTCAGCAGTGAGCTGGTTAGCAAGGGCATAACGGCAAGTGCTGTACTTAGCACAATAGGAAGCGGATATTTCTTTAAAAGTGGACTGGGCAAAGCGCTTTTCGTAGTTTTGTGCAAAGATAGTAAAGAGGATGTTGGATATTCGACGCTTAGCAGGGACACTTCGGACTTACGCTTGGAAAATCGAAAATCAAGCGTCCAATAGCCAACGTCACTTTGTGCCTTTGAACCTTTGTCCCTATTATACTATGAAATTCGGAACCAAAGCAATACACGCAGGCGTAGAACCTGACCCCACCACCGGCGCCATCATGACGCCCATCTACCAAACCTCCACCTACGTTCAGGAAAGTCCCGGCAAGCATAAGGGCTACGAGTACTCTCGTACACATAATCCCACCCGCACTGCGTTACAGAAAGCACTGGCTGCGCTCGAAAATGGCAAGCATGGCATTTGCTACGCCTCCGGCCTGGCGGCAACGGATGCCGTACTGAAACTGTTCCGACCCGGCGATGAAATCATCGCCACCAATGATTTGTATGGGGGTACCTACCGCATCATGCGAAAGGTATTCGAGCCGTTCGGACTGAAGTTCCAATTTGTCGATATGACCGACGTAGAGAAGGTGCGTGCGGCCATAACGGAGCATACCAAGATGATCTGGATCGAGACGCCAACCAATCCCTTACTCAAAATCATCGACATCGAAGCCGTAGTTACCCTTGCTCGCGCGGAGAACATCATGACGGTGGTAGACAATACCTTTGCTACACCCTACCTGCAAAATCCGCTGGACGTAGGGGCTGATGTGGTGATGCATTCCGTAACGAAGTACCTGGGTGGTCATTCCGACACAGTGATGGGAGCACTCGTACTGAACGACGACGACTTGGCCGCCCAACTAGCGTTTATCCAGAATGCCAGCGGGGCTGTACCGGGGCCTCAGGATTGTTTTCTGGTGCTGCGTGGTTTGAAAACCCTGCACATCCGGATGCAGCGCCACTGCGAAAATGCGGCAAAAATAGCCCAATGGTTGCACGAACATCCGAAAGTAGGGAAGGTGTTTTATCCCGGTTTGCCGACCCATACCGGCCACGACCTGGCCACGCGCCAGATGCGCGGCTACGGAGGCATGGTTTCTTTCGAATTGAAAGGCGATGTGTACGAAGAAGCCGTCATCGTCATGGAAAGCCTGCAGGTGTTTTCATTGGGTGAATCCCTGGGTGGTGTGGAATCGCTATGTACCCATCCGGCCAGCATGACTCACGCCAGCATTCCCAAAGAAGAACGCCTCAAGGCGGGTTTGAAGGATACCCTGATTCGCCTGAGTGTCGGTATTGAAGATATAGAAGACTTAATTGACGATTTAAACCAAGCTATTGAGAAAGTTGAAAGCCATGGATAGTGGGTTGCTGAGGGTTTTTAGCTTTCGAACACCACTTTTCATAAACTTTCAACGGATTACTATCAACTTTCCACTGAAATGATACACCTACCCCGCCGGCCCCGGCGCAACCGCCGTACGGCCGCTATACGCGAGATGATTCAGGAAACGACGCTTTCTGTATCGAATTTGATTTTTCCCATGTTTGTGCTGGAAGGTACCGGCCTCAAAAGCGAAGTCAAGTCCATGCCTGGCATCTACCGGTTTTCGCTGGATACTTTGCTGGAAGAAATAAAGGAAGTGACGGATTTGGGTATCAAGGCTATTTGTCTTTTCCCCAATTATTCGGAAGACAAAAAGGATAAGCACGCCAGCGAAAGCCACCGGGAAGGTACCCTGTACCTCACCGCGCTGGCTACCATTAAAGATAAATTCCCCGACCTCACGCTGATGACCGACGTGGCCATGGATCCGTACAGCAGCGATGGCCACGACGGCTATGTGGAAAACGGGGAAATTATCAATGACATTTCGCTGGAGATTCTGGGCAGGATGGCTGTGGCGCAGGCCAAAGCCGGAGCCGATATTTTGGGGCCAAGCGACATGATGGACGGCCGTATCGGCTACATGCGCGGACTATTGGACGCCGAGGGCTATTCGAATGTGAGCATCATGGCTTACACGGCTAAATATGCGAGCGCGTACTACGGCCCCTTCCGCGACGCATTGGACTCAGCCCCTCGCTTTGGTGACAAGAAGACCTATCAGATGAATCCGGCCAACGCGCGGGAGGCGCTGGTGGAAGCCCAACTCGACTTTGACGAAGGAGCTGATTTTCTGATGGTGAAGCCTGCCTTGGCCTATCTGGATATTATAAAAGCCCTGCACGATAATTTTGACATCCCAATCGCGGCCTACAATGTGTCGGGCGAATATGCCATGATCAAAGCCGCCAGCCAAAACGGCTGGATCGATGGCGAACGGGCCATGCTGGAAAATCTAATGAGCATACGGCGGGCCGGAGCGAGGGCCATTCTGACCTACTTCGCTAAGGAAGTGGCACAGGTAATGAACGGGTGAAAACAAAGGCGGGAGGAAGGGTACCTACCCTTCCTCCCGCTTCTTTTTACTTTCCCATTTTTATTTCTTTCGGCTATCCAGAACCACCAGGCCAATACCGGCAATAAGCACGATGGCTCCAGCGTAGGTAGGCCACCCTACCGACTTCTCTTTGTCAGCATTGATTTCAACCGGGCCGATGTCTACAATTTTTTCTTTTTTGGTGTAATTGAATCCGTTAAAGATCAACATGCCAATCCCAATGATGGCCAATACGATTCCAATTGCTTTCATGCGATGCGTTTTGGTTAAGTTAGTTAAGTCCTGACTGGCAAAAATATACCTTATTTGCAGTTATGCTACTTAAAATACTAAAATAACAAGTTTTATGGCTACAAAAACCACACTGATTACCAATACCCGCCTCGTCAACGAGGGCAGCATCCGCGAAACCGACGTACTGATCCAAAACGGTCGCATTGCCCGGATCGGCGATCTGCAGCATGTCGTTGCCGACCGGGTGATCGATGCGCAGGGCAGGTACCTGTTGCCGGGTGTCATCGACGATCAGGTACATTTTCGGGAGCCGGGCCTGACTCACAAAGCTACCATTGCGACTGAAGCCCGTGCCGCGGTAGCCGGAGGTACCACTTCGTTCATGGAAATGCCCAATACAGTCCCGAATGCGCTTACCCAACGGCTTCTGGAAGACAAGTACGAAATAGCCGCCCAAACGTCGCTAGCCAATTACTCCTTCTACATGGGAGCCTCAAACGACAATTACGACGAGGTGATGCGCACCGATCCGCAGCGCGTGTGTGGTATCAAAATATTCATGGGCTCATCGACGGGCAATATGCTGGTGGACGCGCAGAGCGTGCTGGAGAAGTTGTTTGCCGATGCGCCCTGCCTCATTGCTACCCACTGCGAGGATGAACCTACCGTGCGGCAGCGGATGGAATTTTTTCGGGATAAATACGGCGATGAGGTACCCTATGACATTCACGCCATCGTACGCAATGAGGACGCCTGCCTCAAATCGTCGGGTTTTGCTGTAGAACTGGCCAGGAAAAAAGGTACCCGGCTGCATATTCTGCATATTTCGACGGGTGTAGAAACTGGGTTGTTTGAAATTGGGCATCGGGTCGATGGCAAAATCCTGCTCTCTGATGGCTCACCCAAACTGATTACTGCCGAAGCCTGCGTGCACCACTTGTGGTTCGATGCGGAAGATTACCGGGAGTGGGGTACCAAAATCAAGTGTAACCCGTCCATCAAGGCGTTGCCCAACAAAGACGATATTCTAAAGGCTTTGCTCGACGACCGCATCGACGTCATTGCCACCGACCACGCCCCGCACACGGCCGAGGAAAAAGCGCAACCCTACTGGCAGGCGCCCTCAGGACTACCCTTGGTACAACACTCGCTGCATGTGATGCTGGAATTTGTGCGCCAGGGCAAGGTACCTCTGGAACGGGTAGTGGAAAAAATGAGCCACGCCGTGGCCGACTGCTTTCAAATTCAGGAACGGGGCTACATCCGGGAAGGCTACCATGCCGATCTGGTGCTGGTGGATATGCAGCAAACCACCGAGGTACTACCAGAATCCCTGTACGCCAAGTGCGGCTGGTCACCTTTTGAGGGGACGACCTTCCACTCGCGGGTAACCCACACCTTTGTATCGGGGCACCTGGCGTACGAAGCAGGTACATTCCACGAATCGGTTAAAGGACAGCGTATGTTGTTCAACAGGTAAGTGTGGTTTTTCAGGGATTTTTCCACTGCCTGCTTCGGTTCATCCGTTTTTTAGGCTGGTTCATCCGCCTGCACAACTATTTAATCTTTTTTAACTTCCATAATGCAACTCTTTTCATGAAATTTACATCCCTTAGCTGAAAGCACTCAAATAAAACAGAACCGATCGAAATGGTTTGCGGATTCTGTCCGTTTGTGGGTATCGATGGTTGCTCCGGAAGTACTTTTTTTGACCGAATTCAAAAAAATAATAAAAAACAAGGTACTATGTATTGCAAGATACCTTAGAAAGTATATATATTTGTACTGTCATTTTACCGCGATCCGTTATACTACCCTTCAACTCTATAAATATACTGGCATGAAAGCATTGAAAATAGTACTCGTATTGATGATAATTAGTCTTCAGGTGAATGCTACGGGGTATTCCCACAACATGCTCGTGGCGCAGAAGATGCTCAAGACCCGGAGAACCGTTTCCAAGTCACAGGCACTACCATTGCAATTCACGACCCAACCCACCGTAGTGAAACCTGCCTCTTGCCCGGTGAGCGAGTCAGCGGAGGAGGAGGCAGCCCTAAAGCCCGAAAGTGCAGCGGCCTCTTTCTCTCAACATGTGGCACGCTGGATCGTGCGCATTGTGAGCAGCCAGGGAAAAATCCTGAGCGAAAAGCTGGTTTCTCTGTTTTCGCCCAACGAAAAAGTGGAAGAATGGGCACCCCTTAATGCGCGCTTCATATCCATAAGCCAAAATATCGTTTCCTATCTGGTGGCTCCCGTGAGGACGCTGATCTGATTCAGGAAACTATTCATTGTTACGCTGGCGACCTTCAAAAGGCTGCCAGCGTTTTTTTATGCCCAATTTCCGATCCTTGAACTTCCACACCGAAAATCCCATGTACATGAAAGTAGCCCGGGTAGCGTCCTGATCTTTCCGATTGAGCAGGCCGTTGAGGTTACTAAAGCCCAGGTGAAAGGGGCCAAACCGCGCCAGGGCGCCCATCGACACATATTTGTTTCCCTTCATGAAGGTCAGCGGCAGCGAAAAATCCGAATCCTCGTTTTCGAATCGGGGTGTGATAATCAACGCATCGGGTTGGGTAAGGTCCAGCGGGCTCTGCGGGGCATCGCCGTACCGTTGGACTTTGGCGACATTAATATAAAACGACTTGACCAACTGCACATCCACGTCCCAGTGCAGCGTGGTGGGTAGGTGGGCGTCCTGCTTTAGAATCGTTTCAGTAGGGCCGGGGAAAATACTGGCGAAACCATCCGCTCCCTCATTGCCTAGGGTTTCGAGCTGCTGTTGATCGATCACCGTCCTGATTTCGTTTCCCGAAACCACCCGGCTGTCGGGGCTTTGGTAGTGAATGCTGCCTAGGTCGGTGATGGAGGCCGAAAAACGGATCAGGTACCCCGGCCGGGCATCGTCGTCCTCTTCCAACCTACCCCAGTGTGAGCCCAACTCGTAGGTAGCGCCCAGATCGTAGCCCCAGCCGGTACCGTACTTGGTCCCATTTAATACATCGCCCAGCCGCCACGACTGGTTAGGCTGAGTGTACCCGCTTTCGTACGAGAAATTGTTCAGAACCAATTCTTTCTCGTCGGCATCGCCGCCATCTACCTGGCGGATTTCATAAGCATCCACCGAGCCTTGCAGGTACCCGGCCCGTGCACCGAATACCCGCTTGAGGGTACCCCCAACTTTGAGTTTGTGGGCGCGCAGGTTTATCAGCTGCAAGCCATACGACGCACTGGCCTCCGAAAAATTCTGTTGACTCAGGTCAAAATCCCCCCAGGTACCCGAAGCCGTAGGCGTCGCGGGTGTATCAAGCCGTCTGTAGTACATCGTGCGGATGGCCTGCGGGATATTATTTCCCTGCACAAAACCCCGCGACCTGACCTGAAAGGCAAAACCGTGGTTTTTTCCTACCGAAAACATCACCGACGGCCAACGAACTTCACTCGCTACGTGCAGGGGACTGTAAGCAGTAGGCGTCCCAGCGGCCGTAATGGAACCCATGGTCCGGGAACGCCCGTATAATTCATGTGTAGAATGGGGTACCAGCAGGGGGTACAGATAGGAATTGCGGCCAAAGAAAATAAAGTAGCGATTGTTGATGGTACTGCCCGCCGTGACCAGGTTGACCTGCCACTTGTAGCGTGAGCCGCCCAGCACCGAAGGATTCTGCGTAGCCCGGTAGAGCCCACCGTAGTTACTGAGCGACAGGCCGGGTACCTGTTGCGCTTGGCTGACAGATATGTTCAGAAGTAGTGTGAGTAGGGCAAGTAAAGGGGAATGGCTGAATTTCATGAAAGCCGGGTTGCGTTAAGTACTAGTTTTCCCTGCGCGTCGTACTGAATGGTTTCCTGTTCGATCAACTTTCGTACGACTTGCAATAATTGTTTTTCAGGCATGTGATCAAACGCGTCGCTAAGCGAGCGTGGGGCTGTGGGGCCGTTATTGTGCAAATGTACCACCACTCTTTGGGTCAATTCTTCCGTTTGGTCATGAACATTCTCGGCTTTTTGCCGTTTCAGGCAGTTGTCGCAGACGCCGCAGGGGCGGCCGTCGTGTTCGTTGAAATAGTCGAGTAGCAGTAGGGTCCGGCACTGGGACGGATGTTGGGCGTAGTGTACCACCGCCGCTACCTTACGCAAATCCCGTTCTTTTTTCTTCTCGATGTCAAACACATTCAAAGTTAAAAGCTCCGCGTCGAACCGGGGCGTCAGAAACGTCAGTTGGGGTTTGTCGCGCTGCTTTTCGTAATCGATGATGTCGCGCTCCTGCAAAAACTGCAATTTCTGCATCACTTCCGGGAGTGGTGCATAGTAAGCCCGTCCTATCTCACCTTCCGAAATCCGCAAATATTCGGTGAACAGTTCGCCCCCGTACATGCGCAGGATTAATTTTATGAACGGATCGTAGTCGGGGTAGCGTATCTGGAAGTCGTACAATTGTCGGTTGTCTACCAGGAAATGGAGTTTGGAAGAATCATTGAACGCTTCGCTGAGTTGCAGAAATCCTTCTTCTTCCAGCAGTTTGAGCGCATAGTGTGTTTCTGAAACCTGTAGGCCGAAGGTACCTGTAAACTCATGTATATCCAGGCTGTAACTCGTAAATTCTCCGGCTCCTACGGCCAGTTTAAAGTAGTTAGCCAGGGCTTGATACACCCGGCGCAGCGTCTGGATGGGCGGGTACTTCCGCTCCACAGCCTGACTGAGATCGTCCGTATCCTTGTGGTTATATAGCGCCACAGCATACGCTTTACGGCCATCGCGCCCGGCCCGGCCCGCCTCCTGATAGTACGCTTCCAGACTCGCGGGCAGGTCCAGGTGCACGACTGAACGTACATCGGCTTTATCGATGCCCATCCCGAAAGCATTGGTGGCCACCACCACGCGCGTCTGCCCGCGCTGCCAGGCCATTTGTTTCTCGGTGCGGTCGCGATAGGGTACCCCCGCATGGTAGTAGTCGGCCCGGATTCCCTGCCGGGTCAGCCACTCGGCTATCTGCTGGGTGCGTTTGCGGGTACGTACGTACACGATGGAGGTACCCGGTACGTTGGTGAGGATTTGCAGCAGCTTGCGTTCCTTATTTTCTTCGGGAAAGGTAGAGTACGAAAGGTTCTCCCGGGCAAATGACTGCCGGAATACCCGACCCTGCTTCATTTCCAACTTGTCCAGAATATCGGCCTGTACCTCCGCCGTAGCCGAAGCTGTCAAAGCGATGACAGGTACCCCGGGCAGCAAAGTCCGGAACTCCGCAATGAGCAGATAAGCCGGGCGGAAATCGTAGCCCCAGGCCGAGATGCAATGGGCTTCGTCAATCGCCAGCAATGATATGTTCATCTGTTTGGCGCGCTCGATCATGATGTCGGTGCGTAGTCGCTCGGGCGACACGTAGAGGAAGCGCAGATTCCCATGAATGCAATTGTCGAGCGTGATATCGATTTCGTGGCGGTTCATGCCTGCGTGAATGGCTGCCGCCGGAATGTGTCGTTTTTTAAGTTGCTCTACCTGATCTTTCATCAGGGCAATCAGCGGCGTGACCACGATGCATACGCCCTCCCGTGCCAGGGTAGGTACCTGAAAGCAGAGCGATTTTCCCCCACCCGTCGGAAGCAGCACCAGCGTATCCCTACCTTCCAGCACCGACCGCATGGCTTCCTCCTGCACAGGCCGGAAGGTATCATAGCCCCAGTATTGTTTCAAAATGGCATGCAGGTTGGTCATTTTTTTGTAAAATGTAGTACGGGTCTCCTGCCCGTATGAGCCAAATGGCTGTAAATTGTATCTTTACTCCAAACTTTCCCTAAAAGTATGAACAATATGTTTTCCTATAATTCTGTTCGCCTGCTCTTTCTCTCGACCCTGTGCCTGTCCGGTTGTTCCGTATCTCATTATATTCACAAAGAAGTAAAAACCTCACCCGTGCTTTCCCAGCACCATGTGGGGATATCGGTCTATGATCCGGCGAAGCAGAAAACGCTGGCCGCCTACCAGGACGATCACTACTTCACGCCCGCTTCCAACACCAAGCTGTTCAGTTTCTACGCCGCATTGACGGCTTTGGGCGATTCTATTCCAGGGCTGCAATACCAGCTTCGGGACAGCGCACTCGTTTTCCGGGGTACGGGCGACCCTTCACTACTGCACCCTGACCTACCTTCCAGCGCGGTGGTCGATTTTTTGAAAAACAGGAAAGAGAAACTGCTATTCTCGACCGCCCTTACCGACAACCCCACTTACGGGCCGGGCTGGTCGTGGGATGACTACAACGACTACTACCAAGCCGAACGCTCGTCGCTGCCCATGTACGGCAACATTGCCCGTTTCACCAGTCCTTCGGGTTTGTATGTACGGGTACAGCCTGAATTCTGGCAGGATTCGCTGGATTTGGATACAACGGTAGTAGGCTTGGTACGCGACCGGTACTACAATCATTTCCGCCGCTCGCTCAACGCCTTGCCCGCTGGCCTGGAACAGGATATTCCCGTCCGCACGTCAAATCAGCTAACCGCCGAGCTTTTGTCCTACGCTTTGCAGAAAAAGGTAGGATTGACCGATGAAGAACAATCCGGTTCCTGGAAAACAGTGCATAGCATTCCTTCCGACTCGCTCTACAGGCGTATGATGCTCGTGAGCGACAACATGATGGCTGAGCAGACGATGTTACTCTATGCTGCCGCTCATGGCCTCCCGCTCAACACGACCCAGGCTATCGAACACGCCCAGCTGAATATCCTGGGCGATCTGCCCGACCGTCCCGTGTGGCGGGATGGATCGGGACTTTCGCGCTACAATCTTTTCACCCCCCGCACCATGATTGCCCTGCTCGGAAAAATTTCTCAAAAGATCCCGCAGGACAGGCTTTTCAATATTCTCCCGGCCGGAGGAAGTTCGGGTACCCTACGGTCGATGTTCAAAGGGCAGGAAGCCTTCGTTCACGCCAAAACGGGTAGTCTCAGCAATGTCTATTGCCTGAGTGGGTACCTGATTACGAAAAAAGGGAAGCTACTGTATTTCAGTTTTATGAATAATAACTTTGTACGCCCGACCGCCGAAATACGGACAGAAGTGGCCCGGATACTAACGGGATTACACGATAAATACTGAATTGGCCGGTCACGAAGAGTTTTACGGCGGTGATATGCAGATGATTGAGTACCTATTTCAAAATATTCTGAACGCAACTACGATCGTTTATTCTTCCACCCATTCCCTGCCCGTACAATAAAGCTTGTTTTTGCCATCTTGCCGAATCAGCACGTAAATTTTATACACGCCGGGCTCGACCGTATCCTGATGAAAGCTACCCTCAAAGCCCCGGGCAAAATACCGGAGCCGGCGGAGAAATGTCTGGAGGGGCACCGCAAACTGGTCGGGAGCGGACGCATACACATGGGTAGCGGATTTGAGTAGCATATAGGGGCCGTCGGTATAGTTCTTTTCGGCCTCCACAAAATTTTTCATGGCATAGGCGTGGATGGCTTCCTTGTACTGAAACAGCGTGTCCAAGGGGTAATTTCCCACGCAGGGCAGGGTGGTGGTTGCCGCGCGGGGGTTCCAGCCTTCGGCTAGTGGGTCCGCCGATTGATAGTAGCTGCGGATTTTTTCAAAATGCGCCTGATCCATCTCGAACATACTCAGACCCAGCCAGTCGGCATTGTAACGGGTATTGAATTCCTGGATAATAGCGGCCCGGCGACTGTTGACCGCAACGGCGAAATTGACATACAGGATCGCCAGATTCAGGATGATTGTAAAGGGAATGGCTACTATAGCCCACATCCTGCGCCGGGCGGGAAGAAGCCAGGCCAAAGCCCCGAAATGCAAAGCAACCAGGGCCAGGGCGGTGTACATTCGGTAGCGACCTTTGAATAAAGACTCAAAACCTCCCAGCGGAATGCGCTTGTACACCACGGCAAAAGAAGTAATGGCAATGAAGATGAAAATGGCCAGCGCAAACTGCCCCATCGGACTAAGTGGGAGAGGCCTACCTACCAGAGCATGGAACAAGGGTAGAAGCTTCCGACGGAGAAGCAGCAGAAAAGTGATGATGATCAAGATACCCGCCCCTACCGTCAGAGCCAGCGGAATAGGATCGGTAGTATAGGCATCCAGGGCAGCAATGGACCCAATAAAACCAAAGAAACCCGCTATGCCCTCCTTCACCTGCTGCATATCAGAAATATCGAGGCTGTCGGTCTTTTGGGGAAAGCCCGCGAAGTAGATAACGCCCACTACTATGGTCACACCTACGGTAATGAAAAAGTCTTTCCGCCTTCCGGTGATCCAGAGCAGGATCGCGATAATGGCGAAAACCACAATGCCGTTGCCATAGCTATAGGTGGCCAGCAACGCGAAAAGAAGCGCTACAAAAAGACGATCCGGTGCATAGGTAGCGAAGTAGAAGGCTAGCATGGCAAAAAACAGCACGCCGAAATTACACAGTGAGCTTACGCCCCAAAACATGTTTTCGAAAGAGTGGATCGTGAACCAAATCCAGACGATCGGCACAAAGTACCAGAGTGAAAGCTTTAGTCGACGGAAAACCGCATAGAATACACCCGCACAGCCCAACCAGCATAGGTTTCCAATGACCATCAGACTCACCAGATTGACTTTTCCGAATAGATAGTAGGAAGCCAGTACCAGAGAACGGGAGAAAATAAGCCGATGCTCAGGAAAAGGATCGGTGAGGCGCTGCCAGCGTTCGAGCCAAGAGGCCTCTTCAAATCCCGGGATAACGCCTAGTATCAGTATATCGTCAAAGGCAACGTAATTGACATTCAGAGCCAGTTCAGCAAAGATCCCAAAGTACAGCCCAATGGGCAGCATGCAAAGTAAGACTGCGAGCCACGTTTGTTTTAGGAGGGAATTGGAAATGGGGGATGGGAAAGCCATGAAAGGGACGTCAGCGTACCGAAAAATCAGGGCCAAAAGTAGGAAAGATTTCCGGGAATGTGTCCGTAGTGGCCAGCGGCAAATCAGTTTTGATCATCCACTTCGGCAGAAGCGCGCGGGTCTTTGGTGTAGTCGTACAGGAGTTTTCCTTTATCGTCCCACTCCCGCAGTACGAAGGGGTCAAACGCATCGTCCCAGCGGCTTTTGGGATACTGGGTTTCTTTTTTGCGCTGGCGCCGGTACTGATAATAGTCGATCCAACGCCCTACTTTTTGGCCCGAATCGTATTTTCCGTAGGTCATCAACTGGCCTTCGTCGTAAAAAGAGAAATAATCGCCGTCAATAATACCAAATTGTATAGGAACTACTTCCTTGATCTTGGTGTGGGCCGAATCGTAGTAGGTAATTCGCGATTCAGCCGGAAATCCCCGGTACCAGTGTGACTTATCGAGCAGATTATATTTGGTGTCGTAGCGCGCCCAGCGACCATCCTTAACGCCCATATAATAGTACCCCTCCTCCACCAAGTTACCCGAGACATACTTTTTGTACGGTCCGTGCAGAGGGAGCGCGCGTTCCTTGTCCTTAATGACGGCCGATTTGAGAGCCTTCGTTTTCGGATCGTACCAGCGGATATCGCGCACGTAGTCACTGATGGGCTTATACTCCTTCAGGACGTGAAAACTCTCGATGGTGGCCCGGTCGCTGCTACCGTATTTTACCTGGACATCCTCCATCGGAATGCCTTCATACTGGACCCGTGCCAGCCGCCCTTTCTTGGCTCTTTGGCGGCGTTCTGAGCGGCGACTCTTGAATTCCTTGGCTTTTAGTCCCAGGTCGGGAATGGTTTCACCCAGCAACTGGGAGAGGCTGGCCGACTTGCCTTTTCCCCCGGGCAGCGATAGGCTTGCCGAAGGGTCCAAGCCTGGCAACTGGGCGTCGATTCCGGTGGATTTCAATAGTTTTTCGCGCAGGGTGTCCGTTTTCGCCTGGGTACCCTGCAGGCGATCTTTGGCCGATTTCTTATTTTTTTCGGTTTGCGCCCAGCCATTGGCCAGGAGACTGATCCACAAAATACACACCCCGAGGGCGGTTTTCTGTATCATGGTTGTGCGTTCTATGAGCTTTTGATCTTCTTAACTTGTAACGAACCCAGCGTGATGTTATTGATTCACAAATAAATAAACTTATCCCGAATAAACGCTTTTTCAAATACCTTTACCACTTGTTTTCAGAGTCAGGGGTACCTCACCTCACGCTTTTCCGGGATTAGACTTTTTGGCTTTTATCCCATCATAACGCAAGGGGCGGTATATTTGTCCCGAACCTGATGGTCCAATGAATCGTTTAAAACCAAAAGCTATCAGCTACAAAAATAAAACACCTTGGAAAAGAACGCTAAGATTTACATCGCTGGCCACCGGGGCATGGTGGGCTCGGCCATTCACCGAAAACTGAAATCGGAAGGTTTCACCAACTTCGTGGTCCGTACTTCGGCCGAACTTGATTTACGTGAACAGTCGGCTGTACGTGAATTTTTCGACCAGGAGCGCCCCGAGTACGTTTTTCTGGCCGCGGCCAAGGTAGGGGGCATCATGGCTAACAATATCTACCGCGCTGACTTCCTGCTGGAAAACCTGCAAATCCAGAACAATGTCATCGACAGTGCACATCGGGTAGGTGTCCAGAAACTGATGTTCCTGGGCTCGTCATGTATCTACCCTAAACTGGCTCCCCAGCCCCTGCGGGAAGACTACCTGCTGACGGGACTACTCGAACCCACCAATGAACCCTACGCTATCGCCAAAATCGCGGGTATCAAACTCTGCGAAGCCTATCGCAGCCAGTACGGCAGCCATTTTATTTCGGTGATGCCTACTAATCTGTATGGCCCCAACGACAATTATGATTTGAACAATTCCCACGTGCTACCCGCCATGATCCGGAAGTTTCACGAGGCCAAAGTAGAGGGAAAACCCTTTGTAGAACTATGGGGTACCGGATCGCCCCGGCGCGAGTTCCTGCACGCCAATGATCTGGCCGACGCCTGCTATTTCCTGATGCAGCACTACGACGAGCCCGAACTGATTAATATTGGTGTCGGTGAGGATGTTACCATTAAAGCTTTGGCCGAATTGATCCAGCAGGTGGTAGGGTATGAAGGGCAGATTCACTGGAATACCGACAAGCCCGATGGTACCCCACGCAAGCTGATGGATGTAGGCAAACTGCACGGATTGGGCTGGAAACATTCGATTGGAATTGAAGAAGGGATCAGGGCTACTTACCAGGACTTTCTGAAAAAAATAGAAAGCTACGCGGTCTGAGAAGAGGCCGGGGGAAGTAGAAGTAAAAAATTATGAAACCTAATTATTGTAGGTGAAAGTCCGGTTTAGCCCACGATAATTTTATGCTTTAAGAAAATTCCCCTATTTATTTGTAATAATCTTCGGAAAACTCAGTAGCTTTGCAGCGTTCATTTCAGGGCTCCTTATAATCCGTTGCAAAGCAATGTCATCTAACTTGAAACTCGATCAGATCGATCGTAAAGTACTGGAAATACTCCAATCTAACGCCAAAATCACTAACGCGCAGCTTTCTAAAGAAATCGGACTTTCTCCTGCCCCCACGCTCGAACGTGTTAAAAAACTGGAACATGCAGGTATCATCAAGAGTTACCATGCTCAGTTGGATCCCGAAAAGGTAGGGCTGGGGGTAAGTACCTTTGTGCAGATTTCCTTAGTCGGTCACAAAAAAGTGGTAACCGATTCTTTTGTAGCAAAAGTCAATTCGATTCCTGACATCATCGAATGCCATCACATTACCGGAACGGGTGATTTTCTGATCAAAGTGATTTCAAAGGACATCAGCACTTACCAAAAACTGATGCTTGAAACGATCAACGAGATCGAGGAAGTGGCCAATACACAGACGATGGTAATTCTATCTACCTTTAAGGAAAGCAAAACACTTCCCTTGCCTTAATATAAGAAGGTAAGATCACTCGGATGTAATAAAAACGCCCCGCTCTCGGTCCGAGAGCGGGGCGTTTTCTGTATCGCTCTATTATTTGCGGCGGCGGCTGCGCCGATCCTCCCGACGGTTTTTTTTCAAATCGTCAATGGCTTTCTTAGCCTCATCGTGCTGGCTCGACTTGCGGTCGGCCTTATCATAGGCCAGCTTATAGTAACGCTGCGCTTCATCCAGATTCTTCCTTTCCTGGGCGATCTTACCCAGCCCGATCAGCGACGACACATAGTAGCCAGCATCCAGCGAATTGGTCTGAACCGAATAGTTGATGGCCTTCTGGTAGTAGTTGGCCGCTTCTTCGTAATTTTTATCGTAGTTGAAACTGTAATAACCCAGTACGTAGGCGGCGTTCCGACCACTTACGCCCTCGTAGCCGGGCAGGCCACGTTCGATTTTGTCCAGCATATTACGAGCCGCCTGACGCGCCTCGCTCGAATGGCCCGTTACAAAAGCCGAGCGGCAAAAATAGCGCTCAAAGTAGGGATTGTCCGGGAACGTCTGCCACATATACTTGGCCATATCATACGCTTTGCCGTACTGATTTTCCAGGCTGTAAATCTGCAGCAGGAAGTACCTCGCCTCTACGCGGGTATAAAAGGCGTTATTGGCTACTTTTTCCAATTGCTGGATACCCAGTTTCTTATTTCCCTTCTGAAAGAAAATCAGCACCGGTTTCAGCAGGGGGTACTCTTTAGGTATCCACTCGGAATAATAATTATAAATGCCGTCGCCAAACAATAGCTCCGGGCTCAGCTCACCGTACCCTTTACTTTTCTCTAGGTACTTGAGCGCGTTCTTTCCCGCAAAGGTAGCCTTCGTCCATTGCTTGCGCTCGGCGTATAGCCTCCCCTTGAAAGCATAGGCCGCTGCCAGGAAAAAAGCCGGTTCCACCTTGTATTCTTTCTGTTCGTAAAGTTTTTCCGCCAGGTAAATACACGAATCCATGCGGGCCAGAAAACGGTCGTCGTAGGCCGTATTGTCCGTATTTGGGACAATTTTCCACCAGTCGGCCAATCCCATTAGAAACTGAGGCATGGGGTGGTGGGGGTACCGGTACTTCAACCAGCGGAACTCGGATTCCGCCTCGCTGAACTTGTAGTTATAGAGCAAATTGATGGCCTCGGTTGCTTCGATCTGCACGCCGGGGTTTTTCAGCAGCATATCGTAGTTCTTGTCGAGGTCGGAGGCCGAGTAAAGCTGAGCCCGGCCGGGAGTCAGAGCCAGTACCAGCCAAAACAAGAAAATCAGGGGATATGGATTGCTTTTTTTTAGCATAAAATCAAACTCAAAAATCTGTCCCAAAGTAACGCAGGTTTGGTATTTTCCGTTTGTCGTAGGGGCTAATTTTAAAAAATGGGTTAATTTGGCCCTTCACGCCCAAATCGTCTATGATTACTGTAAAAGATAAAACCTTTGTACCCTTTCTGGATCCCAACGAGCTGGAGCGGCGGATCAAAGAACTGGCCACTGAACTTAACGAAGACTACCAGGATAAGAGTCCTCTGTTTGTGGTGGTGTTGAAAGGCGCCTTTCTGTTCGCCGCCGAGCTGTTCAAGTACGTGACCATTCCCAGTGAGATTACCTTCGTCCGGCTCTCGTCGTACGAAACCATGGAGTCGTCGGGACGGGTCAAGCAAATTATCGGACTGGAAGAGTCCGTGCAGGACCGGCACGTGGTGATTGTGGAGGACATCGTCGATACTGGCCTCACGATGGCCCAACTCACCGCTCAACTCCGGGGTAAGGGTGCGATCAGTGTAGAAATCGCTACGTTACTTCATAAGCCCGAGGCCATGCGTGAAGAAGTGGATACTCGCTATGTAGGCTTCGTAATAGAAAACCGTTTCGTGGTTGGCTTTGGTCTGGATTATGAAGAGCAGGGTCGCAATCTTAATGGGGTGTATGTGTTGGCGGAGGCTCCCGAGGAGAAGGATACCAAAGAGGCACAGCCAGAAGGGAACAAAGGCACAAAGTAACCGAGTACCAAAGCAAGAAAACTTTTATGTACCATCCTACCTTTCACCTTTCACCTTTTGCCTTTGCCGCTATGTACCCCATAAATAAATTCACTTCTAAACCCCAACACTGAAAATGCAGCTACAATTTCATGGTGCGGCCCGTATGGTAACGGGTAGCAAGCACCTCATCACCACCGATCAAGGTACCAAAATTCTATTGGACTGCGGCCTGTTTCAGGGTATTCAAACCGATGAACTAAATCAGCATTTCGGATTCAACCCTTCGGAAATCGACTATCTCGTGCTATCACACGCCCACATCGACCACAGTGGACTTATTCCGCGGCTGGTGAAGCAGGGGTTTAAGGGCCCGATTTATTGCACGGGAGCTACGGCGGATTTGTGCCAAATCATGCTTATGGACAGCGCCTATATTCAGGAAAAGGACGTAGAACGCATCAATAAGCGCCGTCGCCATCAGGGACGGGAAGAACTGGAAATGCTCTATGATTCCGAAGATGCCAAGCGGGCGCTGGATTTGTTCAAACCTGTACGCTACGGCCAAAATTTCCAACTGGGAAAGGATGAAGTCGATGTGTTTTTTACCGATGCTGCCCACATCATCGGCAGCGCGGCGGTGAATCTGAATATTAAAGATGGGGGTACCTTCAAGAAATTGACGTTTACGGGTGACATTGGCCGGCCCGAAGACAAAATCCTGCGCAAGTGGGACGATTTTCCACAGGCTGACCTCATCATCTGCGAGTCGACCTATGGCGACCGCCTACACGAGGCCCAGCCCGATTTGCAGGCGCACCTGCAACGCATCGTGTACAAATGTTGTGTCGAAGACCGGGGAAAACTGATCATACCCGCTTTTGCTGTGGATCGGACTCAGGAACTAATCTATGCCCTGGACCGCCTGTCCAGCGCGGGTCAACTACCGCGCATACCGGTATATATCGATAGCCCCCTGGCCATCAAGGCTACGGCGGTGATGAAAGCCAATGAAGAGTACTTCAATCCGGAAATTCTGGATTACATCGAGCGCGACGGTGATGCCTTTGCGTTCCCTTATCTCCACTATATTTCCGATGTGGCCGATTCCAAGGCCATCAATGACCGCGACGAGCCCTGCATTATCATCTCAGCGTCGGGCATGGCTGAGGCCGGGCGTGTGAAGCACCACATCAAGAATAACATCGAAAAACCTTCGACCACAATTTTGTTTGTGGGGTACGCTGCTCCCCATACCCTGGCGGGGCAGTTGAAGCGGGGCGAGAAACATGTCAATATTTTCGGGCAGGAGTACGAAGTGAAAGCCCATATTCAAGCCCTGGAATCGTTTTCAGCCCACGGCGACTACAACGAAATGATTGATTTTCTTTCTTGCCAGGATGCGGCGCGGGTAGATCAGCTTTTTCTGGTACACGGGGAGTACGACACGCAGACGAGTTTCAAACTGAAACTCCAGCGCGAAGGCTTCGGCCGCATTCACATTCCCGAAATGCACGAGCGGGTGGTAGTATAGTAGGATTCATTCGAGGATGTTCGAGTGGGTCAAGTGGACAGCTGCCCCAGACACCATACAGGCCGTTTCTCCAAAGCAACAGGTAATCATGGTAATAATGAGGCTAATGCCTATTCATACCCGACTTTATAGACGCGATTAGTAAACCTACGCATAAACAATTCGACAAAACACTTGCACAAATAAAACCAATGCGCTTATCTTTGTGGCCCCAATAGGGAATCTGGCGGAGTGGTGGAATTGGTAGACACGCACGTTTCAGAGGCGTGTGTCTTTGCGGACATGCGAGTTCGAGTCTCGCCTCCGTCACACTTCTAAAGTTAAAAAGCCTTCGCGAAAGCGAAGGCTTTTGTTTGTAGGGCGGTCGGAGCGACGGTCGCCATCTTGCCCGTCTTTTTTATTTGGATAAAATCACAAAGAGGTTCCCTTTTCTATTCAATATCCCGTTTCTCTCTTGCCCGCTTCGCCAGACGCACTGCGCTCATGATGAGCACCGCAAAAACAAGTAGCCCACCGACCCCCCAAAGCCATTGAACGGTACTTTTTAAGATAACCAAAAAAACGATGGCAAACAGGAATATGGTAGCCACCTCATTCCAGAGTCGTAGTTGCAAGGACGAAAAACGAAACTGTTCGGCCTTCAATTCGTACAGGAGTTTTCGGGTATACAGGTGGTACCCTACCAGCCCCGCCACAAACCCCAGCTTGATCTGCATCCAGCCCTGACTCAGCCACTCGGGCATCAGATAGAGCAGGGTAGTACCTGTAATGAGGGTGAGCCACAGGGCGGGTACCATAATCGCCCGGAACAATAGACCCTCCATTTTGACAAACTGCCCAAACAAAACCCGGCGCTCCGTTTCGGGACGGTCGTTGGCTTCAGTATGGTACACAAATAGGCGTGGCATATAGAACAATCCTGCGAACCAGCTCACGATAAAAATGATGTGCAGTGATTTTACGTAGAGGTACATGAAGGGTTGGCTAAGGGGAGGGTACCTTGGAAAACTTTCTTTCCGGCCGAATGGTTATTTAACAATTAACAAAACTACGATAACACGGACACCCTTCAAAACGGTGTCTGCGTTGAAAACAGAAATATATGAACAACGAAACCAACAGCGACCTCAGCGTCGCCACCTTCGGTACGGGTTGCTTCTGGTGTACCGAGGCCGTTTTCCAAACCATGCAGGGGGTACATAAGGTAGTATCGGGTTATTCGGGCGGACAGCGCGCAAACCCTACCTACGAACAGGTATGCAGCGGGGCGACCGGCCATGCTGAATGCGTACAGGTTACCTACGATCCCAATCAGGTCAGTTACGCCGAGTTGCTCGAAGCTTTTTTCCGCAGCCACGACCCTACCACGCTCAACCGCCAGGGCAACGATGTAGGTACCCAGTATCGGTCGGTTATTTTCTACCACAACGAAGGCCAGCACCAGCTCGCCGAAGAGGCTGTAAAAGAGTTGGATAAATCGGGCGCTTATTCAAATCCGATCGTTACGGAAATTTCACCGGCCGAAACCTTCTACCCTGCCGAGGCCTACCACCAGAATTATTTCATCAACAATCCCGGCCAGGGGTACTGTGCCTTTGTGGTAGCGCCCAAGGTGGAAAAATTCAAGAAAGTCTTCAAAGAGAAACTGAAGCCGGAATTCGTTTAGGATTGGGAGAAAAGTCAAGGGTGAACGGTCAATGGGAATAAAAATACGACATTGACCATTCACCCTTTTTCCCGTCTTCCTCATTCATACCAGACTATCACCTCGTCACTGCGCTTGCGGATGAGATCAGGTACCGTAGCATCCGGGGCGGGGTACCCTATGGGTATCAGCAGATAAGGTTTTTCATTAGCGGGCCGGTTTAGTACTTTCGTCAGGAAATCCATCGGACTGGGCGTGTGCGTAAGCGCCACCAACCCGGCCTGATGAATGGCGGCCAGCAAAAATCCGCAGGCGATTCCTACCGATTCATTGACATAGTAGTTGTTCTGCTTCTTCCCACCTTCCCCAAATTCATAAATCCGCCGAAATACGATGATCAGCCACGGGGTGGTTTCCAGGAAAGGCTTGTGCCAGTCGGTACCCAGCGGGGCCAGGTCGCGCAGCCATTCTGCGCTCATACGTCCGTGGTAGCTGCGGTATTCCTCTTCTTCGGCCGCTAGTCTGATTTGCCGTTTTATTGCATGATCGCTCACCGCACAAAAAGTCCAGGGCTGCTTATGGGCACCCGAAGGTGCGGTAGAGGCTGTCATAAGAATCTGCTCGACAGCCGCTTTCGGCACCGGATGATCCGAAAAGAATCGCAGAGAGCGGCGCTTTTCCATAATTTCGAAATAGGTGCGGCAGCTTCGGATTAGTTCGTCATCCGGGCGGGGGGGGACGGACGGGTAAGGGCTATGCGAATTCATGCATCTTAGTGGCTGAGTGACGAGTATAAATATAAAGTATGTAAGGTTATACCCTTGCAAGCTGTGGGGCTTTTCGTATTTTTACTCGTTCATAGAGCATGATTATGTACGATTCCTTACCGAATAATAATTAACACCTTCCTGGTTTTTGAGGGCTGAAAAGAAACTCATTAATTTGCATCAATATTTATAATTCACGTTAATCTATTTGATCATGAAAAAATTATTTTCTTCTCTCTTCATCGTAACCCTATTGGCATGTAGTACTGCCAATGCCCAGTATGCTCAAGGCGACAAACTTCTTAATTTGGGAATTGGACTTAACGGCTATTATGGCGGTGGCCTGCCCATCGGAGCCTCGTTTGAGTACGGGGTAACCGACCAAATTAGCGTTGGTGCACAAATCGATTATTATACTTGGAATTATGGCTATGTAGGTTATAAGTGGCGTTACACCTTCATGCCGATTGCCCTACGTGGTTCTTACCATGTAAATGAACTGTTAAACCTCAATAATGACCAGATTGACTTATATGGTGGCGTACAACTAGGTTACTATATTTCGAGCTTCAAAGATGATACGGGCTACATTGGGAACTATAACAATGCTTACGGTAACCAGGTTTTGTTTGGCATCCACCTAGGCGGCAAGTACTATTTCAAGCCTAACTTGGGTGCCTTTGCCGAGGTAGGCTACGGAGTTTCAGCTGTAAAACTCGGTTTAGCCTTGAAGTTCTGATCAGGCAAAAGATTCAAACAAAAAGCGCCGCTAAAACCCTAGCGGCGCTTTTTTTGCATTTAAGCTGGATTAGAAGGTCAGCTTGTTTTCATAGTACAACCCATACTAATTACCTTCTGTTGGTACGCATAGTACGCAGCTTTTTTATGAGAAATCTGACTTTACTACTGTTCTTCCTGGCTGTGTTGGGAGCTTGTCACCGAAAAGAGTATTTTAGCATTCCAAATGGCGGGGCATACCTTGCCCAAGATAAGCGTGTAGAGGCTTTCCCTGTACCAGAATCGTTATCCGCTTCGGCCGAAGTGCGGACGACTGCGACGCTTCTGAAAGAATCAGATACAGTAAAAAGCATTTCGGCTGACTATTTTTCTGTTTCTGCGGTGCATGAGGAGGGAAGAAAACCCCCTAATTTCATTGGGAAAGGAAAAAACAGGCTCGGGAAAGTGCAGTCGACATCTATAGCTCGTCAGAAAGAAAACAAGCCCAAAGCATACAAAGGCAAAAATCTGGGAGAACTTTCACTTGCATTAGGGTTGATTGGTTTTTTTGCCATTATATCCACTACGGTTCTATCAGCCCCAATTTGGCTATTTATCGCAGGCTGTGCGGTAGGTACAACTGGGATGGTAATGGGTTTTGTCTCCTTCGGCCAAATCAAAAAGCAACGGATTGCATCTCCTGGTGAGACTGCGGCTATCATTGGCACTGCTCTGGGCATTGTGACATTCCTGGCCGGCATTATTGTTTCGTTGATTTATTTAATTATTACCTCGTCATCTGGTTTCTAAAAAGCCCTCACCCTACGCTCCCCACTTATCCAATTGCTTCACCAATACCTCCATATCCTTGGGGTACGGCGCTTCTACCCGAATCCCTTCCCCATCCATCAGGAAAAACGATAGTGAATGCGCGTGCAACGCCACGCGCTGAATCAACGGCTGTTCTTCGGTACCTTGTTTGAGGTTGAACTTTCGCTTGATGCTGGACAGGTAGATCGGTTCGCCGCCATACTGCGGATCGTTGACGATAGGGGCTTTCAGGCAGGAAAGGTGAATCCGAATCTGGTGCATCCGGCCCGTGATGGGCATGCATTCCACCAATGTATAGCCTTTGTACACTTTCAGCGTGTTGAATATGGTTTCGGCCAATTTACCTTTGACGCGATCAATCGCCACGGCCGTACCGCTTTTGAGTTGCACTATGGGTAGGTACACCGACACACTATCCAGGTTATGCATGCCATTCACTACGGCATGGTAGCGCTTGGTAACCTCTCGGTGTTCAAACTGCATGGCCAGATGCCGGTATGCCTCGCGGTGTTTGGCAAAAGCCAGGGCTCCCGAAGTTTCCTTATCCAGTCGGTGGGCGGCTTGTAGGTCAGGATTATAGTCTTTGGCCAGACGCAATAGGCTACCCCCGCGGTCGGCGGTGCGCTCGTCCAGAGTGGCCAGATTGTGAGGTTTATTGACGATCAGAAAATCGTCGTTTTCGAATAGAATAATATCTTTAAAATCAATCTTCATAGTCTGCTGCTCCCCATTTAAGAGCTTTGTTTTTTTACAAAGGTCGGCATATTCTATTGAAAATAAGGAACCGGGCAGACATCAGGATGCGCGGATTTCTTTCCGCCCTTGGGTCCGGCCGGTTTTTTAAAGTTAAATAGCCCCTATTTTTGCAGAAATAAATAGCGTCATGATCAAACCGCTCGCTCTACTTATCGTCCTACCCATATCCTGTATGCTTTCGGCTCAACCCATTCCGCTGGCCCAGCGCCTGCACAAAGCCCACGACTCCTACCGCGAAGGTACCCTGACCCAGCGCCGCTTCAAGCACAAAGAGGTACAGGCTCTGATCCAGTCCCGGCGGGAAAACCCGCTGTACGAAGTCACGAAAGTAGGGGAGTCTTTCGAAGGCCGGGAAATCACGATGATCAAGGTAGGCCACGGTCCGCATACCGCCCTGCTGTGGACGCAGATGCACGGCGATGAACCGACGGCCACGATGGCGATTTTTGATATTCTCAATTTTCTGGAAGCCAAAAACGATGGCTTTGAGGATTTGAGAAAGCAGTTGCTCGATAGTACCACGCTCTATATTGTGCCCATGCTCAATCCCGATGGGGCCGAACGTTACCAGCGCCGCACCGCCCAGGGCATCGATATGAACCGTGACGCCCTCTACCTGCAAACCCCCGAAGGACGTATCCTGAAAGAGCTGCAACAAACCCTGAAACCCGAATTCGGCTTCAATCTGCACGACCAAAGCCCGCGCTACTCCGCCGGGCGCAGCCCCAAGGTCGCCACGATCTCTTTCCTGGCTACCGCCTACGACTACGACCGGAACATCAACCCCGTGCGGGAGAAATCCATGAAGATGATCGTGCGGATGAACCGCCTGCTGCAGCTGTTCATTCCCGGTCAGGTAGCGCGTTATGCTGACGACCACGAGCCTCGCGCCTTTGGTGATAATGTGCAGAAGTGGGGTACCACGCTGATCCTGATTGAATCGGGGGGGTACCTGGGCGATCCCGAGAAGCAGTACATCCGGCAGTTGAACTTCGTGGCGATCTTGTCGGGTCTATCGGCCGTAGCAGATGGTACCCTGGCTGCCGAAAACCGCGATGATTATTATCAGATTCCTGAAAACGGCCGCTACTTGTTTGATCTGCTGGTGCGCAATGCGACTGTGAAGCAGGGTACCAAAACCTACCAGACGGATCTGGGAATTAACCGTAATGAAGTCAACTACGCCAATGCTACTAAATTCTTCACATATAGCAAAGTAGAGGAATACGGCGATCTTTCGACCCACTACGGTTCGGAGGAATTGAATGCCGAAGGGTACCTTATGGAGCGGGGCAAAGTGTATCCGACTCCCTTGAAAAACATCAGCGAGGCGGCCAAGCTTAATCCTGTCGCACTCTGGAAACAGGGCTATACCTACCTGACCGTACAGTCAAGTACAACACCTTCACGAAATCTGGGCCTGTACTTTACGGTGCAGCCCTTCCATATCCTCCGGGGTACCTCTGCTCCCACCACTGCCCCCGACCTCGGCGACACCGCTACCTTTGTATTAAAAAAGGACGGAAAGGTTCGCTACGTCGTGATCAATGGCTATGCGCATGATGTGGAAAAACCCTTCAAAAAAACTGGAAACGGAATTGTGGAGTAGACCAAATTTTTATAAGATTTTCTATTAGCATGCCACTCGAAAAGTAATAATTACCGCCCAATTAGCAAATTAAAATTTGTTTGATTAAAAATTATAAATTATTGATTTCCAATAATTTATACGAATAACCTATATGTAATTCATCCATAACCTTGGCGTAATATTGGGGTAATATTGCCAGTGTACTTTTGCAGCGAAAACATAAGTACACTGACACCCAACATGAAAAAACATTTCTTCTCAACCCTGTTCCTTGGGCTGCTTTCCGTGGCAGCCTTCGCCCAAACCGGAACCATCAAAGGCGCTATTCTTGACGCCAACTCCAAAGAGGCCATCATCGGCGGAAGCGTCGTACTCAAAGGCACCACCCCTCCGGTAGGTACCTCCACCGACATCGAAGGCAACTTCGAACTTCGCAATGTACCCACCGGCAGTCACACGGTTGTTATCAGCTACGTATCCTACAAGCCAAAGGAAGTAGAGGTGACGGTGTATCCCAATCAGGCCGTACTGATCAACAGTACCCTGGAAGAGGACGTGGCCACGCTGTCGGAAGTTAAAATCGTGGGCCAGCGCCAGACGTTCACCGATGTGTCGGTCATCACCGAGATCCGGCAAGCCGAGCAGGTGGCCGTGGGGATTTCGGCGCAGCAGATTCAGAAATCGCAGGACCGCGATGCTTCGCAGGTCATTCGCCGCGTACCAGGCGTATCCATTCAGGACGATCGCTTCGTGATTATTCGCGGCCTCAACGAGCGCTACAATACTGTGATGCTCAACGATGCCATTACACCTTCGACCGAAGTGGACGTAAAATCCTTTTCCTTCGATTTGATTCCCAGCTCGGCCATCGACCGCATGGTGATTTACAAATCGGGTGCTCCCGAGCTACCCGGCGAATTTGCGGGTGGCGTGATCAAGATTTACACCAAAACGGTTCCCGACGAGAATGGACTTTCGTTGAGCATCGCCAGCAGCTACCGGGCTGGAACTACCTTTCAAAATGCCCTTAGCTACAAAGGTACCTCCGGTGATATCATTGGGTTTGGCGCCGGAGACCGGACGTTACCGGCTTCTTTCCCAACCACCTCCACGCTCCTAAATGAAAACCGGCCTTCTGAGGGTACCCTGCGGGCTTTCCGAAATCTGCCTGACTTCTATAATGTAAGTACCATCAGCAACAACCCCGATCTGCGCCTTTCGCTGGGCTACAACCGCAAAATGTACGTGGGTGATAAAACTCTTACCACCTTTAACAATATAAGCTACACCAACACGCATCAGTTGCTGAATACGGATCAGTACAGGTACCTGGCCTTCAATACGTCTACCAAAAGTTCTCCTATCCAAACGGAATACAACGATCAGTTCAATACGGAAAATGTACGCTTGGGGGCGATGTCAAACTGGGCATTGATTCTGAATCCTAATAACAAGATTGAATTCCGTAACCTGTTCAACCAGCTTACCAACAAGGAAACCATTTTCCGTCAGGGATACAGCCAGGAAAATGGCCGGGATGTAGAAAACTACGCCTTCCGTTACGAGGCCAAAAGTATTTACAGCGGACAGCTGAGCGGTACGCACGATGTGTCGGATGCCACGACAATAAAGTGGACGGGTGCCTTCGGCTACACCCACCGCGAGGAGCCGGATTTTCGTCGCTTCGTATCGAGCCGCGACATCGGTACCAATGATCCTTTCAAAGTGGAAATAGTACCCGGCAGCAACGCCAGCCTTACCCGGGGAGCCCGTTTCTACTCCACACTGAACGAATACACGTCTTCCCTGCGGGCCGATATTGAGCACCGGGTGCGTCGTAAAGGCTACGCCGACAACGACAAGATGGACATCAAGCTGCGGGCGGGTGCTTATGGTGAGTATAAGGACCGTGCTTTTCAGGCCCGCTGGTTCAACTTGACCAATCCCGGGGGTACATCGCAAGAGGTACTCAACCTACCCTTCGACCAGTTGTTCAGCCCCGGCAATATTGCGCTTGACAAGCTGTACTACGCCGAGCGTACCAATTATGACGACAAGTATGACGCCCAAAGTGTACTGGCAGCGGGTTATGTAGGGGCTTACTACCCATTTACGCCCAAATTCAATGCCTCAGTTGGTTTTCGGGCTGAATTCAGTCGCCAGCAATTGCAGAGCCGCCTGCGCGGTTCCGGGGTAGCTGTTGATGTGGACAACCCCATTTTCCGACCACTTCCTTCGGTCAACCTGGCCTACAACCTGACGGACAAAGCCCTGCTGCGTCTGGCGTATAGCATCACGCTGAACCGTCCCGAATTCCGGGAACTGGCCCCGTTCACCTACTATGACTTTGCGTTCGACGTGTCACGGGTAGGTAACCCTAATCTGAAAACACCTTCGATTCAGAATGCGGATTTGCGCTACGAATTCTACCCCTCAGATGGCGAGGTGATTTCGTTGGCCGGTTTTTACAAATACTTTACCAACCCCATCGAGACAAAAGTTTTATATGCGGGCTCGGGAGTGGCTTTCACGGTGGACAACGCGCAGAAAGCGTATGCAGTGGGTGCCGAACTGGAAATTCGTAAGTCGTTGAAAGCTTTGACTTCATCCAGCTTTGTGGATAACCTCACGTTGCTGTTAAATGCTTCCCTGATCAAAAGTAACGTAACGACGGGCTTTGCGTCCCAGGATAATAACCGTCCGTTGCAGGGACAGTCGCCCTACCTGGTTAACGCGGGAATTTATTACAACGATGTCAACCGGGGCTGGCAGATCAATGCACTTTATAATGTAGTCGGTCAGCGCATATTCCTGGTGGGCGACAAGGAAGTACAGCCCACGGTATACGAAATGCCCCGCAATGTCATCGACCTGAACATCATCAAAGCCCTGGGTGAGCACTTGCAATTAAAAATTGGGATTCAGGATCTGTTGAATCAACGGTTCCGCCTGATTCAGGACAGTAATCTCGATCAGAAGATTACCTCGCAGGACGATACCTATCAGACCTACCGCCGGGGTACCTACTCCACGATCGGCTTGAGCTATAAATTTTAATAACCCAAAGGCACAGTGTCAGAATATTGGAATTGTTGATGTGCCAATCTTTAAATAGTCAATACACAAATAGTCAGATTGTTAAACTAGAAAATGAAGTATGAAAAAGGTAACGAATTTAATTAAGGTATTTATTTTTGGCGCACTGGTCGCCGGCTTCACCGCCTGTAACGACAAAGGTACGGACCCCGATCCGGATCCTACCCCGACGGGTCCTTCTACAATCTCAGGAAGCATCACAACCAACACCACCTGGACGGCTGGAAATCAGTACATTTTATCGGGATTTGTCTATGTGGAAGATGGTGCCACGCTGACCATTGAGCCTGGAACCATCATTAAGGGAGAAAAGTCTTCAAAGGGTTCGCTTATCGTGAAGCGGGGCGGGAAAATCATCGCGAACGGTACAGTTGATAAGCCCATTGTTTTTACCTCGAACCAGGCTAAAGGACAGCGTGCTGCCGGGGACTGGGGAGGATTGGTCCTGCTGGGTAAGGCACCGGTCAACAAGGCCGATGCAAGGATTGAGGGAGAAAATATTTCAGAATTTGGTGGAACCGATCCTGCCGACAATTCTGGTTCATTGAAGTACGTGCGCATCGAGTTTGCGGGCATTGCTTTCGAGACTGACAAAGAAATCAACGGCCTTACTTTCGGTGGCGTGGGTTCTGGCACGACGGTCGATTATGTACAGGTTTCATACAGCGGTGACGACTCCTACGAGTGGTTCGGTGGTACGGTGAATGCGAAGCACTTGATCGCCTATCGTGGCCTGGATGATGACTTCGATACAGACAACGGCTATAGCGGTATGGTTCAGTACGGTTTGATTATTCGCGATCCGGCCGTAGCCGATCAGGCGGGTGACTCTAATGCCTTCGAATCAGACAATGATGCTACGGGTACAGAGGCCATGCCCAAAACTGCGGCTAAGTTTGCGAACGTAACGGCTACCATTGCTCCTGGTACCCTCGATTCAAAGTATAATACTGCTCTTCGCCTGCGCCGCAGTTCGGAACTGAAAGTTTATAACAGTGTATTTTCTGCTCCTTACAAAATAGGTGTTTTGTTGCAAAATGCTTCCGTTGACAATTATAAAAGCGGCAAGTTGGTACTGCAGGGTATTGCCCTGCAAGGTGCTACTAAAATGTTTGATGGCGTAGACGAGACCCTCTTCAACACGGCCGCGAACAAAAACAAAGTATACACTTCGGTAGCCGACCTGATGCTGGATTCCAACTTCAACAGCATTTCTGTTCGTCCCGTTGGCATTCCCAAGGCAGGCTCACCGCTGCTGACGGGCGGTGTTACGCTGCCCTCAGGATTTGAAGCCGCGCCATATATCGGTGCTTTCAATACCACCGACTGGACTGCTACCTGGGCCAACTTCGATCCGCAAAACACGGATTACGATACAGCGAAATAATCAACGACCTTTATATTTGGTGTCAGATTGTTGAAAAACCGGAGGCGTTTGCTTCCGGTTTTTTTTGTGCTTAAAAGGTACCTGCGGCGGAAACGGCTTATTAGAACCGCTTACTAAGTTTTTGGTAGCGGATCCTGGGATTCTTTGTAAATTTCTTTTCCTAAATCCTTATAAACTTCCTGAACCTACCTTCCCCATGCGCTTCGATACCCTTACCCAGATCGAGGATCGCTTCCGTACGGAAGCCGCTTCCGCGCTCAAACCTTTTTCCCTGCCCGTTCCCGGCGAAAACCTGACTCTGAAAGGTACCCTGTTTAAACCCAATCGAAGCGATTACTACTACGAGTCGGCGCATCCCAAGCAACGCATTGTCCTGCACTTTACAGCGGGCAACGTCCGTTCAGACATGCTCACCCTAACTCAGCAGGGCCGCCATGTGTCGGTACCTTTCGTCATTGCCCGGGATGGTACCATCTACCAATTGTTTCCCTCCAAATTCTGGTCGGGGCATCTGGGGGCAGGGGTGGGCAACTCGGGTACCGGCAATGCGCAGGACAAGGCTACGATCGGCATAGAGCTGTCTAACTACGGATTTTTGATGCCCAAGGACGGAAATCTGGAAACGATCTATTCTCGACTCAGAGATTCCAATACCGGCAAAATTGGCCCCGTGGACCTATATACTTCGCTGGCCAACACCCAGGCTTATACCAAAATTGACCATCCCTTCCGTGAGCAAAGTCACTACGCCAGCTACACGCCCGAGCAGCTCGACAGCCTGATCATCCTGCTAAGGTACCTTACGGCGAAGTACAATATTCCCCGGCAGTTTCTACCGCCCGAGAAACGCTATACTACGAATTCGGATGTAGTCAATTTCAAAGGAATTGTTTCGCACATCAACTACCGTAGCAGCGGCAAGTGGGACATCGGCCCGGCTTTCGACTGGAAAACTGTCATTACTGGCGTACAGGTACCCACCTACCTTGCCCGCTCGGTTCAGGAAACTTCCGTTGCTCGGGGAATGGGTACTATACTAACTTCGGAAGAGGAAATCGAAGCACAATTCCCCGCGAGTCGGGAAATAACAGCTCCTGAGGAGGAAGCTACCGACAATGAAGGCTACAATCCCAACGACTACGACGAAAAACCAGTACTGGACGACGACCGTACGGCTTCAAAAAAGAAAGTATACGCGCTGCTGGTGGGCATCAACAACTACGCCCGGGTGAGAAAACTAGGGGGCTGCCTCAACGATGTCGCGGCGGTGCGAAGGTACCTCGAATCGAATACGGACTTTGATGCCATAATTGAAGAACTCACTGATGCTGACGCGACCCGACAGGGCGTGGCCGAGGGTTTCAGAAACTTTCTGAGCCAGGCAGACCAGGACGATACCGTACTATTTTACTACTCAGGCCACGGTACCCAGGAAACGGCCGATGCGATCTGGGACGAAACGGATGACGCTCTGGAATGCATTGTGTGCTATGACGGGGGTACCACGAAGACGTCCCAGTTTCTGCTTACGGATAAGGAGCTCCGTTTCCTGATCCACGAGCTATCGGAGAAAACCAAAGCCCACATCGTCACGATTTTCGATTGCTGCCACTCGGGTGATAACACCCGCAACGCGGGCGCCACCGAAGCCAACTACCCCGACCGGAACGAGCGCCGGGTCACCGACAAAGCGGGTAATGCCTTTCCCAAACGGGACTGGGATGAGTTTTTGTTCAGCGACACTATTAAAAAGGACTCGGTGAATGGGAAGAAGCCCGCCGATTTTCTGCCTCAGGGTACCCACGTGCAGATGGCCGCCTGTGAGTCGGATCAAGTGGCGCTGGAGATCGCCCGAGAGGGCGTTTTTACCAAAACCCTGCTCAAAATGCTTACCGATAGCGGCGGGAATATTTCGTACAATACCCTGCGCAGCCGTATCCGGCAATATATGCGGGCGGGCTTCGAGCAAACGCCTCGCGTGTACCTGCCCACTAATGCCGGGAAACTCTTGAACGCAGGATTTCTGAACCGCCGGATCGACCCGCAGAAAATGATCTGCGAAGGCACTCAGGACAAAAATGGTACCTGGCAATTGAATGTGGGGGCCATTCACGGCGTAAAATCCACCTCTGATATTACTTTGTTTGATCCGGACGATCTCCAAAAAACGTTCAAGGCCAAAGTACGCAAAGGAGGTGTATTTGTGGACTATACACTGCTTAACGTAATCGGATTGGACGACGATACAATCTACAAAGCCGAAGTGGCGGGCCTCCTGACGCAGGAACTGGTACTCGAAGTGGAGAACCACGATGGTACCCTCAAAGAGGCAAATGAGCTCACCGACGAGCTCCTGAAAAATGCCAGCGGCGGATTTTCGTTCGGGGGAGAAAAAGAGGCCAAAGCAGAGAAAGATTCTGGGAAGGCTAAACCGGCCGATTATACACTGCACATACGCAGCGGCGAAATGTACCTCACCCGGCCTGGTGATCCCTACCGGCCACTGATCCGCCCGATTCAATACGTACAGGATGAGGGTACCAAGGACACCACATCGGTGCTTGCCAATTTACAACACGTGTCGCGCTGGCATTTTATCAAAAACTTGAAAAATGAGGATAAACCCTCAGATTTTCCGGTCCAGCCGCTTACCGTTGAACTGAGCCGGATACAGGCCGACGGTACCTCTACGCCCATCAACCTAGCCAACGACACTGCTGAACTGGATTACGAAAAGGTTGGTAACGACTGGAAAGGTACCATTCAGATCAAAGTCACCAATGCTACCGCGCAGGATTTGTATTTCTGCGCCGCCTACCTCAGCAAGGAATTCCAGTGCTTTCTGGATTTTCTGCCCCAGCGGGTACAGCTGCTGGAAGCGGGCAAATCGCTATTCCTAGGGCCTAATGGTAAAGACCGTATCAACCTCAAATTGGGTACCGTCGAACGGGAATATAACTGGCCCCAAACGGAGGAAGCACTAAAATTTATCATCAGTACTAAGGAATTCGTCGCCGAAGCCCTCACGCTGGAAGAATTGCCCAAGCCTCTGACCAGCGGTGACCGAAGGAAAGATCTGAAAGACAGGACAAGAGGATTTGATACAGAAGAAGACAAACCCCTCGAATTCTCTGGCTGGGGTACCCAAACCCTGAATTTGGTGTTCAGAAACCCGATGTTCAACCACATTCCGGCCACTACCTTGAAAGCTCTGCTCGATTGGGACGAAACCGCCTACTTCGCCGCCGGGCTCTACTGCGACGTGGAATCGGACGCAACCGGGCAACCCATCATTTGGAAATTGAAAAAAGGGTTGGTGGTACCTGAAGACGAAAGGAATCTGTTCGACGATATCAAACTTTGGCTGGGTAATCAGGTTGAAACGGCCCAGCGCCGCAAGCGTTACCGGAATCTCAAGAAAGATCCCGCCCGCCTGCGCATCGTGGCCGAGGGGGATTCGTGGTTTCAGTATCCCATTCTGTTGCAGGATACGCTCGATCAGCTCTACAAATGCTACGCCATCCGCAGCTTTGCTGAGGCTGGGGATACGCTTAAAAATTATGTAAAGAAAAAGAGTACCTGGATGCGATTGAAGAAGAAGGGGCAAAAGTTTTCCTGGTGAGTGGCGGCGGTAATGACGTGCTGGGTGATGAATTTCAGTTCTTCCTGCGCGAGGTACCCGATCCAGCCGATGCTACCCCCAAGAGGTACCTGAACGAGAAATTCTTCGACACCATGGCCACGCTGTCTAGCCAGTACGACGACATGTTCACCGAGCTGCTGGATCGGTATAAGGATCTGCATATCATGGTGCACTGCTACGACTTTATTATTCCGGTGGATACCGAAAATCCCGCCAATAAAAAGAAACAGAGCTGGAGCGGCAAACACATGATTGCCAAAAAGATCGGTCCGCAGGACGAGCGGGAAAAATTGATCCACTTCATTCTGGACGAGTTTGCCCGGCGGCTCACCGATCTCGTCAGCAAACCGAAATTCAAAGGGAAGGTCACTTTTGTGGACACGCGCGGTCTGGTAGACCGCAATACCTGGTTTGACGAAATCCATCCGACCAATCCGGGATTTCAACTGGTGGGGGACAAATTTATCCGCGAGATTGAGCAGGTTCGGAAACAGGTGGATTTTTAGGGTAAATTCGATACCACCATGCTTTATGAAGTTTAGAAGGTACCCCTAAGCCAGACCAGTTTATTTCGACCTCATTCTCAGATTAATGAGCTGAGAATGAGGTCGAAGATGGTTATAAAAAAACATCGCCATGTACCGCCCCGTCGTTTTGTCCTATTTCGCCCAAAGTGGAGATACGGAGAAAGACTATCTCCAATTCCTGGAAGACGAGTACGAATCCATTGCCGAAGCCTGGGAGCAGTACCAGATTCAAGAGGGTTCGGATCGGTACTTTGAAGTAGATTTTCCAGCGCGGGGTAGTGCCGACGGCGACAAGGTGGCCGAGGATATCCGCAACTACAAGCATCGCCTCATTATTTTTCATTTCAGCGGCCACGCCATGAGCCAGCACCTTCTTTTTAAGGATGGCGCCAGCAACGCCCGTGGGCTCGCCGGCCTGCTGGGCGAGGCACAGAATCTCAAACTGGTGGTACTGAACGGTTGCGCTACCTACGACCAGGTTAAGCTGCTTTTTGACAATAACGTCAAAATCGTGGTGGCTACTAAAGGAAAAGTAAGCGACGGAGTAGCCCGGGAATTTGCCGAAACATTTTATAAGGCCCTCGCCACTACGACCTACACCATTCGTGGTGCCTTTGAGCACAGCCTGAACGAATTGAAATGGAAGCACGACCATTTTGCTTCTGTATCGACCGAGCCCATCGTGTGGCGGGGGCTGGTCACCGAAGCAGAAGAGGATCGCGATCGATGGGAATTATTTGTCAAAGAAAAGTACCAGCAGGAAATTGACCGGCAGGAATGGTGGAAAATCCGCTTGGCCAGCCCCACCCGAAAAGACCTCGCTGTGGGGAATTCACCCTGGGACAAAGCCATGAGTTTCCTTATTTTGGTGCTCTGTCTGCTGGGTATCTCAATTCTGGTGTATGCCGTTTTTTTTATACACGATTACGTACTTTCCTTCGTCGGGCTGGCGGCGGTCTTCTCGTCGTACTTCGGCCTTAAGAACCAGCAGCGGTATAAAACCGTAGAATTGAACTCCGTACTGGCCGATGACGAAGTAATCCGGAGAATGAAACTATTCGCCTAAACCCTGCCCAAGATGAAGGAAGAGCTGAACTACTCGGAAGAAGTAAAGCGAGAGCTTCTCAGTGAAATTGCCTCCATGAAAAGACAGAGCGTTTTCTCTCTGATTTTCGCGATCATGTGTGTGGTCGGGATGGTGTACCTATTCTACCGGCTCCGCGCAAGCAACAGAAAGCTTACAGAAGCCAAAGAGAAACTAGCCCAGCAAAATGTCGTGCTGGAAGAACAAAAGGCAAGTCTCACTACTTTCAAAAATGAACTGGATGCCTGGCGGATGTCTTTGTTAGAGGTCGATTCGATCCCGGCTTCCGTGGCCGAACCGGAGGCGGCTTCCGCATCGGGCGATTTTGTCCAGACTGTAGATTCGGTACCAGTAATTGAGCGGCCGACTACCCGAATACGAAGATTTCAGAACAGAAGCCGTCTCCAAAATGGTACGGAGAATGCCTCACTTGAAGATCCGGGCGAGGTACCTTCGCCGGCATCAGAGATTGCACTCGATAGGCCGACCGTGGTATACGAAGCCAAGGCACAGCAGTACAGTCTTAAGAAGCAGGAAGCGATTTCTGCAACCCCTTTTTTCGGCTACATCATCTATATTCAGGATGCGACGAGGCGGCAGGCATCGGATGAACTGCTAAAAATATTGAAAGAGAAAGGCGCCATTGTCCCTGCGATCCAGTCCAAAAACCTACCGCCCCGGTTCCCTACCTCGATCAAATATTTTCACCCCCAGGACGAGAAAAACGCCGAAGCAGTCAGAAATCTTTTGCTAACGGTTTTGGTCAAAGACAAAGAGGGTCAAACCAAGCTGGAAATTCCTGTCACTTACATTTCCAACGCCAAAGTTTCGCTTGGACAGCTGGAAGTGTGGATCGGCGAAAAGTAAGCCATGCTGGCCGACAATGGGTCAAATTACCCATGCGATTACGTACGGCTTTGCAAAAGCTTTTCGTTTACGGATGGGGCTACTATATCATCCTGCGTAAATCCAAAAAGATGCGGGGTTAGCGACACCTTTTGTGTATCTTTGCGGTTTATTTCTCAGAGGTACCTTGAAAATAGTTAACGCAGGGATTTGATTCCCATTCATTTACGCTACTGATATACATGGAAATAGTAATAATGGCCGGACAACTCATACTGGGGTTGTCTATTTTGGTAGGATTACATGAACTGGGCCATTTGCTGACGGCCAAGATGTTCGGCATGCGGGTCGAAAAGTACTTCATTGGTTTTCCGCCCAAAATCTGGAGTATTCAGCGGGGCGAAACCGAATATGGCATAGGAGCTATTCCGTTGGGAGGCTTTGTGAAAATATCCGGCATGATCGATGAGTCGCTCGATACCAAGCAGATGACCAACGAACCAGAGCCGTGGGAGTTCCGGGCTAAGCCCGCCTGGCAGCGGCTGATTGTTATGCTGGGGGAATCATCGTTAATATCGTGGTGGGCATTGTTATTTTCATTGCCATTGCCTACCAGCAGGGAGATAGTTTCCTGTCCAAAGAAGAGATGAACCGGTACGGTATCGTGGCCGGTCCGCTGGCGCAGGAAATCGGCCTCCGCACAGGTGACAAGATTGTAGCTGTAAACGGAAAAGATTTCAAGAATTACAACGAAGTCATAAGTTCCGATGTATTCCTGGGCAGCAATAGCTACTATACGGTTGATCGTAACGGTGAGCGGGTAGACATCGATGTACCCAATAGTTTTATTGAGCAACTTTCGGATTCCGAGCAGCGCGGCAGCTTCATCCGGCCCATTGAGCCCTTCAGCATTGGCGAAATTGTGGCAGGCTTACCAGCCGAAAAAGCGGGCTTAAAGGCAGGTGACCGCATCGTGGCCATTAACGGAAAGCCCATCCGGTATTTTCATCAGTTGCAGCAGGCACTGGATTCCCTTAAAGGTACCACGGCTTCATTGGCTGTGCAGAGGAGCGGGAGCAATGTGATGATTCCCGTGCCGGTCATGGAGGATGGTACCATTGGGTTCCGATCCAAAAGTGAGCTCAATTACAGCACCATAGATTACACGTTCCCCGAAGCGGTTGTGGTGGGTACGCAGGATGCCTTTGGGGTGGTGTACAATAACATCAAGGGCTTCAAGAAAATATTCCGGGGTGAAGTATCAGCTTCCAAGGCACTTAGCGGTCCAATTGGAATCGCACGGATGTTTGGTGGAGTGTGGGACTGGGGACGGTTCTGGTTCCTGACCGGGTTATTGTCGATGGTACTGGCCTTTATGAACGCTCTACCGATTCCTGCTTTGGATGGGGGCCACTCGGTCATATTACTGTATGAAATGATTTCAGGCCGGAAGCCTTCGGATGCTTTTCTGGAAAATGCCCAGAAGGTAGGAATGGTGCTGCTGTTGGGTATTATGGCGTTCGCTATATTCAATGATGTCTGGAAAGCCATATTTTAATAATGGGTGTACGAAAAAGGAAGACATATATTCTTTTTTGCGGGTTGATCATTGTGTCGGGACTTTTGATGTCAGCCCGCACGAAGCACGAATACCATGTTAGTGTAACGCGTATGCGTTACGATGCTGCTCAAAAAAGCCTGGAAATAAGCGTACGCGCCTATACCGACGATTTGGAGAAAGGACTTTCCCTGGCCAATGACAACCGACGCTTCGTACTCCGGAATGACGATCAGAATAACAGCTACCTGGAGCAATATCTGCGCAAACACTTTGCGTTGGCCGGCCCCGACCGACGGCTCCGGGCTTTTCAGTACATTGGAAAAGAAGAAGAAGCCGATGCTACCTGGTTGTATTTGGAGGTACCCTTTTCCGGTAATCCCGAAGGGTGGGTATTGCGACATGACCTACTAATGGAAACATTTGACGACCAGGTCAATATGGTCAATGTGAAGTGGGGAGAAGAACGAAAGACCTACCTTTTTAAGAAAAGCCAGTCCGTTCAGGCCTTGTAATTCGTTTTGGATTGATTTTGGCTGTAAAGTTTGAACGGAAGCAATTCCTTCAATCATCTGTGCTATACTTCATCCTTGCATTTTCTCCTGACAAATTCTGGTTGGTATAGGTATTTTACCAACGCATAACCCTACGATTTTTTATTTTTTTTGTAAATTGGGAAAGAAATCTGTCACACTGACAGAATGCCTATGAATTTTGAAAACTCAGACCTCTACAGTCGTTTACTAGTATCCGATTCGGACCTGGACAGTCTGGAAATTGTTCCCATTGGTGGACCGGATGGTTCAGAAGAACCGCTTGATCTGCCCGCCGAACTACCCATTCTGCCAATCCGTCATACCGTACTTTTTCCGGGCATGGTGATTCCTGTTACAGTGGTTCGTCAGAAGGCCATCCGGCTGGTGAAGAAGATCTACCGTAATTCTGACATCAATCAGCGCATTATGGGCGCGGTCACGCAGGCAAAACCTCATAAAGAAGATCCTGGCGCCGATGACCTGTATAAGGTAGGTACGGTAGCTCATATTCTTAAAATGATCACCCTCCCCGACGGCAATGTTACCATCATTGTGCAGGGGCGTCAACGCTTTCGAATCAGGGAAATCATCCGGGAAGACCCCTTCATTACGGCCCGTATCGAAGGGATCGATGACTCTTTTGCCCTGGCCAACCGTAAAGAATCCAAAGCATTGCTGAATTCCCTGCGCGATGGGGCGCACCGCATTATGCGGCTCAATCCCGAAATTCCGCAGGAAGCCCGCATTGCCCTGGATAATATCGAAAGCCCCGTATTTCTGATTCATTTCCTCTCGTCGAACATTAATGTGGAGGTGGGCGACAAACAGAAGCTGCTGGAAGAAACCAACGGCCATAAGCAGGCCAATCTGCTGCTTCAATACATGATGCGGGAAATCGAGATGCTGGAATTGAAACGGGAAATCCAGTCCAAAGCCAGTTCTGACATTGACCAGCAGCAGCGCGACTATTTTCTGCGGCAACAGATCAAGGTACTGCACGACGAGCTGGGCATCGATAGTCCCGAGCGCGAGATGGACGACCTGCGCATCAAGGCGCTGGAGAAGCAATGGCCCAAGAGTGTGCAGCAGCATTTTGATAAGGAAATCAATAAGCTGCAGCGTATCAACCCTATGGCGCCAGAGTACCCCGTAACGCTCAACTACCTCGAAACTCTGGTAGACCTACCCTGGGATGAGTACACCAAAGATAATTTTGATCTGGTGCGCGCACAGAAAGTGCTCGATTCTGACCACTTCGGACTGGAAAAAGTAAAGGAACGGATCGTGGAGTACCTGGCCGTTCTGAAATTGAAAAACAATATGAAGGCCCCGATTTTGTGCCTGTATGGCCCTCCCGGCGTTGGTAAGACCTCTCTGGGCAAATCAGTGGCCAAAGCCCTTAATCGGCAATATATCCGTATGGCGCTGGGTGGCGTGCACGATGAGGCCGAGATCCGTGGACACCGCAAGACCTACATCGGTGCAATGCCTGGCAAAATCATTCAGCATATTAAGCGCGCCGGTTCGTCCAATCCGGTTTTTATCCTTGATGAAATTGACAAGGTTAGCTCCGATTTCCGGGGTGATCCCGCTTCGGCTCTTCTTGAGGTACTTGACCCTGAGCAGAATTCATCGTTTACGGACAATTACCTGGAAGTAGAATACGATCTTTCCCACGTGCTTTTTATTGCTACCGCCAACTCCCTGGAACCTATTCATCCGGCCCTGCGCGACCGCATGGAGATCATTGAGATGACGGGCTATACGATGGAGGAGAAACTTCAGATCGCCAAGAAGTACCTTGTGCCCAAACAACGCAAGGAAAATGGCCTGAAAGCCACCAATGTACGTGTAGACGACAAGGCCCTGCAAAAGATCATTGAAGGTTACACCCGCGAATCGGGCGTACGGAATCTGGAGCAGAAGGTAGGTACCCTCATGCGCAAGGTAGCCAAGTCTATCGCGATGGAGCAGGAGTACCTTAAAACGGTGAAAGAAGATCAGATCGAGAAATTTTTGGGAGCTGAGATTTTTGATAAAGACCTATATCAGGATAACGACATTGCCGGAGTAGTGACCGGCCTGGCCTGGACTTCCGTAGGGGGAGAAATTCTTTTTATTGAAACCAGCCTCAGCCGGGGCAAAGGGGGCCTTACGCTGTCGGGCCAACTTGGGGACGTTATGAAGGAATCGGCAGTAACGGCGCTTTCGTATCTGAAAGCGCACGCCGAACGCCTGGGTATCGATTACCGGGTGTTCAATCACTACGATCTGCATGTACACGTACCGGCCGGAGCCGTACCTAAAGACGGTCCGTCGGCGGGTGTTACCATGCTCACCTCAATGGCGTCGATTTTTACGCAGCGCCGCGTAAAGCCTTTCATCGCCATGACGGGCGAAATCACGCTGCGCGGCAAGGTACTGCCCGTGGGTGGGGTTAAGGAAAAGATCCTGGCGGCGCGCCGGGCGGGTGTGAAGGAAATAATCTTATGTATCAAGAATAAAAAAGATGTGGACGAAGTCCACGCCGACTACATCAAGGACTTGTCCTTTCATTATGTAGATACCGTGGATGAGGTCTTAGCTGCAGCACTGCTGCCCGAGACCGTTTCAAAACCCATGCGGTTTGTCTTCCCGGAAGAAAAAAAGGAGAAAGAAGAAAGCATGAGCTACGCGCCAATGCCTGTTACGGTACTTTAGTTTACAGGGCTTTTGGCAGCAGGGAGGCATCTTAGCGGATGCCTCCCTGCTATTTTAGGGGTTACAGGAAAATTCTGCCGTCCTTTACCCTGTACAACGATCAGGTGATTGTATTCACTGACCTTCCATTTGCTAACCGATTAAATACCATGAGTCTTCCTCAACTTACCCCCCAATTTTTGTCCCAACGAACGGAGCTGTACCCTGATTATGCACGGTTGGCAGCACTGCCCGAAAAAATACTCCAGTTTGGAACGGGGGTTTTGCTGCGGGGCCTACCCGACTATTTTGTGGATAAGGCCAACAAAAACAGTATCTTCAACGGTCGGATCGTGGTAGTCAAGTCGACCGACCGGGGTGGGGTAGACGCCTTCAAGGATCAGGATGATCTGTTTACCCATTGCATTCGGGGCGTAGAGGCGGGAGAAGCCGTGGAGGAGACTTTCATAAATTCGGCCATCAGCCGCACACTGTCTGCCCGGAACGAATGGAATGAAATACTGGCCTGCGCCCGGAATCCTGAAATTACGATCGTAATTTCGAATACCACTGAGGTAGGTATCCAACTGGTCGAGGATGATCTTAAGGCCTCACCGCCCGAATCGTTCCCCGGAAAACTAACAGCCTACCTACACGAGCGGTTTCGTACTTTTAATGGTTCGCCCGAGAGTGGTATGGTGATTGTACCTACGGAACTAGTCGTGGACAATGGAAAAAAACTGCGCGATATCGTGCTGGAGCAGTCGCGCCGCCATAACCTGGGTGAGGATTTCATACAGTGGCTCAACGAACACAATCATTTCTGTAGTTCGCTGGTAGACCGTATCGTGCCGGGCTTACCCGACGAAGCAACGCAGAAGGAATTGACCGACACGCTGGGGTACCAGGACGAACTGCTGATCATGTCGGAATCGTACCGGCTCTGGGCCATCGAAGGCGGTCCGCAGGTTCGCTCAGTACTTAATTTTGCCGAAGCGGATGCGGGCGTGATTATAGAGCCTGACATCGATCTGCATCGCGAATTAAAATTGCGGCTGCTCAACGGCTCCCACACTTTCAGCGTAGCGTCGTTCTTTCTGTCGGGCATGGATACGGTACGGGAAAGTATGGAGAATCCTGAGCTGGAACACTTCATTACTGAACTCACGCTGAACGAACTGGCGCCGGCCATTCCGTACAAAGTGGATCTTGAACGCGCCCGTACCTTTGGACGGCAAGTTCTGGATCGTTTTCGCAATCCTTACATCAAGCACCAGCTAATCGACATTACAGTACAGTACACCGCCAAGATGAAAATGCGAAACGTACCTACCCTGCTTTCGCACTATGAAAAATTCGGTGCTCTACCTGCTCGCATGGCCGAAGGATTTGCGGCGTATATACTTTTCATGAAACCCGTTGAAACCGACGGAAAATCTTTTTTTGGAGAAAGAAACGGAGTAAGGTACCCTATTCGCTGCGATGCCGCCCCGTATTTCGAGGCACTGTATAAAGAACATGGAACTGACTACCCACGCCTTGTCAGTTCCCTTCTGTCCGACGCTGAGTTATGGGGTACCGACCTATCGCATCTTCCCGGTTTTCAGGAGGGGGTTCTTGAAAATTTACAGAGCCTTGTTTCAATAAAAGTAGCTGATGAAGACTAAGGTACCCTACCTTGTCGCTTTTCACGAAAAATGCCGAAGGGGATCGATCCCCTTCGGCATTTTTCGTGAAAAGTCAACTAAGAAAAGCTTACTGGTGCTGTTCCCGTAGCAGGTCGTTGACCGTCTTGACGGGGTTAAACGTGATGAGGGGTACCTCTACAAACAGTGTGTTCCAATCGGCCATTGCGCCGTTCCATAGTCCGGGAAGTTCCTGAGCTTTCAATTCCTTGCCATCCTTGGACTTGCTGGAAATAAAGCCCGTCATTGGATCACGGAATTTGCGCAGGGGGTAGGTATTGCCATGGCGATCTTTTATGGCACACACCAGATCCACCGGGTTAAAGTGCGTGGCGTGCTGAAATATGGCTTTCTGTTCGGTGCTGTCCATGTCCACCTGCGCGGACTCTACGATCTGAAGCGATGCCGAACCATCGGCATTCGTGGCCCAGAAGGGGCCGCCTCCCGGTTCGCCCACATTGGGTACCATGCCACAGACGCGCAGGGGGCGTTCCAGTTTTTTTCGATAGTAGGCTGCCTGTTCTTCCGTATTCCAGCCCTGATATTCCTGAGGTGGCCGTACGCACAACTCATCCTGGAAAAATTCATCGAGTTCCAAAAGAAGGGCCGCATCCACAGACTCATCAAGTCGTTCGAGATAACTGAAAATAGCCGCCTGATAGTCGAGCAGTACCCCGGCTAAGGCTTTTTTGTAAGTGACGGTGGTATCTTTCAAATGGTCGGGTACCACATTGTCCACGTTTTTTATAAAAATCACATCGGCTTCCAGAACCGCCAAATTTTCCAATAGGGCACCGTGTCCTGCGGGTCGAAAGAGAAGGCTGTTGTCTTTTTCGCGGAAAGGGGTATTGTCCTTGTTGACTGCGATCGTATCGGTAGAAGCCCTTTGCTCCGAAAATGAAACGAAATATTTTATGCCACACTTACTTTCGTAGTCAGGCAGTACTTCCACTACCAATTTCTCGAACTTGTCGCGGTGCTCGGGCGACACCGTGAAATGCAGGTAGACATGCCCGCCCGCGTTGGCGTACAGAGCCCCTTCGGTGAGGTGCTCTTCCAGCGGAGTTCGGGCGCGCTCGGGATACGCATGGAATTTAAGCAGCCCTTTGGGCAAATTCCCGTACCCTAAGCCTTTTTCAGTCAGAAAATAGTCGGCAATGGCAGTTCGGTCGGCGGTAGCGATATCGTGATGGTCGGCGGTCAAAACTTCTTTAAGATCTTCATAAAAAGCGAAAGATTCGAGCTTTTCGAAAAACTCTTCCACAGATTTGTCGCTTTTGCCTTCCTCTAAAAAAGCAAACAGCGACTTGAACATCCGGGTTGCGGCCCCGGAAGCGGGCACGAATTTGAGCAGTGTAATGTCCCCCTGGTTTGCCCGCAATTCAAAAAGCCGTACTTCTTCGTCGATTTTCTGATCGGTCAATCGTATGATTCCATCCCCAACGGTCGCTGCTTTGGATAAATGCAGGAACGGGAAACCGTCCTTAAAGAATTGGATTTGCTCCTGAACCAGGTCTGTGTTACTGCCGCGCTCTTTTATTTGGGATAGGTCGTTATCACTTAGCATAATTTGGTAATTTGAATGAATACTGAAACCTGACAGGTAAAGATTAAAAGGTATGAAATTTACGCAGTCCCGGCAAACTACTCCATAATCCGCAGTTTGGCAAAGCTCAGTAATAGGGTCTTTTCACCTATCCCTTCAAATTTCACCGTTGCCTTACGATCGGTGCCGTTAACATCCAGCTTGCTTACTACCCCAAATCCGAACTTAGGATGTTCGACCCGCTGCCCCACGACCAGACCCGAAGTGTCACTGGGCGTAAAATCCGGTGAGGGCGTATGCGCCGTGGCCGCCGTCTGTACGGGAGCGGTTTTCTTTGTAATATTTTTCAGAAAGCCCATGGGGTTGGGCTGTACTTCGCGCTCGGCAATGTGACGGGTGGCTTTAGAGGTATTAAGGTACCTTTGATCCACCTCCAGCAGAAAACGGCTCGGTTCGCACATTTTCAGGCGGCCCCACTGGTAACGGCTTTCTGCGTAGGAGAAAGTAAGTTTCTGCTCGGCCCGGGTGATGGCTACGTAAAACAACCGCCGCTCTTCTTCCAGATCCTGCCGACTTTCGAGCATCATCTGGCTGGGAAAAAGATCTTCCTCAAGACCAACTACGTACACATTCCTGAATTCCAATCCCTTGGCTGAGTGAATGGTCATCAGCGTAATGCGGTCATTGTCGCCGTCTTCATCGGGTTCATCGGCATTGGTGAGCAGCGCTACGGATTGTAGAAAGGTACCCAGGGTTTTGTCTTCATTTTCAGGATTATCGACAAACTCCTTGATGGCATTGAGCAATTCCTGCACGTTTTCGTAGCGCGACAGCCCCTCTACGGTTTTATCTTCGTAGAGTTCCCGCAGGATGCCCGAGGTTTTGGCTACGTGCGTAGCTACCTCGAAGGCATCCCGGCCCTGATCGATCATAAGCATAAAGCTTTTGATCAAGGTCGAGAATGATTCGACCGGAGCCGTGGCACGCCCACTGACGTACTGGTGGATATTACTTACCACATCCCAGATCGCTACCTGATTCTCCGCCGCCGTTACGGCAATTTTAGCAACCGTAGTATCACCGATTCCGCGCTTAGGCAGATTGATAATCCGCTTGAAGGCCTCCTCGTCTTGTTGGTTGACAATAAAACGCAGGTACGCCAGCAAATCCTTAATTTCTTTTCGTTGATAGAACGACAGGCCCCCCACGATCCGGTACTTGATACCCAGCCGCCGCAGGGCCTCTTCAAAAGCCCGCGACTGGGCGTTGGTCCGGTACAGAATGGCAAAATCGTTGTTGCGCAGACCGTGCTGCATTTTCTCCTCAAAAATGGAGGTAGCCACTAGCCTTCCTTCTTCATTGTCGGAGTTGGCCTTCACCACCTCAATCAGGGTACCTTCGTCATTTTCAGTAAAAACCTCCTTACGCAGCTGTGCTTTGTTGCGCGCTATTACCGAATTGGCTGTGTTGACAATGGTCTGGGTGGAGCGGTAGTTCTGCTCCAGCTTGATGGTGCGCACATCAGGAAAGTCCTTTTCGAAATTGAGGATATTTTCGATGTTGGCTCCCCGAAATGCATAGATGCTCTGCGCATCATCGCCTACTACGCAGATGTTGCGATGAACGGCCGAGAGTTTCCGTGTGATGAGGTACTGCGAGACGTTGGTATCCTGAAACTCGTCGACCATCACATACTGGAACTTGTGCTGGTACTTGTAGAGTACTTCGGGAAAGTCGCGAAACAAGACATTCGTATTGAACAGCAGATCATCGAAGTCCATGGCATTGGCCTGAAAGCAGCGTATGCTATAAGCTTTGTATAAGCGGCCGATTTCGGGCATGCGAGCCGCATTGTCATCAGCTTGGATTATGCTGTTGTTCAGATAATCGTCCGGCGATACCAAGCGGTTCTTGGCGCCCGAAATGCGGTTGAATACAGCATTGGCCTTGTAGACTTTATCATCCAGGTTGAACTCCTTGATAATACTGCGTAGCAATGACTTTGAGTCGTCGGTATCGTAAATGGAAAAATTACTGTTATAACCCAGGTACCTGGCTTCGATCCGCAGGATTTTGGCAAATACCGAGTGAAAGGTACCCATCCATATGTTCCGGGCTTCGTAACCCACACTGGTTTCGATGCGGTGGCGCATCTCAGCGGCAGCCTTATTCGTAAACGTCAATGACAGGATCCGAAATGGATCGACGCCATTTTCAATCAGATGGGCAATTCGAAACGTAAGTACGCGCGTTTTTCCTGAACCAGCCCCGGCAATTATCATCAGGGGGCCTTCGCCGTGCATGACGGCCTGGCGTTGGGGCTCGTTCAGACTCGATAAGTAATCATTCATAGATGTTCTCCAATCCGGATTCCGGAGGGGGGCGTATTGGCCCTTACTCCTGTGCAAAACCCAAAGTTAAAAAAAAAGCATCGAACCAGCGGCCTGCCAGTTCGATGCTCAGATGGCATTGGAGTCCCTATTCTACGGGCGCACTCACAATATTGGCCACACGCCAGATACCCCGGATTTCGTTGGAAGGTACCGTGACACTCCCGCCCATAGGGTTGTCCGAATGGAGTGTGAGGTAATGTTTAGTCAAAAGATCGTTTTCCCGAATTCGCTTCACCACAAAAAAATCGCGGTAAATCACTGCAAATACCCCACCTGACTGGTAAATCCAGTCGCCCGTATCAATGGGTACCGCCAGCACACGCGCACCATGTACCAGTTGGGGGCTCATACTATTGCCCGACACCTCGAGCACGACGGGCTCACGCAGATTCTGAACCAAGTCTTTACTAACCCGACAGGAATCCAAGTCCTGAAACCGGTATCCTTCTGAGTAACTTTCCACAAAACTGGCGTGAAACTTTACGGGCACAAAAGGTACGTCCACGTAGGCGGTTTCCTGGGGAGTTGGATGGGCATTGGAATAGTCGCCCTCATTCAGCACGGGCCCTTCGCCCCGGAGCAAGAAATCAGCCCTCACCTGGGGATAATAGTTAAGAATACCGATGATCGTGTCATAAGAAGGCTTAGCCCGGCCGCTCAGGATATTATAGAATTTGGATGAATTTTCATCCAAATCCTTCGCTATCTGATAGATAGTGATGCCCAAGGCATCAAACACCTGCTTGAGGCGGTCTTGGATTGAGTTGTCAGCTTCTTTCATGATCGTCATCTGTATTTTATATGTGCGCTAAGTTATAGCAAAAGTAAAATATATTTATGACACAAAAATACAAAATGTAAAAATATATAATCCTAAAAAACACTAAAAAGATATTAATTGTACAGACAAGCTTAAATAGGGCTTCCAGCTATTTCCAGATAAGACTATTTTTTAGACAATATTTTGTCATTTGTAGCGTGCACACATACCTGCATCAATTATCCAGATAAAAGACTCCTGCGGGGTAGGACCGGAAAATTTCGTCCTGTATTCATCTTATTCTTCTTGCTCGAAAAAATGTTCGGCTACTTATTGACAGTCGTAAAACGGGTAGGGTACTGACTGACAAAGGAGTAAGGTAAAGGTTTTAAGAGCAGCTATTCTTTAAATAAAAAACACCTGGGAGGACACTAAGATTTTGGTTCGATCTGGGATGTCGGGCAAGTAGAAAGACCGGTGAATTAAGCTTTTAGGTGATACTTTGATTATTAATGAATCGGTTCCAAATAAAATTTGCTTTTGTGTTGGTAAGACTCTATTTTTCCGCTCCTTTTACGTCCATAGGCAGGACGTTTCTGGTGAGTATGTGAATAATAGTACAAATTGATCAATTGTTTATTGAACAAGGTAACTAATTGTTTTAGAGTGTTTTAATAGTGATTTTATCAATAAATAACCAGGCACAAAATAATAGAAAAATACTATTTTATATTCGAGTTTTTAAAAAAAATAAAAAAAACTGAAACATAGCTTGCTTTTTTTTAGAAGGAAAACCCATACTTTTGCAACGGTACATTTTTTAACTTTAATCGAAATTTTATTTTACCAAAAAGCATTTACTCAAAACTTTTTATTAACTCACAACCAAAATCTCAATTAACCCTTTAAAAGTAAGTCTGATGGAAAAGAAAGCTACAACTCCGGCGCCTAAAGCAGCCGCAGCACCGAAGAAACAAGGTAAAGGCGGAGTGTTGAATCCTGCATGGGTGATACCTTTGCTGTTTGCGATTGCCTTGTGTATTTACATTTTTGTTTTGGGAGCACCGGATCACTTTATCGACGGCGATCATGAAAAAGGCCCCAAGCCAGGCGATTATTATGGCATTGTGTACAAGGGCGGTCCCATCGTACCTATCCTGATGACTTGTTTCCTGATCGTGTTAGTTTACACGATCGAGCGTTTGATTACCCTAAGCAAAGCAAGCGGAACTTCGAATGTAGACGTTTTTGTTCGTAAAGTGCGGGGCTTGTTGGATAAGAACCAAATTGATGAGGCTATCCGTGAGTGCGACAAGCAGAAAGGTTCGGTTGGAAATGTAATCAGAACAGGCCTTGAAAAGTACAAGCTACTGACTACAGATACAGTACTTGATAAAGAGCAAAAAATGGCTGCCCTCTCAAAAGAGATCGAAGAAGCCACAACGCTCGAAATGCCCATGCTGCAAAAGAACCTTACCATTATCGCTACGCTTGCCTCAGCTTCAACACTGATCGCTCTGCTCGGAACGGTAATCGGTATGATCAAGGCCTTTGCTGCGTTGGGTGCTTCCGGCTCTCCCGACTCGGCTGCTCTGGCAACGGGTATCTCTGAGGCTTTGATTAACACAGGTCTGGGTATCGGTACGGCGGCCATTGCTACTATATCCTATGCCTACCTGAACAGCAAAGTAGATGATCTTACCTATAGTATTGACGAAATCAGCATGAGCATCCAGCAAAATTTTGCCGCTCACTATTAATAAAGTAAAATAATTAATAGTATTGTTTCGTTAATATAATAAAAACTTATATATTGCCATGGCAAAAGTAAGACCAAAGAAACATCCGCCTACGATTGATATGACGGCGATGACGGACGTAGCGTTTCTGCTGCTAACGTTCTTTATCATGACCGCCACGTTCAAATCGCAGGAAGCAGCAGAAATTGATACGCCATCGTCTATTTCCTCTATTAAGGTACCCGATGACAATATCATGATGATCAGCATCGGAAATGAAGGAGAAGTATTTTTTGGTGTAGACGCCCAGCCTGATCGAATTACGATGTTGAACAACATCGCCGAAACAAAAGGCTTGACTTTTACGGATGAACAGAAGAAGAAGTTTTCCAATCAAGCGAGTTTCGGATTTCCGCTGGCACAATTGAAAGGATGGCTGGATCTTCCATCCCCCGAAATGGGAACGGTGAAGCAGCCGGGTATTCCGACTGACTCAACGGGAGTAAGTGAACTGGCCGACTGGGTATATGCAGCCCGTAAGGCAAATCCACAACTTCGCATCGCGATCAAAGGGGACAATTCGGCGAAGTTTCCGACGTTTAAAAACGTATTGTTGAATTTGCAATCGCAGAATATCAATCGTTTCAACCTGATCACCGATGGAGAGGAACCCCTGCGGGTTGGAGATCCGATCAGTAAAAATTACGCGAGGTTTTCACCTTAAAAGTTAAAAAAGATGGCAGAAATAGTAGAATCGGGCGGTGGGAAAGGCAAAGGTGATGGTAAGGTAAGGGCCAAAAAATTGTCAACCCGGGTGGACATGACGCCCATGGTGGACTTAGGGTTCCTGCTTATTACTTTCTTTATGCTGGCCACAACCCTGAGCAAGCCGACTTCCATGACGCTTACTGTGCCTGATAAGCAGGAAGATAAAAAGGAGCAGGAAACAGAACCCCTGAAAGCATCCAAGGTACTGACCATATTCCTGGGACGTAATGATGATGTGTTCCTACTGGATGGAATTGCGGCTGATGACGACAAAGCGGCAACCGAATTAAAAACGGTTCGTTTTGGTACTGAGTTGCGGGATGCGATTTTCAAATCTCAGACGCGGATCAATTCTCAGAATGAAAAAGATGCCGAAGGAAATTTGCCGTTTGTGGTGGTAATCAAGCCTACGGAAGTATCAACTTACAAGAATGTAGTCGATGTTCTGGATGAAATGGCCATTACGAAGACCAAGCGGTATGCGATGGTGGACTTCCTGACGGACTCAGAAAAGAAAATTCTGGGAGATAAGGTTACTCCCAGACCGGAGGATAAGTAAAATCAGTTCAAACAAAAAATAATTTTAATTCAAACGCCATGGCAGAAATAAGCCCGAATGCAACACTTGATGATATAGTGTTTGCCAATCGAAATAAGGCGTACGGTGCGTATCCCCTGCGTCAGGAGTACCGCGGTGTAATCAATCGTGCTACCCTGATTGGAGCTTCCATCTTTATATTAGCGATGTTTGCCCCTACATTGGTGGATAAATTCCTGGCTGATGACGACAAGGAAGAGGTAATGGTGAATGTGGATTTGATGAACCTTCCACCCCCTCCCATTGACCCTGCCGAGCCGCCGCCACCACCACCGCCGCCTGTTGAACAACCTAAGGTGGAAACTGTGAAGTTTCTTCCACCTGAAGTAAAGAAAGACGAAGAGGTACCCATTGAAACGCCACCCCCAACGGTGGAAAAACTGGAAGTGGCTGTAGCTGCTGAAAAAACCCAGGAAGGGGATATCAACGCTCAGGAAATTATTATCGCTCCCGAAGCGGTCGCAGCTCCTAGTAAGGGTACGGTTGTAGAGGCCAAGGTAGAAGAACAAATTTTTACCGTGGTAGAGCAAAATCCTGAATTTCCGGGAGGTATCCAGGAAATGTATAAGTACTTGGGTAAGAACATTAAATATCCAAGTGCTGCTTCGCGAGCCAACGTTCAGGGGAAAGTATTCCTCACGTTTGTGGTAAATACGGACGGAAGTATCCAGGATGTACAGGTTTTGAAAGGACTGGGTTTTGGATGTGACGAGGAAGCCATTCGGGTAGTGAAGACAATGCCTAAATGGAAACCCGGAAAACAGTCGGGTCGGCCAGTGCGGGTTAAGTACAATCTCCCCATCAGTTTCCAACTCGAATAAGTAGGCATGAATAGAAGACCGGTGCATCAGGAAGTAGGATTTATTGCCTCGATGTTCATGGCTCTGGTTTACATAGGAGGAGGGATCTTTTTGATCGCCTCCTCCTTGTCTTTTAGATTTCTACCAACGGGAAGTGTTTACCGGTACGTCTTTGCCGTAGCGCTCATTGCCTACGGAATCTATAGGGGTTATCGGGCACGGGAGTTTAGAAGAGAATAAAGAAAAGAGCTATGAAAAATATGTTTGGGACGCTTCTGGGAGTAGTCATAGGAAGCGGGTTTTTATTGATGGCATGTTCATCTGGTAACCTTGATAATCCCCGGCAGGGAACAATCAGCGTGTCAGCCGATGAGTCCTTTCGGCCATTGGTGGCTTCACTTACCCATGCTTATGAGGGAATATATCCTGATGCCCATTTCAATGTAAGCTATAAGCCCGAGCAGGAAGCAATTCTTTCATTATTACGGGACAGTTCCCGACTGGCTATTACAAGCCGGGAACTCAAAAAGGAGGAAAGGGAAATAATCAATCAACAGGAGGGTACCCTGAAGGAACAGAAAATAGCTATTGACGGGATTGCGCTAATTATTGGGAAAGCAAACCAAGATAGTCTCATTACCATACAAGAGTTAGAGGGAATATTTACCGGAAAAATCAAAGATTGGTCTCAGTTGCGGGGAAGTAGCCAGTCAGGACCCATTACCCTGGTATTTGACCATGCCAATTCCAGTAATCTGGACTATATGCTTAAACGTTTTGGAGTCAAGGATGTCACTAAACTACCGCTCTATACTTCCAATTCGAATGAGAAAGTTATTGACTTTGTCAAAGAAAATCGTTCGGCTATTGGATTTATTGGGGTCAATTGGATCAGTGATGGAGAGGCCATACGCAGTCAGGAACTTTCAAAAGGGCTTCGGGTGATGGGAGTTTCTGAAAAGGAGAATCCGACTTCAATTCAGGATTATGGACAGCCCTTTCAACGCGACCTTAGGGTAGGCACTTACCCCTTGGCCCGATTTATTTATATAATTAGTAGAGAAGGATATTCGGGACTGGGAGGAGGCCTGATGACATACATTGCCCGGGATGTAGGGGGCTTAGTGATTGAGAAAATGGGACTCGTCCCGACGATACCTTACCCCAGAGATGTGGAGGTTCAGACCAAACAAAATTTTTAGGGTTGGTCTACAATTTATTATCTTTGGAAGATGTTTATTAGTACAAACCAAATTTTAATCTCTGTTTCAACCTGATTAAGAAATGAACACTCAATTAAAAAACATAGCAGCAACGCTTGCTTTGAGTCTGTTTTCGCTAACGTTCGCGTTTAGCCAAACACCCGAAGAAGGCTTTGGTTATTTGAATTCGGAACGTCCGGAGAAAGCCAAGGAGGTGTTTACCAAGCTGGCTGAGAGTAGCCCTTCTGCCGATAATTATTATAACCTAGGGTACTACTACGTTCGCACCAACCAACTTGATGAAGCTCAAAAGGCTTTTGAAAAAGGATTAGCTGTTGATGACAAGAGCTACCTCAATCAGGTGGGGCTTGCAACAGTCGCCTTGGGCAAAGGTGATGTAGCCAAAGCTAAAGAAATGATAGAATATGCGGAAAAAAAGACACGCGGCAAAGATGCCAATGTCCTTTTCCGGGCGGGTGAGGCGTATACCTTATTCGATAAGAACAGCGACCCCGCGGAAGCGATCCGTTTGTTGGACGAAGCTGTCAAACGAGATAACAAGTTAGCGGACGCCTACATTGTTAAAGGTGATGTACTTTCGAAGCGTAACGAAGGGGGCCCTGCTGTAACGGCCTATGAGTATGCCTTGATGGCCAAACCGAATTATGCTCTTGCTAACAACCGGATTGGTCAGATTTACCTTCGGGGTAAAAATTACAATCAAGCGCTGGATTTTTATAAGAAAGCCATAGAAGCTGATCCAGAATTTGCTCCAGCCTATAAGGATCTGGCAGAGTTATATTTTCTGGCGCAGCAATACAAGCGGGCGGCGGAAAACTTTGATCTTTATATTCAGAAAAGTGGTAACAACGATCCTGAAACAGTACTTCGTGCTGCCCAGTTCGCATTTACTGCTGATGAGTATGCCCGTTCTCTGGAACTGCTGGAAAGCATAAAGGGAAAAATTGACAACCCGATCACCAAGCGGATGTATGGTTGGGCATATTATAAGACAAATAACATGGAGGAATCCATTAAAAATCTTGAGGAGTTTATTAAGGTGTATCCGCAGGGAAAAGATGAGGACGGGAATCCCCGTAAACTCGTTCCAGACGATTATAAGTACCTGGGCCGTGCTTATAATAAAATGGCTACGGATAAGGAATACACTCCGCAGGGAATGGAGTATCTGATGAAAGGTGCTGAAATGGATACAAGTGCTGCTGAAGCAGCTACAACCTACAAGGAAATTGCCGCTGCCTATTATAAGGATAAGGATTACCTGAAAGCGGCCAAAGCTTACGAAAAGGGAATTGGACTAGATACGGCTAAGGCCTCAACCAACGATTATTTCCAGCAAGGGTTGGCTTATTTCCAAGGAGCTCAGCTCATTACAGTACCTGATTCAGCGGGTGTACCGCTAGATTCTGCTGCAAAGGCGAAAATGCCCGCCGAATATGCAAGTTTAGATAGTGCGGGTCTAGCAATGACAAAGAAAGGAATCTACTTACAGGCCGACTCTACCTTTGCTAAGGGAATTGCAAAGCTGCCGGATTGGCCATATAACTACTACTGGCGGGGAAGTTCATTATACAATGCCTACGATCGTCAGGAGAATATTGACAAAGGCATTTCAGCCCCGTATTATGAGAAGTTTGCTGAATTAGCTGAGAAAGATCCATCTGGCAACTACAAGGCCTATTTGAAACAGGTGTATAGTTACCTGGCTTACTATTATCAGACTTCGGTCAAGGATGAAGCCAAAGCTAAATCCTACTGGCAAAAGTTGTTGGTAGTTGATCCAGAAAACAAAACAGCTAAAGATGCACTCGGTATGTCAGAACCGGCAGCCATCACACCGAAAACCGGTAAATAAAGTATTATAATCCTAAAAGCGAAAAGCCCCGGAATGTTCCGGGGCTTTTCGCTTTTAGGATTATAATAACAAAAAAATTAAGGATTAGCTATGACGAAACAAGTATTAAGGATCGGCAAATGAACAGTTCCGAATCGTTCATAGCACCATAACTTCAATCGCTTGACCTCATCAGGCATTAGCATTCGAATAGCTTTACGAAGTTCTTTCTCAAACAATCGGCGATCAAAGCTTACTTTTTGTAGAATTATTTTAATGTATTCTAACATAGAGGCCATAGTATTACTTAGTTTTGGGGTTTAGGATAAAGAAGGAAAGATCAAATCAAAAACTAGATTGGGCTTCCTCCCATAGTATAAAACGTGATAGCAGAATGAAAGTATATGCTTTCATTAGTATATTTCTGTGGTGCCTACCGGCGTGGGCGCAACGCCAGCCAGAGGCCGATGTGCAGGTGGAGACAGGGGAAAAAAACCTGACACTCGATCAGCCATTTATAGTTACTATAATTGTAAAAAACCACGCAAATCGCCCCACAGTTACCTTTCCTGATTTGGAAGGCCTGGAGAAACGAAGTGCTTCTGCTACGAGCACCACCAATAGTGTGGGGGGGAAAATAGTTATTATCCAGACCATCAGCCAACAATACTTTGCCTTACGGGAAGGTAAGTACACATTGCCAGAATTCAGCGTGATCGTGGACGGGACTAAGTTTAAATCCGAAGGGGTAACATTAACCTTTAAAAAAGGGAAAGAGGAACAAAAAACATCCGAATTAGATATCGAAGAGACCGAATCAACAGTAAACTCAGAGGAGCCGGCAGCAGAGGATGTGTTTTTGCAAGCAAAAGCATCACGGGCCAGTGTATATCTGAAGGAAGGATTTTCGTTACGATTAGCTCTCTATGTGGCCAAAAATACTCCAATTGAGATGGAGTTTTATCAGTTGAACAGTCAGTTACAGCCAATTCTGAAACGCCTTCGTCCTGCAACCTGTTGGGAGGAAAATATTGGAATTGATGAAATTATACAAAAAGAGGTAATAATTAGGGGCCGACGATACACCGAATATCAGATGTATCAGGCGATGTTGTTTCCATTCACAGTGCAAAATGTGTCATTTCCAGCTGTAAGCCTTAAAATGCTGGTGACTGATGCTAGTGTGACCGGAAAATTAAAAGATAAAGGCATACAGACCTTCTCCTCCAAGCCCTCGCGGGTCGTAGTAAAGCCGCTGCCTCCACATCCCCAAAAAGACCAGATAGCGGTAGGGGAGTACACCCTAAAAGAACAACTGACGAAAGAAAATTTGGCTTCGGGTGAAAGTTTACGCTACCTATTTACTATTGCAGGCCGAGGAAATCTAGCCACAATTACGGCCCCTGAGGTACCCTTGGTAAAAGCATTCGATTTTTATCCACCTGATATGAATCAGACCGTACAACGAAGCTATGAAAGAGTCAGCGGGGAAAAAACCTTTGACTACTTCATCGTGGCGAAGCAGAAAGGTACCTATCCGTTGGGCCGTTTCTTTCAATGGATATATTTCAATCCTTCCACCGCCCGATATGACACATTACGGTCTTCTAAAACCATTACAGTGGCCGGAGAAGACATGCAGTCAGCAAGTATATTGGATGCTAACGCACGTTTGGTTTACGAAAATGTTGAACAATTGGATACCACAGAATCATACGTCGACTACCAGGATATGATCCGCACACTAACCAATAGCGTGGTTCTGATATTGCTGGGCATAATGGGGTGGATTCTTAGAAAATAAATCAAATGAGTAGTACCTACGGAAAAATTATAAAAATAGCCACCTTCGGCGAGTCGCACGGGGTAGGAATTGGGGTGGTTTTGGAAGGATGCCCAGCCGGAATTGCACTGGATACAGACTTCATCCAGTATGAATTGGACCGTCGCAAACCCGGCCAATCGCGAATTACCACGCAGCGACGTGAAGCAGATGAGTTTGAAGTATTGTCAGGTGTATTTGAGGGAAAAACCACAGGTACCCCCATCGCGTTACTGATCCGGAACCAGGATCAACGTAGCAAGGACTATTCGCACATAGCCACGCAGTTTCGTCCCTCCCATGCCGACTACACGTACCAGGCGAAGTATGGCCTCCGCGACTACCGGGGGGGCGGGCGGAGTTCGGCCCGGGAAACGGCGGCCCGCGTAGCGGCCGGAGCCGTAGCCAAAATGATTTTGCAACACGCGGGCATCAGCGTCAATGCCTACGTTTCGCAGGTAGGTAAATTAAGGCTGGAGAAAACGTATCAGGAGATGGATCTCGCCCAAACTGAGGAAAATGCCGTTCGCTGTCCCGATCCCGAGATGGCGCAACGGATGTACGACTATATCGACGAGACTCGCAAAAAGGGCGATTCAATAGGAGGCGTGGTTACCTGCGTGATACAGGGTACCCCCGCCGGTCTGGGTGAACCTGTTTTTGACAAGCTACACGCCGACCTAGGGAAGGCCATGCTGAGTATCAACGCCGTAAAGGGATTTGAATACGGCAGTGGCTTTTCGGGAGTAGAGTTATACGGATCGGAGCATAATGATGCCTTCTATACTGACGAAACGGGTAAGGTACGCACCAAAACTAACAATTCCGGGGGGATACTAGGAGGGATTTCGAACGGTGAAGATATCTATTTCCGGGTTGCTTTCAAGCCTGTTGCTACGATTATGCAAGATCAGGACAGCGTTAATGAAGCGGGGGAAGCCGTAAAGGTACAGGGAAAAGGACGGCATGACCCCTGTGTAGTGCCCCGTGCAGTGCCTATTGTTGAGGCGATGGCGGCGCTTGTAATAGCTGATTTTTATATGCGGCACAAGGCTACCCAGCTGTAAGATCACAGATCTTTCCGGCGGCAGTACAGGCTCAGGACAAACCACACGGTTCCCAAAAATTCAATGGTTAGTCCGCCCAATAAAATGTGATTGGCGGAAGGTAGGTGCTGAATTTTGAAAAAAGCACCAATGATCACCACCATCAGGCCGATTGCCAGAATAATCGATGCGTTGAAAATGGTTAGCTTCACTCCTGGGTGTGCTTTGTGGACAAATGCGAAAATGGCTCGCTTCTTCGGTTTTCTAACTATAAGTACCTTTTTTATAGCAATCTACTTTCCGGTTCAGGTTTATGGACAGGAAAAACGCTACGAATTTGAAAAAGGACTAATGGGTTCACCCTTTCGCCTGGTACTCTACACCAGCAGCGATTCCCTGGCTAATCGGGCCGCCCAAAGGGCCTTTACCCGCATTGAGGACCTCAATGAAATTTTGAGCGACTACCGCGATGGCAGTGAAATCAACCGACTTTCGGCGTGGTCGGGCTCGGGGGAATGGGTGGCGGTAAGTGACGATTTGTACGAGGTACTTTCCATTTCAAAAAAAATTAGCCGAAAGACGCGGGGTACCTTTGATGTAACGGTAGGTCCGGAGGTGCAGCTCTGGCGACGCGCCATGCGCAGAGGGCTTTTCCCCGATGAAGGCGAAGTCGGGAAAGCCCGAAAGGCAGTCGGCAATCAATATGTCAAATTGCGACCCCGCACGAAATCCGTCCGGCTGGTTCGCCCCAATATGCGGCTTGATGTGGGTGGAATTGGCAAAGGTTTCGCCGCCGACGAAGCCGTGCAAGGTATAAAGGAACTGGGAATAGAGGCGATTCTGATCGATGCTGGCGGAGATATAACACTTGCCGGGACGCCTCCGGGTCGACATGGCTGGGAGGTAGAGATTAATTCGGGAAAATCAGCAGATTCAACGGCAGTAATACCAGTGTCAAATGTAGGTGTGGCGACTTCGGGAGGTACCTACCGATTTCTGGAACACGACGGCGTACGCTATTCGCATATCGTGGACCCAAAAACCGGAATCGGACTGCGCCATCACGTCCGAACGACGGTCATTGCGCCGAACGGTACCTATGCCGATGCGCTGGCCACGGCTTTCAGTGTGGCCGGAATCAGGAAAAGCAAGCGGATCATACGCCGATTTTCAAATGTGAGGGTTTGGTTACTTGAAACCAACGGAAACCAAGTCAGTTCCTGGGATACCCTGAAATAAAAAAAGAGCCGAAGCACATAGGGCTTCGGCTCTTTTAGAAGGAAAATACAAAGCTTATACTGTACGCGTTTTACCCGGTACAGCAACAGGATAAAAGCCATTTTCGTCCGGCAGTACCTTGGGCTTGGCATCCCAGGCCAATTTATCAGGGAAAAGATTGATATCGGAGTTCAAGGCTTCGTCCCACTTGATCAGCTTGCCCGAATAAGTAGCCATACGGCCCATGATGGCGGTCATGGTACTCTTGGCAGTCCGCTCGGCGTCAGCAAATTTGTATTCACCTTTGGCAATCGCATCAAACAGCTCATCGTGTTCAATCTGGTACGGGTTGCCATCGCCTTTTCCTTCGTGCTTGTAGATAACACCGCCTTTGTAGTCTTTCAGTACCGTATTGTTATTCGCAAAGCTATCAATGCGGCCCTTGGTACCCACAAATGCCTCATCAACACGGCTATAGGTACCCTCGTAGTGGCGGCATTGACTCGAAATAGTCGTGCCATCTTCATAAACCAGATCGAGGCAGTGATGGTCGAATATTTCACCGTACTTAATACCGTCACGTACCTCCCGGCCGCCCGTACCCTGGATCTGAACCGGATAGCCGCCTTTTACCCAGTTCGCTACATCAATATTGTGTACGTGTTGCTCCACGATGTGGTCGCCACACAGCCAGTTGAAGTAGTACCAGTTACGCATCTGATATTCCATCTCAGTCATGCTGGGTAGGCGATCCTTCACCCACACACCACCACTGACCCAGTAAACCTGTCCGCCCACAATGTCGCCCAGGGCACCATCTTGAATACGCTTGATGGCTTCCCGGTAGTTGGGTTGGTAGTGGCGCTGTAGGCCCGTCACGATATTCAGTTTCTTCTTCTTGGCGATCTCGGCTACTTCTAGTACCTTACGAATGCCAGGAGCATCGGTAGCCACGGGTTTTTCACAAAATACGTGCTTGCCCTGCTTGATGGCCTCTTCCAGGTGGTAAGGCCTGAAGCCGGGAGGTGTGGCCAGAATCACCACATCAGCCAGTGCCATAGCCTCTTTGTAAGCATCAAAGCCTACAAACTTACGGCTATCGGGTACGTCTACTTTCGCAGTTCCCTCTACCGTTTTACCGGCCATATCCTTGTATTTTTTCGAGGTCAGGCTTTTATAGGAGTCTTCGAGGCGGTCGCGAAAGGCATCGGCCATTGCCACGATCTTCACATTCTGCTTGGTACTCAGTGCCTGTGCCGCCGCACCCGTTCCACGTCCTCCGCAGCCGATCAGCGCTACTTTGATCATATCGTCAACCTGGCTGTTAAATCCGTAGGAGGTAAAGGGGCTCAGGGCAATTCCTCCGGCCAGTAAGCCCGAAGCCTTTAGAAATTCGCGTCGTTTTTGTTCCATAATATTGGTTATACGTTTAAGCGTTTAAGAATACAATACAAACTGATATTAGAAGTACAGGAAATTCAACGGTTAACTCAATAATCCTCAATCAAGGGCGGATTGTAATATGCCTCTATTTCGGCGGCGGTGGGTGTTTTGAAAGGCCTCACCAGCCGGAAACCCACAAAAGAAGCACTCGTCATCCACCATTCACTCTTGGGAAGTTGAGGATCCAGCACTTTCCAACTGGGAGAGGAAGGCGTACGGGCCGCGCTGCGGGCCACGGCAGCTTCGTCATCCCACGAACCTCCCCGCACCGAAGTAGGGTACAATTCCGTAACGGGCGCATAGGGATCTTTCACCTCGCCCTTGGCTTTCTGAGCATAATAGTCAGGAATATACTGGTCCAGCGTCCATTCCATCACGTTGCCGTGCATATCGTGCAAGCCCCAGGGATTGGGCTTTTTGGTGCCAATAAGTTTGTAAGCTCCGTCGCTGTTGTCCTTATACCAGGCGTACTCTCCCAGTTTGGCTGGGTCGTTCCCGAAGGAATAAGCCGTTTTGGTACCCGCCCGGGCGGCATATTCCCATTCGGCTTCGGTGGGCAGACGGTAAAACACGCCCGTTTTATCGTACAGCCACTTACAGAACTTGATTGCCGCGTACTGTGTCATATTGATGGCCGGATAACCTGCTCGACCCATCCCGAACGACATATCCACGTAAGGAGGGCTGGGCCGGGTACTGGCATCGGTCTTGGCTATGCTCTTTTCGGGATCAGGAAAACGGGCGGCCATTTCCTTTTCCATATTTTTGAAAGCATATAAATCGTAAAAGTCCCATGTCACTTCGTGCGAGCCCATCCAGAAACCGTCCAGCTTTACTTTGTGTTGCGGGCCCTCGTCTTCATTCCGTCCTGCTTCTGTGGCCGGACTACCCATCATGAATTCGCCTGCCGGAATGGCCACCATTCCGTATTCCTGGTTAGTACCGGGGATTTTCTGGCTGTAATTGGCGGGTTTGCTTTGAGAAAAAACATCGGAACCGGTCATAAGCACCAATCCGAGTACTACATACTTGAAACGCATAAATTATAATTCGGAAACGTATTTTACTTTGAGAGTCAAGTTTGCCAGGCAAGGAGTTTATTCGATACCAACAAAACTTAATAAAGGACAAAGAAACGCTAAAGTACCCATTATTTACCAAATAAAGTTCATGCTGGAAGTCAAATATCCTATTTTGAAGCGGATGAATCCTACCTTTGCGCACGAGAAAAGAGCGGGTAGCTTGGGCTGCCGGCTAGATGATTTTTTAAATAGGACGGTTGGGTGAGACATTTGATGAATTAATTTTTGTCATCCTTTTCCCTGAACAACGGTCCACTCTCTCTTGCATACATGAACTACCTTTCGGCAGAAAACATAGCCAAGTCCTTTGGCGATAAATGGCTTTTCAAGAACGTCACTTTTGGCATGAGCCGGGGCGACAAGGTGGCCTTAATTGGTACCAATGGTACGGGTAAAACTACCTTTCTGAACATTCTGGCGGGCGTAATGCCGCCTGATGAGGGGGAAGTAAGCCTGCGTAAGGACATTCGGGTAGGGTACCTCGACCAAAGCCCTTCGTTCGATGAAGAACTTCCTGTTATTGAGGTAATTTTTGCTTCATCCAATCCGGTCGCCCACGCTGTCAAGCGTTACGAACAGGCTCTGGCCACGGGCAACAACGACGCACTGACTGAAATCCTGGAAGAAATGGACCATCTGAAAGCCTGGGATTTCGAAGCGAAGGCCAAGGAAATTCTGGGGCGGTTGGGCATCCACGACGTAGATGCCCGCTATGGTACCCTATCGGGCGGACAGCGTAAACGGGTGGCTCTGGCCAAGGTACTACTCGAAGACCCTGACCTGCTTATTCTGGACGAGCCGACCAACCATCTGGATCTGAGTACGGTGGAATGGCTGGAGAATCATTTGAATACCCAGAACACCACCCTGCTGGTCGTCACGCACGACCGCTACTTTCTGGATAAGGTATGTAACAACGTGCTGGAACTTGACCACGGCTCAGCCTATACCTACAAGGGTAATTACGCCTATTTTCTGGAAAAAAAATCGGAACGCGAAGAAGTGGAGGCCGCCGAGATAGATAAGGCCCGCAATCTGATGCGCAAGGAACTGGACTGGATTCGGCGGCAGCCCAAAGCGCGGGGTACCAAGGCCAAGTATCGCGTGGATGCCTTCGAGGATTTGAAGGATAAAGCCAGCCAAAAGAAATACGACAATCAATTGGAACTCAACGTGCGCTCCACTCGGCTGGGTAGCAAAATTATTGAGTTACAGAGTGTAGGTAAAAGTTACGACGGCCGCGAGCTGATCCACAATTTTGTCTACACCTTCCGCAAAGGCGACCGCATTGGCATCGTTGGGCCCAACGGCATGGGTAAGACTACCTTGCTCAAAATGATTACGGGCGAGGTACGTCCCGACAACGGTCAGGTGATTCGGGGAGACACCATTCAGTTTGGCCACTACACCCAATCCGATCTGGAATTTGAGTCGGGCCAGCGGGTCATTGATCTGGTCAAGGAAGTCGCGGACGTAGTGCGTCTGGGGACGGGACAAACCGTAACGGTTTCGAAATTCCTGGAAACGTTTCTGTTCACCCCATCCAAGCAGTATGACTACGTAGAAAAGCTTAGTGGGGGCGAAAAACGCCGTCTGCAGCTGCTATTGATGCTGATGAAGGAACCCAACTTCCTGATTCTTGACGAACCTACTAACGACCTGGACATCAGTAGCCTGAATGTTTTGGAAGAGTTCCTGTCCAATTTTCCCGGCTGCCTGATGATCGTTTCCCACGACCGGTATTTCCTGGATCAACTGGTTGACCATCTGTTTGTATTCGAGGGTGAAGGAAAAATCCGCGACTTTCCGGGCAATTACTCCGACTACCGCCTGTGGCTCGAAGAACAGGAGACTACCGGACGACGCACCGTTTCTACTTCCAAACCCAAAGAAAAAGAAGAGGTACCCCTACCTGCCGCAGTCCCGAAACCTACCGAAATATCCAAACGGAAGCTATCCTTCAAGGAGCAGCGCGAGATGGAACAATTGGAAACAGAAATGCCCGAAATGGAAAAACGGAAGGCTATCCTGGTTCAGAAACTGAGTAACGGCGGTTCACACGAAGAACTCATGGCGTGGGCGCTGGAGGTCGAACAGATCACCGAAAGCCTTTCCGAAAAGGAAATGCGCTGGCTGGAACTTTCAGAAATTGCGTAGATTTGGCATTCAGTGGGCAATTGAAAGTGGACAGCTGACAATTTGTGCTGTTATTTGAAGTTCTCCCGGTAGTAAGATTTCAAGAAGCCGATTGCCAAAAGCTATCAGCCAACCACCATTCCATGAACGCCATCGTCGATTTTTTCCAGTATATCCTCAATTCCGAAGAAATCATCCGTACCGGGGGGCTGGTGGTCATTACGCTCATTGTCTTCGCCGAGAATGGCCTGTTCTTTGCCTTTTTCCTGCCTGGTGACTACCTGGTTTTTCTGGCGGGAGTGTTTTGTGGAACCCGCACGCTGGATGTACCGATTTCCCTGCTGCTGATTTGCATGATTTCAGCCGCAATCCTCGGATCGCTGGTAGGGTACCTGTTCGGTCGATTCTTCGGGCATCGCCTCGAAACCCAGCGGGAATCCTTTTTCTTCAAGAAAAAGAATATCGAAACCACCCGCAAATACTTTGATAAGTACGGGAGCCGTACGCTCATTATCAGTAGGTTCTTGCCCATCGTCCGTACTTTCGCACCCATCCTGGCCGGACTGGTGCGGATGCCTTGGCCGGGATTTATGACGTACAATATCGTTGGGGGCACGGTATGGATTCTGGGACTTACGGGTGGGGGGTACCTGTTCGGTGAGCGCTTTCCCTGGATCGTGGATTACGTACAGTATGTGATCCTTTTCTTTTTAGCCATTACTACCTTTACCGTCGTCAAGGGGTACTTCAACGCCCGCAAGCAGGAATTCTGAGTACCCGGGACCAGTTTGTCTGATGCACTAAGTCCAAAGTATCACTGGTACCATCCGGCGTACGTTACGTAATTCATCGCCGTACGGTCAATGATCGCTTCCAGTTCGGGCGTAATTTTCTTCATAAAACGGGCCGGATTTCCAGCGTAGATACTGCCCGGTTCGACTTGGGTATGTTGTGTCACAATGGCGCCGGCGGCGATGATCGAGCCTGTACCGATTACTGCTCCGTCCATGACAATAGCCCCCATACCAATCAGCACATGGTCTTCGATGGTACAACCGTGGACAATGGCATTGTGTGCGATGGACACGTAGTTTCCAATGGTAGTGGCGAAGCGCTGGTAGGTGCAATGGATTACTGCTCCGTCCTGGACGTTGGAATAATCACCTATTCGAATACTGTTCACATCGCCCCGCACCACAGCGTTGAACCATACGGTACAGTGTTCACCCATCATCACGTCACCCACCACAGTGGCATTGTCGGCCAACCAGCAGGCTTCGCCGAAAGCGGGCTGAATTCCACGTACAGGTTTGATCAGAGGCATAAAAGAGAAATTAGACTGCGGAGGTGGTAAATACTTTACCACCTCCGCAGCTATCTAGATATCCGAATAATCTTTTGGTTGCAGGAAAAAAATGACCGGTGAATTCATGTTGTTCTGGTACTCAGGCATCACCTTCAGTTTGTTCCAATCGGGATCACTGCCAAACGCTTTCCAATGCGCGTCGCGCGAAGCTTTGTCTTCAAAAGTCGTCATATACATCAGGTTGGGCATGTGGCTGCCGGCTATGACCCGCGCAAAAAATACGGGATTGAAACCCAGCTTGTTGAAGATGCCAATTTCACCGCCTTTGATGAACATATCCACTTTATTTAAATGCCGCTTTTCAGAAGGACTTTCGTAGCTGCGGAGTTCGTATACGCGCTGGCTCATCGGAGCGGTCAGATTGGGTTTACGATGCTGTTCCGCACCTTCAAAAGCTTCCAGTACAATCGTCTCGAACTTCTGGTAAGCAGGTTCTTTGAATTCCGATTCAATGTAGCTCTTGCCATCGGCCTGATAGGTTTTGTCCTTTTCCAGCGCCTGAGAAAAAGTAGCCAGTTGATCCAACGATTTGAGCGGGGTAAGTACATACAGTAGCGAATCGGAGTCCGCCGCCTTGAACACGCCCACGTCCTTGATGCCCGCCCGGTGGGCCGCCGGGATATAGGCATTTTTAAGGTAGGTGTCCATCATAGCCATCTGCGGACCTTTGACATGATAGATTTTTAACTCGTAGTATTCTTTTTTGGGAGGTCTTGCGGAAGTGGTTAATGAAAAAAGCAGAAAAGGTAGCACGAAGGAGAGGAAAAAAGCCAGATGTCGGGGAAGTAATTTGTTTTTCATTTTTACGCGGATTGATTGATTGTGGGGTTAATAAAAATCTGATGTGCAATTACAGAAAAGTCAGCAGCAAGGTCTAAAATTTCGGGCATGAGAGCTCCTTGCTCCGGCGTTTGGGACGCTGCTTGCCTTCCAGGGGCTCAAAAATGTAGGACAGCGATATTTCGTGGGCGCCGCCACTACCTACCCCCAGCGTGGATATGGTCACATCGTAGCTGTACCCGATGGAAAATTTATCCTGCCGAAAACCCGCCAAAAAAATCAGCGACTCGTGATTGTTGATGTTCTCGGCGTATTTTTTCACGGGTATTCCCCGGTACCAGACACCGAACACTACCGGTGAATAGGTCACATACAACCCTGCGTCCAGTTGGTCGAACTTCCCCTGCTTTTTGTAGAGGACAGCCGGTGAAATGGTTTTTTCCCGGTCAATTTCATTGCCCAGAAAGGTATAGCCAGCAAAAGGAATTCGCAGGCCGCCCTGAAAACTAATCTTAATGGGAAGCGGAGCCGTTTCCAGCCCGGAAAAAGCCTGGTTGGGCCGATTGATGTGGTGAGCCGAAAGACCCGCCCAGTACCAGTCGGAATAGACCATTGCGCCGGTGGAGAAATCGGCGTAAGAAACCTGCGGGAGACCGTTCTGTAACAGAGGTTCCTGAGTGGGATTACCCGTAAAGCCGCCATTGTTGTACTGGTCGCCGAAGGTCAGGCCAAAGTAGTCCAGCGTGCGGGTGGCGTAGGCGCCCTGTAGGCCTAACCGTAAAAAAGTTTCGTCGTTGAGCTGGAGCTGATACGAATATTGTGCGCCTACTTCGGTAGATTTCAGGTTGCCCAGTCCTTGACTATCTAAAAGCACATACACGCCCACGCCACTGTTGAAGCGCGAGAAGTAATTATCCACCCCGAACGAACTCGTGACAAAGTTGGCTGACAAAGCAGGCCATTGGTTGCGGTAGTTCACCGTCAGGCGGGGAGCCAGGGCACCACCCGCCAGGGCTGGGTTGAGATACAAGGGGTTAGCATAAAACTGCGAAAATTGCGGATCCTGGCTCCAACCTTTTAAGCTAATAAGGGTCAGGAATAGGAACAGGAGAAGTTTCTTGGTCATAATATACAGAGGTGGGCTGAAGATTGTCAGCTAAAAATCGTGAGGTTTGCGAATATCATCTGGAAAGCAACAAAACAGGCACACTTTGCGTAATAATGGTCAAACGTCGGGTTTTTTCTTGTCAATATACAGCGTAAAATTTTAAAAATTATTTTTCGTTAGAACTATGCTGTTTGTGTTAAAGGTAGGTCTATGTGCGCGGGTTTGCGAGTAAGTAACGAACGATGAGGTTGATTTATAATATACAAAAACATTTTTTTTGGATTTTCGCCGTCCTGATGGGAACCGTGCTGGGTACGGCCCAGGCGCAGACTCCTTTCGTGGTGAAAAACCAGTGTATGCTCAACCCTGAGTGTGAGGATGACGTCACTACCTTCAGCGATACGCTGAGTACGGCTGTGGCGTGGCAATGGAACTTTGGTGATGGTGCTAGCCAGGACAACACCGCCACTACCCGCAATGCAGGCCATGCCTACCAAACCCCCGGTACCTACACGGTGAAAGTGGTAAGGACTCTGAAAAACGGGGGAATAGACAGCCTGAGTGTACCTATCCAAGTCGGCGAACTTCCTCCCTCTTTCCAGAATTGGAAAACCGATACTACCATTTGTCCCGGCCAGACTATCACGCTCGATCCCTATGCGGGGGAAGCGGGCCTGCTGGTGCCAAATACATCTGGTACCCTAAAGGCGATACCACCCAGGCGCTGGAAATAGACAGCTCGGGCTGCTACTCGGTGGAGGTGATTCTGCCCAATGGTTGTAAGATCCAGGACCGTGTCAATGTCAAAATTTGCCTGGAACCTTCCCAGCAGCAGGGGGCCAAGTGGTTTTTTGGCGCCAACGCCGGGCTTGACTTTGCCAATGGTACCCCCACAGCCATTACAGATGGTAAACTCGAAACACCCGAAGGTACCTCCTCCATTGCCAACTCCAAGGGTGAACTACTCTTCTATACCGACGGAGTCAAGGTCTATGACCGTGATGGCAAGGAAATGCAGTGTCTAGCAGACTCCTGTACGCCGCTTAAGGGTAGCCCTAATTCCACCCAATCGGCGTTGATTGTGCCACAACCTACCTGTAAGGGGTGTGAGTATCTGTATAATATATTCACTACTACCAATATTGATGATTCTACCAAAGCTCTTACTATAAGCGTGGTAGACATGCGCCGTGACAATGGCAAGGGTGCGATTGTAGAACAAAACACGGTACTGGAGCGTACGACTACGGAACGGGTTGCTTCGGTCCGTAACGATCGCGACAGTACGTACTGGGTCGTATCGCACGATTTTGGTAATAACACCTTCCGCGTGTATCATGCTACGGCGGGCGGATTGACAGAGGAAAAAAGTTTTGACCTGGGCATGGCGCATGACACTAAGGCCAAAGGGGAGGGGTACATGAAGTTTTCGCCCGCCGACAGTACCACGGGCGAACGCCGTTTGGCCGTGATTGTGCCCGGTCCGCCGCGCAACTACGTAGAAATCTTTACTTTTTCGGATTCGACGGGTGAAATGAAATATGAGCGGACCATCGATTTAGGTCCGGCTCCGCCCAAGGCCTACGGGATCGAGTTCTCGCCCAGTGGAGAAAAAATGTACGTGTCCTATCAGGGTGATGGGGATAGTACAGCTTCCAAGTTGGTGCAGTTCGACCTGACTCTGGGCGACTCATCCCTGATCGCCGATTCGAGGATTGTCATTGATAGTACCAAAACCCAGAAATTTGGCGCCTTACAGATCGGTTCCGATGGTCGGATTTACATGGCCGTAGACGGCAGCGATTACCTAGCGGTCATCGGCGAGCCCGAAGAGAATTCGACTAGCACTGTGATGTATGAACTGAATGGAGTGAGTCTGGGCGGGAAGAAGAGTAATCTGGGACTACCCAGTCTGGTGCAGAACTTTACCCAGCAAAACGACGGACCCGGATTTCAAGCCGATGGCTTCTGTACCGGTGCACCTACCATGTTCCAGGCCAGCCCGCTCTGTGACCCGATCAAGGATACCTATACCTGGAATTTTGGCGATGGGAGTGCACCCGTCAATGGTAAGCAGACCCAGGTTTCACACACCTACAAGGAACCCGGAATTTATAATGTGAGTCTGCGGGCTGTGAACCAGTGCAAAGACACGACTTTCTTCCAGCAGGTCGAGATATTTGCTACGCCCGAACCCATTGATCTGGGGCCAGATCAAGACGAATGCCGCAAAAGTATCAAACTGGAAGCCAACGTGGATGCTGAGTTGTTTGTGTGGGTTTACAATGGCCGACCCGTAGGGCGAGAGAAAACATTCAGTGCCACTCAGACCGGACAGTATGTAGCTATTGCGGCCAACGGCCCGCAAGGCGTATGTTTTAGTGCCGATACGGTGGAGTTGACAATTCGCCGCCCACCCGATTTCTCGCTGGGCCCCGACACGACAGTCTGTAACGATAGTACCATTGTGCTGACGGCCCCTGGCCAGACCTGGCGGGAGTTCAAGTGGAGCACGGGAGAAAGTACCCGGGCTATTACGGTGCGGCAGCCGGGTAGCTATTTTGTGGAAGTGAAAAACGGTAACGACTGTTATAACGAAGATACGATTCAGGTCGTGGCGCGTCCCCGCGCTCGCATCCGTGCCGACTTGCTGCCGCCCACGGGTTGTACTACGGCCGACGGTCGTATACAGGTCACCTCGCTTACGCCGACAGGTACCTATAATTACGCCTGGCTGCGGCCGGATAGCACTTCGCTGGGCAATGCGCCGCAGATTACCGGCTTGCGCGAAGGTAGCTATCTGCTGCGGGTGAGTGGTAATCCACTGGCCTGTACCACCGATACGTCATTCAATCTGCGCTCAGCGGCTAATCCCCTAAAAATGAGTCCGCTGGTGGATAATGCTGCCTGTACCCAACCCGATTCGGGTTCCATTGGCCTTAACGTGACGGGCGGACAGCCCACCACGTTCCGCTGGCTCGATGCGTCGGGTAGGGTAGTGAGCAACACGCAAACTGCTATGGGTCTGAAGGCGGGTACCTATAGTCTTGAGGCTTCCGATGCCGGAGGATGTACCTTTTCACAAACCGGAATCAAGGTAGGGCTGGATAAGGATAACCTGGCATTGCTGGGTCCGGACCGGGGAAAATGCGTTGGCGACACCATTCAGCTAGCGCCCCGCGCCAACGATTTTGCGGGCAACCAGTACCTGTGGAGCAATGGCTCTACGACCCGTACCCTTGTGGTCCGCGAGGCAGGTACCTATTCCCTTACCGTAACCAACACCGAAAACGGCTGCAATGGCACCGACGATGTACAGGTGAAGTTCAGTCCTAAGCCCGTAATAAGTGTAGGCCCCGCGTTGGAGTTCTGTTCTAACCAACGCCCCCAACGCCTGACGGGCTCAACGCCAACCAATGGCTTCTGGCGGGGACCAGGGGTAGATTCGCTGGGGCTGTATACACCGGCGGATAGCTTGCTGGGCCAGCAGACCGTTACTTACTTTGTTTCTAATCAGGGGTGTGTAGCTTCGGCCAACCGCACCGTGACCATCAAGCCCGCGCCGCAGGTACGACTAGGACCCGACACGACTCTGTGCTACGATGGTACCTTCCAACTTGTAGCCAGCACGGTCAGCGAAGCGCAGTACCTGTGGTCCAACGGACAAACTACGGCCAGCATTACGCCCCGCTTTACGGGTACCTATACGGTTACGGCCACGCTGGCCGGATGCAGTGGCCGCGATACCATTCGGCTGTTTTTCCTACCTTCACCTACGCTGAACCTGGCACCCGAATCGCCGCTGTGCGTCGAACAAAATGGTGAAGTGGTACTCGATAGCCGCGGCCCAGCCAACCAGCGGTATTTCTGGCCCGCTACGGGCGACACCACGAGCCGCATCACGGTCAGCAACCTGGGTACCTACCGGGTTATAGCTACCAATATCGAAGGATGTACGCTGGCCGACACTACCGAAGTAGTGGACCGTTGCGAACCGCGTATCTTCGTACCAGACGCTTTTACGCCCAATGGTGACGGCCGCAACGATCAGTTTGACGTATTCGGACAGTTCTTCACGGATTTTGAGATAAAAGTGTACAACCGCTGGGGAGAAGTCATTTTTGCCTCCAATGATGTCAACAAAAGGTGGGATGGAATGTACAAAGGCCTGAAGGTACAGCCAGGCGCCTACCCCTACGTGATCACCTACGGTAGCGAATATTATCCCGATCGAAAGCGTGATCTATTACGCGGGTCGGTGATGGTGATTCGGTAGGGGTACCCCTACCGAACCTGCGTTGCTGACGAGCAAGGTACTGCTTAAGGGAAAGTTTTAAGATAACGGTCGGGGTAGTCGGTGATGAGTCCATCGACCCCCATAGCCTTCACTTCCTTCATGGCATCAATATCGTTGACTGTCCATGGAATCACAAGCATCCCTTTTTCGTGCAATCGTTTGACTTTATCCGCTGAAAGCAGTTTATAATACGAACTGTAAATGGCAGGTGTGAAGCCCAGGCTTTCCAGATTGGTTTCGATGCCTTTTAAATTGGAAACCAAAGCCGCTAATTTGACTTTACCGTATTTTCCGACCTGTACCTGCTTTTGCCAATATCTCAATACTTCAAAATCAAAACTTTGCAGGGTAACCCTTTCCAGGGGTACCTGGCCTTTGATTACACGATATACCAACTCCGAAAATTCGGCAGGCCGTGGTTGTGAAATCCCGTACTCCGAAGCTTCGCTTTTAATTTCGATATTATAGTTCACAGCTGGTCGACCATGGGTACGGCAGTAAGCTTCGGCCTTAGCCAGCACTTTACTGAGCAGGGGTTTATGGGTCTCGATTCTCTTCTGTTTCGGGAAGTCGGGATTGCCCTTGGAGCCAGTATCGTATTTTTTTATTTCTCCATACGTCAAGGTATGCAGATTGATTTTCTCACCTTTTTCAATCGGCGATCCGTCAGGTTTCAGGCAGTAACTGGCCATAAAATACGGTTCGTGGGATACGACGACCTGCCCATCTTTTGAAATTACCACATCCATTTCCAGGGTGGTCACACCTAATTCCAGCGCCTTTTCAAACGCGGGCCAGGAATTTTCGGGCATCAGGCCCCGGCACCCCCGGTGGCCTTGCAGGTCAAAGGGAACTTGGGCCATAGGGCTGGGTACGCTTATTATACAGTAAAACAAAAGGAGGTACTTCATGATTGTGAGAAGTTGGGATTTTCGCTTTGCCTTCAAAGGTACCTACTTTTACCTAGCATGAATAGTAAGAAATTCTACCGCATTTATCCAGGCAAATCCACAGGAAACAGAACATACAAGTACATCTTTCAGGCAGAAAGCACAAGAAACAATCTGAATGTCAAATCAAAACAATCGCTCCGCCTAATCGTTTTGATAAAAACCTTACTATCAAGAAAAAACACAATCGACATGATATTATCCATTCAAAAATCAATAGCCCTGTCCGCTTTCTTTCTGCTGATTGCCTGCGGGAACAGCCAGGACGACGGATCGGGCAATGTAGTTACGCCAGATCCTTCTGGAGCGGCCACGTATAAGGTAACCGAAGCTTTTCCGGGCCTCAAATTCAATGATCCCGTTGAACTGGTTAACGCCAAAGATGGAAGCAACCGACTGTTTGTAGTGGAGCAAGCCGGCACGATCCGTTTTTTCGATGCCGGCCAGAAACCTACTTCGTCCACGTTATTTTTGGATATAAAGAATAAGGTGAAGAGCGGTGGCGAAATGGGATTGCTGGGACTGGCTTTTCATCCCAACTTCAAGACCAATGGGTACTTCTTCGTAAACTATACCCGCGATAATCCCCGCGAATCGGTCGTGGCCCGCTACAAAGTTAATGACCCGGCCAGTGGTGTAGCCGATCCGCAAAGCGAAACCATTTTGCTAACGTATGCACAGCCTTACTCTAATCATAACGGTGGGTCGGTACATTTCGGACCGGATGGGTACCTCTACGTGTCGACGGGCGATGGTGGTAGTGGTGGCGATCCCCAAAATAATGCTCAGAATTTGGGACTTTTGCTCGGCAAAATCCTGCGGCTGGATGTCAATGCTACTGACAGAGGTACCTATGGGATTCCGGCTGATAATCCTTTCCGAGGAAAGACCGACGGTACGCGGGAAGAAATATATGCCTACGGCCTGCGTAATCCGTGGCGCATCAGTTTCGACCCCGCTACCAAAAAACTGTGGGCGGGTGATGTAGGACAAAATGCCATCGAGGAAATTGACATCATCGAAAAAGGTGGTAACTACGGATGGCGCATTAAGGAAGCAGACGAATGCTTTAACCCCAAGAACGACTGTAAGGAATCCGGGCTGATTGATCCGGTATGGGATTACACCCATGCCAATGGCGACATTTCAATCACGGGTGGGTACGTATACCGGGGTTCCAAACTACCTGGTCTGGTAGGGAAATACATCTATGGCGATTATGCCAGTGGCCGGATCTGGGCGTTGGAAACTGCGGATGGGGCGCAGGCCAAGAACAGCCTCATAGTGGAAAAGAGCAGCTCATTGTCTGCCTTTGGCGTGGATGAACAGAATGAACTTTACCTTCTTGATTATAGCGGGGGTAGGATCATGACATTCGCTATCGAGAATTAATTGATAATACTTCGATCCGATTCGTAGGGACGAAAACCTGGGTACCCTACGAATCGGACAATTTTTTAATCGGTGTCAGCATTACTTTCCTGAATTCTACTTCCGACCCCTCCGACTGCAATGCAAAGTGCCCGGTGTTAGCCGTAGCGTTGTAGCCATAATTCACAAAATCGCCGTTTACCCATACTTTTATGGAATTGCCCAGACACTCGATTGTGAGCTTGTTCCATTCTCCGACGGGTTTCTCCGAACCGTCGGTCAGGTTGGGAATGCGGCGTAGCTTATCTCCGTTGACGCCCCACTTTTCTTTAGGACCGCGGCGTTTTTCCATATCGGGTACCACAATATCCTCCTGAATACACCAGAAATCGCCCGCATTAGTGTGCATCATTTGTACTTCGATCGACTTCGGGAACATGTCGTACAATGCGCGCGGCGTTGACACGAACACCAGCGCGCCACAATTGCCCGGGGTACCCGCGAAGCGGTACTCTATCTCGACCCGGTAGTTCTGGTAAGTAGCGTCGGTGATCAAATGCCCGCCGGGCGTTCCCAGGCTCACGAGCATCCCATCCCGTACAATAAAGGGCGTCCGCGCACCGGTATTTTTGTCCATCTCAGGGACATCCATGTGCCAGCCTTTCAAATCTTTTCCATTAAAAAGGCTCCTGGATTGCGCCAGGGCGGCTTGGGAGTGAAGGATAAAAAATGCCAGACACAGGCCTACGTGCAGGGGTATTTTTTCATAAAGATTCAGGTAGAAATATTCGTAAAAATTGATTCTCAGGGAAAAGGTAAAAAATACAGGTCTCTACCTTTTTCCTAAGCGCCAGGGTCAAACCTTAATGATCTTGTGTCTCTTGCATTGCTCACAAAAGTCTGACATTCATCCCCGTGTTATCGTATGAAAAATAAATTCCGGCTGATAGGTACCCTGGCACTCGCCTCCTTTCTGATCGTTACCTGTACGCGAACCGCCCGTACACCCGGGCAGGCCTCGGCCAACCAGCAGGTACTGCCTGAGTCGGGCTTTGCCACGCCCCGCACCGTGGACGATAACCCTTCACCGGCTCCGCTTACGCCTGAGCAAAGTCTGCGCTCGTTTCGGCTGCCCAGGGGGTACCATCTGGAACTGGTGGCCAGTGAACCCATGGTCACCGAGCCCGTGGCGATTGCCTGGGATGGCAATGCCCGCATGTACGTAGCCCAAATGGAAACCTACATGCAGGATGTGGAAGGTACCGACGAGCACGAACCCCGAAGCCGCATCATGCTGCTGGAGGACACGAACGGGGACGGCAAAATGGATAAGAGTTCGGTGTTTATTGACAAGCTCATGCTTCCCCGCATGCTACTGTGTGTAGGGCACGAACTACTGGTCAATGAAACCGACACGTACGATATGTATGCCTATAAAGATACGAATGGCGATGGCGTGGCCGATCAAAAACGGCATGTATATAAGGTAGGTAGGAAGGCTCCGGGAAATATGGAACACCAGCGCAGCGGGCTGGACTGGAACCTTGACAACTGGATCTATGTCACGGTGGACCCGGTACGGTTTCGGTATAAGAACGGCATGATTCAGGCCGATTCGCTGATCGGAGGGAACATTGGTCAGTGGGGCTTGGCGCATGACAACTACGGACGCTTGTTTTTTAGCCAGGGTGGAGGCGAGAACGCCGGCATCGGATTTCAGATCAACCCCGCCTACGGGCAGCTCAATTTCCGGGATGCTTACGACGAAGAAACGTTTAGTCCCGTATGGCCTATTATCAAGACCCCGGATGTGCAGGGCGGCGTGAAACGGCTCCGCGCCGACACCACTTTGAATCACTTTACGGCTGGCAATGGACAGTCTATATTTCGGGGCGACCGCCTTCCCAAAACCCTGGTGGGCGATTACCTGATCAGCGAACCCGTTGCCCGGATTATCCGCCGTGCCCGGGTTGTGGATAAAGCGGGAAAAACGACCCTGGAAAATGTTTACGAGCAGGAAGAATTCATTGCTTCCAGCGATATGAATTTCCGGGTGGTGAATACCTACACTGGACCAGACGGTTGCCTGTACTTGGTAGACATGAACCGGGGCATCATCCAGGAAGCTACCTGGACCGGAAAAGACAGCTACTTACGGCCCCAGATTCAGCGCCTGGGCCTGGATAACAATAAGCAGCGGGGCCGGATTTATCGGCTGGTGTACGATGGACTGAAGCCGGGCCCCAAGCCTCACATGCTGGACGAATCACCCGCTCAACTGGTCAAGTACCTCGACCATGCCAACGGTTGGTGGCGCGACAACGCCCAGAAAGAACTGGTGATTCGGGCTGATAAATCAGTGGTACCCGCTTTGCGACAAATGGCGCTAGGTCAGAAAGGTACCTTAGACAAAGTTCCTTCACCCTTAGGACAACTTCACGCCCTGTGGACACTCGAAGGTCTGGAGGCACTGGATAAAGAGCTACTGCTTACGCTGATGCAGTCGCCCGACGCCCAGCTGCGTAAGGCGGCCATATGGAACAGCGAACCCTTTATCAAAAAGAATGACCCCGAGGTGCTGACTAAACTGGCTACTCTAAAAAATGATCCCAGCTACGATGTGCTCACCCAGCTGCTGCTGTCGCTGGGCTATTCTAAAGCGCCTCAGACCAAAGCTATCGTGGACGAAGTGCTGGCCAAAAATCCAGCCAATGAAATGTTGGCGGGCGTGCAGGGTACCCTCGTCAAGAATGAATCCATCCGTACTTACGGAGCACGGCTTGGCGCCCTGGACGCGGCCAGCCGGAAAATGGTGCTCGATGGGGCTACCACTTTTAAGTCGCTATGCGCTACCTGCCATGGTCCTGATGGCAAAGGTACCCCCACGAATCTGGCCCCGGTGCTGTCGGGAAATTTCCGCCGCCTGACGGGTAAAAAGGATGAGGAGATAAAAATTCTTTTGCATGGATTGACCGGCCCGGTCGACGGGAAAACCTACCCTGATATGATGCCGCCCATGGGAGCCAACAGCGACGAGTGGATCGCTTCGGTACTGAGCTACATCCGTTACGACCTGGCTAATGCCGGGAATGGCATCCCCCGCGTTTCACCTCAGTTTTTGGAACGTGTACTGGTAACTCCCGCAGATGTGAAACGTGTGCGGGCCCAAACGAACGGTAGAACTAGCGCCTGGACGTGGGAAGAACTGGATAAAGTAGAAAAACAGTAGCCAGACGGGGCTAATTAGTATCTTCCGCCGCATACTAAGTCTATAAAAGATTCATCGGAAAACTATTTCCGATGAATCTTTTTTTTGGGGTTATGGAACGGATCAGGGTACCTTTTTGAAAATGCGTGTATAAATTTTATATACAGGATTAAACCTCTTTCCACGCTTTCTCTCTAACCACTGTGCATCACATAAAACCAAAAAGGAGCACATAGTGATTAATTTTCACCCGCTCTAACCGCCGTTTCGTGAGAACGGAATGGACGAGGGAGCCCAAAAGTAAGAAACCATGAAAAATCTAATCGGAATAGCCGTAGTTGCCAGTATGATGTTTGCCTGTAACGGAGTCAACAACTCGAATCCTGAAAATCAGACGAGTGCTGAGCTCAAGAACGAACTTTTGCAAGCCAAGCATGAGACCGAAATCATGAAGCTTAATTATGAGATGGAGCTGTTAAAAGCCAAGCAGGAAGGATTGACTCCTGCCCAATTGGCCGCACTTGGAAATAGCAACGCCTACCTGAATGGTACTTTGCCCAAAGACGCACGGGCAACCCAGCAAGTGGACAACGAATGGACCTCGCAAGCGCCCGTGACTTCATCGGACAACGACGCTTACAAACCAGCGAAAACCACACCTACGACTGAAACCGTGCCTGCTTCCGAAGTAAAGAAGAAAAAAGGCATGAGCACTCCCGTGAAGGGCGCTTTGATCGGGGCCGGAGTAGGCGCCGTAACGGGTGCCGTCGTTTCCAAGAACAACCGGGTTAAAGGTGCCGTTATAGGTGCTGTCGCCGGTGCAGGAGCCGGGGCGGTGACCGGGGTAGTGATTGATAAGAGAAATGAGAAAAAAGCCAGCACCCCCTACTACGCTTCCACTGGATTCCTCAATTAAAAGAGTGACAACTGCTTAATAAAACAACGGGGTACCCTGAGAATTCTCAGGGTACCCCGTTGGCTGTGTAAGGCTTTCATAAGCTGGAATCCTGTATACTTAGGCCGATGTCCAACCGGAAATCAATCTTTCAATCGCACATCACCGAACGTGGATACTACTTTGATTATAGTACCCGTACCTGAGCCTACGGTACCTGAATATTGCTTGGTGGAACGGTACGAGTCGGTCTTACTGGGTTGATTGGTGAAATTTACTTTGAGGTTGGTCGGCAGGCGGAAATCACCGTGCGTAACCGTCACATTGAACTGGCTGGACTCGGCCGGCAATACGACCGACGAATAGGCGGCCTGAATGTCCACATTTTCGGCTGAGTGGGGTAACTGATTGACCTGGAAGTTACCCGAATAGCTGAGGTTCACTTTACAGGATTCATTGACCCGGCCAATCGTAGCCCCCGAATAGTCTATATCCGCTTCCAAGCTTCCTACTTCCCCAATGGTAAGCTTACCGAATTTGTTGATCAGTAGCAGTGTGCGCGCCTGATCTAGATCGAAATCAGAGTAGCGTATCTCCATTTTACCGCCATCCATTTTGCCTATTTTGGCCTTTCCATAGGCTACCTCGATGGTATTACTGGCATTACCCAAATCCTCAGCTGAGAAATTGCCGTAGCGCGATTGTACCGTCAGGGGTGCCTGGAACCAGGGAATATCCGTATTACCGAATTTGTTCCTGACAATGAGGGCATTGAATTTGGGCATATTGACCACGTAGTCAATCTGAATGGAGTTTTTCTCACCGGGCTTACTACGCCAGGAGTTCCAGTTGCTGGACCCGAACTGGCTACGGTCGATCAGCGTACGAAGCGTGATGACATTGCCCTCGCGTTTTTCGCTGATGGTGACGGCATTCAGGTAGTCCGCAGCCCGCTGGTCGGTGGGGGCGTTGGCCGTGATGGACACGTCTACCCGTATTTCTTTTTTATCCCACAGGTTGATCTTTACCTGGCCGTACTGATTATCTACCGAGAGTTGGTCGCGCGAGTCGACGGTATATACTTTTACCACGCTCTTTCGCTTTTCGATCAACTTGGGCTGCTCGGCCTGCGCTACCATCCAGGTACCCAGGACAAGCAGCATGGTACTAAATGATGCTCTTATTTTCATGGCGTTTGTCAGCCTGTTTGATACGTTGAAGAATAGTCAATTGTTGATTCAAAAGATCGATCTGCCATTGCAGGTTTTGGATCATGGCCTGGATCAGGGCTTCCTGGTTGGGAGCTTTTGGTAGCTCCGAGCGCAGATTTCCGTAGCTTTTTTCCAGGCGGTCCAGATCGGTCGAGAATTCCTGGTACAATTCCGGATTATCGCTCGTCAGGCGAATCAGTTCGGCTCGCTTTTCCTGAATGGCATCGTTGTAATGCGTGAACTCCCGGGCGTAGGCCGGTACATTCAGGGCTACCTGCGGATCGCGGGTGACGCCGAATTCTTTATTGAGGTACGCCAGATAGGATATTCCTATGGCCAAAATCAGGCCCGCGGCAATGCGCCAGTCGAAGTAGAGACTGCCCCAGCTGCGGGGGCGGGTTGTTTTTTTCAGGGGAACCGTCTGCTCTGATACGGGTTCCGAGCCGAGTTGCCCGGCAATGCGTCCCCATAAAGCATCGTCCGGTTCCAGGATATCGAAATCCTCCCGGTTGTCGCGCACAAACCGCTCCAGCCGATCCTTCTTATCAAAAGACTTTTTCATGGTCAATCACTCGTTAAAAAGTAAATGTTTGGGTCAAATTGTATAATCGTTGATAGGTGTATTGGTTGAATTGTTGAAAAATTTGCTTTAAAGTCATTCGATAAAACCATCATACAAATTACTTATTGCCTATGTACCTCTGGAACTTTGTGCCAGAACTCCTATTTCATCAATTCCAGTAATTTCCGTTTGGCCCGCATGTACTGAGTTCTTGAAGTTACTTCGTTGATTCCCAGCACTTCTCCAATTTCCTCGTGATCGTATCCTTCGAACAAATACAGGGTCAGCACCACGCGGTACCCTTCCGGTAACTGCTGCATCGTGTGGCGGATTCGCTCCACTTCGTACACCGAGTCTTCGTGCTCGTCATGGCCATCTTCCGAGCCGTACAGTTCCCCGTCGGCGGCCTGCCACTCTTCCAGCTGGATCCATTGCATTTTCCGGCTTCGCAATTGATTGATGGCTTTATTTACCACAATCTGCTTCAGCCATGCTCCGAAGGTAGACTGCTGCCTGAACTGATGGATGTGCGTAAAAGCATCTACAAACGCTTCCTGCAAGGCATCTTCTGCCTCCCCCATGTGATTCAGCATCCTCATGCAGACATTGAACATGGCTTTGGAATAATGCCTGTATAGCTCGTGCTGCGCCTTGCGCTCACCGAGTTTACAGCGTTCCACCAAGTCGACGTGTCGGTCGGTGTACAATTTTGTTTCCAAACGGAAGGTTTAGTTTTTGAACGTTCTGAATCAAAGACCGCTACCCAGTGCGGTAAGTTGCACGAGGTACGTAAATTTTTTGAGAAATAGCCTAACTCTGCTTCAAAGCATCCGCGAACAAAGCCCCCAAAGCGTGTGTTGTTTTCAAAGCGGACGTACCTTTGTCAGCAACCAACATTTTGCAGTGGGCAAAACCATTGTCCACTGTCCACCGTCCATTATCAACTGAATGAAAGCCTTCGACATACCGGATTTTTACCGGAGCCATATTATTTCGCCCATCAAGGAATACCGTCGTAAGCGCGATAAGCTTAAGCGCGACTTCACCCTACGGTACTTGATTTCGGCCCTGTCCGCTTTCTGGTGGCCCGGCATTTCGGCTTTTGCTACGGCGTAGAAAACGCTATTGAAATTGCCTACCGGGCTATATCCGAAAACGCCGGCAAGCGTATTTTTCTTCTGAGCGAAATGATTCATAATCCCGACGTCAACCTTGACTTACAGGAGCGGGGGGTACGTTTTTTGATGGATACCAAAGGAAATCAGCTCATTCCCTGGGAAGAATTGACGCCCGACGATGTGGTGGTGGTACCTGCCTTCGGCACGACCGTAGAAATCCAGAATAAGCTTTCAGAAATCGGGATCGACGCGTATGGCTACGATACGACTTGCCCGTTTGTGGAGAAAGTCTGGAACCGCGCCACCCAAATCGGTGAGAAGGAATATACCGTGGTGGTACATGGCAAGCCGATGCACGAAGAAACCCGCGCTACCTTTTCGCACAGCAAAGAAGCCGCGCCGACCGTAGTAGTCAAAAATATGGAGCAGGCCCAGCGCTTAGGTACCTACATCACCGGCGAAGGTACCCGAGAACAATTTTACGAGGAATTTAAAGGCCAATATTCCGAAAATTTCGACCCGGCGCGTGACCTCAAGCGCATCGGCGTCGTGAACCAGACTACCATGCTGGCATCCGACACGCAGGGCATCGCCGATTACCTCAAGCAGGTGATGATCCGCCACTACCAGCTGCTTCCCGCCGAGATGGACGGGCATTTTGCCAATACCCGCGACACACTCTGCTATGCTACTAATGATAATCAGGATGCTACGTACGCGCTGCTTATGCATCCGGCTGATCTGGCCATCGTAGCCGGGGGGTACAACAGTTCCAATACTTCGCATATCGTAGAGCTTTGCGAGAGCAAGCTACCTACCTATTTCATTACCTCCGCAGATAAAATTCTGGACCGTACCCTCATCCGGCATTTTGATATGCACCAGAAAGAAGAAATTACGACCCAAGGCTACCTGCCCGACAAGGTACCCCTCACGATTCTACTTACCTGCGGAGCTTCGTGCCCCGATGCCGTGGTGGAAGGTATCCTTACCCGAATTTTATCCTTTTTTGAAGAAGTACGTTCGGTCGGAGAAGTGATGGAGGAGTTTCAATAAAGTGCGGGAATTGAATTTTTCAGACCACCGTTATCCCCAGCCAGTCTTCCCGTTCTTTCTGCTGACGGAAATGATGCCGGGCGTGCGTTTCCATGCCCTGAAACCATTCCAGCACATTCATCCAGCCAAACACCGGATGCTGGGTTTTGTAGATACCGGCATCAGCGGCGGCGGCATCGGCCAAGGCCAACCCGTCGCGCAGGGTACCTTTGAAGAGTACCTTGTACGTCTCTCGGCTTTTGGCCACAGGCTCAGGCCCGCGCACGGCTTCGGGTACCTTGACCTTGATGGGAGGGAAACTGTTGTACTTAAAAACATTCTGGCCATTCGCGTTCATTTCGCCGCCCTCCTGTCCTTTACGTTGTTCCAGACATCGCTTCACATTGGCCAGAAAAAAGTATGTGTTCGCACCGTATAAGTGCTCGTACATCTGCCCCAGCGACCATTCTTGTTCGTCGGGCTTTGCCGCAAACTGTTCATCCGTGTAGCGGTCCAGTGCGGTAATATATACCTGCATGGTGCGGGTGAAAGCATCCTTTAATTCATCCAGGGTCATACGAGGTAGGATTTAGGCTAAAACCAAAGCATTAATTCTCTGATACTTCGTTTTCATACCGCTGCAACCGATTTTCGTGTATCCATAGTCGCAGAGGACCGATGGGACGCCCTTCATTATGCAGACGGTCGACAGCCGTAACATAGTACAGGTATTTTTTGTCCGGCTTGGTGGTGCGATCCACGAACCGCTGCCCCTCATGGCACAGGCCCACAATCCGGCGTGGATCGTGGGCCGAGGGTTTTTCCCCCTGCTCGAATCGATATACAACATAGTACCACGCCGAATCACCATCGGCGGCCAGTTCGGGGGCATTCCACAAAAGCTCTACCCCGCCCGGATGCGTTGTGGCCCGCAGGTGGCGTGGGCTCAGGGGTGGGACATTGTCTTTCCAGGGCATGGAAGGTACCAGAGCTGGAAACCGGAACAATTCGGTGCGCAGCGAATCTACAAAACCCAGGGCATTGGCTTTCAGGGAGCGGGAGCTGAAAAAAATACTGCCGTCGGCTCCGCTCGTACGGGCATACCGTACCTGATCGGGAAGTTCCGAAGCGTTCTGCCAGGTTTTGTCCTTATCCTTGTAGCCCACACGGTAGGCGGCTTGTCCTACATACAAGTGGCGCTCGAAATGGTTATCGGCCCACCAGTCCACCAGATTCCGGAAAGGTACCTTGGCAAATCCCGAAGAGAAGTACACCTGAGGGGCGATGTAGTCGATCCAGCCTTCCTGAATCCATTTCCGGGTATCGGCAAACATATGGTCATACGAAGTAAGGCCCCCGGTGGTATTGGAGCCGCCCGGATCGTCGCGCCGGTTGCGCCATACTCCGAACGGGCTGATGCCAAACTTGAGGCGGGGTTTGACGGCGGTCAGTGCATCGTGAATTTGCTTGATCAACACATCCACGTTATGGCGTCGCCAGTCGGCTTTACTGGCAAAATCCTGCCCGTACTTCCGAAAGGTAGCTTCATCATCCAGGGTTTGTCCGGCTACGGCGTAGGGATAAAAGTAGTCGTCGAAATGGATGCCGTCGACGTCATAGTTTTGAGCTACGTTGACCGTCATGTCGGTGATGAACTGCCGAACCTCAGGCAGGCCGAAGTTGAACAGCTTGGCTCCGTCGTAGCTGAGAATCCAGGCCGGGTGGGTGAGGCTCAGGTTCTGGGCCGATACGCTGGTGGAAGACCGGTGCACCAGTCGGTTGAGGTTAAGCCAGGCGTGGAATTCGAGGCCCCGCCGGTGTGACTCCTGAATCATATAGTCCAGGGGATCATAGAAAGGAACCGGCGCCCGGCCCTGCTCGCCGGTGAGCCACTCCGACCAGGGCTCGGTACTTTTGGCGTAGAAGGCGTCACCCGCAGCGCGCACCTGCACAAAAAGGGCGTTCATGCCTACCTGTTTGTAGAAGTCGAGCAGGTTGGTGAATTCCTGTCGCTGCACGTCGGGAGTCAGGTTCTTCTGGCTGGGCCAGTCGATGTTGTCCACGGTTGCCACCCACACCGCCCGCAGTTCGCGCTTGGGGGGGCTAGGTACCTCGTCGTGCGTTTCGGGTTGAGCATGACAGGCCGTGAGGCCCTGAAAAAACAGATAAAACAGGATGATTCCGAAACCGACTTTTTTCACAGAGATGCAGATCAGGCGTTGGTTCAATTTTCAAAGTAACGGATTTTAGCCCAATTCCCGTGAGCGAAGTGGGCGAATTTAGCAACGCCGACCATGGTACCTCCTTACTCAGGGTGGATCTTTTGTGGGCCAGAACGTACCCGTCGGCAGCGTACACTGCAATACTTTACTTCTTCCCAGCAGTTTTCCCACTTTTTCCGCCAGGCGAAGGGCCGTCCGCAGGTGGGGCATACTTTGGTGGGCAAATCGGACTTTTTTCTAATTTTCACGGTAAATAGCCAATTGTTTGTGATTTTAATGAAAAATAGTACCTTTCAATCCGAACCGTAGAAATAACTAACTATACCCTAACTTGGAAACAATAGTTAAAAAACCGAAGAAAAGTATCCTCTTTGAAGTGGCCTGGGAAGTATGCAACCAGGTGGGCGGGATTTATACCGTGATCCGAACCAAGGTACCTGCTATGGTGGAGAAATGGAACGAGGATTACTTTCTTCTGGGCCCCTATTTTCCCCAACGGGCCTCCTCTGAGTTTGAACCCATTACCGACCTCGATGATTCCCCGGCCGGTCGTATTGTGGGCAAAATGCGGGAGATGGGCTATGGTGTACAGTACGGTTATTGGCTGGTGACAGGGAAACCCCGCGTGATTCTGTTTGACATTGCGGGCTCGATGCACCTGCTGGATCAGATAAAATTCAATCTCTGGGAGCAGCACCGGGTTTCGACCATCGACACGGAGGAGCTTGTTAATCAGGTGATTGTATTCGGGGATATGGTGCGGATTTTCCTTCAGGAGTTCTCTGCAGAATACGCCAAGAAGGCGGACATCAGTGCCCAGTTCCACGAATGGATGGCCAGTAGCGGGCTGCCCGGCCTGCGCCGCGACAATGTCAAGATCGCCCTCACCTTCACCACGCACGCTACCATGCTGGGTAGGTACCTGGCCCAGAATGTGGAGGGATTTTATAACAAACTCCCCTTCTTCGATTGGGAACACGAAGCCCGTCACTATGGCATCGTGACGCAGGCTTCCTTCGAACGGCAGGCGGCTCAGAATGCACACGTGCTGACTACGGTGAGCGACGTAACCGCCCGGGAGTGTGAGGTATTCCTGGGCCGAATTCCCGATCTGGTGACGCCTAACGGACTCAATGTCATGCGCTTTCAGGCCGTGCATGAATTTCAGAATCTGCATCTCAAGTACAAGGAGAAAATCCATGAATTCGTGCTGGGCCATTTCTTTCCCAGCTATTCCTTCGACCTGGACAATACGCTGTATTTCTTTACTTCGGGCCGGTACGAGTTCAGCAACAAGGGCTATGATCTGACGCTCGAAGCGCTGGCCCGTCTCAATTGGCGCATGATCCAGTCGGGCTCCGACATGACCGTCGTAATGTTCATTGTCACCAAGCAGCCCTACTATTCCATCAATCCCGATGTGCTGCATTCACGGGCGGTGTTGGACGAATTGCAGGAAACCTGTACGGCCATCGAGAAGCAGGTAGGTGAAAAGCTGTTTCTGGCTACGGCTTCGGGTACCAGTCACCGTATGCCCGACCTCAACCAGTTTGTCGACGAGTACTGGCGGCTGCGGCTGCGGCGCACCATTCAATCGTGGAAAACCGAAGCCTTACCCGCTTTCGTCACGCACGATCTGAAGCAGGAGGACGGTATTACGGATTTTTGCCGTAAGGCTAACCTCGTCAATAACGAGCGCGACCGCGTCAAGATCGTCTATCACCCCGATTTCGTGTCGTCCACCAATCCGCTCTTCGGGTTGGACTACGGTCAGTTTGTGCGGGGCTGTCATCTGGGCGTTTTTCCCAGCTACTACGAGCCCTGGGGCTACACCCCGCTCGAATGCGTGGTGCGTGGGGTACCTACCGTTACCAGCGATTTGTCGGGCTTCGGCGACTATATTATGCAGATCATGCGTGACTACGAGAACCGGGGTATCTATGTCATCAACCGCAAGACCCAGAATTACTCCCAGGCCGCCGACCAGATGGCCGATATTCTGTTCAAATTCGTGAAAATGCAGCGCCGCGACCGCATTATGCAGCGCAACCGCGTGGAGAATATCTCCGACGTGTTCGACTGGACCAACCTGCGCTCGTACTACGATACGGCCCACGATCTGGCATTGAAGCGCAAGAAACCGTAACGGAGATTTTATAAAAAAACGGAGGCCGATTGAATCAATCAATCGGCCTCTCTTGCTAATTGAAGGTACCTGCCTGGGGTACAGTTTTGCTGTAAATACTTTTTACGAAGACACGCCTTACAGAAAGTCAGTTCGCTGGCATCATTCTTTTGACGCGTACGGGTTGGAACCGGAGTACCTTTTGGGGACTCTTATCTTTTACAAAACGAACTGCTTTGAAAAAATCCGTAAAGATATTATTGGGAATTGTAGTCGTACTGATCATTGCCCGGCTGCTGCTACCCTACTTTGTACTTCGCTATGTGAACAAAACTCTGGCCGATATGGATGGCTATACCGGGCACGTCAGCGATGTAGATATTGCCTTATATCGAGGTGCTTACCAGATCGATAGCATCAACATCCGCAAGGTCAACGGGAAGATAGAACAGCCCTTTGTCATGATTCCCAAAATGGATCTATCCGTACAATGGAACGCGCTGTTCAAGGGCAAATTGGTGGCTGAGGTAACCTGTTACCGACCCGAAATCAACTTTGCGTTTAGTAAGGATGAATCGGCGAGCCAGACAGGTACCGAAAACGACTGGACGCAGGTAATCAAAGACCTGCTGCCCATCAACATCAACCGCTTCGTGGTAGTGGATGGTACCATCAATCTGACCAATGTCGTTTCTCAGCCCAGTACTGATCTTTCGATGAAAAGCTTTCAGCTGGAAATTGCCAATATTCGTAACGTGATCGACAACGGAAATAAGTTACCCTCGCCCGTGCGGGCATCGGGCGATCTGCCCGGCTATGGGGGTACCATGACGTTCGATGCCGATATGCAGCTGTTGAAGAAAACGCCGGATTTTAATTATAACCTGAAAGTCAACGACCTACAGCTTACCAAACTCAACGCCCTAGCCACGCGGTATGGTAACATTGACTTTGAAAAAGGTACCCTGGACCTGGTGAGTGAGATGAAAATGGAGGACGGCAACATCCAGGGGTACCTTAAGCCCCTCACGCATGATATGCAGATCTTCGAGTGGAACGAGGGCGACAACCGCACGGTCACGAAGTTTGTGCGTGAGTTGATCGCCGAGGGAGGTAACAAGATCCTGGAAAACAAAGTAAAAGATCAGGTCGCGACGCGCATTCCACTGGAAGGTACAGTGGGCGAGATCAAGACCAGTCTCTGGCCCGTGCTGATCGGCGTGTTGCGCAATGCCTACGTAAGCGCCCTGACCGACACATTCGACAATACACTCAGCGTAAAAGAGGCCTGGCAATTGTACCGGGAAGATCGCCGCAAGAAAAGGGAAGAACGCAAAGAAGAACGGAAGGAAAAGCGGCAGGAGCGGAAAGCCGAACGGGCAAAGAAGTAGGGTACCCTACAGGATCACCGTCCGGTTATCCTGAATGAACACCCGGTCGTTAAAAACCAACTTGAGCGCTTTCGAGAGTACCAGCTTTTCGGTATCGCGGCCCAGGGTAGCCATATCGGTAGCCGTGAGGCGATGGTCTACTTCCTTCACGTCTTGCGCAATGATCGGCCCTTCGTCCAGGTCGTTGTTCACAAAATGCGCCGTAGCGCCAATGATTTTCACGCCCCGTTCGTAAGCCTGTCGATAAGGATTGGCGCCCATAAAGGCGGGCAGAAAAGAATGGTGGATATTAATGATTCGGTTGCTGTATTGCGTCACAAAACCGGGTGTAAGCACCCGCATATACTTGGCCAGCACCAAGTACTCGGGCTGGTAGATGTCAAGAGTCCGCAGGATTGCCTCCTCATGTTCTTCCCGGCTTTTGTGCTCATGTGCGATGTAGTGAAACGGAATGCCGAATTTGCTTACTAGCGGTTGTAGTACATTATAATTACTCACCACAGCCTGAATCGTGGCGTCCAGCTCGTCGAAGGCATAGCGGATCAGCAGTTCACCCAGGCAGTGGTGTTCCTTGGTGACCAACAAGACAATGTCTTTTTTCTTTTTGGGATTGATCCGGATCTGGATTCCTTCGGGTAGTTCTTTGTTTAGGGTCTGAGTCAGTTGGGTGAGATCGGCATCGCCTTCGAACTCGGTCCGCATGAAAAACCGCCCCGACGGACTCACGTACTCGTCATTCTTGATGATATTCTGATTATTCTCAAACAGCACCCGCGTCACGAGGTAGATCAACCCTTTGTGGTCGGGCCCATTCATGAGCAGGATGTGACGATGATGGGCAGGTGAACGGCTATCGGCCATGAGTTTGCAACTTTTTTGTTTGGCGATTCTTACTGGATTATCTTGCAGGGGCAAAGAAACAATAACCAAATTGCTATTCCATCAAATCCCTTGATTTCATGAAAAAGATAACCTTAGTACTAGCTGCCTTGGCCTTGGTGCTGCTTTTTACAAATTTACCCGAAGCACTGGCCCAGAAGAAAGGCAAGCCGTTGTATACTTTCCCGTTGGGCGTGCAAGCCTATACCTACCGTGCTCATTTTCCAAAAGACGTCGAAGGTACCCTCGACCGCATCCAGTCGCTGGGTATTACTGAAATCGAAGGTGGCGCGCCAAAAGGGTACACGCCCGAACAATTCAAGAAGATGTGCGCCGACCGGGGAATCAGCATTCCGTCTACCGGAGCGGGTTATGAGGAATTGGTGAAATCGCCGGAAGAAGTAGCCCAACGGGCCAAAACGCTGGGTGCCCAGTACGTGATGGTAGCCTGGATACCCCACGAAAAGGGGAACTTCACGCTCGAAAACGCCAAAAAAGCCGTAGAGGATTTCAACCGTGCGGGTAAGGTGCTACAGGAAAGCGGAATCACATTCTGCTACCATGACCATGGCTACGAGTTTCAGCCCTATGGCGATGGTACCCTGCTGGACTACATCATTCAGAATACCGATCCTAAGTATGTGTCCTTCGAAATGGATGTACTCTGGACGCAGTTTGGCGGCGGCGATCCGGTGAAATTGCTCAATAAGTACCCCAACCGATGGAAGCTGATGCACCTCAAAGACCTCAAAAAGGGCGTAAAGGGTGATCTGACCGGAGGTACCCCCGCCGAAAACGATGTACCATTAGGTAGCGGGCAGGTAGCCATGGAAGAAGTGATTCGTACCGCCAAGAAGATTGGGATCAAGCACTTTTTCATTGAAGACGAAAGCAACAAAGAACTGGAATACGTACCCATCAGTATTGCCTACATCAAGGGCTTGAAACAATAATGGCCGAAACACTGGCTCTTCCCACCGCCACAAGCCGCGCTGAGCTCTATGACGCGCTGTACCCGCAACTAGAAGCTCTGGTAATCTCCGAAAGCGACCTGACCGCAAATCTGGCCAATACGGCCGCCGCTCTGAAAGAAGCGTTTAGCTTTTTCTGGGTAGGTTTTTACATAGTGAAAGAAGGACAATTGGTGCTGGGACCATTTCAGGGGCCCATTGCCTGTACTCGGATTCCCTTCCACAAGGGCGTATGCGGGGCCTGCTACACGCGGGCCGAAACGATCATCGTTCCGGACGTCGAACAGTTTCCGGGGCATATTGCGTGTAGCTCGGCGTCCAAATCCGAGATCGTGGTACCCGTTTTCAATCGGAATGGTACCGTGGCGATGGTACTCGATGTAGACAGTGACCTACTGGATGATTTCAGCCAGGACGACGCTGACGGATTGGAGAAGATCGTGAGGTTGTTGGAAAGGAAAATTTGATTCTGGCTTAAACGGTGAAAGGTTAAGGGTTATACGATGTTCTTTAATAGATATCCCCTTAGCTATTTGACCGTTCGCCCAATTCCCTAACAAAACGCATCCTTAATATGCCGGATGTTCAGGTTTCCATTGGGCAGGATCAGTACTGAGATGATGTCGAAGCGCACGTCGAACATCCAGTCGTTGTCGAAGATGTATTGCTCGGCGGCTTTCATGATGAGCCTGGTTTTGGTGTAGTTCACAAATTCCTCCGGCATGCCGAAGCCCGTGCCGCTACGAGTTTTCACTTCTACAAAGATCAGCAGCTTGTCTTTTTCGGCAATCAGATCGATTTCCGCGTGACGGTGGCGGTAGTTCTTGACAACGATCCTGAACCCTTCCTTTTGCAAAAATTCCGCGGCGCGTTCTTCGCCCCAGTGCCCGGTGTCGTTATGGGTAGCCATCTGAACATTTTTGATCCAAAATAGTGTTATTAGCCGTAGAAACCTAGCGGGAGCTTCCGGTTACGGTTTTTACGAGATACCTTTCATGAATTCTAAAATAAACAAACGAAGCTACGTTCGGAATCTGGGCCTGCTCGATTACCAGCAAGCCTGGGACTATCAGGAAGAGCGCTTCGCCGAGATCGTCGCCATCAAGATCGCCAACCGGGGTGCGTTGCCCGAACACCAAACGCCTACGCCCAACTACCTCCTTTTTTGTGAACATCCGCACGTATACACGCTGGGCAAGAGCGGGAAACCCGAAAACCTGTTGCTAAACGAAGCCGGTTTGCAAGAAGTACAGGCGACATTTTACAAAATCAACCGGGGCGGCGACATCACCTACCATGGCCCCGGCCAGCTGGTAGGGTACCCCATTCTGGACTTGGACAATTTCTTTACTGACATTCACCGCTACATGCGGACACTCGAAGAAGCCATTATCCTGACCCTGGCCGACTTCGGCATTAATGCCGGGCGCATCGAAGGCCTTACGGGCGTGTGGCTCGATCACGAAACACAAAAAGATCCGCGAAAAATATGCGCCATGGGCGTTAAGGCCAGCCGCTGGGTGACCATGCACGGCTTCGCTCTCAATGTGAATACCGATCTGACCTACTTTAAAAACATCATTCCCTGCGGCATCGATGACAAAGCCGTTACCTCCATGCAGCAAAAATTGGGAAGGGAGGTACCCCTGGAAGAAGTAACGGAAAAACTAAAAAACCATTTGGCAACCTTGTTCGGGTTAGAACTTATCTCCCATTCACCCATGGAGGATAGTACCCATCTCAAGGCCGAAACCCTGGGCAACTGATTATTTCCCTTTCTGCTTTGGAACCTACTAAAAATGAAAAAAGATATTCCATTCCTGCCCGTCGAGGGCGTTCAGGTCGCTATTGTGCGTACGATCAATGAACTCAGCGCCGAGGCCTGGCACGTGACGCTGATCAACCGAAACGCGCAAACCATCACCAACGTTTTTGTGACGTCCAAAGGGTACGGTAGCCTGGAAAGTAACGCCGATCAGAAAACCTCCACGCTTCGGCACTTTTTCCCGGAGGTACCTCCGGGCGGCCACGTCATCGTGGAGCCGATCATGCCGGAGCTTTTTCACCTGACCAACCAGTACTGGGTCAGCTACTTCATCGAAAATCAGGTTTACGATAAAAAGTTTATCTTCGTGCCAGACAGCATCGTACCCGACAACCTGATCGAAATAAAACCGCTGGGACTGGTGGGGGTGTTGCATGAATAATTTTTTAAAAAGCCAATGGCCATTAGCTGATGGCTGGTAGCTTTTGTATATGATCTTATCCAGAATGGAATTCCGGGGATGGAGTTCCTAGAAAGGATTTAAAAAGCTATTAGCCAATAGCCATCAGCCCTCTTATGACCGAAGAATTTCGTCGCCGCATTCGTAATTTGTTCTTTCTCGACATCGAAACCGTCGCCTCTCACCCGGCTTACGATCAACTGGACGAGCGGATGCAGCAGCTCTGGGACAAAAAAGCGGACAAACTACGTAAGGGCGACGATCAGCGTACCAATGCCGAAATGTTTTACGGACAGGGGGCCATCTACGCCGAATTTGGCCGGGTGGTGTGCATTGGTTTCGGGCAGTTGTTTTGGAACGAACGTGACGAACTTTCCTTTAAAGTCCGGTCCTTTGCCAATACCGACGAAGCCACCTTGCTACGGGATTTCAAAGCGCTTATAGAGAAGTACCCCGCCGACCAGTTGATCCTATGCGCGCACAATGGCAAGGAATTTGATTTCCCCTACCTGTGTCGACGCATGCTGATTCATGGGATTGCGCTACCCCGGGCCATGCAGCTGGCCGGTAAGAAGCCGTGGGAAATCCTGCATCAGGATACGCTGGAACTCTGGAAATTCGGTGATTACAAAAATTACACGTCCCTGGATTTACTAGCCGCCGTGTTTGGTATTGCGAGCAGCAAAGACGAAATGAGCGGCGGGCAGGTGACGCCCGTATTTTACGAAGAGAACGACCTTGAAAAAATAAGCCGCTATTGCCGCGAAGACGTGGTGGTACTGGCTCAGGTGTACCTGGGCCTCCATTGCCAGAAGGCCGTCGCCGATGAGAACATCATTCGGGTGGAGTGAAAAAGGGTATTCTGAAAATTAAAAGCAGAATTTCAGTTTTCCTGTAGATTCGCAGGTACCCCCGTTTTACTTTAAACAAAAATAAATAAGCAGCAGGGCTTCTGGCTGTCCCTGAAATAAGAAGCCGTCAACTATTGGCCCGCTTTTGTTGGGCTATTCTAAAATTATTTTTTTTAAAAGGCTACCCGCTATAAGCTAGTAGCCATTAGCTAAAATATGAGATCAAACAAATCCCAAAACAGGGAACATAAAGACAAGAGTACCGGCAGTAAACCGCCCCGTACTCTGCTGTCGTTCGTGGACGGCCTGAAGGCCGACATCGCCACGTTTTTTGAAATGAATAATGAAAATACTTTTCGGTTGCCCGACATCCACGATCATTTTGGGGCGGGTGATAAGAAACTCCGCCGCCTGGTGGACGAAATTGTGCACGAACTGCAAGAGGGTGGCAAGCTCCTCAAACACCCCGATGGTACCTACGGTGCAACCGCCGATACCACCAAAGCGGGTCTGATTGGTAAGGTAGATCATGTCAATAAAAATTTCGCGTTTGTGGCCGTCGAAGGGCAGGACGACGATATCTACGTAGAAACCGAAAACCTGAAGGGGGCAATGGACACGGACATCGTCAAGCTGCAGATTTTCAGCGACGGCCGCGCACGGGGTACCCGGCTCGAAGGCCGCGTGACTGAAGTACTCGAGCGCGGTCGACCCGAAGTGGTGGGCGTCATCGAAATCTGGCCTAAGTACGCCCTGGTAGAACCGGATCACCGGAAAATCTACGATCCCATCCACATTCCACTGCAAGACCTCAAGGACGCCAACGATGGCGACAAAGTCATCGCTCGCATCGAGCAGTGGCCCAGCCGTACGCGCAAAGCCGAGGGGAAGATCATCGAGGTACTCGGTAAAGCCGGCGACAATAACGCCGAAATGCACGCGATCCTGGCCGAATTTGGCCTGCCGATACATTTTCCGCCTAATGTAGAGCGCGAGGCCGAAGCCATCCCCGATGCAATACCGCAAAAGGAAATCGAAAAGCGGCGTGACATGCGCGAGGTAGCTACCTTCACCATCGACCCCGTGGACGCCAAGGACTTCGACGACGCGCTGTCGCTAAGGTACCTTGACAACGGCAATGTCGAAATTGGCATCCACATCGCCGATGTGGCCTACTACGTGCGTCCCAATACTGAGCTGGAGAAGGAGGCCTATCGCCGCGCTACCTCGGTGTACCTGGTGGATCGCACCGTGCCGATGCTACCCGAAAAACTCTCCAATGGTCTGTGTTCGCTACGTCCCAACGAGGATCGACTGGCCTTTTCGGCGGTATTCGAGATGACCACGCGTGGCAAGCTGGTAGAGGAGTGGTTTGGTCGCACGGTCATTCATTCCGACCGCCGGTTCAGCTATGAAGAAGCGCAGGAAGTGATCGAAACCGGAGCAGGCGACTACCCCGAAGCTCTCGATTTACTGAATAATCTGGCTAAAATTCTGCGGAAAGAGCGCTTTAAAAAAGGAGCCATCAACTTCGAAACCGTGGAAGTCCGCTTTATTCTCGATGACGAAGGCAAGCCGCTGGGGATTTACCAGAAAGAACGCAAGGACTCCAACAAGCTCATCGAAGAATTCATGCTGCTGGCCAACCGCCGCGTGGCCGAGTACGTCTATGGGTTGTCCAAAGGTAAGAACAAGAACACAATGGTGTACCGGGTGCATGAAGCGCCCGACCCGGAAAAGCTGAAAAGTTTTGCCACGTTTGTGGCCAAGCTAGGCTATAAAATCAATACCGACGAGGAAAAGGAAATCGCCAGGTCTATGAACGGGATGCTGGAAGACGTGGAGGGCAAGCCCGAGCAGAACCTCATCGAATCGCTAGCCGTACGCACGATGGCTAAGGCCCGCTATACTACCGAAGATCTGGGACACTTTGGTCTGGCCTTCCGGCGCTACTCGCACTTCACATCGCCCATCCGCCGCTACCCTGACGTCATGGCGCACCGTCTTTTGCAACACTACCTCGACGGCGGCGAATCGCCCAATCCCGAGCCCTACGAGGAAGCCTGCAAGCACTCGTCCGAGCGCGAGCGCATGGCCGCTGAGGCCGAGCGTGCCTCCATCAAGTACAAGCAGGTGGAGTACATGAGTACCATGGCGCTTGACCGCGTGTTCGATGGTATTATCACGGGCGTCACCGACTTCGGTATCTTCGTTGAAATCACTGAAACGGCCTCCGAGGGTCTGATTCGCATGAGTGATCTGGGCGATGATTACTACGAACTCGATAAAGAAAACTACCGCCTCATCGGTCAGCGGACCAAGAAAATTTACACCTTCGGCGATACCGTGAAGGTGCGGGTGAAGGACACCAACCTCGCCCGCCGCAGTATGGATCTGCTTCTGGCCGACAGTCCCGATTCGCACACGCGCAGCCGCCGCATTGAAGCTACGCGGAGTTCAGGCAGGTCGGGTGGCCGTAGTTCGGGTACCTCATCGCGAGGTTCATCCTCTTCCCGGGGAGGTGGAAAGGTAGGGTCGTCGATCCCCGCACCGCGTGGGCGGAAGAGCTCGGGGGGGAAACGAAAAAAGCGGTAGGTGGTTAGACAAGGTTGCTGTGGCGTCAGGTATTTCCACCTGACGCCACAGCGTTTAGCCCTACCCCTTCACCGAAGGCTCCATGAACTGTTCCTTCGCCTGCTCGTAAAATGATTTCTGTTCGACCAGGTACCCTACCAGATTGGCGATCATAGCCGCCAGTAGAAAATAGAAGATGGCGCTGTGGCGGTCGGTCATTTCGAGTACTAGAATCGCTGAGGTAAAGGGCGAGCGCGTAACGCCGGTAAGGTACCCTACCATACTCACCAGAATCACCAGATTATAATTGGTAGCCGCCACGCCCAGCAGTCCGGCCAGTCCGGCACCCAGGGTGGCTCCGGCGCTGAGCGAGGTGGCGAAGATACCCCCCGCGCCACCACTATGGTAGCTCAGGATCGGCCCGATGAACCGCGCCGGAAACTCGTACCACTCGGTGTGCTTGTTGTCCGAAAACAACAGGTGGTTCATCAGCTCCTTTCCGCTACCTCCCGACTCGGTGCCCGTAAAATAAATCAGGAAAGCGAATACCAGACCTACCCCCGCCACAAAGATCATTTGCTGGCGTTGGTTGGTCACGATCTTGTTTTTCCAGCTTCCAATCAGCAGCAGCAGGCGGGCCATCATCGCGCCGGCCCATCCTGCCAGCGCACCGGCCAGCAACACCACCCCCACGAAGGATATACCCACCGGCGTGACCTTAGGGTACCCTAAGTACAGATAAGGCCCCAGCAGGGCCTGGGCGGTCATACCGGCGATGATGACCGAAGCAAAAACCGCCGTGCGGAAGTAGGTGATATGGGTCTTGGTGAGTTCTTCCACCACAAACACAATTCCCCCAAGGGCGTGTTGAACGCGGCCGCCAGTCCGGAGGCACCACCCGTTACGAGCATGATGCGCTTGGATACCTTGGGCCAGTAGTCGGGCAGGATGCGGTTGACGAACCGGAAAATGGACGCGGAGATTTGCAACGTCGGGCCTTCACGACCAATGGCGCCATTGCCCAGCAGCAGGCTCAAGCTACTGATTACCTTGACAAAGGCGATGCGGAGGCCCAACAGCCGATCTACCCGCTTGTCCTGCCGGGGATTGGCAAGTTCGATGGAGGCCATCAACTGCGGAATACCGCTCCCCCGGGCAGTAGGCGCGTAGCGGTACACCAGCCACCACGATAATACGAAAAAACCAGGCGCCGTAATGAAAATGAGCCAGGGTGCGTCTTCGATCAACAGCCGACCGGCGCGCTCGAAAAGTACGAAAAGCCGCTCGTAGGCTACTGCCACAATACCGGTCACGAGGGAGGCAATCCAGAAGGGAAGTGCCTGCAACGTAATCGTCCGGATTTCCTGGTTGACGACTTTGTGACGCAGCCATTCCATTCCGTCCAGCATTTTTCCAAACAGCCACCAAAATTTTTCGCGCATTGTCTATGGGGGGTACTTAGTAAATGAATTTCTCTGGCGAATGTGAAGCGGCGGGACAATTTTAGTGAGGAATTTTCGTGGAAAAAAGGAAAAGAGGTTTTCAATTCCCGAAAATTTCACATTATATTACCTCCGGTAAACCAACTCTGTCTCCAATCGTCCTGTCATCCGTTATGCCTATCTCGAAAGGAAAACTGCTGATCGCCGAGCCCTTCCTCGGTGATCCCAATTTTGACCGGAGCGTGATTCTGCTCTGTGATCACCACGCGCACGGCTCGTTTGGGTTTGTGCTGAATCAGACCACGGATGTCATGCTGGGCGATGTGTTGGAAGAAACCATTTACCAGGATGTTCCGCTCTACCTGGGAGGGCCGGTGGAAAAAAACACGCTACACTTCATCCACCGTCGCCCCGATCTGATCGAGGGCGGGGGCAAAATCACCGATGGCGTGTACTGGGGGGGCGACTTCGAAAATGCGAAAACGCTACTGAATATGAATCAACTTTCCAATGACGATATCCGGTTTTTTGTGGGGTACTCGGGTTGGGGCGACGGGCAGCTGGAAGGTGAACTGCAGCAAAAAGCCTGGTACGTCACCCAGGGGCGGGCCGAATTGATTTTTTCCACGCCTGTGGAGGGGTTTTGGCGCGAAGTTCTCAAAGACATGGGCGGCAAGTACCGTTCCATTGCCCACTATCCTACCGATCCTACCCTGAATTAGAAAAATAGCCTGGGGTGGAACGTCAAAACCGATAGCCTACCTCTAAGCCAAATACTGAACTGATGCCCGACCTTCTTAGATTAGCTACACCAAACCGCCCTGCTATCGAAATTTCAGGAGTAATAAGGTATTCATATTCGGCCAGTAGATTGTAGCCTACGTTCAATTCGTCGAATCTTTCCCACTGAGTCTTCACATCCGTGAGCGTACCGTTTTCAAAAACGATATACTGAGCACTCCGCAAGCGGTCGTCTTTTCGGTACCAGACTGAAGGTCCGGCTCCTATCCGCAGAGCGTGGCGTTGGTTTTTAAGGAAATCAAAAGAAACGGTCACATCAGCAGTCACCCGTTCGCGGGGACGACCTTCGATCGAATAATTATTCGCAGTATAAATATTGGCGATATGTTCCCAATTTCGAACCTTTAAGTAGCCAAGATTGACCCCAAACACCAGCCGATCGTTCCCGATATGTCGGGCATATCCCAGGCGTGCCCGGTACCCTAAATCATCGGGAGCATCCAGACTCATGTAATCTATACCTGCCCGTACCGAATTTTTATAGGTAGCTACCTGCGCTTTGGTAAAAGAGCAGGACAGTAGGCAAAATCCCATCGCCAGAATAAGCTTATTCATTTGTTGAATCGACTTATGAAACAGAATATAGATAAAGTTAGGGAATAATTACTAATTCACAAAAGATACAAAAATGCTTCAATGGGTACCCTTCGCTGTATGAGAAAACAAAAGAGGACAACGATTATCCATTCTTATTTTGCCCGGGTTTTGCTCAAATCCACGACACGCCCGGCCTCGGTAAGCAAATCTTCGTATTCAGCCATTAGCTCCTGCCGGGTAGACTGGCGGACCAGTATAAGATTTTGAAATTCAACTTCACGAGATATGGCGGTTGGGGTACCTTTTCGGTTTTCGTCACTGGTGTTCCCCAGGGGAAGCCGCCTCAATATATAAGGACCCAGCAGGGAATTGGATGCCTCGGCTTCGGCAGCTTCTATCAGCACGACCGATGTATAGTGACTGTAATAGTCGAACAGCGCGTTTTTAAGCGGAAAGCTACTGATTACCTGCATATTGCCTGTACTTTTTAGGTCGGAGAAAGTAGCATCCCGCGCCACAAAGCGGGGCCGTTTGAAAATGAACCGGACGTCTTTCGCAAACTGATCATAGCCAGGGGAGGTACCTTCCTGACCGAGTTTTGAGAGGGATTCGGTTTTCTGGACAATCAGCCGGGTTTCCGCGACTACTTCCTTTAACTGGTTCATGTCCGAAGCGATGTCTTCGGCTAATTCTTTCAGGTACAGTTCTTCCAATTCCTGCCTGCGTCGGTTGTCTTTCCACTCATCCAGGGCAAACGAAATACTGATACTCAGAATAATGACGACAATCTCCAGAATATATTCCGGCCAACGCTCCCGAATGAGCGCCCCGAACTTTTCCGAACTTTTTATCTTTTTTTGGACGGGCAGGTTTTCCTCCAAGACTTCAACTAATAAAGGTGAGCGGGGCGATGTGTTTTCTAATCTGTAGAACTATAGGATCAAAAGGTATCGATTCCTGAGAAATTCCTTTCATCACCACGAGTAGTGTAGCCCCAGCTGCGGCAACGAAATCACCGCATTCTCCGACACGGGGTAGGTAGGCCGCAACATGTACACGCCTACGTCGGCCTTCACGTGACGGCTAAGCCGAAAACTGATGCCTGGCATAAGCGCCACAAACTGCCAGCCCCGCCGGTAGGTCTGCCCGCTTTCCTGCCCCATGAGGTACGCGGCCTCCACGAAGGGCGAAAAAGCCGTGGTGCTGATGTGGTACCGCACCATGGGTCCGGCCGCCCAGCCCGTCAGCGGAGCTTCGATGGGCACGATGGTCGAGTATGCGCCAAAGCCTACGGCGCCCAGCAGTACCCGTTCCGACACGAAAATACCACCCCGGGCGGCTACGTTGGCAAAGGTACCCCCCGTCTGGTACGGGATACCGATCCCCGAGACGCCCACCATGGCCGTTCCAGCGGTAAAATCAGGGCGGTTGCTGGACCGCTTGCCGGTCAGAGGCGTGTTGTAAGGGCTCATGTAATTGCCGGATCGCTTCCAGCGCAGGCTCTGCTTGTAGCCCATTTGCAGGGCCAGGTAGCTACCTTTGCTCACGACATTGGCCTGATAGTTCACACCATTGAGGTCGAGCTCCTTGGTGGATATATGAAAAAGGTCCCGAAAACCCTGATTGTACAGTACCTGCACGGTGAGCGAACGGTACTGTCCGAGTTTATAATCCAGCCCCGTCCGGAAGGTGACAGCCAGCCCATTGTTGCGGGTGTGGGCGCTTTCGAGTTCGTACTGGTACACATCGCCTGGCCAGTGGCCATCTATTTTGCGGTCGTCTTTTTCGCGCACGTAGCCATCGAAGCGGTTGATGATATAGCTGCCGTCGACCCCGGCGGTGAGGATGAGCCGACGCCACAGTAGTTTGGAATTGTAGGTGAAGCCCACATTGAGATTGGCCGGAGAAAACTGCGTGTAGCCATCGTTGCGGCCCCAGCCGTTGACCGCCCCGGTAGTGGAGTCACGGGCGATGAATTGCGTGCGGGTACCTACCTTGAGGCTGGCCGTGCGGATGCCCATGCGCAGCGACAGATTGGGGGTCAGGCTGCGTTCGGCGCTCAGGTCGAACGACGCCCCGAAGCGGTCGGGGGCTTCGAATTTTCCGCTGGGCAGGGGCCGGTCGGAAGATAGTGTGTTGTAGGAAAGGGAAGGACCCAATGAAACACTCAATCGCCACGGACTCTGCGCAAAAGCATTCCCTGAGAGGATAATCAGCAACACTACTAATACACGTTGTAAAGTCTTTTTCATACGCACAGCCGTAATGGATTATATTATCACACTAAAATACTGACTATCATAATAAATTACCCAACATTTTCATAAAAACTCTGGGAATATCTGATTGAGTGGCAAAAGGTAGTAAGCACTTTTTCGTTTTGATGAGGCAATCCGCCATTTTTACTAAAATATAGTATTGAATAATCCTCTATGAAAAAGATCTTCCCCGTATGGGTACTGATGTTGACCGCGCTAGGTACCCTGGCGCGGCAAAGTACCCCTCCCAATACTCCTACCGAATGTACCGAGGCTTTTTTTGAGGCTTTGTTGGCAAAAGATGCGTCTGCGCTGCGATCGCTGCTTACTGTAGATTATGCGATGGTTAGTTTCGATGGAAGTCTGGTGGATGGAAATACGCTGGCCGAGGCTGTGGCGAGTGGCTACATCGCTATCGAAAGCGGCAATGTGTCGCGCACGTACGCCCGGCTTTATGGCGAGGCCGGGATTGTCACGGGTACCTGGAACGCAAGGGGTACCCTGCAGGGCTACAAATTCGACAATCAGATCAGTTTCATGGCGGTCTGCGTGCGGCAGGGCGGCGCCTGGAAGCTGGCGGGTGTGCAGTTTACGCCCACGATGTAACGGTTCAGACAGCAACCTTATATCGGTAAAACCCTTTCAAATCATACACATTGTCTTGTATATTTGTAGAGTATACTTTACAGAGAAATTAAAAATAATCAAATATGGTCACCGGAATTGTTAACAACTACGAAGAACTGTTGAACAACATCGGCCAGATTATCGAGGTATCAGGCTACCGAAACGATTATATTGCCCGCAAAATAGGCATGAGTCCGGCTAATTTTTCAGCCAAAAAAAGCCGTAAGTCGTTCACTTTGGCCGAAATGAAACGTATTGTTGAAGTGATCGATAATGAAGATGTTACCGATTATTTGATGGTTCAGGAAATGAATGCGAGAAAAGACGACGAGACTATTTCGCATAAAGATTTCTACCAACAAATGGGATGGAAATAATCTATCGTAAGAAATTTCTCAAAGAGGCGAAACGGTTGCCGCCTAAAAGTCAAGAACAACTCAAGGAAGTTTTTGACAAACTACAACAAGCTGATTCTCTTGAATCGGCTGGAGTCGACTATAAGTATATGGAAGGCCAGCAGAAAGGCCAGAATTACTATCGGATCAGAATAGGAGGGTGGCGTATAGGTGTGGAGTACCTCAATCCTGATCTGATTGCAGTGACGGTTGCCTCGCGCGGAGATATTTATAAGGGTTTCCCACCGAAGTAGATGGTTTGGCTGACTATGCGTTTGACACGCGCGGCCCCAGTGAGGGACTACTTTTTGCTTAAATGATCCTCCAAATCTTTATATTCACCCCGCCAATTTCCCTCAACCCTTCACCATTGACCTTTTACCCAAAAATGCCCAAACCCCTCGCCTCCGCTTTATCTTTACTGTTTCTCTTAACGGTCGCAGCCTGCTCCTCCTTCAACGAAGTCCATCTCGTGGGCAAGAACTTCACCGACGAAGTGCAGCTTTCGCAGAACCTGGTTTTTACGTTTAATAAAGATCTGGTGCAGGAAAGCCGCCTGGGGATCTGGGATTCCACGCAGTACGTCAGGTTCTCGCCCGCCGTGCGGGGCAAGTTCAAATGGACGGCCCCGAACGAACTGGTTTTTTCGCCCGTAGCGGCACTCGCCCCGGCGACGAACTATAAAGCAGAACTGACGGATGAATTGCTCACTCATGTTGAGAAAGATAAAAAATATGACGTAGACGACGAGGACGTCGATTTTCATACTCCCTACCTCCAGCTCATGGATCTCCAAAGCTGGTGGACGCGCTCGACGGAGAGTAGTCGCCCCGAGGCGCGGCTGCGGCTGACGTTTAATTATCCCGTGGAGCCGCAGGCGGTGGCGGAGCGACTGAAACTAAGTCTGCGCGACAAATCCACGACCTTCCGCGTGCTACCCTCGTCTGACGGCCGGAACGTGACCGTGGCCCTCACTCAAACAGGTACGGCCGACGACAATCCGATTCCGATGACGGTACAGATTGACAAGGGATTAAAGATCCGGGATAACGACTATACAACACCCGAGCCGCTGGAACGCGCCGTGAGCCTACCCTCGCCGCTGCACCTGGAAGTGGCCGACGTGCAGACAGGCTTCGAGAATAACCAAGCTTTTGTCCGCGTGGTGACCACTCAGGAACTTACTCCCGAAAGCATCAATACAGGCTACGGTCTCGACCCGGCGCTTGCGACCAAAACCGAAGCTACCGAAAATGGCTTTACGCTGCGCGGCGATTTTAACGAGACGGATACCTACGTTTTGAAACTGACCACCAATCTGAAAGGTACCCTCGGGCCATCGTTGGAAGAGGAGGTTTCGCGTGACTTGTTTTTTGGCAAAATGCCCGCCGGGATTTCTTTTACCCATAAAAAAGCGGTGTATCTTACGCCCAAAGGAGCCAGGAATATCGGCGTACAGATCGTGAACGTGCCTAAGGTACAGGTCAAAATTGCCAAGGTGTATGAGAATAATATCCTGAGCTACGTCCGTAATAATCGCTACGAAAATTACGACTATGTAGGCGACGAATGGGCGCAGACGGGTACCTACAATTACAGCGATGATGACCAGAACTTTTACAGTGATGTCGTCGTCAATAAAATCGTCGATACCGAAAATCTGCCCCACCAGAAGGGGATTTCGGCGCTGAACGTCGCCCTTCCCGATGACAATGGCCGTAAGGGCGTGTATCTGGTGTCAGTGCATTCCAAAGAAGAAGCCTACCTGGGATCGACGAAACTCGTGGCAATTTCAGACATTGGTTTGGTGGCTAAGGAAGGGCAGGATGAGGTCTGGGTTTTTGCCAATTCCATCAAAACCACCGAGCCGCTGAAAGGCGTGGAAATCACACTCGTGAGCAGCAACAACCAGTCGGTCTACACCCTCGAAACGGATGGTGACGGCGTGGCGCACTTCGAGAAGCTGAGCGAGAAAGCCCCCGGCTTCAAGATGGCGATGATCACGGCCCGCACGAAAGAGGATTTCAACTATCTGTTGTTTGAAGATACCCGCGTCGAAACCTCTCGCTATGAGGTGGAGGGCCACCGCGACAATCCCGCCGGCCTGATGGCGTTCATCTACGGCGAGCGCGACATGTACCGCCCCGGCGAAACCCTCCATTTCAATACAGTGCTGCGAACGCAGCGCTGGGAAACACCCAACGAAATTCCCCTCAAAATAAAACTTGTCACGCCCAACGGTCGCGAGTACCGTACCTGGCGTAAAACCACTAACGCCCAGGGCGCGGTCGAAACGGAAGTGACCGTGGAAGCTTCGGCGCTGACGGGTACCTACCAGCTGGAAGTCTACAACGCCAACGACCTGCTGCTGGCGTCGCAGCCCGTGAGCGTGGAGGAATTCATGCCCGATCGCATCAAGGTAACTTTGAGCGGGGCCAAACCCCAGTACAAAGCCGGCGAAACCGTCGCGCTAACGGCCACCGCCGTGAATCTTTTCGGTCCGCCCGCCGCGGGTCGCAACTACGAAATGGCCATTCAGTGGAGTCGGAAAGCATTTTCCGCTCCTGATTTTCCCGCGTTCAGCTTTGACATACCCGCCGAAACCACCTTCGAGCGCGAGCAGCGGCAGGGAGTCACCGATGCGCAGGGGCAAGCCACCGAGCGCATTCCTATTCCGGCGCAATATAAGGACATCGGCCTGCTGGAAGGCAAAGTGTACGTGACCGTCTTCGACGAAAACGGGCGACCCGTCAACCGTCTGCAACGCTTCGACGTACTCACGCAGAACACGCTGTTCGGTATCCGGCTGCCCAGTTACTACGTCAGTACAAATGCCCCCATTCCGGTGGAAATCATCGGGGTTAATAGCCAGGGTACCCTACAGAAAAACGTCGCCGCACAGGTGGAGGTTGTCCGTATCGAGTACCAGACGGTGGTCGAAAAGCAGAACGAACAACTGCGCTACACTTCGCGCAAGCGGGAGAAAATGGTATATTCCAATACCCTCAACTTGGGTAACGGCAAAGGTACCTTCCGATACGTGCCAACCGTTTCGGGCGAGTACGAAGTGCGGGTGCGGCGTCCGGGGGCCGAACACTATGCGGCCACGAATTTCTACGCCTATGGCTACGGCTCCACGGAGTATTCGTCTTTCGAGGTGAGTACCGAGGGCCGGGTGTTGATGGAGACCGATAAGGAAAAGTACCAGGTGGGCGACAAGGCCAAAATTTTGTTCAAAACGCCCTTCGATGGTCGCTTGCTGGTGACCATCGAGCGAAACCACCTACTGGAACATCACGTACTGAACACCGAGAAGAAAGCCGCCGAACTGACGCTCGCGCTCAAAGAGGAGCATTTGCCCAACGTCTACATCACGGCCACGCTTATCCGTCCGCTCGATGCGTCGGACTTGCCGCTGACGGTAGCGCACGGCTTCGCGCCTATTACCGTCGCCGCGCCTGACCGTACCCTGCCCGTAACGATTACCGCCGCCACCCAGTCACGATCCAAGAAAAAACAGCAGATCCGAGTCAAAACCGCGGCCAACGCACAGGTGACGGTGTCGGTGGTGGATGAGGGGATTTTACAGATCAAGAATTTCCGCACGCCCGACATCCACGGCTATTTTTACCAGAAACGTGCCCTCGAAGTCGTCAGCCACGATTTGTATGCCTTTCTTTTTCCTGAACTCACTTTCTCGACCACGTCCAGCGTGGGTGGTGACGGATACGACCTCGAACGCCGCATCAATCCGCTTAGCAACGGCCGTACCGAACTCGTCACGTTCTGGAGTGGTATTCTGACCACCAATGGCAGCGGTGAGGCTAATTTCGACATCGCGATTCCACAATTTAGCGGCGACCTGCGCGTGATGGCCGTAGCCTATAAGGATGACGCCTTCGGCTCGGCCTCGGCCAACATGAAAGTGGCCGACCCGGTAGTGATCAGCACGGGCGCGCCGCGTTTCCTAAGTCCCAACGACGAACTGCTGCTACCCGTAAACGTGAGCAATACCGAGAAAAAAGCCGCTACCATGACCATTTCGCTGCAAACCAGCGGCCCGCTGGCGGCCGGCGATAAGTCCGTGCAAAGACTCACCATCCCGGCAGGCCAGGAAGCGCGGGCGCTGTTCAGCGTGAAAGCGGGTTCGGGTATCGGTCAGGGTAAAATCACGGTGAAAGTAGGCGCCTTTGGTGAAACCTTTGTGCAGGAAACCAACCTGACCGTGCGCCCGGCCTCACCGTTGCTCAAAACCAGCCAATCGGGTGTTATCGCAGCTGGCCAAACGGGTACCGTCGACCTGAACCACAGCTACCTGCCCGGCACGGCGCGTGCCCAGGTGACATTCAGCCGCTCGCCGCTGGTGCAGGGCGGTGGCAAGGCTTTGTCCACCCTGCTAGGGTACCCCTACGGTTGCCTGGAACAGACGCTTTCCAAGGCATTTCCGCAAATCTATTTTGCCGACCTCACCAAAGCCATGGCCGCGCCGGTGTACCTGGTACGTAACGGTGAAAGTGATTTTAACCCCGCCACCAACGTGCAGCAGGCTATTCGCAAGACCGAGACCCAGCAACTCTACAACGGCGGCCTGGCGATGTGGCCCGGTGCCTCGCGCGAAGACTGGTGGGTAACGGCCTACGCGGTGCATTTTCTGGAAGAAGCGCACCGCGCCGGGTTCGAGGTGAACGGGGCAACCATGAGCCGCGCCATTGAGTACCTCACGGCCAAGACAGGTACCACCGCCACCGAAGAGGTACCCGTCGCCACGGAGGACGGCAGTACCATCAAGGCCGTGAAGGCGCAGCGTGAGAGCCTGTATTCGCTTTACGTGCTGTCGCTCGTAGGCCAGCCCAACCGCCCGGCCATGAACTACTACAAGCAAAACCCCAATTTACTCACGCCCGACGCCCGCTACCTGCTGGCCGGAGCCTTCCAGCTCATTGGCGACTCCCGCAGTTTTGCAGCCCTGCTGCCCGCGAGGTACGAGAATGACAACGCGCCTGACACTTTCGGGGGTAGTTACGCCTCACCGCTCCGTAATCTGGGGCTGGTGCTGAATACCCTATTGGAAACCGCCCCCGACAATAACCAGATTATACCTTTGGCACGTCAGTTGTCCCAAGCCGTGGTGTCGGCTTCTTACCTCAACACCCAGGAAGCAGGCTTCGCCGTGCTGGCGCTTGGCAAACTTGCCCAGCGTACCTCCGGCTCTACCGTTACGGCTACCGTCGCCAGTAAGGGCAAGCAACTCGCCACGTTCGACGGCAAGGAACTGAGTCTGGCGAAGGATATTCTGAACCAGAAGTTAACGGTGAAAACCCAGGGCAAAGGCGATCTGTACTGGTTTTCGCAGACCGAAGGCCAATCGGCTACGGGCACTTACGTAGAAGAAGACAATGGCCTGCGCGTGCGGCGGCAGTACCTGACCCGGAACGGCAGCAGCGCGGGTAGTATCAAACAAAATGACCTGATCGTTGTGAAAGTGAGTGTGGCCAGCACCAGCGGTCTGCCCATCGAAAATGTAGTGGTGACCGACCTGCTGCCCGCTGCTTTCGAGATCGAAAACCCGCGCCTGACCGAGCCGCGCGATATGCCCTGGATCAAAAACGCCGCCACGCCCGACTACTTCGACATCCGAGATGACCGCATCCATTTCTTCACCACCGCCACCGCCCGCGAGCAGACGTTCTACTACCAGGTTCGCGTCATTTCGAAAGGTACTTTCACCGTCGGTCCCGTTGGGGCGGATGCGATGTACCAGGGCGAGTACCGGAGCTACTCGGGGGGAGGGAAGGTGACGGTGCAGTAGGTTGGCTCAGCACGTCTCAGTGCGAAGGAATAATTTGGTATATTTGGTCACAGCAATTGACCAGCAACCAATTGAAAGTTCAGGACGTTTGAGTGATACGTCAACTAAAATGTGAATTCCATGATTAAGGAACCTAAAAAAACTACCAGGAAGCCAGCGAATAAACCAGCGGCTACGATCAGAAAGCCAGACCCTAAGAAGAAAATCGAACTAGGTACGGGTCGGCACCTTGGGTATGTATCCGACACGTTGTTTATTGAAGATATAGAAAGATGAAAAGCTATCTTTTGGATACGCACATCTTCATATGGGCTTACATGAAATCTGAGAAAATAGGAAAATCGATCACTCGAATTCTTGAAAACCCAAATACGATAAAGTACTTAAGTGCGATTTCGCTTAATAGAAATAGCGCAACTGTATGAGACAAAGCCCAAGGATTTCAATTTAAATATTCCTTTATCTACTTTCCTATATCAAGGTCTAACCGAATTAGAGGTACAGATCTTGATTATTACGCCTGAACACGCTCAGCGTTACTACGAAATTCAACCGGTTGAAAATCACAAAGACCCGTTCGATCGAACCATCATTGCCCAAGCTGCCAGCACGGGCTTTACGGTTTTGTCAGATGATAGCAAGTTTCCGCTGTATCCCATTACGGTCATTTCCAACTACGACTGAGCAAAGAGAATCTGGAAAGATAAAAGCTAGCCGAGCGGCGGCAAAGAAATAGCCCTTTTCCTCCCCAATTCTCCTACTTACATGACCCAAACCAAACGAATTTTATCCATCGACATCATGAGAGGGCTGACCCTCTTTTTGATGCTGTTCGTCAATGATTTGTATATTCCCGGCGTCCCCCAATGGCTGGGACATGTGGCACAAGGCGTAGACGGCATGGGTTTAGCCGACTGGGTGTTTCCCGGTTTCCTGTTTATGATGGGGGTATCCATTCCGCTGGCTTTCAAGGCACGGGAAAAGAAAAACGAAACTACCCTACAGTTGCTTGCTCACATTGTCATCAGAACGGTGAGCCTGTTGATTATCGGCGTTTTTATGGTCAACGCCTCCGAAAACTTCAACGCCGAACTCACCGGAATCAACAAAACGGTCTGGATCGTCTCCGGCTACGTGGCGGTCTTTCTGATCTGGAACAACTACCCCGAAGGCAGCAAACTCCGTTACTTGAAGTACGTGGGCATCGCGCTGCTCATTTTTCTGGCGGTCGTATTCCGGGGCGGCACCGCCGAAAATCCGACCTTCATCCGGACAAGTTGGTGGGGCATCTTAGGCCTGATCGGTTGGGGGTACTTTGCGGCAGCCATCACGTATCTGTGCTTCAAAGATAATCTTACGGCTACGGTACTGGTACTGACAACCTTCCTAGGGTTGAATATAGCTTCTGGCTTAGGTCTAACCGATTTTTTGAATCCGTTGAAGCCAATAGTTGGCGTGATTCTGGACGGAAACATTCCTTTGATTGTGATCTCCGGCCTAGTCGTGGGGATTCTGTTGAAGAAATTTCAACACACTCCATCGACCCTGCTGAAGTACCTCCTGGGGATGGCCGTGATCAGTTTTGTATTGGCGGCCGTGCTGCATCGGTGGTTTATCATTTCCAAGATTGGGGGTACTTCTACTTGGGCCATGCTTTGTACCGGCATAAGTCTGCTGCTTTTCGCCCTGCTTTTTTATGTGATTGACGTAAAAAATAAGGTGGGTCTGCTGTCAGTTTTCAAACCGGCGGGTCAAAACTCACTGGGTACCTATCTGGCGCCCGATATAATCTACTACCTGCTTTGGGCTTTACCCTTTCAGGTGTTACTTTACAAACAGGATGACTCGCCCTGGCTGGCGGTCCTCGGTTCGGTCGTGTGGGCGTTTAGTATGATTGCCTTTGCCGCCTTACTAGCCAAAATAAACATTCGCTTAAAATTATGATGATGAAAAAAATTACCCTGCTGGTCCTTTCTGTGCTGTTTTCCCTGTTTGCCTATGCGCAAGACACCTTTCCGGTACGGGGTCTTGCCATTGCCGCCCCGGAAAAAGAAAACGTGGATCGGTTCGTGAAATTTATCAATGAAGAACTCGCTCCCCGAAATATTAACACGCTCATCCTGCGGGTAGATTACAATTTCAAGTACAAAACGCACCCTGAACTGGCCCAGGAAAACGGCCTTTCGCAGGCCGACGTCGATAAAATGGTGGCCGCTTGCCAAAAACACAACATCGCCATCATTCCGCAGGTGAATTTATTGGGGCATCAGTCGTGGCATTCTACGCTTGGAAAATTACTGGAAGTCTATCCTGAATTTGACGAAACGCCGGGCATCCAACTACCCGAAAACTACGAGTGGCCCAATGAAGACGACTTGTACTGCAAAAGCTATTGCCCGTTGCATCCGGGCGTACACAAGGTAGTTTTCGAGGTCATGGACGAGATCGTCGCGGCGTTCAAAGCCGATGCCTTTCACGCCGGCATGGACGAAGTATTTTATATCGGCCACGAAGATTGTCCCCGCTGCCAGGGACGTGACAAAGCCGAACTATTTGCCGGTGAACTGACCAAAATCCGCAATCATCTGGCGCTGAAAAACAGGAGGTTGTGGATTTGGGGCGACCGCCTGATCGACGGCAAAACGACCGGAATTGGTCTTTGGGAAGCCAGTTATAACAACACCTACCGCGCCATCGATATGATTCCGAAAGATGTCATGATCTGCGATTGGCACTACGAGCGACCGGACCCCACCGCCGTCTATTTTGCCATGAAGGGCCTTGATGTAGCGACCTCGCCGTGGCGGAATACGCCTGTTGCGCTCCAGCAAAAACAGATGATGCTCGACCTCCGGGCCAATGCCACCCCGGAAATGAAAGAACATTTCACCGGCATCATGCAAACCGTCTGGAGCGGCGCGGGTGGTTTCTTAGATCGGTTCTACACCGAAAGCGAGGAAGACAGCGATGCAAAATGCTTCAAGGCGTTGTTTGGGAAAAAATAGGGAAAGGATGATCTATGATGTCACGATTAAGTGGGGTTGTCGGACATTTTTTATATTTGGTGTGTAGTTTCCCTTCAGAAGATATACGTACAGCATGCTCAGTTAGAAAGGCTGAAAGTAGCAAGTACAAAAAGATAATATTTTGGACAAAGAAATAATGGGTATTGTTATCGAAGATCCAAGAGTTCTGGTGGCAAATGCATATACTAAAAATTCAGCCATTGCTTATACAAAAGAGAAAGTAGGAGATGATACCTTGAATTTTATTCTACCTTCAAGCCCGGCTATATTCTTAAATTTGGCTTTGCAGGCAAGAGAACAAGTAGTAGAAGTCTGTAAAGATGAACTGTTTATGAAAGTGTCGGATTATAAGTGGCAAAAAAATTCAAGGGTTCTGATTGATTTCTTCGAGATAATGATGACGCAAATTATTTTCTCTTATTCAGCGATAGAAGCGTTTGCAAATACTAGCATTCCAGAAGATTTTATTTATCATCCTAAAAAGAAAGACAATAGATTCACAGAAAGCTACAAAAAAGAACAGACCGAAAGATATATTAGTCTTAATGAAAAATTAAAGGATGTACTACCAAATATATTTAAGGTAGATTCGCCTACAAAATTAAAAGAATGGAATGGGTATGATACATTACAAAAGTTGAGAGACAGAATAATCCATCTAAAAAGCAGTGATACAACACCAAGTACGGAAGTCACTAAAACGATATGGGGGGACCTTATTCGCCATCAAAGAACAGATTTCCCCTCACAGGCGCATGCTCTAATTGGGCATTTTATAGAAAAAGAAAAAGAACATCGCTGGTTTAGGATGTTTCCCTATTGATCACAACCTCGCCGTGGCGGAAAACGCCCATTGCGCTCCAACAAAAACAGATGATGCTCGACCTCCGGGCCAATGCCACTCCGGAAATGAAAGAACATTTCCCCTCGCTAACCCCGATTTAGAATCAGTGTTGAATCACCTCCCGTTTGCAATGGCAGCGGCCGACCGTGCGATCCGCGCATAAGGCTGCCTACGTTGCAAACGCGAATACTCGCAAAAGTAAAACCCTATCTTAACCAAACATGGCCTCATCTTTATAATCTTCTGGATGTCCAGATGTCATTTAGGACACCCAAGTTTCGCTATCTTTGCATAAATTCGAACGAGTAGCCTGAAACCCATTCCCTATGGAATACATCGCTGACCGGATTACTATTGATCCAGACTTATGTAATGGTAAGCCCACCATAAGAGGTATCCGAATTACGGTGCAAACAGTTCTGGGATACCTGAGCGCGGCTGACAGCAAGGAAGACATACTCGAAGCATACCCTTCGCTGGAGCCCGAAGATATCGACGCCTGCCTGAAATTTGCCGCGAAGCTTATGGAGAAACATTACGATATTTGTCAGACTGCATGACTGAATTTTTGGTAGACGTAAATCCACCCTTCAAGTCACTCGTTGCTCAGCCTTACACGGCCCTGCCGCCAAGCGCAGTCCTTCAGTCCGCCTCAATAGCAACGCCGTGCTCCCGTGCGGCTTTACGGATGTTGTCCTTGATAACTTTGACCTCATCGGCATCCTATTTTGCCGCATTGTCTTGGTGGTTGATGTACGACCAGGCCGCCCGGACGTGTTCAAGCGTATCGATCGGATACTTTTTATTGGTTTGGTCGGCAAACTTTACATTTCCGTATTTGCGTTCGCCCTCAGAGGGCTTCACGTCGTCACGGGAGTCAATCTTTGGGTCCTTTTTCATAGTCTGGTAGTGGTTGGGTCAGTGAATATTGGATAATCGGCCGACACAGCACCCTGTGTGGATGCATGGGCTCTCAGGCAAGAGCAGCGACAGAACAGTGAATCTGATTCCGGCATAGCGTTGCTTTCCCCTGCAAAAGAGTAGTAGCAAAACCCATATCTGCGTTATTGGGCGAATATAAAACCCGTAGTTCGTAGTGATTGGCGTTGTGCGTATGTCTTCCCAAGGAAGATTGCGTATAGACCATAGATAGCAGTCTTTAACTGCGGCCTCGCCTAGTTTACTTCAGTAGTCTGGCTCCCTGGTACCATCCAGGACAGGCAAGTTTTATTTTCCATAAATTTGAAATCGAAGCTACCAGCCTGAAACCTACTGCCTATGGAATACAAAGTTCAAGGAAAATGGATGCGGTATTTTACTTAACCCTATAGGACATCCCCAATCGCAAATAACGCGAGTAAACCCAAGCCTGAGCGTTGGGCAAGTATTCCAACCCCCTCATGTAGTTGACCAGACCGTAGCAGTAAGATGCCTGTATCCCAACCATTTTATATTCAGCGGATACTCCGGCGGTCGGGCCGAAATCCATTTTGGTATTGATGCGGTAATTATCTACCTGCTTCTCAAAAAAATCGGATTGATTTTCATAACTGACGATGTAGGTACTTTTCAATATTGATCCTACATTGAAGCCAGCCGTTATATCTAGGCGAACATTTTTGACTGGCAAACGATAGCCAAAATACGGATTCGCCCATAACAAATCGGTTTGTAGATTGACTTCTCCATCCTCAACGCTCGACCTACCTCCCATGGCTCCATAGCTGTCAAAATGAGAAATAGTCGAGAACCTATCGTACCCCATTCTTATACCCAAAAGCAAATTTTTACTTGATAGACGCTGCGCTTGTAGGGCAAATCCGTAAGGAAATTCACTTTTTTTGCCATAGGGAGAATCAATCAAGTAAAAGGGGGGACCCGTGTCATTTATAAAAACGGATGGAGTAGCAGTAGCCGATTTTCCTCCATAGGTAGAAAAACCAGAATGTATTTGAACAGAAATTTCTGTCTTTTGCCCATAACAAACAAAAAGCGGCAGTTGCAGTAACAAAATGGATAGAAGCTTTTGCATGGCTTGAAGGAAAATTGGATACGATGGGATTGAACCTGTTTCCTCAGGATAGCTACAAAGGAAAAATGGTTGGAAGTGACGCTTGAAATTCTGAACAAAAAAGGAAAACTCAGATCATCGCTACCAACCTACATCTTCTTACTCCCCCAGCTACGATTTCAGAATTTGCTTTTGCATCGTTTTGCCTTTTTCATCGCCCTGCGTCCCGAAAGGGCCCGTCCTTCCAGGTAGCGCAGCTGGCCTGTGCAGGATAGGGACTGGGTACTTGACCGTAGCGTTATTTTTCAGGGTCAGCATGTTTTATTGGAATAATGTCAATACAAAGCGCATACCTCGTGATATCTCAAAACTAAGCAAACGCTTCCTCAAAGCCATTGAGGAAATCTGACCTTACTAAGGTTCCTTTTGACGGTACCCAGGCTCGACTTAAAAAATCTGTTTACCAAAACACAGCTAACAGTCCGGCTAACCGGCCCAAACAAAAACAACCGCCAAAGCATGGACGCTTTTGGCGGTTGTTTTCTTTGTGCATCCTGCCTGGGCAGGTACCTGTGCAACTAGTTTGCGGCTACCAGTAGCCGCTCGGGCATTTGGTAGAGTTCTTTGGTGGAAAGACGCAATTCTTTCACCACCTCCTCAGTGCCGTTTGAGACCACCAGACTGTACTCGCCGTCCCCCAATTCGGATAGATTCAGGGTGCGGGCATACTTGTGCTGCTTTTTGCCAAGAATATCCGTGTACAGGACGATACCCTGCTTGTCGAAGATTTTGACAGTAATCTTTTCGGCTCCCTTTTTTTCGATCCGTACGTTCATTTTCAAGGAATTGATCACCTGATACATGGCTACCTGGAAGGAAGCTTTTTCGGGCTGGGCGGTGGATGAATCCGTCCGGGAATCAGCAGCGTGGGCGGTTCCGGTCAGGTTCAGGAAAAGGCCGAACATGGTGGCGGTCAGGATGTGTTTTACAGTTTTCATGGCTTTTTTTTTTACTGGTTTTGATAAAATTGGTACGTTAAATAGTTTTTCAGGAACAGAAAGAAGAGGTAGGTTTCTCCGACTGCTTCCTGTCTATTCATTTACCAACGCTGTGCCAGAATGGTTTTTAATTGATTATCAGCCGATTGTGAAATGAATACAAAAAATTAGTGTCCGCTTACGAACATTCCTGTTCGTCCGTGGACACTACGGCTTGCACTCGTAAGCTCAAATTGATTCCTTTTCAATATGCATCAGCAGTGGGGTACCTTGGAGGGGTAGTGGCTGCTCGATGGAACCGATTGGGGTACCTCCATAAGTGGATGCTATCCAGCAGGTACCTGATCCAGGGCCCGGATTACATCCTTGTATTTTGGGGGCAGGATCAGGGATTTCATCAGCCAATCGACTTTCATGTTTCTGCTCAATTTATAAACGCCAAGCAGAGGGTTTAAGAGGGAGATTTTCCGGAAGCCGAGTAACTGGCGCACCCTTGGCGGTACCACCAGAATCTGTGCTTCCAGCAAAAGCCTGTAACGCACCGCGCCCAGATGTTTTCGGTACTGGCTGAACAGATCAGCCGTGTAGTGGCTGTGCTGTAGGTTCTGGTGCAGATGTTCGTGGCGCATAGTTTCCCAGGCGTCGAAAGTTAGGGGGAGATCCTTTAACGCCATGCGGCTACCTACCCTGTAGAAGACATCGAAGACTTCCTGCTTCTCGACCTTGCTCAGTTGCCGTTCCAGCACTTCAAACGACCGGATCGAGTAGTCGATGAGCATGAAGAGCACATCCCGGTAGGCCCAGTCGGGTATGCTCATCCCGCGCTTTGCTTCTACGCCGGCATGGATGGCCGCCATGGTATCGATCGCGCGCAGGGCGGCTTGTCGCTCAGAAAACACAATAACCCGGGCGTACGAAACCGTCGAGAAAAGCCTGCCCAGGGGATCGCTGGGTAGGCGTCCGGTAAAGTAAAGCCAGTCTACGGCCTTGCTGAGTGCAAACTCGGCCGATGCTCCGGCAAATATGAAAAGGATGGTATCACTCTTCCCCCAGATCTGCCGCACGATCGAGTGCTTATTGACGAAAAATTCCATGCTCATGCAAAAACAAGTGTATTGAAACAGGCCACCGGAAAGCGACGTCCCACGAAATTAACGTACCACACATCATTTCTGATGAGTAGAGGTACATTTCTATTCCGATGCATCTGTAAGGTACCCTGCCAACGACGCGTATACAAATCACTGATTTACCTACCAAAATAAAGGATGAGCCATAACGCCCTCGTCTAAGTTGCTGATTATGTTGTAAATTTGTTAGGTACCCTTACTGGCCCGGGACACAAGAGGTACTATAAAGCACCTACTATTTGCTCCGAAATCAGGGTGGATTTTGGACAGAACGAAATCGGCCCCACGGGCATGGGCAAACCCGCTTATCTACCGGTTTTCGCATCTTTGGCCAATGCCCTGAACAAAGCTACCGGCAAGTAATTCTATAATCAGCCATTCGCTTCTTCGATAGTAGGGCAGTCAAATTCTAAAAAAGCAAAGCGAGCTACTAGTATCGGTAGCTCGCTTTGCTTTGAAGTGTATCATGACATAAAAGTAGTTTCTGTCTACCGGTCAATCATTTTTTGCGCCTGCTCGGGATAACGCTCTCCCTGTATATCAATCTTTGCCAGAGCCTCATCGATGGCATGGAGGTCACCTGCATTAAGGGTAATATGAACGGAACCCATATTTTCTTCCAGGCGGTGTACCTTGGTGGTACCCGGAATCGGCACGATCCAAGGCTTTTGCGCCAGCAGCCAGGCGAGGGCTATCTGGGCGGGGGTGGCCGTGGTTCCGGTGGCTCCTTTTTCTTCGGCCATTCTGCCCAGCAAATCTACCAATGCTTGGTTAGATTTCCGGTTTTCCTCCGAGAAACGGGGTACGGTGTTGCGGAAATCGGTTTTGTCGAAGGAGGTACTGGCGTCGATTTTCCCGGTCAGGAAGCCTCTGCCCAACGGGCTGAAGGGCACAAAGCCAATGCCCAGCTCTTCCAGCGTTGGTAGTATCTCTTGTTCGGGTTCCCGCCACCAGAGCGAGTACTCGCTCTGCAGGGCCGCAACAGGCTGAATCGCGTGGGCCCGGCGGATGGTGCCGACACCGGCTTCGGACAACCCAAAGTGCTTGACCTTGCCTTCCTGAATCAAATCCTTCACGGCCCCGGCTACTTCTTCAATCGGTACATTGGGATCTACCCGGTGCTGGTAGAATAGGTCAATGATGTCGGTTTTCAAGCGTAATAGAGAGGCTTCGGCCACGGCTCTTATGTTTTCGGGTCGGCTATCCACACCCGTTGATTTTCCATTTTCCAGTCTGAATCCAAACTTAGTAGCCAAAACTACCTGATCCCGGAAGGAGGCCACCGCTTCGCCGAGCAGCTCTTCGTTAGTGAAAGGTCCGTAGACTTCAGCGGTATCAAAAAAGGTAATGCCCTGTTCAAAAGCCGTCCGAATGAGCTTTATCGCCTCTTGCTTTTCGGTAGCAGGACCGTAGCCAAAGCTAAGTCCCATACAACCCAAACCCAGCGCCGATACTTCTAGGCCGCTGGTACCTAATGTTCGCTTTTGCATATAATGAATGTGTTTTAAGAAGAGTTGAAGAATACTCTTGTCTTCGTACACCGAAGACTTCATTGCAAAGGTCCTACCTATTGTTTATCCCTACCTTATACAGATTACGGATTGTTCTACCAAGATTACTGATTCGGGGTGGCTCAACCATCAAGTAATGAATAAAGCGTTAACTTTGAATTAGTTAATTCAAATATGTTTATGGATAACCTACATCGGTTCGAGACAATCAACGACTATAATACCTTCAACAACAACGAAACGCTGCATCCGCTGGTGAGTGTCGTGGATCTGTCGAAGGCCAGCCCGAGGCAAGCTTCCAATATGTACTTTGGCTTTTATACGGTATTTCTAAAGGAGGTGAAATGCGGGGACCTGAGGTACGGGCGGCATACCTACGACTACCAGGAGGGTACCTTGGTATTCATTGGACCGGGGCAGGTAGTTAGCGTTGACAGCAACGGTAAGACGTATCAACCCAAAGGCTTCGCGCTGGTTTTTCATCCCGATCTGCTGTACGGCACCGCCTTGGGTGGCCACATGCAAGACTATACATTCTTCGGTTATCAGTCCAATGAAGCTCTTCACTTGTCGGAGCGGGAAAAGCGATTGGTATTGGAGTGCTTTTCGAAAATCGAATACGAATTGGAGCAGGGCGTCGACAAGCACAGCAAAAGATTGATCGTATCCAACATCGAATTGTTTCTGAACTACTGCATCCGTTTTTACGACCGCCAGTTCATCACCCGCGACAACGTACATCAGGGTACCTTGGAAAGCTTTGAAGATTTATTGAACGGGTATTTTCGGACCGATAAACCACAAACCATTGGTTTGCCTTCCGTGGCCTGGTGCGCTGATCAGTTAAATCTATCGGCCAATTACTTTGGCGATCTGGTAAAAAAAGAAACGGGCCGTTCCGCCCAGGAATATATCCAGTCCAGACTGATGGAGATTGCCAAGGAAAGGATCTTTGACCGGAGCAAAACCATTAATGAAGTAGCCTTTGAACTGGGCTTTAAGTACCCTCAGCATTTCAGCCGCTTTTTTAAGGAAAGAGCCGGGCAATCGCCCAACGAATACAGGCGAACCGTCGCTTCGGAGTTCCATGATAATTGATCCATCCCATTTGCGCAGGTACCTGCCGAAGGATGTCAATTGTTTGAATTCCGTAGGCTTTGGTTTGATAGGCATTAACTACCCTTTTCCATTTTTTTTGTATTTTACACAATTCAAAAACCAAAGATATGGCTCAATATAATCTGAAAATCAACGGAAAAACCCGCTCCGTCGAAGCAGACCCGGCCACCCCGCTGCTGTGGGTCCTGCGCGATCACCTCGACCTGCCCGGCACCAAGTACGGATGCGGTATTGCCCAGTGTGGCGCCTGCACGGTACACCTGAACAGCACGGCGGTACGGTCCTGCCAGCTGCCCGTTTCGGCGGTGGGCGATGAGGCCGTCACTACCATTGAAGGCTTATCTGAAAAGGGCGACCATCCGGTGCAGCAGGCTTGGCTCGAACACGACGTGGCCCAATGCGGCTACTGCCAGAGCGGCCAGATCATGAGCGCGGCAGCACTACTGAAGGGCAACCCTACTCCCAGCGATGAGGACATCGACTCGGCCATGAGTGGCAACATCTGCCGCTGTGGTACCTATTTGCGCATCCGGGAGGCGATCAAAACCGCCGCCAAATCATAGCCATCCCGGCGGTCATTCCTTAACCTTAATCGAACTATCGACTCATGGAAAATACAAAAACAACTTATAATAGGCGGTCCTTTCTGAAGTCGTCGGCGCTGGCCGGTGGCGGGCTGATGCTCAGCTTTAGCTGGCTGTCAAGTGCGAAGGCCGCCGAAAAAATGGTGGAGCTGAACCTACCCGAGCAGTGGTCAGAACTCACGGGCTACATCAAAATCACACCCGATAACGTCATCAAAATCATGTGCCCAAACCCTGAGTTCGGGCAGAACGTCATGACTTCCCTCCCGATGATCATCGCCGAGGAACTGGACGTGGACTGGAAAGATGTGGTGGTGGAAATGGGGCCGCACGACAACACGAAATTAGGACCCCAATTTACGGGGGGGAGCAATTCGGTCAGGATGTATTGGAAGCCACTTCGGGAAGCAGGGGCTGCCGCCCGACAAATGCTGTGCGAAGCCGCCGCCCAAACCTGGGGGGTACCTGTCGGTGAAGTTACGGCCGAAGCCGGTGTATTGCATCATTCCAGCAGCAAGTCAGCGAAATATGGCGAAATGGCAGGCAAGGCAGCTACCCTGGCGGTACCCAAAGAAATCATCCTAAAATCCCCCAAAGGCTTTTCGATCGTACGGAAATCGAAGAAAAACGTTGAAGGCCAAAAAATAGTCACCGGTAAGCCCCTCTTTGGGTTGGATTACCGGGCTGACGGCATGCTGATCGCCATGATTCAGCATCCGCCGGCCTTCGGGATGAAGCTCAAATCGTTCGATGCTTCGCAAACGCTCAAAATGCCGGGCATCAAGGATGTTTTCCGAATGAAATTGTATGAAGAAGGTTTCGAGCAGGGCGGTTTCGATACCCGCACGTTCAACGATTTGTTGGTCGTAGTGGGCGCTACCACCTGGGAAGTAATGAGTGCCCGCAAAAAGCTGGTGGCTCAGTGGGAGCCTGCCGGCGATACCAAGGATTTTATGATGGGGCGGGGCGGTAAAAGGGAGGTTATTGTGCCGGGCGGAATTGAAAGCACCAGCGCCCAGCTTAAAAAAATGCAGGAGTATGCCCAGAAACCAGCGCAACAGTTAAGAAAAGACGGCGATCCCGAAACGGCCTTCAAAAATGCGGCTCAGGTGATCGAACGTACCTACAACGCGCCGTTTTTGGCCCATAACTGCATGGAGCCGATGAATTTCTTCGCCGATGTGACGGATGAAAAAGCGGTGCTGGCCGGGCCATTGCAGGCACCGGGTTGGGTAGAACCTACACTGTCAAAATTGCTGAACCTGCCAGCCGATAAGATTGAAATTCAAATGACCCGGATGGGGGGAGGTTTTGGTCGGAGAGCCTACGGCCAATATATTTACGAAGCGGCGTTGATTTCCAAACAGGTCAAAGCGCCGGTCAAACTGATCTACTCGCGGGAAGATGACATGACTTATGGGATCTACCGCCCCATGTACACGGCCACGTACCGGGCCGCTTTGGATGCCGATAAAAACCTAATTGCTTTCCATGTGAAAGGGGGCGGGATACCGGAGCATCCCATACACGCCAATCGGTTCCCCGCCGGGGCGGTGGACAACTACCTGGCCGAAGGATGGGAGATTCCGTCCAATATAACCATCGGGGCCTTCCGGGCACCACGCTCCAACTTCAACGCCGCCGCCGAGCAGTCGTTTCTGGACGAACTGGCCGAGGCCATGGGCAAAGACCCGATCGAATTCAGGCTCGAACTCTTGAAACGGGCCAAGGAAAATCCGGTTGGTAAAAACAATGAATACGATCCCGACCGCTACGCCGGTGTACTGACATTGGTGCGGGACAAGTCGAATTGGAACAAGGAAGGAAATGAAAAGTACAACCGTGGGGTTGCCGCGTATTTCTGCCATAACTCCTACGCGGCCCATGTGGTCGATATGGTGACGCGGGACGGGCAGCCCTATGTAGAGCGTGTGTTCAGTGCCATGGACTGCGGCATCGTGGTAAACCCAGATTCCGCCAAAAATATGGTGCAGGGCGCGGTGGTCGACGGAATCGGCAACGCATTGTATGGCGCTCTGACCCATAAGAACGGCTCGGCCGAGCAAACAAACTTCAATAACTACCGCATCATCCGTCACAATGAAGCCCCTCAGAAGATCGAGGTGCACTTTGTGGAAAATGACATCGACCCAACCGGGCTGGGCGAGCCGCCCTTTCCTCCCGTGTTTGGCGCAGTCGCGAATGCACTTTACAAAAACACCGGCAAGCGGCACTATAACCAGCCGTTCTCTACTTCGATCGTGGGGTAGGTCGTATCAAGCAAGGTAGGTGCACAACAAAGATGGGAGTTTCCAGCAATGGGGACTCCCATCCTTTCTTTGAAGATGTCTTTCAAAAACCTGAAAGGAGGATTGCGAAATGAAGTAGCCGCAATGATGTACCTTTGGAATGTATTTTATTCATAGGTAAATGTTCCAGACCTCCTTTGGAGATGCTTGAACCATGAAAAAATCACCACAGAAAGCGAAACTAAGTCTGGTCGTCTACATTCTCATGCTATTGCTGGGCGTGGGAAATCTGCTCTGGCTGTTGCTCAAGAATAATTTTTACGTTGCCAGTGAACAGGCTCCGACACCGTCGGGCGGGTACCTGACTTTGATCGCCACTATTTTATTCGTGGTTTCGAGTATGGCCGGGATTGTGATCGTCCTGTCGGATTTGCGGGACAAGTCGTAGCGTATACCGGCAAGGTACCTAGTTTCAGGCTCTCGTCGCTGCCTGAGACCCCGTAACGCCCGTTTGTAAACTTTCGCGGGATTGCCATAAATTGTTCTATTTTTGCAGGTACCCCTAATCAATTTTCTTCTACACCTTATGCTTTCCAAAACCTTCGGCGGTGCGGTTTATGGCGTCAATGCTTCGATGATTACCATCGAAGTCACGGTCAGTCAGGGACTACGTTTCTTCATGGTAGGTCTGGCCGATAGTGCCGTCAAGGAAAGCGAGCAGCGTGTGGAAGCTTCCCTTAAATTCTCCGGCTATCGGATGCCCCGCCAGAAGGTGGTGGTCAATTTGGCCCCTGCCGACGTGCGGAAGGAAGGCTCGGCCTACGACCTACCCATTGCACTGTGCGTACTGGAATCCTCGGAACAGATCAAATGCGAACGGAATCTGGAAGACTATGTGATCATGGGTGAATTGTCGCTCGATGGTAATCTGCGGCCCATCAAAGGAGTACTCCCCATTGCCATCGAGGCTCGCAGACAGGGCAAGAAGGGTTTTATCCTACCGACCGAAAACGCTCCTGAGGCCGCTATCGTTAACAAACTGGATGTGATCGGTGTCCAGACGATGCAGGAGGCCGTGGAGTTTTTCGAGGGCAAGCGCGACATTGAACCGCTGGTGGTAGATACCCGCGATATTTTTATGAATACCGTCAACGACTACGAGGCCGATTTCTCGCACGTGCAAGGACAGGAAAACATCAAGCGGGCATTGGAAATTACGGCCGCCGGGGGACATAATGCCATTATGATCGGTCCGCCCGGCGCGGGTAAAACCATGCTGGCCAAGCGGCTTCCGTCCATTCTGCCGCCGCTGTCGCTGCAAGAGGCGCTGGAAACGACAAAAATCCATTCGGTAGCCGGAAAACTGGGCGCACGCTCTACCCTGATTTCCCGCCGCCCTTTCCGTGCCCCGCACCACTCCATCAGCGACGCGGCGCTCGTCGGGGGCGGCAGTTTTCCGCAGCCGGGCGAAATCTCCCTGGCGCACAACGGGGTACTTTTTCTGGACGAGCTGCCCGAGTTCAAGCGCACCGTGCTGGAAGTGATGCGGCAGCCGCTGGAAGAGCGTAAGGTCAGTATTTCGCGAGCCAAGATGGCCGTAGAATTCCCGTCTAATTTCATGCTGATCGCCAGTATGAATCCCTGTCCGTGTGGCTACTACAATCATCCCGAAAAAGAGTGCGTCTGCGGACCGGGCGTGGTACAGAAATACCTCAACAAAATCAGCGGCCCGCTGCTCGACCGCATCGACCTGCACGTGGAAGTGACGCCCGTTTCGTTCGATCAGATTTCTTCCAATCGCAAATCCGAGAGCAGCGACGCCATCCGGGAGCGCGTCATCAAAGCCCGCGAACGACAGACGGAACGGTTCAAGGACCGCAATGAAATCTATTCCAATGCCATGATGCCTCCCGAAATGGTCAAGGAAATTTGTGAGATTGGCGATGCGGGTCGTGCCTTGCTGCGTACGGCGATGGATCGACTGGGCTTGTCGGCCCGTGCCTACGACCGCATCCTGAAAGTATCCCGCACCATTGCCGACCTGGCCGACAGCGACGACATCAGAATCGAGCACCTGGCCGAGGCGATCCAGTACCGCAGCCTCGACCGCGAAAACTGGGCCGGCTGATGCAACTCCGTATTTTCCCCGAAAACCTACTGGAATGGGTCGCGCTAAAACTAAACCTGGTACCCATTCCTCTACTGCATGCCCAGGTGTTCCCGGTAATTAGCCGGGCGGTGCTGGAAGCGGTGGATGCGGGTGTTTTTGAAGCCATTGCGGAAGGGTACGATACGGCCGAGTTGGTGGCGGAAAAATGCGGACTCAATGCACGACCTACCGGCCAGTTGTTGGGGGTACTTGCCTCCGTTAAGTACCTGCGCTATAGGCAAGGCAAATACACGCTCACCCGGCTTACCCACAAATGGATTTTACCCGGCAGCCCCAATACGGTGCGCGATCTGGCCATTTACAACAACCGCGTCGTGTGGCCGTGGTTGGAAAAGATGGGAGGGTACCTCAGGACTGGGAAAGGGTTACAGTACCACGACACCTTTCAGTCCGAAGAGTGGGAACTCTACCAGCGGGCCATGTGGGGCGGCGCTGTGGCCGAAGCCCAGGAGTTTGCCCGTAAGGTACCCCTGCCCAGAAATGCTACCCAGATGTTGGACATTGGCGGCTCGCATGGGCTGCATTCGGTGGAAACATGCCGAAGGTACCCCCACCTTTATTCTATGATTCTGGATTTGCCGGGGGCGGTGGAAAAAGCTGCTCCGCTGCTGGCCAAGCAAAACATGGGCGACCACGTGGTTCATCAGGTAGGTAACATCCTGAACGATTCATTGCCGGAGGGTACCTATGACCTGGTTCTGATGTCGAGTGTAGCGCACCATTTTACTGAAGAACAGAACAAGCTCGTGGCCCAAAAAGTAGCAAAAGCACTCCGGCCCGGCGGGGTATTCATCATCAACGAATTCATTCGCCCTGACCCGGCGGCAGCTCCCGAACTGGTAGGCAGCAGCACCGACCTATTCTTTGGCCTGACAAGTACCTCGGGCAACTGGTCGATGGCCGAGATCAACGCCTGGCAACGGGCGGTGGGGCTGACACCCCTACAGCCCATTGCCTACCGTGCCATTCCGGGGCGGTTTCAAGTGGGGGCGCGGAAGGAGTAAAGTAGTACTGCTCGTACCCCTTGATTCATTTCTGATATTACAGCAGCAAACCTGGAGCATTCCGGATCTCGGAAGGTGTTTTTCCGGTAAATTTTTTAATCTCATTGATAAAATGAGCCTGATCGTAGTATTGATGCTGGTAGCTGATTTCTGACCAGCTTTTGTCTTCCTGAGACTTAATCTGTTCTAGCGCCCGCCGGTACCTGGATAGCCTCAGATACAGTTTGGGGCTCAATCCTACGTATTCGTGGAAAAAGCGATTGAGGGTTCTCTCGCACATACACAACTCCCGGGCCAAGTCACGCACCGATAATAAACCCCTGTAATTTTCTACGGCACCGAGAAGATTGGCGGCACGCCGGACTTCGGCTTTGGGCCGGATCAGTTCCGTAAAAAAATGGTTCAGGCTGCTGACTTTCACGGCCGTTTCGGCTTCCGATAGAAGTACGTCTTCCAGGCGGGCGATTTCCGACGGAAAGAACTGTCCCGCATCCACCGTATAGTTATTCAGCTCTTCACACGCCTCTCCGAAGGCCGCGCTCATGCCGAGGGGAGTGAATTCGATAGCCAGGATGTCCACGCCGGTATCGGTATTGTACACGATAGGTTCTTTGTAGTACCCTCTGGCATTGAACAGGGGCTGATCCATCACGGCACCATCGGGCCTGATGCGCCAATGCCTTTTGTGGGCAAGGTGAATGGCCATGCCTGTTGTGAGATCAGGCAGGCAGAGGCGCCCGGCGGGGAAAATCAGGCACCTTTCTTCATGGCTGACCTGATGCCGGATGTACCTTTTGATAAAAGACTGTAAGTGCCGGGGAGGAGAAAAGATTTCATTCTTCATAGAACAAATTGTCCGTTTTTTCCAATATATCACCACGTCCAATCGCTTCCTTTATCCTTAAAAATACAAAATGAAAATTGATTTTCAACTTGTTATCCAGGAATTGTACACCATTACCCACACCACGGACGACAGGATAAGCTGCCAGTCTGCCAAAACCTGAACGGAGTTATATACACGTCGTTCCTGATCAATAAGTACCGGCAGGAGTTTGTGCCAGCGCAGAATTCTATGCGGCTCATACCAAGGGTACTGGCAAAAATTTCCGATAAAAGATCTAACACAATACATCCTTTATGAACTACAAAACCCTGCTTTACAGCCTTACCTGCCTGTCTTTTGCTATTGTAATTGGCGCAGGAACCTACGAACATCTGGCCGTGGTACCTCAATGGAGTGCGGCTCCTCCGCTTTCCCTGACGATGTTCCAGGGAGAATACGGATTAGATGCCGGTGCCTTTTGGATGCTTATTCATCCCGTTACTCTTGTGCTATTCATCATCCTTCTGGTAGTTCATTGGAAAACGGATCGAAGAAGGGCAATTCTGATACCGTTTTCAGGGTACCTGGTTATCCTGCTGGCTACATCGCTTTATTTTGTCCCTGAGCTTATGGAGATCGTCGGCACTCCGCTGGCCGAAGCAGCAAATCCATCCCTTACCGCACGGGCTTCATTATGGGAAACGTTGAGCCTGGTAAGGCTGGTACTCATGAGCCTGTTAGCCCTGACCCTATTTTCCGGCTTGACCCTACCTGACGCGAAGCAAAGCAGTTAGATCTACCTGCTTTTTCTTAAAATATTCCGATCCCTTAATGCGCCGTTTGGCTGGCACCGCAGAAGTTTCGAATGCGCACTTGCTGGGCTTCCCTTCCTGGCCAACGCCGCCTTTGTCTATCCGGCCGGGCTGAACCTGCCTCAAAGGTACCCTATCATAACTCCTCTACGCTCATAGCGCCCAACTCCTGAAAGAGCGTCTGCCAGTAGGTAGCTACGTGGGGGTTGTTTTCTTTGGTGGAGGCGGTAGGTTCAAAGGGCGACACGACCGTGACTTCGGGGGTACCTAGGGCGTATTGCTCCATTTTTTTAGCGTCGGCTTTGGCCCAGGCTTCGGCTTGTGCATCGTCGACAGGGGGTAGGTGATGGAAATCACGACGGTCGGAGCCCTTTACACTCTCGATCATATCGCTGAAGTAGTATACCCGTACCTGCGCCCCATCCTGGGCCGCTTTAGCGATGATAGGCAGGCTCGCCCAAATATCCGTGGCTTGGTTGGAGGTACCTGTGTTCTGCTGGTTGAGCTTGGAAAGTACCTGCCTGAGAAAAACCCCTTGTTCGCGTTGCAGAGCCATCTGAAAAGCCGTTTCGATTGCTTCACGATCGGTGGCATTGGCGTTTTCAAGCCCTTCTTTTTCAGAGTGTACGGTTAAGGAAAGCGCTCTGGCTTTGGATGTGTTCTCGTGAATAAAGTATACTTCCAGCTTGTCGCCTTTGTTCTTCATATTGTTTACCACAAGCTCGTTCAGCGCCTGGCGGTATTTGGCCTGGACGAAGTTCTGATTGACGTTGACGCTCTGGGTTTTGTCCAGAAAAATGAGCGTATGAACGGGTGCATCGGGTAAAGTGGTGGTTTGCTCGGTCGTAAAAAAATTACAGGCGGAAACCAGACACGCCAAAACAAGCAAAACAAAGAGTGGTGGAAAAGAGGGAAACTTCATGCGTACAGCAGGTTAGCGTTGATGATGACAAAACTACGGGTCGGCTCGCGAATCTACAATGCCAAACGGACGAACGGACTGAATAGTATTTGATTTGCCGGGGTTCAGGCCATACAGAAAACGAAAAAGCCCCACCTTTTGGCGGGGCTTTTCAATAATTTAATCAAAAGATTAAGGGATCGGGCTACTGCTGTTTTCCCTGAATCATCGCCATCAGTTCTTCGGAAATTCCGGTGGTCGAGTAGCCCCCGTCGTGATAGAGGTTCTGCATCGTGACCATGCGGGTCAGGTCGGAGAACAGCGTAATCACGTAGTTGGCGCAGTCGTCGGCGGTGGCGTTTCCGAGCGGACTCATCTTTTCGGCAAATTCAAAGAAGGAGTCAAAGCCCCCAATGCCCGTGCCCGCGGTAGTAGGGGTAGGTGACTGCGAAATGGTGTTGACCCGTACCTTCTTGGATTTGGCGTAACGGTAGCCGTAGCTACGGGCGATGCTTTCCAGAATAGCCTTGGCATCGGCCATGTCGTTATAAAATGGAAACGCCCGCTGAGCCGCAATGTACGACAGCGCCACGACCGATCCCCATTCGTTGATGGCATCCAGCTTTTCGGCCGATTGCAGGAACTTATGGAGTGACATCGCCGACACGTCCACGCTCTTCATGTACCAGTCGTAGTTAAGGTTGTTGTACTCGCGCCCCTTCCGCACGTTGGGGCTCATCCCGATGGAGTGCAGCACAAAATCCACTTTGCCACCCAACACATCCATCGATTCGGTGTACAGTTTTTCCAGATCCTCCACCACGGTGGCGTCGGCCGGAATCACCTTAGCATCGCACTGTTCGGCCAGTTGGTTGATAGCGCCCATGCGCATAGCGATGGGAGCATTCGTAAGGGTGAAGGTAGCGCCTTCTTCCTTCGCTTTCAAAGCCACTTTCCAGGCAATGGAGTTTTCGTCCAATGCCCCGGATATAATTCCTTTTTTTCCTTTAAGTAAGCCGTAAGCCATGTATTCTTAATAATGAGTTATGAATGATGAATGATGAGCCACTAGGTTCCGTGCCTTTTTCGGGCCTTAATCCGACTGCAAAGTAAAGGCTTTTTGGTAGGGAAAACTACTCCTGTCCTTTCTCTCCACCCTGGGGACCATAGAAAATAACCCACGTTCCGAAGTCAGGAGTGAAATCCAGAAAGCGGTGTTCTACCCCCGCCGGAACAAACAGTACATCGCCCGGGCCGAAGGGCTGCGTCACTTCTCCATTCAGGAATGAACCAGAGCCACTGACCACGACATATAGTTCATCCTGCTCGTGCGGCTGCTGCGGATCGTGGCCGATGGGCGCGTACCATTCGACCGACATACTGCCGTGCCGGAGTACCTCCGCAAATCGATTTTGGGCAGTGAGCAGAGCCTGAGCTTCACGGAGGGTACTTTTCATGGATCAAATTTAGCGAGAGGTACCTACGGGTTCCATTTTCAGTACTTTATCAAAAAATTGCTCGGTGGCGTACTGCACACCCTTCCAATCCTGCGAAGTAAGGCGCGAGGCAATGACGTGGTTGCCGCTTTCGGGAAAAGCGCGTTCAACTTTCAGGCTGTCGGGGGTACCCAGCAGGGGAAACATTTCCTTCATAGCCGACACGGAAACGACCTTATCCTGCTCGTCGTCGTTTTTGTAATAGTAGCCCAGGAACACCGGCATTTTTATTTTCTCGTACACCTCTGGCCGTGATACGGCATCCATGGTCTGTTGCAGGGTCATCAGGCCATGAGTACTATAACTTTTAAGCCAGTAGTTGCTCCGCTCCGGCTCATATTCGCTGACGCGGTGTTCACCCACAGCACCGCTTAGAATCTGCTGCCCCCAAGGCCGGGTAGCTAGCTTGAGTGTGGAATTATACACCGCCATGCAGGGTGAGTACAGCACGATGCCCTTGATTTCGGGATGCGTGGCGGCCAGGTACACCGTCAGTAACCCACCCGCTGAGGTACCGATCACGATCACGCTGTCGCCGAGCGCTTTGCCGATGGCCAGGGCGCGTTTGGCCCCGGCCACGAAATTCTCGGGCGTCAGGTCGTCGAAGGCGTCGGGGTCGCTGATGCCCGCATCATGCATGCGCGCCAGGTATAGATTCGCTCCGTACCTTGCCGCCAAATTCTTATGAACTGGATCGCCCTCCGCCCAGCTTGCCCCGAAACCGTGAATGTAGACGATGCAGTACGGTGTTTTCTGCTTATTTGCAGTATCAGCCCACACGATGCGGGCTTCGTTGTCGGGCTTTAGATCGGGAATGGCGGCTTCGGAGCGATTGATTTCGGCCTCGAGTTCCGTAGGATTCTGTGTGACGGTCGGTAGGTTAGGGTCTAGCTCGGCGTCGGGTACGTCGGGTCCCGCAGCGTAGCCCACGGCCAGCATGGCCACGAGGCCGCCCGTCCAGAGGAGGAATTTTTTCATCAGGAGAAAGGGTCGTTGGTTCTTAAGGGGCGGAAGTTAGCCTTTTTGTACCTAGGCTGCAAGAGTCCTGGTAGGATGAGCCGTAAAGGTACCCCATAGCGTAATACTAAAAATCCCCGAAAAAGATTCTTCCCGGGGATTACACCTTCAAAAATATCAGATCACTTACGCTGTCGCTCCGCCACAACTTGATCCCGCACCGGCGGTGCAGCCGTAGCAGTGCTGGTTGAGGACGATGTCGCGCTCGGCCAAAGCGCGGGCGTTAAAATCGCGGATGTGCTGGTGGGCGGGTGAGGCCACGGGCAGCTCGAGCATCTGGTTGAAGTCGCAGTCGAACAGGTACCCGTCCCAGCTGACCGAAATGGTGTTGCGGCACATGACGCCCTGCGCGGCGGCAGGGTTGAAAGAATTGACCAGTTTCTCCATGTACCCCTCGAAATTGCCCGACGAAATCAGGTAGTCGAGGTAGCGGCTGATGGGAATGTTGGTAATGGCGTACAAATCGTTGAACTCGATTTCGAATTCATCGCGCAGTACGCGCTTGAACTGACGCTTCAGACTCTCCTGGCTGCCGGGCAGGAAAGCCCCGGCCGGATTATAAACCAAGTTGAGTTTTAACCCGGTACCTTCCATGCCGTAGCCCACGGCGTTCAGCATTTTCAAGGCCCGCACCGAATCCTTAAACACACCCGTACCGCGCTGACGGTCGGTTTTGTCGGCATTGTAGAAAGGGAGCGAGCTCACTACCTCCACGCCGTGGTCGCGGTAGAACTCGGGTAGGTCGTGGTACTTGGGGTTGGCGACAATGATCGTCAGATTGCAGCGTACCATCACATGTCGTCCCAGGGCGTGGCATTGTTCCACAAACCAGCGGAAGTGCGGGTTCATTTCAGGCGCGCCGCCCGTCATGTCCACCGTCGGAATATCCGACTCGGCCAGGGCGCGCAGGCATTGCTCCATGGTTTCGCGGGTCATGATTTCCTTACGGTCGGGTCCGGCGTCTACGTGGCAGTGCTTGCATACCTGGTTGCACATATATCCCAGATTGACCTGAAAGATCTCGAGTTGGGTAGGCTTGAGCGGGAACAGGTTTGCTGTCGCCATTTTTTCCTGAAACAGCGGGAGGTTCAGTTTCTGACCGACACCTTCTTCGAGAATCTCGATTTGGGTAGCCGTATCCGAAAGCTGGTGATGTAGGGCGTGTAAGCTCTTCATTTGGCGGGGTTAATTGAAAATAGGATTTATACGACGTTCGGTTTTCGATCAGGTAAATTCAATCAGATGGTGTATGACCAGATGATCAAACGTCGAAAGTCAACGATCCGATGATCCTTTTCACATGGACAGTTCTTTCACTTTATTCATCATCTGCACGCCATGTACCAAGGAAGCACCGCTGCGAATGGCGGCAGCCACGTGCACGGCCTCCATCATTTCTTCTTCGGTACAGCCTTTTTCCAACGTGTCCACCGCGTAGGCATCGATGCAGTAGGGGCATTGTACGGTATGGGCTACGGCCAGAGCAATGAGCGATTTCTCGCGGGCGGTTAATGCCCCTTCCGCAAATACCTCACCGTAATAGGCAAAAAACTTATCGGCCAGTGGTTTCTGAAACTCAGCGATTTGGCCAAACTTTTTGAGGTCTTCGGGATCATAATAGGTTTTCATACAATACGGAGTTTTTAGAGTGATCGAAAAGGAGAGGACATTAAAATTGGCGTGAATCCTTTTTAAACATACGTTAAAAAACCGTAGTTTGGTTGCTTTATTTCAATATTAACCCTCATTTCGCTTGTTCTTCTATTTTTCCCGTTTCCTCGTACGGCTGGGCTTACCCCTTTTTTTGCGAAAACTTTGTGTAATTAACCTGGGTGCCGTCCCTGAGCGACAACCTGTGCTGCTGGCCTCCAATCATTCCGGCTCTTTTTTCGATGCCGTCGTGATTGGGGCAGTATTGTCACAGCCGATCTATACACTTACCCGGGGCGATGTGTTCCGCAAATCACAAGCGGCCTACTGGCTGCGGGCAATCAATCTGATTCCTGTTTTCCGGGGTTCGGAAGGGCGGGAGAATTTAAGAAAAATAGATGCGACCGTGGAGGAATGCTTTTCGGTAATGAAGCGCAACGGCACGGTGATCATTTTTTCGGAAGGCATCTGTGTGAACGAGTGGAATCTGCGTCCTCTGGGCAAAGGTACCGCCCGCATGGCCTACCAGGCCTGGTATGGCGACGACGCAGCACTGCATTCGATGGCTGTACTACCCACGGGCCTTACCTACGAGCATTTCCGGGGTACCAACAAGCGCGTGGTGCTGCATTTTGGCGACAAAATAGAATCCCGCCACATTCAGACCGATCCCGCTGAATACGAAAAATGGCTGCGCGAATTCAACGCGTTGCTCACCAAGCGGATGCGGCAAACCATCCTGGAGGTACCCCAAAAAGCTACCTCCGATGAATCGGCCCGTCAACTGGAAAAATATCTGACCGTCTGTCCACGCCCACGGGGAAATGCGTTGCTGCAGGGGCTGGGCGTAGTGGGCCGGGCTATTAACCGGCCGATTTATCGCTTTTACACCAAGAGAGTAGCCCAGAAAACCAGGGGAACCGTTTTCTATGATTCCGTGCTTTTTGGACTCCTGATGTATACCTACCCTATACTGATTGGTCTGCTGGCGCTGATAGTGGGAGCTTTTACCAGCTGGATGGCCGGACTGGCCATTTTTGTCGGTTTTCCGCTGACTGCGCTGGCTGGCAACCGGTACAGAAACGACCATTCCCGCTAGTCGCGCACCCGGTTCAGGCTCATCATGCGCAGCATCCAGTTGGGCAGCGGATGCTGATGCTTGCGTTTTTGCAAATCAAGGTACCAGCCTATCTTTTTCAGGATAGGCAGCTTATGCGTTTCGACTAGTTCGATGAGTGTACCGTCGGGATCTTCCACATAGGCAAACCGCCCCGCCGCCGACTCCATACCAAACGAGCCGCCGCTGTCTACCGTGAAGGGGTACCCGTTACCCGAGAGCCGTTTCTTGAGGGCCGCCATGTCCAGCGTGTCGAAGCAAACATGAATGAAGCCGCAGTCGCCCCAGTAGCGATCGGCAAAGAGCTTGCGGGGTTCGCGGTCGAGTGCCTGTAGCAGTTCGACATGCAGATTCCCCAGAAGCTGGCTGAAAGCGCCGTGGGCACTTACCTTTTTGCGCAGTACCACCCGACGGAAGCGCTGGTTGGGTACCGAAGCCGGTATGTCTTCGAAGACATCCGTTTTATCATATACGATCTCGCAGGGGTCCATCAGGGTTTGATAAAAAGACAGCGACTGATCCATATCCGATACCCCCATCACTACCCCGGCCACGCCGCCTATGGGATTGTCCGTACGGCCAAACCACGACGAATCTTCGGTAATCTGGAAGGCGTTGCCGTAGGGATCGATTCCCCAGAAACCCTGCCCATCAGGAAATTTTCCCAGAGGTTCCACGCGGGCGTTAGGCTGCTGCTGCATCCAGTGGTAGGCTTTAGTTACGTCCGGAGCCTTAAAACGGATGGCGTAGATGCCCAGATCGCCCGGCTCAGGCTGGAACGCACACGCCTGTGGGGTACGGCTGGTAAACTGCCATATTTCTAATCCCCCGCCACCCGCCATGTTGAGTGCCATGACGGCATGGCGACTCTGCACTTTACCGCCTGTGTAATCGATCATCAGTTTAGCCTCAGCCTGGTCGTTGAAAATGGGTACGTCGAAACCCATGACACGCCTGTACCACTGCCAGGCTTCCGAAACGTTGGACACGCCGACACCTACTTGCTGAACGGCTGAAATAAGGGGAAGGGTCATTTAATTGAAAGTTGAAATGTTAATAGTGGAGAGTTTACAGGTTTAAGGAAGGACCCTACGCATACATTGGCAGAATAGGGTAGGGTACCTTATGTTCTTTGTGAGCGCATGGCTTTCACGTGCTTAAGGCTCGGGTCTTTTACCAGTATTTCATATTCCCTGGAGTCGACTGCAAAGAGGGCTATTTTGCCCTCGGAGTTGCTATGAACACCCCAGCCGTATCGTTTTGGCAAAGGCGAAGCCCGCAAGCAGGGTTGCCCCTTTGAAAAAAAATCGGACCGGGCTTCTTCTTTTTCACTTTCTGCCAGGTCATGTTTTTCAGCATAGACAGCAAAAAGAACTTCGTCGGAAGTAAATCGATAGGGGTTCCGGCCGATCATCTCAAATTGTCGTGTAGCTGATGTAGGCTTGTCACCTTTTGCCAAAGGTACCTCCGGCACTTCGGTTGGGCAGTCGTCGGCTACTTCAATGAACGTGTCGTAATAGTTGGTCGAATGCATCGTGTATCGTTCTCGGGGAATAGGATAATACCACAAAAAGTTTTTTCAAGTCGGTAACTTTGATACATCGGCTGGCTTGATGCCGTATTTATCTGTGTTGATCAGAGACTTATACGTATCGATGAGTTTCTGCTGGGGTGCACCCCGGAAATACATCCACATGACTACCGCATTGGCATAATTGACCCGCAGGTAAGAATTGTTCTCGTACTTGCGAGCCGACACGATGATATTTTTGGGAATGATTCTGAAACGGTACTTTTTCCGGGCCCGGATGATGAATTCGTAGTCTTCCATGACCCGGTGTTGCTCGCAATATCCGCCCAATTCCTCAAAAGCGGCTTTGGTAATGAACAGCGTCTGGTCGCCTCCCCGTGACCAGATGCGGTCGAACCGTTGAAAAAACGTATTCAGTTTCAGGATCATCCGCGGCGAATCGAACTGGTAGCGATAACAGCCAAGCGTATAACCTTCGTTCAGGGCTTGCCGGATATCCAGGACGTAGTCGGGATGGATGCGGACATCCGCATGCACAAAGTAGAGTACGTCGCCCCGGGCAATCCGTGCACCGGCGTTCATTTGAAAAGCCCGGCCCGGTTGTTCCGATACGATGACCCGTGCTCCGGCCTGCTCGGCCCGCTGTGCCGTTCGGTCCCGACTCGGCGCGTCGGCAACAATAATTTCCTCCAACTCCCTCCCACCGTACTTCTGTAGTTCATCAATCAAGCGGCCGATGTTTTCTTCTTCGTTGTAGGTAGGAATGATGACGCTGATACCCATACCTGACTCATTCACTTTCGTCCTGATCCTCAGTTTTTCCAAAAAATCAGAAAAACAATTCTACAAAATAAAACCCTAAAAGTACGCAAAAGTTGGGGAGTTGCCAGTAGTCCAACCGTCAACTTCAAGACAACCCTCGTATCTTTGACCCCTATCTTCCATTCTTTTTTTACGCTACATTCATGAACGATTCAGTACGTATCGCACCCATTGTCAGTACCTTAACGGAATTTTTGCAAGGAAGTGACTACTCCAAAATACTGGTTATAACCGACAGCAACACCAAAAAGTATTGCTACGATCGTCTGAAAGGCAACCTTCCGAAGCATTTTGTCGTAAGTGTACCCAAGGGCGAAGCGAACAAGACTCTGACTACTTGTGAGAAAATCTGGACCGCTATGACCCGGGCCGAACTGGACCGGCACGCGCTGGTGCTGAATATCGGGGGTGGTGTAGTAGGCGACATGGGTGGTTTCTGCGCAGCGGTGTACAAGCGTGGCATAGATTTTATTCAAGTGCCCACGACGCTGCTCTCTCAGGTGGATGCCAGTGTGGGTGGAAAGTTAGGTATCGATTTTCACGGGTTCAAGAATCATCTGGGGGTGTTTACGCAGCCCAAACGCGTGCTGATCGATCCAGTATTCCTGGAAACCCTACCCTGGCGTGAATTACGTTCGGGCTTTGCCGAAGTCGTGAAGCATTGCCTGATCGCCGATCTTGCCAAATGGGACGAGATTCGTACTAGAGATATGGACGAACAGGACTGGTCCGATCTGATTGCTCATTCCGTAGCAATCAAAAAGAAGATCGTTGCCCAGGACCCAACCGAGAAAGGGCTTCGTAAAATTCTGAATTTCGGCCATACCCTGGGCCATGCGGTGGAAACTCATTTTTTGGGTAAACCGCCGAAGCAGAGACTGCTGCATGGGGAGGCGATTGCGGTGGGCATGGTGATGGAAAGCTATCTGGCCTTTCGAAAAAAAATGATTGATCGTGAAACACTTGACCAGATAGAGGAGTTTGTATTTTCGGTTTTTGGTAAAGCCGACATCCAGCGCTCCGACATGGATGCCATAGTCTCCCTCACCCGTCAGGATAAAAAGAACCGCGATCGAGAAGTGCGTTTTTCGTTGCTAAAAGGTGCCGGAAATTGTGCATACGACATTGTAGTGTCTCCCAAAGCGATGCAGGGGGCTATCAGCTACTACATGGGCCTTTAAACCCCAGGGCAGGTTTTTGTAAATAGTGAGGGTAATGTGTTGACTATTACGGTTTAATAATCTATATTTCATGTTTTAATTGTTCATTCTGTAAATTTTAAGGAAACATATGGTAAAGTCTATTACACTCATTGCTGCTGTTTCGGTTACCTTGATCCTGGCAGGTTGCTCATTTGGTCGCAAAGTATTCGTGGAACACGATTATAGCTATGAGACCAATTTCAAGGATTACTCTACCTACACATTTCTGGAATGTGAACGGGATACCAATAACCTCTGTACGGAAATATACGAATCCATCCGGCGCCAGATGCAGGCCCGGGGATATAAACTGACTGCTGAAAAACCTACCCTATTGGTCAATTATGGTATTTTTTACGATAATCTACGCTATCAGGGCTACATGCAGCCGGTAATTAAAACGTGGGTAGATACCGAAAACGATGGTTTCCGCTACGAACCTATCAAGTACGCGCTCGACAAAGGTACCCTCATCGTATCGCTGATCGACGCCGAGAGTGATCAGGTGGTATGGCGTGGCTATGCCTCAGGCCTCTTCAATGCCGGGCAGGACAATCCCAACAACTACTACCGCAATGTAGTACGCCGTATCTTCGACCAGTACCCGCTGTTTGCCAAAGGCTACGATCCCCGCCGCTATACCGAAGAGATCGGACGATAGGTTGATAGTTTACGTTATCAGAAAATAGGTACCCTTTTTGACGCTCTTTACTTACTTACCATACTAAGAAAGCCCATTCTATATGAATGGGCTTTCTTAGTGAAAGGGCATTACTGTCAACTAAATCAAGCCGTAAGGACCCGAAAAATCTCTTCTAGCGATTCACCCCGCTGCCGCAGGGTAGTCAGCGGGCTATCCGCTACGATCTTGCCTTTACTAATGATAATGACGCGATCACAGAGTGCTTCTACCTCCTGCATGATGTGCGTAGAAAAAAGGACGGTTTTGTCCGCACCGGCGGTACGGATCAGACTGCGGATTTCGGTCAGTTGGTTCGGATCAAGTCCGGTGGTAGGTTCGTCGAGAATCAGCACGGCGGGATCGTGCAATAGCGCCTGAGCCAGGCCCACGCGCTGTCGGTACCCTTTGGAAAGCTGCCCGATTTTTTTGTGCTGTTCAACACTTAGCCCACATAACTCCACCATTTCATCCACGCGCGGTTTCAGGGTTTTGCCTTTCATTCCGTAGAGTTTGCCCACAAAAAGCAGAAATTCCCGTACGTACATGTCCAGATAAAGCGGATTGTGCTCCGGTAGGTAGCCGATGGCCCGGCGTGCCTGCATGGCGGAGTTGGCCAGGTCATGTCCGTTAACTACGGCACGTCCTTCGGTGGGCTTAAGGTAGCCCGTCAACAGTTTCATCGTAGTGGATTTGCCGGCACCGTTGGGACCCAGAAAGCCCACAATTTCGCCGGGACGCAATTCAAAACTCAGCGAGTCGATGGCTTTTTGGGAGCCGTATTGCTTGGTAAGTTGGGAAACCAGTATGGACATACAGGGGATTAAATACGCAAAAATAGTTTATTTCGGTACAGCAGGTACATGAATGCCCACTGCACGAGCACAAAAGCCACCGCGCCTCCCACGATGCGCACAGGCTCGGAGAAAAAGCTCAGCGCTCCCCCAAAGAGAGCCTCCGCCGTGAACTCAAAATCAATAAAATGGCCAATCAGATAAATGACAATGGAATTCATGCCGATGACTACAAAAAAGAACGTCCACCGCCGCCAGTTCAGTACATCCACGATGCCGTAGAAAAGGGCTAGCAACAGCAGACTCCAACCCCCGGCGCACAAAACGAATGAGCTGGTCCAGAGGTTTTTATTGATCGGAAACACCATATTCCACGCATAGGCGATTCCCAGGCTTACTACCCCTGCCAGAGCCAGGTAGAGTACCTTCCGAATTTGGGTAATGGCCGAAATATCCGAACGCAATAAATTTCCCGCAAAAATACCCATCAAAGCCGTAGCGATGGCTGGAATCGTAGACGCCAGCCCTTCGGGATCATGGATGGTTTTGTATAGGTGGCCCGGCATGAGCAGGCGATCCACGTAACTGGCCGGATTACACTCCATGGTCATATTGCCGGCCTCGCAGCCGGGTACGGGTACCAGCATCATAAAGGCCCAATAGCCCAGTAAGATACCTGCCAGCCACATAAATTGAGCACGGGGATTGAAGTAGAGGTAGATGATCTGGGCAAACATTCCGCCCAGTCCGATCCGCCCCAGCACGCTGCCATAGCGCATATTGGCCCATTCGGTACGGAAAATTCCGTTGTTATACAGTACACCCAGCGCCACCAGCAGCAAACCTCTTCGTACCACTTTACGCAATAACTCCGATCGGGGAATGCCTTTCGCCAGGCGGCTGCCAAGCGAGAAGGGCGTGGATACCCCCGCCAGAAACAGGAATAGGGGAAAAATCAAGTCATAGGCGCGGAAGCCGTTCCACTCTGGATGGGTAAGCTGGCCGGCGAGGGTTACCGCCCAGGCCCAACCCGTGGTTTTGGCCAGTAGATGGACGATGTCTTCACCACCCGAAATCCAGAACATATCAAAACCCCGAAGGGTATCTAGTGAAAGAAGACGGGAGGAAGGCGTAGAGGGTGTTGGCATAGGGCGGAGGAGGATAGAAAAGTGCCCTTAAATGTAAAAATAAAAGCGGTATACGCGTTCTATCCGGTGTTTTTTTCCTTGGAGGTATTTTTTCTAAAAAAATGTATTCGCAAAACAGCGGTGGTTTTTAAAGCAAAACCATCCTGTTTTTTGTTTAAACACTTCATCTTGTATTCTACCGAATCACCGATTTGATAAACCTTCCCTTTTTCTTTCCATTTACGCTCATTTTTGCCCTTAATGGCTTGAAATAAGGATTTTCCCGCTAAAAAAATATTTTCATAGATTTGCTGAAACCACCCTTATTGCTGGGTATTATTTTATTTTTCAAATAAATAATGCAAATCTATATGAAGGTTTTTCATACTTTTTTCACTAGCTTCTGCATGCTCGTTGTGGCAGGACTGGATGGTTGGGCTCAGGAGTCGTCGAGAGTAAAAGTAGATCCCGGGGTTTCCGTTCACAATTACAAGCACCCTAATAAAGCGAGGCTGGCGAAAAAAATGCAACCTACATCGACGGGCAGGCGCTCTAGCTCCCGCGTTGGAATCGTGAAACGTACATCGGCAAGCCCCATGCCAAGAAACTACCACTAAACACCCAAGTACGCCCCACGTTCGGGTTGGACGTTCTTCAGACGCTCCAGACCCAGACCTACCGTACTGAATCCGTTGACGCACCCCAGCCATTACAAAGTGAAGCAGGTACCTTAGGCGATAGATTAAATTGACTGGCTCATCGCTTAGTATGGTCGCTGACGATTAGCGGCGTTTGGTATAGGTTTTCTTTTTGACCGGGTACTTTACGGGTGCTTTTTTTGTAGCCGGCCTAGGCGCCGCTGTAGCTTCATCTTCTCCTTCTTCGGGCAACGTTTCTGTACCCACACCCGGACTCATCGCCTGGGCGATAATGGGCAGAGTGGTATGCACGAAGGTCGAGATATCGTCTGCGCGGTCAATGGGTTTGAGCCGAAAGGAGTAACTATAGGGCTGTGCTGGTAGCTGGTAGGCATCATGAACCCGGGGCGACCAGCTGTCATCGCCTCCCAGGCCCATCTGGGCCAGATCCAGATTGACTACCGTGACGGAATCTTTCGAAAGTTGTGTTCCGGGCTTTTTGGCAGCCAATAGTGCTTGGTCAGTATAATTATGCACACTGATGTTGAACACCGAATCGCTTATAGCCAACAAACCCAGTCCGTCGGCGTTGGTAACGGCCATCCAGCGGACATCGGTTTTATTCCCATTCTCCTGAGCCATGATGTAGGGGAAATGCTGCTCATCTACTGTACCCTCATAGACTCCTACTTTCGCGCTGCTCTTGCGGTCGGCATAGGTTTCGTAGGGACCGCGTCCGTACCACTGTACGTGGTCATATTGGGCGGGCATCTCGAATTTCAGACCGATTTTGGCCAATGGAGGCCAGGTACCACTGGGTGTGAAGGTATTTTGCAGATGGATGTCGCCCGTAGCGTATACCGTGTAGATGGAGCTCACCAGGAAGCCTCCCGTTTTTCCCTGTAAACTCTTCACCAGACTTACCTTATACACATGCGGGTTTATTTTCTCCACCCGCAAATCGGACCCCATCAGCTTCAGTGAATCCAGTCCGGCTTCGCGCCAGCGCGCGGCGTAGCTTTCTTTTCCCCCGCCTTCGTCATTGTCGGTGGGTACCCTGAAAAAATTGGCGTACAGGCCGCTCTCGAGCAATTCCTGGCCCTTGTATTTGAATGAAGTCATACGGGCCGTTTTCTTGTCGAAGCTAGCCGAGAAGTGCTGGCCAACCAGGGTGATACCCTTGCCCCGAACCAACGTGAGCCGCAGGGGGTGTTTTTAGCGTAGCTGATTGTCTCGGGCTGCGCCGTGGCAACCCGGATGGGTACCTGATTTCCGGCCACTTCGTAGCCGGCGGTGGCCCAAAGCGTCTTTTCTTTCAGTTGCAGGCTGAGGTTCAGGAAATATTCGGCGCCCGGCGGCGGGGTGGCCGGAATTTGGTAAGGAATAGACACCTCCTGGGTTTCGCCCGCTGCCGCAGTGAGATTGGCGAGGGTACCTTCCTGAATCGTCTTGCCATTCTCCTGCAACGTCCACACCAGTTTGAAAGGACTTAATGACTGAAAAGTATAGGCGTTACGCAGTTTGATCGGTTTTGGAGAGGAAGACAGGGTATCTGGCAGGTCGAACTTTACGTATTGGTACACCTGCTTCACTTCGTTAATTTCCGGCTGAGGCGTCCGGTCAGGATTCACCAGGCCATCGCCGGCGTTAGCTCCGTCGATGTAGTTGACATGGTTCCAGTAAGTACGGCCATCGGCTGTTTTCTGGGCCAACCCCTGATCCACCCAATCCCAGATGAAGCCACCCTGCATGGTAGGGTACCTTTCGATCACGTCCCAGTATTCCTGCAGATTTCCCAAGCTGTTGCCCATGCCGTGCGCGTATTCGCACACGATCAGCGGCCGTTCCGGGTCTTTCTTCACGAGTTCGATCATGCTTTCGGTCGTAGGGTACATGACCGAAATAATATCGAAACTGCTTAACGTCGTGGGGCCGTAGTTGGCGCGGCCTTCGTAGTGGATTGGGCGGGTGGGATCGGCCAGGCGGATGTAGTTGGCCATAGCGGTGAAGTTTGCCCCATTGCCCGACTCGTTGCCCAACGACCATACGATTACGGAGGGGTGATTCTTATCACGTTCTACCATCGCGCGGCCCCGCGCCAGGAAGGCGGTCTTCCATTCGGGCTTGTCGGCCAGGATAATTTTTTTGTACCATAATTCATGAGTTTCGATATTGGCCTCATCCATAACATAGAGTCCGTATTCATCGCAGAGGTCATACCATTCGGCTGCGTTGGGATAGTGTGAGGTACGCACGGCATTGATGTTGTGCTGTTTCATGAGCGTAATATCCCGGATCATGGTTTCGCGGCTGATGACCCGGCCCGTTTCGGGGTCGAACTCATGACGGTTGACGCCTTTGATCAAAATCGCTTTTCCATTTACCAGCAGCTGTCCGCCCGTAATTTTTATCTCCCGGAATCCCACGGGCTGACTGATGGCCTCCATCACTTGGCCATCAGGATTGACGATCTGCAAGGTCAGCTTGTAGAGGTAGGGCGTTTCGGCGCTCCATTTCTGGGGCGTCGGCACGGGTAGTTCTAGGCGGATGGGCAATTCGCCTGTCGGGTCCAGCATGCCGATGGTACGGGGGGCGGCAGGAATCACCACGGCACCGGCGGCATCATACAGGGTGGTGATGAGCTGGTAGCCGTATTGAGCCTGTTTGGTAAAATTCTTGGCATAAATACCTACCTTCAGGTTGGCATCCCGGTAGGAGTCGTCCAGGTCGGTCTGTACTACGAAATCGCTGATGTGCACCGGCGGTCTCGACAGTAGGTACACATCGCGGAAAATGCCCGACAGCCGCCAGAAATCCTGGTCTTCGAGATAACTGCCGTCCGACCAGTTGATTACCTGAACGGCCAGGGTGTTGGGGCCATTTTTCACCAAAGTCGAAATATCAAACTCGAAGGGTACCATGCCATCTTCGTGGTATCCCAAGGGCTGGCCGTTGAGCCATACCGAACAGGCCGACTGCACTCCGCCGAAATGCAGGAACAGCGGCTTTTGTTCCCAATCGGCCGGTACGGTGAAGGTGGTACGGTAAAGGCCCGTAGCATTAGTATCGGCAGTGATTTTGGGTGGTGTGGCCTCGAAGGGGTACCTTATATTGGAGAAAATCGGCGGGTCGTACGCCCGGCCTTCCCGGGCTCCCACGACCTGCCAGTTGGAAGGCACGGGAAGATTGTCCCAGGAATCGGTGGAGGTAGTTGGCTGAAAGAAATCAGGGGGTACCTTGGAAGGATGCGATACCCATTTGAATTTCCAGGTACCATTCAGGGATTTGACGAAAGCCGAATTACGGGCGGCAGCCAGGGCTTCCTGCTCGGAAGGGTAGGGGGTAAAACTGGCGCGGGGGCGCTCCGTATTTTTACTGATTATTTCCGGATTTTCCCAATCCGGCAAGGGTGCCTGCGCCCATAGGGCCGTTATTGAACCTAACAGTATTCCAACCGCACAAACCGATCTTTTCACAAAAAAACGCATAATTAAATTCAACAGTAAAGGACATAAGTAACAGATGAAGTGGGGTGTGGAAGGAGGAAAGTGGCAATTCGTACAAAGTAAGGAAAAAATCGGGAGCAATCGGGACTGCGTAACGGGCGAAATGCGATTTCTACCCCCTTGGGTGTAAACAGGTACCGGCCAAAATGAGCCCTGGACAACAATTTATTGCTATAAATCCTCTAATTTGTCGCCTTTAACTAAAAACTCCTGGAAAATGCTCCTAGCCGTTGATGCCGGAAACACCGATACCGTATTTGGACTTTTTGAGGACGACCGGCAACTGCACGTATGGCGGACGCGATCGCTGTCGCAGGAATCGGCGGGTTTTTACGAATCTTGGCTTCGGCTCCATTTTCTGGAAGCGGGAATCGCCCCTAACCATGTAAAAACAGTAGTACTGGGCAGCGTGGTACCTGACCTCACATCGGTGTTGCGTTCCATGCTGGCTTCACTTTTCGGCCCAAGTCCCTTAATAGTCGGCCCGGATGTGTATCCCGATCTACAGATTGCCATTGACCACCCACATGAGATCGGGGCCGATCTCATTGCCAATGCCGTCGCAGCTTATGCGCGCTATCCCCAAAATTGTGTCATCGTGGATTTTGGAACGGCCCTCACGTTTACGACGGTATCCTCAGCAGGACAAATTTTGGGCGTGGCAATTCTGCCGGGTTTGAAGACGGCAGTGAAGGCTTTGTTCACCGATACGGCTCAGCTGCCCGAGGTACCCCTCGAACTGCCCCGCTCCGCCATTGGCAAAAATACGGTGCACGCCATTCAGGCGGGTATTCTGCTGGGCTACGAGGGTTTGGTGAAATCCATGATCCGCCGCATCCGGGCCGAGCTGGAAGGTGACTGCATTGCCATAGCCACGGGTGGACTATCGTCCATCATCGATACGCTGGAGGGTGAATTTGTAGAAATAGACCGAAGTCTGACGCTCAACGGCTTGCGGCTGATCGGTGAGCGGGTAGGGCAGGTAGCTTCAAAAATCAAACCGTAAATCTTCCGTCTGGCAGGGGTGTTGCCTCAGCTAGCGACTGATTGTAGAGGTAGGTCCAGCACAAGAAAACGTCGCCACTCTCGGTCTGAACGGGTACCTGACGCCGAAGGTACAGGCTCTCGGATTCGATCTCTTTCACATCTTCGTACTCATCCAATTCTCGAATGAGCTTTTGAAAATCAAGCAATTGATAGATTTCTCCGTGTACTTTCAGGGTACCCTTCGGCTCATAAAGAGCACCGGGGTACCAGCTTATACGGTATAATTTGCCAGAAAAAAATCCCTCCGCTATAAAGGCAGAATGGGCGCGTAGCCGGGCGGCGAAGGGATTGTCAAATCCCCGCATCAGGGTACCATAGACGAAGAGGTAGGGCGGTTGGGCTTCCATAATTAGCGAGTGGACGCTGACAGGATCAAAAGACTTAGAACTCTAGAACTACACCCACGGACTGACCCGTAAACTGCACATTTTTAAGAATTTCTGCCGCCTTTCGGTGGCTTTGGCGCAGTGCCAGGTAATTGGTTGCGTCAAAAAGTAGCAGGAATCCACCCTGCAACAAAACGGATTGCCCGAAGCCTTTGAAACGATCGTGTTTATCGGGTGTGTTCTTGGCCCGTTCGAGCAGGTACAGGCCGCCCATGAGGTAGGCTACATCCAGGCCGGCATTAAACAGCAGCGTTTTTTCCAGGGAATGCAGTTCGCCGATGCTTGCATCCAGGGTAGTGGGTAGGCTGTTCTTTTTGCGCAATGAACTGATGAGGCTGGGCGCGGCAATGCCCAGATTCACCACATTCCAATACACATTCATACGATTGAAGTATCGGGTACTGCCTTCGGTTCGGGCGGCGGCGATTCCGCCGTAGGCCAGATTGGCCACTGACCAGCCCGTCAACACCCACATGCCCGTGGTTTGCACTTTCAAACGGCCCTGGTTCAAGTCGGTAAGGGCATGGGATTGTGCCTGCGCGGCAAGAACCATCAGGGACAGGAAAAAGGTGTGCAGTACTTTTTTCATATAAGATTTGTAGTAGAGGTACCTGTTCGTCATACGCCTGATTAAATAGCGCTTAGGCTGTTACTTTCTGGCAGGTAGTCAGCGGTTATTTCCTAAAACTCCCAAACCCCGGTAAAAGTTGGAGCTGTCGGGTACTGGTGTGGTATTTTTCCAATGGGATGCACATTATCCGGTTTCAACTTCGTTTGATAGTGGTATTTTTTTTATATTTACCAACCTCCCAACGACCTAAACGCTATGTCTGGCATGCACGATAAAACCTTAGGTACCAAGCAAAAAGCCCTGCGACTCAACCTCGATCCCCGCGTGTACGGATCGTTTGCCGAGATCGGGGCCGGTCAGGAGACTGCGGCCATCTTTTTCAAAGCCGGGGGTGCGTCGGGTACGGTAGCCAAAACCATGTCGGCGTACGATATGACGTTCAGTGACGCCATCTATGGTACCGAGGAGAGCGGTCGCTACGTGTGCGAATCGCGACTGATTAAGATGCTGCAGAAGGAATACAGCCTGCTGGAAAAACGTCTTTCGGAACAGCGGGGCGAAACAAGTCAATTCTTTGCTTTTGCCAATACCGTAGTCGCTCTCAATTACCAGAAAACCAACGAGGCCCACGGCTGGATCGGGCTACGCTTTCAGCTCAAACCTAATGGACCCTACAATGAGGTAGTCATACACGTCAGGATGCTCGACGACGAGAATGTACTGCAGCAGCAGGCGCTGGGCGTCATCGGGGTCAACCTGATTTACGGGTGCTTTTATTACCCGATGTCCGCCGATACGCTGCTGCTTTCGCTCATGGACGACCTGAGCTCCGAGCGCATCCAGATTGACATGATCCGGTTCAGTGGCCCCGATTTCATGGAGGTTGATAATCGCATTATGAGCCTTCATCTGGTAAAGAATGGCTTCACCAACGCGGCATTGTTTGGAGCCGATGGGGGGTACTTCAACCCTCCGAAACTTTTTATAAAAAGCATATCCTGCTGATGCGTGGCCGCATGCGTCCGGTGACAAATGTACACATAGATCTGATCAAGAACGGTACCCGGCAATTTCTGGCCGAACCCGACGTCGACCCGGACCGGGTACTGATGGTTTCAGAACTCACCCTGCGCAATCTGGTTTCTTCGTCCGAAGAGGAAATTGATGAAAAGGATTTTCTCGACCGCGTGGATATTTTATGTTCGCTGGGCCATATGGTGATGATTTCCAACTACCGCGAGTACTTCCACCTGGTGGCCTACCTGTCGGAACTCACCCGCCTGAAAATCGGTCTGCTGCTCGGAATTCCGAGTTTGCAAGATATTTTCGACGAAACGCATTATACGTACCTGCGCGGGGGAATTCTGGAATCATTCGCTACACTGTTCAGCCGGAAGGTGAAGCTGATGATATACCCTACCCTCCGAGCCGATGAAACGATCTACACCTGCGCCAATTTTCAGGTACCTGACAACCTCAAGCCTCTGTACCAGTATCTGGTGATTAACGACAAGATCGAGGATATCCGCGACTACAACGTGGAGCACATGCGCTGGACCACCGACCAGGTGCTGGCGATGGTAAAAAGCGGCGATCCCGCCTGGGAGGACCACGTACCCGAAGGTGTGGCCGACATCATCAAAGACAAGTGTTTGTTTGGATTTCCGTGTGTCGTGTACGACGCCAAGCACGCTGCCCGGCAAGTGGTAGGTGAAGGCGCTACCAGCCCCCAGCCGCACTGATTACTTCACCGAGAAGGTACCTGTCCCGATCTTCTGTCCTTCGGCGTATAGCTCTACGGTATAGGTACCCTTCTGGAATTCCTGGGTGCGGTTGTAGAGGATGCTCACCTCCTGATCGCTGTTGGAGTAATATACATCCTTACTTAGGGTGTAGGTTTGTTCGCTACCGGCGTATTGAAATACGCCCGAGCCCAGGCTGGCATCTGCCAGGGTAGCGCCCTGCGGGTCCAGAATTTTTAAATAAATGCGCTTGGTTTCCTGGGCAGTCAGAGGGTTTTTTTCAAGCGAAAACTCCACCCGGATATTATCCACGCGCCGGGCTTTTATGCCTTCCCCTTCCCGCACGCGACCTTTAGCCGAAATGGCATACACCTTCACGCCGCGTGCCCGCATGGCAGAGGCCATGTTGACCTTGGCTTCCAAGTCGGTCGCTTTCGAAAGGACATCCGTTAGTGAATCGGTGAGCAATTCCTTTTCTTCCAGCAGCGAAGTATTGACTACTGTCAGGGTTTCGTTTCGGTTCGATAGGGTTTTGTTTTCACCACTGAGCCGGGCTATTTCACTGTCTTTTTTGGTAAGGAAAGTCTCGTACTCGTTGATGCGGGCAGTCAGGAAATTGTTTCCCCTACGGAGGGCCGAGCGGTCGGCTTCCAGTTGAGCTTTTATTTTTTCAAGTTCGGTTACGCTACCTCCTAACTTACGTACCTGGGCGATGCGCAGATCCAGCTGCTTGGAGATGGAATCCAGCTTCATTTCGCTGATGGCCAGATCCGTAATCCGGGTTTCCAGATCCTTTTCCTGCTGCGACGTAATAGCCCGTTCGTGGTAATACAGGTAACCGAATACGGCCGCTATCAGCGTCATCAACACAAACCCAATCAACAGACTGGCTGTGGTCCTATTTTCCATAGAAGGGTCATTTGGTAGATAAATGCACTTCTCCTTGTAACGTATAGTAAGCCGATCTCTTGCCCTAAGCTAGGGTTTCTTCGCGTAAGGTATAAACTAAAAAGGAAAAGGCGAAGAGCTGTGCGTGAGGATGACGCCTACCAAAACCAATCGGAACCTAAATTGGGCGGATTTGAGCCGGTTTAAAATCAAATTGCTGATAATCAAAGCGATAAGATGAGAGGTTTACTCTCATCCTCTACCTGAATCAATAACTGCCACCAGCGCCGCCCCCGCCGAAACTGCCTCCTCCGAAGCCGCCGAAACCACCGCCTCCGCCTCCTCCGCCGCCCCAGCTTCCAGAGGAGCTACCCCAGCCCGAGTGCGTGCTGTAGGGCCAGATGACCGGGCCACCCGTATTGCGGAAACGCCGTCCACCCCGGCCGCCACCACCCCCACGATTGCGCAGGATGATAAACAGGATGATCATGAACAGAATGATGGCAAATCCGAGAGGAAATCCCTCCCCATCCGACGACGAGGCGGGCTCGGCCTGGTATTCGCCTGCCGCCGCACGGATGATCGCATCCACGCCCCGGTCCAGGCCGCGGTAGTACATTTTGTTCTTGAACTCGGGGATGATTTCCTGCGATACGATGCGCTTGGCGATGGCATCCGGGATGGCCCCTTCCATGCCGTAGCCTGTGGCGATGAACACCTTGCGGTCATCGGGAGCCCACAGGAGCACGATTCCGTTGTTCTTATCTTTCTGTCCCACGCCCCACTCACGACCTAGCTTAAATGCGTAATCGGCCATGGGGTACTCGCCCACCGTGGGGATAATCACTACCGCGATTTGGGTGGAGGTAGAGTCATTATAGGCCACTAGCTTTTGTTCAAGCTCTGCCTCTTCGGTGGCATTGAGCTGATTGGCCAGATCGTTGACCAGTTTGGGTGGACTAGGGCGCGGCGGAATATCCTGGGCGGTCAGCGTCAGGGCAGAAAGCAGGAAAAAGACAAGGAAACGGCTGAATTTATTCATGGCTATGGGTTACCCGAATGAAACATCATCGGGCAGTTCATTGATGTCGTCCGACTGGTACGGAAAGTATTTCTTTAATTGCTGGCCCGCTTCCTCGATCCCTTCGCACAGACCCTCGGTAAATTCGTTGTTTTTGAAATGCGCCCGGAGCTTTTCTTTAGTACTTTCCCAGAAATCAGGAGGTACCTTTTCATAGATTCCTTTGTCGCCCAGCACGGCGAATTTCCGGTCAACATAGGCCAAGTACAGCAGTACTCCGTTCTGTTGCTGTGTGGTGTGCAGCCCCAGTTCGCCAAATACCGTTTTGGCGCGTTCCATCACGTCGGCATCCGGACAATGCTCTTCGATATGTACTTTGATTTCACCGGAGGTACGTTTCTCAGCTGCCTGAATGGCACTGACAATCCGTTTTTGTTCTTCTTTACCAAACAGAGGTGGAGTGGGGGACATGGCGAATTTCTGGGGATTAGGAAACAAAAGGCGCCACACCGCCGTAGCAGGCAGAATGACGCCTTTTTAGTCAGGATACTTAAAACTGTACCGTTGGAGCATTTTGAGCCGCCTGCGAAGCTTCAAAGAAGCCTTTCACATGGAAGCCGAATATACCGGCAAAGATGGCGTTGGGGAAAGTCCGTACGGATTGGTTGTAGTCTTTCACGGTGGTATTGAAGTCGTTACGAGCTACGGCGATGCGGTTTTCGGTACCTTCCAACTGGGCCTGTAGTTCCAGGAAGTTCTGGTTGGCTTTCAGGTCGGGATAGCGCTCCACGGATACCAACAAACGCGACAGCGCGCCGCCCAACTGATCCTGCGCGGCCTGAAATTTCTGCATATTTTCGGGGGTCAACTGATCGGCATTCAACTGGATGGAAGTGGCCTTGGCGCGGGCGTTGATAACATCCGTGAGGGTACCCCTTTCGAAATCGGCCGCTCCTTTGACCGTGTTGACCAGGTTGGGAATCAGGTCGGCGCGGCGCTGATACTGGCTTTGTACCTTAGACCAGGCTTCGTTGACCGTTTCGTCCTTCTGGACCAGTCCGTTGTAGGAACTGCAGCCGAACATGCCCCCGATTAGAAGAATTATGACAATAACAATGACGCTCTTAGACATGATTGAGTTTTGGTTAGAGGTTAGCGTTGGTTCAAAATTAGCCAAAGCTAGCTATTTCTAGCCACAAATCTACATGACTGGTTCGCTGGCCTTGCTGTGTCCCCTTGCACCTATATGAGTGGACGAGGGCGTATTTGCTAACTTTTAGATGACGGGTTGCTGGCCGGTATTCTATTACGCTAGTATTAATTTATCGCAAAGGTGCTATATTTAGTTACTTTTTTAATTGGAAGATTTTTTTTCCCACAGTTAAACTTTTACTTATTATGAAACCAAGACAAATTCCGTGGGGACGTGTGCATCCCATTCATAGACTCCTTGGTAAGATTGGATTGGCCTACTCGCCAATTATAATAGTACTACTCATCGAAAGTTGCCGCAATAAAGAGGTCGCTCGCCTAACAACGGTATACGGTAAAGTTACCGACCAGGCTGGGCAGCCCGTTGACAGTGTAACCATAGGTATGCAGGGATACGAAGGATGGCTCGGAGGTTTGCCAATTGACAAAGTCTATACGAACCAGAAAGGAGAGTACGAGTTGGTGGTTGACGTGCCTTTAAGGTACAGTTATGCAGGAGTACAGCTGAATTTTGAATACAGGTCGCTCCTTGACAGTTACTATGACTGGCTGATCTACAAAAACGATGTCAAGACAGGGGACTGTTGCATAGTGACGATGGGAGGAAAGACAAAATACGACTTTACGTTACTGCCAAAATGATTTTCAACTCAAAAAACTTGCAAGAGGATATGGAAAATATTTATGGAAATGCTTGCAGGACATCTACAAACATTCAGGCACGCTTTTCCGCTATGTTCAGGAAGTAGGTTCCTGCGTCCACCGCTCCGCGTCGACAATCGGCCGGGGATAATCTTCTCCCAGCATCACCCCATATTCCTGTTGCTCAGCGGGCGTCAGCTGCCATACTTTATGAAGTTTCTCGGCAGGTACCTTAGCCAATTCGGGTAGCCAGTACCGTACATAATCGCCGTTTTCGTCGTAGCGGGTGGCCTGGAAATAGGGGTTGAAGTAGCGCGTTCCGCGCGGGTCGTTACCTACCCCCGCCACGTAGTTCCAGTTGCCCCAGTTGCTGCACACGTCATAGTCGATCAGCATACTTTCGAACCAGGAGGCGCCCCAGGTCCAGTCGATACCCAGACCATTGGCGAGGAAACTGGCCACATTCTGCCGGCCCCGATTGGATAGGTAGCCCGTGGCGGCCAGCTCGCGCATATTGGCATCCACAAAGGGTACCCCCGTATTGCCTGTTTTCCAGGTTTCGAAAAGTGAGCGGTCGTGGCGCCAGCGTTTGTCTTTATTAAGTTTCAGGCCCGAGGGTTTGAACAGGCGGGTACCCCAGCGCAGCATTACGAAGTGGAAGTAGTCGCGCCAGAGTAATTCAAAAATCAGCCAGTAGGTAGAGTCATTGGCAGTACGCTCGATTTCGTAGCGTTTCACTTCTTCATAAATCTGGCGCGGTGAAATGCAGCCCTGGGCTAGCCAGGCCGCAAACTTGGACGAATAGTCCGCGCCCAGCATGCCGTTGCGGGTTTCTTTGTAAGTGCTGATGGCGTCACTTTCCCACAAATAGTCGTGCAGACGCCGTTGGCCCGCCGTTTCACCGCCTTTGAAATCCAGAACACTCCGTGCATCAGGTACCTTGATTTCCACTTCTGTAAAGCCCAGATCCGTAAAATCAGGGATTTCTCCCGCATCGTACTCAGTGGGTAGGATGACACGCTCCGGGACGGGTGCCGTGGGGCGGACAGGTGTGTTTTTTTCTATTTGCTTACGAAAATCCGTAAAAATATCCGGTAGTTTGTTGATCCCGAAAGACAAGTCACGCACATGGTATAGCGTGGACATCCAGGTAAAAACCATGTCGATATTCAACGTTTTGAGCCGTTTGCTCAGTGATGATTCCACATTGGTTTCTTCCTGAGCGATTTCCTTGCTCAGGTGTAGTTCATGTACGTCGTACTGTTCCGCAATTTCGGCCAGAACGCGCTCGGGCTCGCCTACTCTGACAAGCAGTTCTCCACCCTTTTCGCGTAGCATAGTCCGGAGAACGGCTACACTTTCCCGGATGAAACGGGTACGGTAAATACCTATTTTGCGGAAGCCCAGCGAGGTTTTTTCAAATACCCGGGGGTCAAAGATAAATACCGGAATCACCTCATCGGCTTTCCGGGTAGCATTCAGAAAACCCTCGTTATCGTGTAAGCGCAGGTCGTTGCGAAACCAGTACAGAATGCGATTGGCCATGAAAAACTAGTCAGATTGAATAAGAAGCCGCGAAATTACTCATTCCTTGCTGATCCAGCCTTTTACTCCGGTTTTATTTAACTCCACCAGCTCAAAATTACCATGGGTACCCAACACCGGGAGCGTGGCGGATTCCGCTAGTACTTCATAGACAGCGGCATCGGAGTAGGCTTCATCATAAACCGGCGTTTGGGCCACAACTTTGGCCTGACGAAGCGAGGTACCTACCTCTCTGACCGCCGAAGCCAACAGGTACCCCTCGGTTTCGGTGGGCGTGCGCACCCGCAGCCATCCGGCCGAACCTCCCAGCACGCGCACGATTTGGTTTTTGTCCAAAGTCGCCAGGGTAGTAGCCTTGCTATTGGGCGCTACCCTCAGACTCGAGTTTGTGGTGAGCCGCACGGTATCGCCGAGTGTTTCAGCACCAGGAAGTTTTTGGTTAGGTTCACCCAGACCGAGGCGAATGAAAGGGAAGGGATTGATAGCCCCGGTGCCGGATTCGTAGATGCCGAAATGCAAATGGGTACCCGTAGTGCGGGCATTGCCTGTGTTACCCACAAACCCCAGCGTGTCGCCCAGCTGCACGCGTTTACCCTGGGCTACATTAAAACTATCCAGATGGGCATAATATAGATTGATTCCGTGCGATTGGTCGGAAAGGAAAATGACATTGCCGCCCAGGTTGTTGGTACCTACCCGCGATACGTAACCGTCGATGGCAGCTAAGGCTGGGGTACCTCGAGGCGCGAAGATGTCCACGCCTTCATGACTACGCCGGCCGGCATCCCGATTGGCACCCCAAAAGCTACTGATTTGTTTGCTGTTGCGACCCTGCACCGGAAAGGCGAGCAACGGGTCGCGGGTGATGGAAAGTGTATAGCGGCCACTTCGCAAGAGTTCGGGTTGAATGCGAATCAGATGCATGCGGCTACGTTTTACTTCCCAGCGCAGCCCGGTGGTATCGGCTTTGGCAGACAGTACCCGCGAAAGCTTCTGGCGGTCGTCCAGTTCAAAAACGTCTACAAAAACCTTCGTATCTGCGACATCGGGTAGGTCGCGGCCTTGCACCGTTACGCCGATCAACAACACATCGCCGCGCTCGGCCTGCACCCGGTAGCCCAGGGCAAAAGGCGACTGCGCCGGAAAGTACCCGCTTTCGCGGTAGGGCAGGGTAATGAGCAGCGAATCACGCAGCGAACGCTCGGAGGCGGCTAGCCACAAACTACCCAAAGCCGTCTTATCGAGGTTAGCGGTTTTCAGCGAATTCGCGTACTGCTCATGGGGCGACGGGGAAGTGAAAATACCCTGGCCAGGGCCGAATATTTCGCAGGAACTGAGGATGAAGGCGCAAAAAAAAGGTAGAATGTATTTTAAGAACCGTAAATTCATTTTGAGTGAAGAGTTGGCTGGTGATGGAAGAATATGTTAGGTCAATGAAAAAATCTGTGCCTTTTGTGAAAAATAGATAAGTGGAAAAGCAACAGCCCCTGCCGTTTCCGACAGGGGCTGCTTTTTTCCACAAAAAGAATTGCCTCTGAATCAGTAGCTCAACACTGTGAACTCCGTGCGGCGGTTGCGCTGATGTTCTTCTTCGGTTTTGGCATTCTGGACAATAAGTTGCCGCTCGCCGTAGCCCTTGGCGGTTAGGCGGTCGGCATCGATACCTCTTGAAATCAAATAATTAACCGCCGACTGCGCCCGCTGCTGCGAGAGTCTATCATTGTAGGCGTCGGTGGCGCGGGCATCCGTGTGCGAAGCAAGCTCGATTTTGATCGTCGGATTATCTTTCAGAATCTGCACCAGTTTATCCAACTCCACGGCAGCATCGGAACGGATGTTGTATTTGTCTAGATCGTAGTAAATATTTTCCAGCGTAAAGGTCTTGTTCAATTCCAGATCGTCCAGCCGCACGGTCACACGGTAGGTCGTATCGGTCAGAACCTTATTCAGGAAAATCGGCGGAATGCTCCGGCCATCCATCGAGAACGGCTCACGTTTGGTGATGTACCCTTTCTTTTCTACCAAGAGCACGTAATCCTTGCCTTCTTCCAATTTGTATTTTCCAAAGGTACCCTGATCGCCCGTCGTTAGTTCGGCCAGTTCCACATCCGCGCTATCGGACAGGATACGCACTCGCGCTGAGTCGATGGGAGTAGAGGCAGTGTTATTGGTCAGGACCGTACCTTCCAGGAAATACCGCACTACTTTGAGCTGCCCCTTGATGTAGTTCGGATTATTGGGATTCATCGGGTTAGTGGGGTCGTTCTGCGCCAGAATCGTCGAGTCAGGTGTTTCTTCTACGGGGTTCGAGAAGAAATAAATGTCGTCATCACCCTTCCCACCTTCGCGATTAGAAGCAAAAAAACCATTGTCCGTATCTTCAAAGAACACCAGCCCGAAATCGTCCTGTGGAGTATTGAATGGAATACCCAGATTCTCGATGGATATGACGCCCTGTGAGCGCGTCGCTACGAAAAGATCGAGCTTACCCAGACCGGGATGCCCATCGGAAGAGAAGTATAGCTTGTTGTCGGGCGAAACATAGGGGAACATTTCGTCCCCGGCGGTATTGATGTCCTTGCCCATATTCACAGGCTTGCTGAAACGCCCTGAGGCATCCATATTGGTCCGGTACAAGTCGATACCTCCGGCACCGCCGGCGCGGTTAGAGGCAAAGTAAATCGTCTTGCCATCGCGCGAGAAAGCGGGAGAGCCATCCCAGGCCAGCGAATCATTGATGGGTAGGTAGCTGGGCTCGGTCCATTGTCCATTGACCAGCCGGCTGAGGTACAAATCTACATCCAGGGTACCTTTACGTTTGCCGGTATTGCCACGGGCAAACACCAGTGTTTTGCCATCGGGTGAAAAAGCCGGAGAGCCTTCATTGGCTTCCTCCGCAAAAATGCTGGAACTGAACAGGGTAGGGCTACCGCTGGCTTCGCTGGGCTGCTCGCCGATTTTTATTTTATAAAGGCCCAGCATGGCCTGTCCGTTGTTTTTATAAATCTTCTCCTTCTTGGAAGCCGACATGACCAATTCTCCGTTCAGGACGGCGGGTGAAAACTCGGCTCCTGGTGTGTTAAAGGGTAGGTCGAGCACTGTGACCTCCGCCTTTTTTTGCTTGATGCGATCGGTGATTTTTAGGGTCTCTACCTCACGGGCGGCCCGCTCTTTCAGCGTTTTGTTGGCTGTTTCGTTCTCGGTAAACTGGGCAAACTGCTGCCGGGCCTCATCGTACTGACCGGACGCTTTTAGGGCGTAGGCATACTGGAAGCGCGCGTTGGGATCGGTAGCTCCGGCCTCCATCGCCTTTTGGTAGTAAGGAATTGCCTCGCGGTAGCGATTGGACAACCGGTACGACTCGGCGATGAGGTAGTTGGTTTGGGCGGACTCATAATTACCTTCGGCAGCTTTCTGAAAGTCCTTCAGGGCTAGGTCGTACTCGCCATTCTCAAATTTCTTGACACCATTTTTGTAGGCTTGCATCGTGGGGTTACAGGCTTGCAAAACAAAGCAGAGTCCCAAAATCAATGCCCCCGCTGCGTGGCGACTTAACGTATTCATAGGGATAGGGAAGGAAAAATATTTGCGCAAATGCATAGCTATTAAGGAGAATTTGGAATTATCCCGAAGACAATACTACTAAAACAACGTTGGGAAAGAAAATTCTACGATGGACTAACGATATTTTTTATAAAAAATTGAAAGCCGTAACTGACAATCAGCCGATGGCCGTTTTTACCTGAGGTTTTTATAGAAAGCATGCTTCCAAGTCGGAAGCATGCTTCGTTTTACACTTTCCCGTTATTCGCCTGCTCCCAGCGAATAGCCTGGCTTACCGTCGAAGGCATAGAGGTTTTCGGTTTTGATGGTATCGAAACCCTGTTCGTTCAAAAGTGCCAATTGCTGCCAGATGCTTTTTTTATCAATACTTCCTTCGGTGCCTTCCTGGCCGATGAAACGACACCGCCAGTGATCGGTGCAGAAGGTTTCGGGTACCCCATCGGGGTATACCTTGACACCCCGGTTGGTGATCATTTTGAGTTGCAGAGGAGAATTCTCCAAACCCGAAATCGCATCACCTAGTTGTTGTGAGGTACCTTCGGTCCAATCCAGAAAAATATCCACGCCTACCAGAGTTTTTTCTTGACGGGTTTCGGCCCCGGATGTGATGTGAATGGGTTTGGGAGCGGCGGCGTAACTGATAGTCTTGAAATGTTCGGGCGTTTGTCCCAGGCGGGCAATAATGGCGTCGGCGAAGCCCTGGGTACCTACCCGTTCCTTACTTACCCCTTCCTGGTAAATATCCCCGGTATGAATGCCATCTTCAATGGTTTTGAGCCAGGCGTTGTGCACCTTGGCGGCCACATCGCCCTGCCCGATATGCACCAGCATCATAATAGCCCCGTTAAGCAGACCCGATGGATTGGCGATGCCGCGCCCGGCGATGTCGGGCGCCGAACCGTGAATGGCCTCGAACATGGCGCACTGCTCGCCGACATTGGCCGAGCCGCCCATCCCTACCGATCCGGCGATCTGGGCGGCGATGTCGGATATAATGTCGCCATATAGATTCAGTGTCACGATCACGCCAAAGCGCTCCGGCTCGTCGGCCAGTAGGGCCGATCCAATGTCGATGATCCAGTGTTCTTTTTCAATGTCGGGATATTCTGCCGCTATCTCGTCAAAGACCCGATGGAAAAGCCCGTCGGTCATTTTCATGATGTTGTCTTTCGAAAGGCACGTGACCTTCCGGCGGTTATAAGCGCGGGCGTACTCGAATGCGTAGCGAATGATTTTCTCGCAGCCGGGCCGTGAAATCAGCTTCAGGCATTGGTACATCTGGTTGGTTTGCCGGTGCTCGATTCCGGTGTAAAGGTCTTCCTCGTTTTCTCGGATAATCACTAGGTCCAGCAACGGGTGCTTGGTCTCGACGTAGGGCGAGTAGGCCATGCATGGCCGCACGTTGGCAAACAGCCCCAGTGTAGTGCGGGCTGTGACATTCAGGCTTTTGTAGCCACCGCCCTGTGGGGTGGTAATGGGGGCTTTGAGGAAAACTTTATTTCGGCGCAATGATTCCCAGTCGCTGGGTTGAATACCGGCCTTACTACCACTTTTATATACTTTTTCGCCAATTTCGATTACTTCGGGTTCGATGCGCGCACCGGCAGCAGTGAGGATGCGGAGGGTAGCGTCCATAATTTCAGGACCGATGCCGTCGCCATACGCGACGGTAATAGGGGTGTTGGTTGATGACATACTTTTTGGGGTTCAAAGGAATTGGTTCATGAATAGAAAAAAGATACCGGCAAGAGGCGAATAAAATCATTCCAGAGCCGCCATCTGGCCGATAAGCTGATTACTGGCCGGGTACGACAGCGGAATCAAATTTCACAGCCGGTACTAGCCAGATAAGTACAATACTACAACCATCCGGCGGGATGAGCTCTTTTCGTAAAATAATTGGAAGGTACCTTTTGGAAATCATTGCCAGATGCTTACTTTTGCAGTCCGATTTTTTCAAAAATACTGTATTTACAAAAACGAAGGGCTGATTAGCCGTTCAAAATCAAATCGTTAAATGCCTACTATTTCACAGTTAGTCCGTAAAGGGAGAGAGAAAATGACGTGGAAATCCAAATCTCCGGCTTTGGATTCCTGCCCGCAGCGTCGCGGGGTGTGTACCCGCGTGTACACCACGACGCCCAAGAAGCCCAATTCGGCGCTTCGTAAGGTAGCCCGGGTGCGCCTGAGCAACCAGAAAGAAGTGAATGCCTACATTCCCGGTGAAGGCCACAACCTGCAGGAGCACTCGATCGTGCTGATCCGTGGGGGAAGAGTAAAAGATTTACCCGGGGTACGTTATCACATCATTCGGGGAGCTTTGGATACCTCCGGTGTGAATGGCCGCAAGCAGCGTCGTTCCAAGTACGGTGCCAAGCGTCCCAAGCCAGGTCAGCCAGCTGCTGCACCCGCCAAAGGAGGCAAGAAGAAGTAACATAGTAACGCTCTCGACTTTTTATTAGGAAATATTCTTTGATATAAAAGGGAAGTAATCCGGGCCTATGCGGCGGGATGAATGAGTTGCAAAACGAAACCTCACTTAAAAATTTTTGAAGTAATGAGAAAGACCAAACCAAAGAAAAGATACATCCTGCCCGACCCGAAATTTCGTGACGTGCAGGTGACCAAGTTCGTCAATAACCTGATGTACGATGGTAAGAAGAGTACGGCGTTTACGATTTTCTATGATGCCATCGAGCTCGTGGAAAAGAAAACCAGTGAAAACGGCCTGGAATTGTTCCGGAAGGCATTGAACAACGTAACTCCCGGTGTGGAGGTAAAAAGCCGCCGTGTGGGTGGAGCTACTTTCCAGGTACCAACCGAAGTGCGCCCCGAGCGCAAGCAGTCGCTGGGTATGAAGTGGTTGATTAGTTATGCCCGCAAGCGCGGTGAGAAAACGATGATGGACCGTCTCGCAGCCGAAATCATTGCGGCTTCCAAAGGAGAGGGTGCCGCTGTGAAGAAGAAGGACGATACGCACCGTATGGCGGAAGCTAACAAAGCGTTCTCACACTTCCGTTTCTAGGAAAAGAATTTTTGAAAAAATACGGAAAGCCCGCTTCGATTTGGAGCGGGCTTTTTTTGTTTTTGTAGCCCACAAAAGAATTTATTATTGGTAAAAGGCAACAGGTGATCGGGCAAATAGGTAAGAAAAACGAACTGCTCGCTGATTAAATAGGTAAGATTGCTTGGGGAGTTTACCCTAAGTGTCAGATAATTACAAGCTCTATATTACATATATTTGGATGAAAAACAGAACCAGCTATGACATTGCTAACCCTTAAAGTCGAAGCAGAGGACGAAATTGCTAAACGAACTAGTTACAGTGCAATTGCCAATTATAAAACTGACTGGTTTCTTCTGGACAAAAAAACAGGCCTCACTATTTTGATAAGTGTTTTGTTAAGTAGCTGTACCAATACGGTTGACTCAGGGTACCCTTATCTGAGGTTTGATAAAAATGACACAAAAACATTTATCAACTACCAAAAGGGTAGGATTTTAGTATTCAATAGTTCTACTGCGCCAAGCCGGACTTATCAGGTGCAGGATGTTGTTCAGCAGAAAAGTGAATATACGGTGGGAATGGGCTTCTTTGGTGGTTACGCATCCAAATACTACGAATACGACGAGCGACTGATTACGTTCAAAAACCTAGATGGTAAAATCAACGAATGGGTAATCAACTATCAGAAAAGGCCATCTGTTTTGAGTGCTTCTGGTAAGCCCGACTTGTCGTCACCTGCCAAACTATCCTCGAAGATGAAAATGTGGGAGTGGAACGAGATTGGCCCCGTTTATCCCATAGACCTGAATGATAAGACTGAACTCGTAACCTTACAAATCGGCAATCAGCAGGTTCGGAATGTTCAGAAAATATCGAGCGGACGCTTGACAGGTAATAAAACAAACGTATCCTACCGGTTCGACTGGGATGTCAATGTACTCTATTTTAGCGCTGAATTGGGTATTATTGGGTTTGGTGATATAAATGGTAATGTTTGGTTACTGGAGAAATGATTGGATAACTCTTGCTGCTACGGAAAATTAATTCCAGGAACGTATGCCCACTTTGTCAGGAAAAGGGATTTTACAAAAAAATAAAAACAGTGTATTGCTTTTGGAAGAATAATACCATAATTTTGCGCTCTCATTTTTGGGAAAGTGCGTACGAAGCAGCATAATCTGCACGTTTTCAGCCGAAATACTTTTAGCAACAGACATAAAAACAATTCACTTCCAGCATGGCACGTGATTTAAGATTAACCAGGAACATTGGTATTGCCGCCCACATCGACGCGGGTAAAACGACGACGACGGAGCGTATCCTCTACTATGCAGGCGTAAGCCACAAAATCGGTGAGGTACACGACGGTGCTGCTACTATGGACTGGATGGAGCAGGAGCAGGAGCGTGGTATCACAATCACCTCGGCAGCTACTACTGTAGACTGGATGTACCGTGATGAGAAATATCACATCAACATTATCGACACCCCCGGCCACGTAGACTTTACGGTGGAAGTAAACCGTTCCCTTCGGGTATTGGACGGGCTGGTTTTTCTGTTCAGTGCCGTGGATGGGGTAGAGCCGCAGTCGGAAACGAACTGGCGCCTGGCCAACAATTATAATGTAGCTCGTATCGGATTCGTCAATAAAATGGACCGCTCGGGTGCTGATTTTCTGGCGGTTTGTGCGCAGGTAAAAGAGATGTTGGGAAGTTATGCCGTTCCCTTGCAATTACCCATCGGTGCCGAGGAAAACTTCCGGGGTGTGGTGGATCTGGTGAACTTCCGGGGTATCGAGTGGAACGAGGAAGATAAGGGAATGACCTTTACTGAGGTACCTATCCCTGATGATATGATCGAAGAAGCTACCGAATGGCGCGAGAAATTGCTCGAAGCTGTAGCCGAATTCGACGACACATTAATGGAGAAGTATTTCGATGATCCTGCTTCAATTTCAGAAGACGAAATATTGGCGGCTCTTCGCGCAGCCACCATTAGCATGAAGATCGTGCCTATGTTGTGCGGTTCTTCGTTTAAAAATAAGGGTGTACAAACGATGCTGGATTATGTGATGGCGATTCTTCCCTCACCTCTAGACCGTGGTACGATCACGGGTACCGATCCCCGTACTGAGGCACCTGTCACCCGCAAGCCGGTGGGAACGGATCCCTTCTGCGCTCTGGCCTTCAAAATTGCTACCGATCCCTACGTAGGTCGTCTTTGCTTTATTCGCTCTTACTCAGGGACTTTGGAATCAGGTTCGTATGTGCTGAATAACCGTTCGGGAAACAAAGAACGTATCTCTCGTATTTTTCAGATGCACGCTAACAAGCAGAATCAAATTGATCGCCTGGAAGCTGGAGACATTGGTGCAGTAGTAGGTTTTAAAGATATCAAAACGGGAGATACCCTGTCAGACGAGAAAAGCCCAATTGTACTGGAATCCATGGTGTTTCCTGAGCCGGTAATCGGTTATGCAATCGAGCCTAAGAAAACGGCTGATCAGGATAAATTTGGTAACGCCATTGCTAAGTTAATTGAGGAAGATCCTACGCTTCAGGTAAATACCGATGAAGAAACGGGTCAAACCATTATTCGGGGTATGGGCGAGCTTCACCTGGAAATTATCATTGACCGGATGCGTCGTGAATTCAAGGTTGAAGTAAATCAGGGAGCTCCTCAAGTAGCTTACAAGGAAGCCTTGACTAAAAACTTTGAACACCGCGAAGTGTATAAGAAACAAACGGGTGGTCGTGGTAAATTCGCGGATATCGCTTTCGAGATCGGCCCTCGCGATGAGCCGGAAGATGGCAAGGAGAAAGAACAAGGCCTACAATTTGTAAACAACATTGTGGGTGGTGTCATTCCCCGTGAATTTATTCCTTCGATTCAGAAGGGCTTTGATGAAGCCATGAAAAATGGTCCTTTGGCGGGTTATCCACTGGATTCGATGAAGGTACGTCTCTTCCACGGGTCTTTCCACGATGTGGATTCTGATTCATTTTCTTTTGAGATGGCGGCCCGGCTTGGCTTCAAAGAGGCGGCACGCCAGGCGGGTGCTAAATTGCTGGAACCTATTATGGCCGTAGAAGTTGTTTCACCCGAAGAATATACCGGACCCATCACAGGTGACCTAAACCGTCGTAGGGGTATTATGAAGGGAATGGACACTAAAGCGGGTTCACAGGTTGTGAAAGCTGATGTACCTCTGTCTGAGTTATTCGGCTATGTAACGGATCTTCGTACTATTACATCGGGACGTGCCACAGCCAGCTTGACCTTCTCGCATTATGACTTCATTCCACAAAACCTGGCTGAGACTGTGATTAGCAAGGCCAAAGGTGGCGCAGTGAATGCTTAATATAGAAAAAGGTAGCAGGACCCAATGGTCCTGCTAAGTATTATAAATAAAAAACAATCCATCGGTGAAGTAAATGGTTCTTTCATACTTTGGATGCTCGTCGGGAACGGCAGATTTCATGAACCACTCTATAAAAACTGACAATGAATCAGAAAATTCGCATCAAGCTCAAATCATTCGACCACAATTTGGTTGACAAATCGGCTGAGAAAATTGTAAAAGCGGTGAAGGCTACCGGAGCCGTAGTAAGCGGCCCTATCCCTTTACCGACGAAGAAGGAAAAGTTCACAGTGCTGCGCTCACCTCACGTAAACAAAAAATCGCGTGAGCAATTCCAGCTCTGTACATATAAGAGATTAGTGGATATTTTTTCGTCGAGCGCTAAAACGGTAGATGCTCTTATGAAGTTGGAGCTTCCCAGCGGCGTTGATGTAGAGATTAAAGTATAAGGAAGTTTTGTGCAGGGGAAGTCCCCTCTGCTGATGAATGACATATTGGTCGGGTGAAGGTCCGTAAGCTTTGGAAACCACATCTGAGTTCTTCTCGTTGGAAAGGGTACAATTATGCCCTAAACTAGTTTTGCCAACGTTGATTGAGGTCAGATGCCACGTACATCTGACCTTTTTTATTGAAAATCAGAAAAATATAACAAGAAGCGGTTAGGATACTTAATTCCTTTTACTAACTTTGCAGTCCGTTTCAAAAAATAGGTTTAATCCTGCTATTTTAAAACAATAAAAGATGTCTGGTTTAATAGGAAAGAAGATCGGAATGACCAGTTTGTACAATGCTGACGGGCAGGCTCTGGCATGTACGGTAATTCAGGCTGGTCCCTGTGTCGTAACACAGGTAAGAACCGAAGAAAAGGATGGCTATGAGGCCCTCCAGTTGGCATTTGGTGAGAAGAAAGAAAAGAACACCACCAAACCCATGCTGGGTCATTTCAAAGCTGCCAACACGACTCCCAAACAAAAATTGGTAGAGTTCAAGTTTTTCACTGAGCAACACGAATTGGGTAAGACTCTGACAATCCAGGATATTTTCCAGGAGGGTGAATTTGTGGATGTAGTAGGAAAAGTGAAAGGTCGCGGATTTCAGGGTGTTGTAAAGCGCCATGGATTCGGCGGGGTAGGTGGACAAACGCACGGCCAGCACAACCGGGCTCGTCACCCAGGTTCAATTGGTGCCTGCTCATTTCCCTCCCGTGTATTCAAAGGTATCCGCATGGCGGGCCGCATGGGTGGCAACCGCGTAACAATTCAGAACCTGCGCGTCTTGAAAATTATTCCCGAGCAAAACCTTTTGGTAATCAGCGGCTCGGTCCCCGGTTCAAAGAATTCATTTGTAATCATTGAGAAATAATACCGATGGAACTGTCCGTAATTAATATAAAAGGAGAAGATACCGGTAAGAAAATCACCTTATCGGAAGAGATCTTCGGTATCACGCCCAACGAGCATGCCGTTTACCTTGATGTGAAGCAGTACCTGGCCAATCAGCGCCAGGGTACCCACAAATCCAAGGAACGCGCCGAGGTTAATTATTCAACCCGCAAACTTAAGCGTCAGAAAGGCACGGGTGGTGCCCGGGCGGGTAGCCGCAAATCGCCTGTATTTGTAGGTGGCGGCCGGATTTTTGGACCTCGTCCCCGTGACTATGGCTTCAAGCTGAATAAGAAAGTCAAAGTACTGGCTCGCAAATCGGCTTTGGCTGCGAAAGCCCAGGCCGACTCGGTTTCGATTGTAGAAGAATTTACGTTCGATGCGCCGCGCACAAAGTCTTATCTGGAGTTTCTGAATGCAATTTCCGTGACAGGACAGAAAACGCTACTGATTCTCGGTGCTGCCGACAAGAACGTATACCTGTCTGGACGTAACATACCCAAGACCAGGATTATGACGGCCGACATGGTCAATACTTATGAACTCTTGCACGCGGACCGTCTGTTGATCAGCACCCCTGCTTTGGATGTATTGGAAACTCTTTTGAACAAATAAGCAATGACGAACGTACTTAAACGTCCGATTATAACCGAAAAGGTAACCGCTCAGGGAGCCCTGCGGAAATATGCCTTTGAGGTAGAAAAAACGGCGAACAAATTTGAAATTAAGAAAGCCATTGAGAAAATGTTCGGAGTGACCGTTGAAAGCGTAAATACCATGCGTTGCATCGGAAAAACTAAAACCCGTATCTCATCCGGCAAATTCATCTCGGGCAAAACATCAACGTATAAGAAAGCTATTGTTACTGTGGCCGAAGGTGAGATCATTGATCTTTACGGTGAGGTGTAGAAATAGCTGACGCATTTATAACATTGACGAGCATATAGCAATGGCAGTTAAAAAAATAAAACCAACAAGTGCAGGACAGCGTTTTCGCGTGGCTCCCGCCTTTACGGAAATTACAGCTTCAAAGCCCGAACGTAGCCTGATCGAGCCCATCAAAAAGACGGGTGGTCGTAATAGTCAGGGACATCGTACTGCACGCCACATTGGTGGTGGTCACAAACGCATGTATCGGGTTATTGACTTCAAGCGTAATCGTTTTGAGGATGTAGCTGAGGTGATGACAATTGAATACGATCCTAACCGTTCCGCTCGGATTGCGCTGGTGCAGTATGAGGACGGAGAGAAGCGTTATATTCTATCTCCCAACGGATTAAATGTAGGTCAGAAAATTATTTCTGGCGCTAGTGTTGCCCCTGAAGTAGGAAACGCGCTTCCATTGAGTGCTATGCCAATCGGAACGATTGTCCACAATATAGAAATTACTCCGGGTAAAGGTGGGCAGTTTGCCCGGTCAGCCGGAACATACGCTCAGTTAGTAGCGCGGGAAGGCAAGTATGCTGTACTACGCCTTCCTTCTGGAGAAATGCGTATGATTCTGTCGGCCTGCGTAGCCACGGTAGGTACCGTGTCCAACTCCACGCACATGAACGTGAATTTGGGTAAAGCGGGTCGCAAACGCTGGTTGGGTCGTCGTCCTCGTGTCCGTGGTGTAGCCATGAACCCAGTAGATCACCCGATGGGTGGTGGCGAGGGACGTGCTTCGGGTGGCCAGCCGCGCTCACGCAACGGACAGTTCGCGAAGGGGCTCAAAACCCGGAAGCGTAACAAGCATTCTGAAAAACTGATTATTAGCAGACGTAAAAAGTAAGATAGCTACATGGCACGTTCATTAAAAAAAGGACCCTATATAGACTATCGCCTTGATAATAAAATTCAGGCGATGAACAATGCAACCCGTAAATCGGTCATTAAGACATGGTCACGCCGGTCTATGATTTCCCCCGATTTTATCGGACATACTTTTGCCGTCCACAATGGAAATAAGTTTATCCCTGTGTATGTCACTGAGAACATGGTAGGGCATAAACTGGGTGAATTTGCCCCGACCCGTAACTTCCGTGGCCATACAGCGAAAAAAGATAAGGGAAGACGTTAAACTTTGTTGACTGCCACATCCGTCCATCTGGTCCGGAAAGGCTAAATTGAAAGAACATGGAAGCAAGAGCAATTCTTAAAAATGTACCTACCTCGCCTCGCAAAATGCGGCTGGTAGCCGACATGATTCGCGGTCAGAAAGTCAGCAAAGCTTTGGCCCTTTTACGATTTCAGCCTAATTCAGGCGCCCCGATTCTCCACAAGGTACTGCTTTCAGCAGTTGCCAACTGGCAACAGGGCAATGAGGATGCCAAAATCGAAGACGCGGATCTTTATGTAAAAACAATATTTGTGGATGGAGGCCGGATGCTGAAGCGTCTTCGCCCCGCTCCCCAAGGACGCGCGCACCGGATTCGGAAGCGGTCCAACCACATCACGATTATCATTGACGATGCTTCAGCAGAGACTGACTTTGTAGAAGCGGAAGAAACTAATACTGAATCATAAACGATCTGAAATTAGAATGGGACAAAAGGTAAACCCAATAGGTCTGAGACTGGGCATTGTTAGAGGATGGGACTCAAGCTGGTATGGTGGAAAAGACTTCTCTGACAAGTTAGTTGAAGACGAAAAAATCCGCAACTACATCCAGGCGCGTATCCCCAAAGGTTCGATTTCCAAAGTAGTGATCGAGCGTACCCTGAAGCGTATTACGCTTACCATTCACACAGCCCGCCCGGGTATTGTGATCGGTAAGGGAGGTAGCGAGGTAGATAAGATCAAAGAAGAGCTCAAAAAAATTACGGGCAAGGACGTTCAGATCAATATTTACGAAATTAAGCGCCCCGAAATTGATGCCAAACTAGTAGGTGAGGCAATTGCCCAGCAGCTTCAGGCACGTATCTCTTACCGTAGAGCCATGAAGCAAGCTATTTCATCAGCTATGCGGGTAGGTTCACAAGGTATTAAGATTCGCTTGTCGGGTCGTTTGGGAGGAGCGGAAATGGCTCGTACTGAAGAATATAAGGAAGGTCGTATTCCGCTACATACTTTACGTGCCAATATTGACTACGCCGTATCCGAAGCCCAGACTATCTACGGAAAAATTGGGATCAAAGTATGGGTCTTCAAAGGAGAGCTTTACGGTAAGCAGGATCTTACACCAAGCGCTGCGACTGCTCAGGCCGATCGGAGTGACCGTAGTGAACGTGGTGATCGTCGTGGACGTGACAATGATCGGGGAGGTGCCGACCGTGGCGACCGCCGGAAGCGTAGTGGAGGTGGCCGTAATGACCGTAATGATCGGGGCGGTGCCAATACAGGTAGGAAAAAGTAAATAGAACGATATACAGCGCCGGGCGCTGGTACTAATAGATTAGAACCTCATGTTACAGCCGAAAAGAACCAGATTTCGTAAGCAGCAGAAAGATAAAGGTGCTTTCAACGGAATCGCAACCCGTGGTCACCAGATTTCCTTCGGATCATTTGCTATCAAAGCCCTTGAGCCAGGCTGGTTGACCGCTCGTCAGATTGAAGCTGCCCGTATTTCGGTAACGCGCGCTATGAAACGCGAAGGCCAGGTCTGGATTCGGGTTTTTCCAGACAAACCCATTACCAAGAAACCAGCAGAAGTACGGATGGGTAAGGGAAAAGGTGCACCCGAATATTGGGTTGCCACTGTGAAGCCCGGGACGATTATTTTTGAAGCCGCTGGTGTAAACCTTGATACAGCCAATGAAGCGCTTCGCCTGGCTGCACAGAAACTGCCGATCAAGACCAAATTCATCGTTCGTCGCGATTACCAGGAATAGCAGCTATTCAGATAGGATTTCTGAACTATACAAATTGACCAACCAATGAAGAATCAAGAAATAAGAGATCTCTCTGCTGACCAGTTAAAAGAGCAGATCGCCCAGGAGAAGGAACGCTTGTTGAGATTGAAGTTTGCCCACGCGGTTTCTCCTATTGAGAATCCACTCCGTATCCGGGCAGCGCGTAAGCAAATCGCCCGCCTTCTGACAGAGCTAACGGTAAAATCTTCCCAACAGAAATAATCAGCTGCGAAAGAAATCATGGAGGAACTGACAAGAAATTTACGGAAAGAACGTGTGGGCCGTGTAGTAAGCGACAAGATGGAAAAGTCTTGCGTGATCACGGTTGAACGTAAGGTGAAGCATCCTATGTATGGTAAATTTATGAAAAAATCTACCAAACTCATGGTGCATGATGAGAACAACCAGTGCGGGATTGGAGATACAATCCGTGTAATGGAAACCCGTCCGCTTAGTAAGAATAAGCGTTGGAGACTAGTAGAAATCATTGAAAGAGCGAAGTAATAATGGTACAGCAAGAATCAAGATTGTCCGTAGCCGATAATAGCGGAGCCAAGGAAGTACTCGTAATACGGGTGCTGGGTGGAACTGGCAAGCGTTATGCTTCAGTAGGCGATAAGATCGTCGTAACGGTGAAAGCCGCCCTGTCTTCCAGCAATATGAAGAAAGGTACGGTTTCCAAAGCAGTTGTAGTGCGCACAAAGAAGGAAATCCGCCGTAAGGATGGTACCTACATTCGTTTTGAAGACAACGCAGCGGTGTTGTTGAATGCTAACAATGAGCCGCGGGGAACACGGATTTTTGGCCCCGTAGCCCGTGAATTGCGTGAGAAGCAATTTATGAAGATCGTCTCTCTGGCCCCGGAAGTTCTTTAATTTTATACGGCAAGCCCACGTTCTCTGAACTGAATAAAGAAAAGTAAAGATGGAAAATAAGAAAAAAATGCAGCCGAAATTCCATATCCGCAAAGGAGATACGGTGAAGGTAATTGCCGGCAATTCCAAAGGAAAAACGGGTAAAGTAACCTCCGTACTGGTAAGTAAGGAAAGGGCTATTGTAGAAGGGGCCAACATGATTACCAAGCATTTGAAGCCCAATGCTCAGAATCCTCAGGGAAGTATAGAAAAGCGTGAAGGCAGCATTCATATCAGCAATTTGATGCTTATCGACCCTGCAACAGGTGAGGCGACCCGCACTGGCCGCCGCCTGAACGATAACAACAAACTACAGCGCTTTTCGAAGAAGACAGACAAGTTTATCTAAACGCGTTTGCTGACAGGCGTCAAATTATATATCAACCCTAGTGGGTCGGAAATCCACTAACAAGTGTCAAAATCAAGATGGCAACTCCCAGATTAAAGGAAAAATACGAAAACGAAGTAAAAGATCAGCTGAAAGAAAAGTTTCAGTACAAATCTGTGATGCAGGTACCCCGCCTTACCAAAATTGTTCTCAATAAGGGGATCGGGGCGGCAGTAGCGGATAAGAAATTGGTAGACACCGGAGTAGAAGAACTCGGACTCATCACGGGTCAGAAAGCGATCGCTACAATTTCGAAGAAAGCAGTTTCTAACTTCAAATTGCGGGAAAACATGCCCATTGGTGCGAAGGTAACTCTTCGCGGTGACCGCATGTATGAATTCCTGGACCGCCTTACGGCGATTGCAATGCCCCGGGTACGTGATTTCAAAGGAATCAGCGATAAAGGATTCGACGGTCGGGGAAACTACACCTTTGGTGTGAAGGAGCAAATCATCTTTCCTGAAATCAGTATTGATAAAGTCAATAAAATCACGGGAATGGACATCACTTTTGTGACTTCTACCAACTCGGATGAGGAAAGCTACGAATTGCTGAAAGCCTTGGGCATGCCCTTCACCAACGCTGCGAAAAACAACCAATAGTTTTAAGATAAAGATATTTATATACAATGGCAAAAGAATCAGTAAAAGCCCGGGAAAGAAAGCGGCAGCGGATGGTGGACAAATATGCCGACAAGCGCGCTAAGTTGAAAGAAGCCGGTGATTGGGTCGGATTGGACAAGCTACCCCGCAACTCTTCACCTGTACGCCTGCACAACCGGTGCAAAATTACCGGCCGGCCCCGTGGGTACATGCGCAAGTTTGGCATATCACGGGTCTTGTTTCGCGATATGGCATCTCAGGGAAAAATTCCAGGTGTCACTAAAGCAAGCTGGTAATAACCCTTTCAATTCTGATTTCAATTACTTAACTTTGCACCCCTTTTTGAGTGGTGCTCAAACAAGTCACTAAAATGGTAACGGATCCCATAGCAGACTATCTGACTCAAATCAGAAACGCCATCAAGGCGAAGCACCGGGTTGTTGAGATACCTGCTTCCAACATAAAGAAAGAAATTACGAAAGTACTGTTTGAAAAGGGGTACATTCAAAGCTATAAGTTTGACGATAATGGCCCTCAGGGGTCTATCAAGATAGCACTGAAATATAATCCCGTAACCAAACAGCCCGCTATTGTGAAAATCCAGCGGGTCAGCAAGCCTGGACTCCGTAAATACTCTGGTTCTACCGAGATTCCTCGTGTTTTGAGCGGTTTAGGAACGGTAATCATTTCTACCTCAAAGGGAGTAATGACCGACAAGGAAGCCCGGACAATGAACGTAGGGGGAGAAGTGTTGTGTTACGTGTACTAATCGTAAATCCCAGATAGAAATGTCACGAATAGGAAAAAAAGTAATAGAGGTACCTGCCGGTGTTACCATTTCGGTGAACGACGACAATGTGGTATCTGTGAAAGGTCCGAAGGGAACCCTAACACAGAAAGTGGACAGCGATATGTCCATCAATATTGAAGGTAACGAACTGAAGGTAGAACGCCCTACGGAGCAAAAGCGCCATAAAGCTCTTCACGGTCTGTATCGGTCCCTAATCAACAATATGGTGGTTGGGGTGAACACAGGGTACCGTCGGGAACTCGAGATCGTAGGTGTAGGTTATAAGGCCACTTCTGCGAACAATGTTCTGGAAATGAGCTTAGGGTACTCACACAGCATTTTCATGGCTGTTCCCGAGGAAATTAAGGTATCTACGGTCACTGAGAAAGGTCAGAACCCCAAAGTGATCCTGGAAGGAATCGATAAGGAATTGATTGGTCAAGTGGCCGCCAAAATCAAATCAATGCGTAAAGTCGAGCCTTACAAAGGAAAAGGAATCCGGTTTGTGGGTGAGCAAATCCGTCGTAAAGCAGGAAAGGCTGCCTCTAAGAAATAGTGCAATTCCGTAAGGAAAGTTTTTAAACAGTTTATACGATATAGATAATGGCGACGGCAAAAACAGACAGAAGACAACGCCTCAAATATAGCATTCGCAAAAAAGTAAATGGTAGTGCAGAACGGCCCCGTTTGTCGGTATTTCGTTCCAACACCAACATTTATGTGCAGGTGATTGATGATGAGAAAGGCATAACCTTAGTCAGTGCTTCTTCCCACGAACTCGGTGAGAAAAAATGGAATACCAATGTTGAAACTGCGGCTTTGGTAGGTAAAAAAATCGCGGAAAAGGCGATTGAGGCAGGGATTTCGGCGGTTGTATTTGACCGTAACGGATATCTCTACCATGGAAAAGTGAAAGCATTGGCCGACGGAGCCCGCGAGGGTGGTCTTAAATTCTAAGATAAACGATTATGCAGAATCTCAATCGGCCTACCAAGGTCAATGAATCAGAGCTTAAAGAGCGCGTTGTCGCGATCAACCGTGTTGCCAAGGTTGTAAAAGGAGGTCGTCGTTTCAGCTTTTCTGCCATTGTGGTAGTAGGTGACGGTAAAGGTGTGGTAGGATATGGGCTGGGTAAAGCCAATGAAGTTACCGATGCAATTGCCAAGGGGATTGACGATGCCAAAAAGAACCTTTTCCAGGTTCCTTTGCTCAAAACTACCGTTCCCCATGCAATGGAAGGAAAATACAGTGGTGGTTTTGTGCTCATTAAACCAGCAGCTCCCGGTACGGGTGTTATTGCCGGAGGTGCCATGCGTGCCGTTTTGGAAGCCGCGGGTATTCATGATGTGTTAGCCAAATCGAAGGGTTCTTCAAACCCTCACAATGTGGTGAAGGCTACAATCGATGCCCTCATGAAGATGCGGGCTCCGCATCAAGTAGCCTTCCAGCGTGGTGTAACGATGGAAAAAGTATTCAACGGGTAAGCTCGTCAGAGTATCCTATCCCAATTTTAAGCAATCATGTCAAAAGTACGTATCACTCAGGTTAGAAGTACGATCGGCCGTCCGGAGAGACAAAAGCGCACCGTAAAAGCGTTAGGCTTGGGCAAGATCAATCGTTCGGTTGAAAAAGAGAACAACGATTCCATTGCGGGAATGATCCGCAAGATCAGCCATTTGGTTAAAGTAGAAGAAATTTAAAAGATATATTAGTTATGGATCTAAGTTCATTAAAACCGGCGACTGGATCAGTTCGGAATAATAAGCGAGTAGGTCGCGGTACTGGTTCAGGACGTGGAGGTACTTCTACCCGCGGTCACAAAGGTGCTCAGTCACGTTCGGGATACAGCCGCAAGCGTGGTTTTGAAGGCGGGCAAATGCCCCTACAGCGTCGTGTTCCTAAATTTGGTTTTACCAATATGAACCGTGTGGAATACAAAGCCATTAACCTGGATGCAATTCAGGAATTGGTGGAAAAAGTAGGAAGTAACGTTGTAGATGTAGAAACGCTTCGTACCAATGGACTGGCTGGTAAGAACGATCTGATCAAAATCCTTAACCGAGGTGAGGTGAGTTCTGCCGTTGAGGTACATGCCCACGGTTTTTCCAAGAGTGCCGTCGAAGCGATTGAAAAGGCCGGAGGAAAAGCAGTCAAATTATAATCTGGCGAAGTTTGCCGGTTTTACCATTTGAACAGACTCCAGGTCATATAAGACTTTTCTTATGAAACGATTTTTCGATACCATTAAGAACATTTTTTCAATTGAGGAATTGAGAACTCGCATTCTCAATACTCTTTTGTTTATTACGGTGTTCCGTCTGGGGTCCTATGTGGTGTTGCCTGGCATCGAGCCCGACTTGATGAGCGTATCGACCCAGGGATTACTCGGGCTGTTGGATACTTTTTTGGGAGGTGCCTTCAGTAAAGCGTCAATTTTCGCTCTGGGTATCATGCCCTACATTTCAGCTTCAATTGCCATTCAACTATTGACGATGGCAATGCCCTACTTCCAGAAAATGCAGAAGGAGGGAGAGTCGGGTCGCAAGAAACTCAACCAAATTACCCGGGTTCTGACTATCGTTGTAACTTTTGCCCAAGGACTTACGTATTTGAGCACAACGGTACCCGACGAAGCGCTGCTGGTTTCGCGGAGTATTTTCACTGTATCGTCCATCTTTATTTTGATTGCCGGTACCATGTTTTGCATGTGGCTTGGCGAAAGAATTACTGACAAGGGTGTAGGAAATGGCATTTCAATGCTAATCATGATCGGCATTGTATCGCGTTTTCCGGGTGCTATTTACCAAGAATTTTCTTCTCGGGGAAGTGCCCAGATACTGATATTTGTTTTAGAGATTGTAGCGCTCTACTTTGTTATTATGGGAGCGGTAATGCTTACGCAAGCGGTTCGCCGGGTACCTATCCAATATGCTAAGCAGGTTGTAGGCAATCGGGCCGTTGGGGTAGGACAGAGGCAATACTTACCTCTAAAAGTTAATGCGGCCGGCGTAATGCCCATCATTTTTGCGCAGGCATTGATGTTTTTGCCTGCCGCGATTGCTGGTCTGTTTGCCGAAAACAGTGATTTTGCTAGTAATATAGCTACTGCTTTTGCTACCTATACTACTTGGCAATACAACCTGTTGTTTGCTGTTTTGATCATAGTGTTCACGTTTTTCTATACGGCCATATCGGTCAATCCCCAGCAGATTGCAGATGATATGAAGCGGGGCGGTGGTTTTATCCCCGGCGTTAAGCCTGGACAGCAAACTTCGGATTACATCAGTACCATTCTGGATCGAATTACTTTTCCAGGATCAATTATGTTGGCGTTGGTAGCCATTTTACCCGCCTTTGCCAGCTTATTGGGAATGACGAGTTCATTTGCACAATTTTTTGGAGGTACTTCTTTATTGATTATGGTAGGGGTTGTCTTGGACACCCTGCAACAAATCGAAAGCTACTTGCTGATGCGCCGCTACGAGGGATTAATGAAGTCAGGTCGGATCAAAGGCCGGACTGAAAGCTTAGCCGTTTAAGCTATGATCTACCTGAAAACGGATCAGGAGATCGAGTTGATCAAAAAGAGCGCCTTAGTTCTAGGGAAAGCGCACGCGGAAGTAGCAAAGTGGGTAAAGCCCGGGGTCACTACAAAGCGTTTGGATACCGTAGCCGAAGAGTATATCCGAGATCATAAGGGAAGCCCATCCTTTAAAGGGTTTAATGGATTTCCCGCTTCACTGTGCATTTCGGTTAATGAAGTAGTAGTGCATGGATTCCCCAGTGGCTATGAATTACGTGAAGGCGATATTATATCGATTGATTGTGGGGTAAAGCTTGACGGATACCATAGCGACAGTGCCTATACATATCCGGTAGGTGAAGTATCTGATGAGGTATTGGCCCTATTAAAACGAACGAAAAGATCGCTTTATTTGGGAATTGAAAAGGCGTTTGATGGGATGCGGATAGGGGATATAGGAGCCGCCATTCAGGACTACGTTGAAAAATATGGCTACTCGGTAGTTAGGGAGCTTGTAGGACACGGCGTTGGCAAAAATTTGCACGAAAGCCCGGAGGTTCCCAATTATGGAAAACGTGGTAAGGGAATCAAACTCAAAGAAGGCATGGTGCTCGCAATTGAGCCTATGATCAATTTGGGGAAGAAAAGTGTAGTACAAGAAAAGGACGGGTGGACCATACGGACTACGGACCGCAAGCCGTCAGCGCATTTTGAACATACGGTGGCAGTCAGAAAAGGAAAAGCCGAAATTCTGACAACCTTCGAGTATATAGAACAAGTAACGGCAAACACTAGTCTAATGGTGGATGCTTCCTGAAAATAGAATTATAGAAATAAACTAATGGCCAAACAAGCATCCATTGAACAAGATGGCGTAATCATTGAAGCATTGTCAAACGCAATGTTTCGGGTTCAATTGGAAAACAAACATGAAGTAATAGCGCATATCTCGGGTAAAATGAGGATGCACTATATTAAAATTTTGCCTGGCGACCGGGTCAAATTGGAGATGTCTCCTTATGACTTAACCAAAGCACGCATTGTGTATCGTTACAAATAACCGTTTGAGAACATCGCTTGTCTATTAAGCGAACATCCTAAATAAACATGAAAGTAAAAGCATCTGTAAAAAAACGCAGTGACGACTGCAAGGTAATCCGCCGCAAAGGCAAGATTTACGTAATCAACAAAAAAAATCCTCGGTACAAACAAAGACAAGGATAAGAATTATGGCACGTATTGCAGGAGTAGACATTCCCGATCGTAAAAGAGGCGAAATCGCCCTAACCTATATCTTCGGAATTGGCCGTAGCGCCGCCCGGACTATTTTGGAGAAGGCAGGAGTTCCATTGGAGAAAAAAGCATCCGATTGGACTGATGAAGAATCAGGCGCAGTTCGTTCGATTATTGCGAGCGAATACAAAGTGGAGGGTGCACTAAAATCAGAGGTGCAGCTTAGCATTAAGCGGCTGATGGACATTGCTTGCTATCGTGGACTTCGTCACCGGAAAGGCTTACCTCTACGTGGACAGCGTACCAAAAATAACTCGCGTACACGGAAAGGCAAGCGTAAGACGGTTGCAAACAAGAAGAAAGCTACGAAATAATCCATGAGCGTGGCTTCACGCTTGTACAATAGACCCATAGCACAATGGCACAGAATAAAAGAAAAGACAAGGCAAAAAAGAGAGTAGTGGTAGTTGAATCGGTGGGCCAGGTACATATCAAGGCTACTTTCAACAACATTATGATTTCGATTACGAACAATAATGGGCAAGTGATTTCCTGGGCTTCGGCTGGGAAGATGGGCTTTCGTGGTTCAAAGAAAAATACGCCCTACGCAGCTCAAACAGCCGCTCAAAACTGCGCTCAGGTTGCTTACGACCTAGGTATGCGGAAGGCTGAGGTATTTGTGAAAGGACCTGGTTCAGGACGTGAGTCAGCTATCCGAACGATTCAGAATACCGGTATCGAAGTATCGTCCATTCGGGATATTACCCCCCTGCCACATAATGGATGCCGCCCTCCCAAGCGCAGAAGAGTTTAATCAGTTTAATCAGTAGCTGTTACCCAATTGATAATTTAGGAACTGGGGTTATCCAATTAGTAGCAGTAATATTTTAAAATCATAAGATGGCACGTTATACAGGTCCTAAGGCAAAAATTTCGAGACGTTATGGTGAACCCGTGATGGGAACCAGTAAGGCGCTCAATAAGAAAAACTACCCACCCGGCGTTCATGGCCGGGGGCGTCGTTCCAAAAAATCGGAATACGCGCTCCAGCTGATGGAGAAACAAAAGGTGAAGTACACGTATGGTGTATTGGAAAAACAATTTAGAAATATCTTCCACCGCGCTGCGGTAAAAGATGGAATCACGGGTATAAACCTGCTTCAGCTGTGTGAGGCAAGGCTCGACAATACCGTATTTCGTCTGGGTATCGCTCCCACGCGCCGTGCTGCCCGTCAGCTCGTCGGTCATAAGCATGTTATGGTGGATGGCGAAATCGTAGATATCGCTTCATATACTCTCCGCCCAGGTCAGACTGTAACGGTTCGGGAAAAATCCAAATCATTAGAAGCGATCACAGATAGTTTGTCCGGTCACTCTGCAAAACGATTCAATTGGCTTGAGTGGGATGGATCGCAAATGACGGGTAAGTTCATTACCTACCCCGAACGCGACCAAATCCCTGAAAATGTCAACGAGCAACTCATCGTTGAATTGTACTCGAAGTAAGAGCACGCTTCTTACTTATATACATAGCCCCGGCTTGTCCGGGGCATCCTTGTACCCGCACTAGCGGAAACGTTTGCGATCGCAAAGGTAACGACGACCTGATCAATCGTCATTTACTACACAAAAAGTAAACAAAGACTATGTCAATATTAGCATTCCAAATGCCTGATAAAGTCGTAATGGAAAAAGCCGACGACTTTCACGGGTTGTTTGAGTTTAAACCCTTGGAAAAAGGCTATGGCGTAACGATTGGAAATGCGTTGCGTCGGATCCTGCTTTCGTCATTAGAGGGATACGCCATTACGAGTGTGAAGTTCCCCGGGGTGCTTCATGAATTCTCGACCATAGAAGGGGTCGTGGAGGATGTTACAGAAATCATCCTGAACCTGAAAACGGTTCGCTTTAAGAAAGTGGTTGACCTGGTGGAAAACCGTATAACGGTCAACCTGAAGAATGTGTCTGTCGTTACGGCGGGGGATATAGGTAAATTTACGAGTTCCTACCAGGTTCTGAATCCTGATCAGGTAATTTGCCATCTTGACGACAAGAAAGAGTTTGAGATGGAATTGCTTGTGGATAAAGGCCGTGGATATGTACCAGCCGATGAGCCCCGTGCCAATGAACTGCCTTTCAGCCATGTGGCAATGGATGCAATCTATACACCCGTTAAGAATGTAAAATACAGTGTTGAAAACACGCGGGTTGAGCAGAAAACCGACTATGAGCGTCTGCTGATCGACATTCAAACTGACGGTTCGATCCATCCCGAGGAAGCACTTAAGGGAGCCGCCAATATTTTGATCCAGCATTTCATGCTCTTCTCGGATCAAACGATGACGTTTGAGAAACAGAAAGCCGAAGAGGATAATCAGGTGGATGAGGAAATGCTGCGCATGCGCAAACTACTCAAAACTTCACTGGCTGAGTTGGACCTTTCCGTACGGGCTTTCAACTGCCTGAAATCTGCCGATGTAAAAACATTGGGTGATTTGGTAAGGCTCGAAATTTCAGATATGATGAAATTCCGCAATTTTGGCAAGAAATCACTGACGGAATTAGAACAACTGGTATCAGAAAAAGGGCTTACTTTCGGTATGGAAGTAGGTAAGTACCGCCTCGATGAGGAGTAATAAATAAGGTCAAACCGGCATGTGTTCTGTAGCGCGTTACAACCGCCGCTCGAAGCTGCCACATAATTAGAAAAATGAGACACGGAAAGAAATTTAACCACTTAGGAAGAACGGCCTCCCATCGCAATGCCATGCTATCGAACATGGCAGGTTCATTGATTTTGCACAAACGTATTGAAACGACAGTGGCTAAAGCCAAAGCCCTGCGCAAGTATGTCGAGCCACTTTTGACCAAATCAAAGGATGACTCCACGCACAGCCGCCGGGTAGTTTTCTCGTATCTGCGTGACAAAGAACCAGTGAAAGAGCTTTTCAACGTAGTGGCTGACAAAATTGCGGATCGTCCCGGAGGGTACACGCGTATTGTGAAGCTAGGTACCCGCCAGGGAGATGCAGCTGACGTTTGTATCATGGAGTTGGTTGACTTCAACGAAACCATGCTACTGGCCACTGCCGAGAAGCCTGCCAAAACCCGTCGGAGCCGTCGGGGAGGTGGTAAGAAAGCTGACAGCGCTGAGACAACCGAAGCAAAAGCATCTAGCGAAACGAAAGAGGGTACCCCCGCTGTCGTGGAAGAAACCACCAAAGCTGAGCCAGTAGCTGTCCAGGAAGAGAATGCTGTCGAAGCGGATGACCTGGAAAAAGTAGAAGGAATCGGACCCAAAATTGCCGAAGTACTCACTGAGGCAGGTGTTGATACTTTCGCCAAATTAGCTGATTCTACGCCGGAAACCATTCGCGAAATTCTGGATCAGGCAGGTTCACAATTTGCTTCGCATGATCCCGCAACCTGGCCACAACAAGCCAAATTGGCGGCAGATGGTAAATGGGATGAGTTGAAAGCCTGGCAGGACGAATTGGACGGAGGACGAGAAAATTGATAGAACAGAAATCAGAAATGATTGTAAGCAATTGATAAAAGGGGTTGAACGTTTTCGTTTAACCCCTTTTTTTGTGTATAAACTACTACTTTTGAAAACTACACTTTTGTACCGATAGAATATGACTGAAACACAAGAAGCCTTATTACTACTGGAAGACGGCACGGCCTACCGGGGCTTGGCCTTGGGAAAAAAGGGAACTGCGGGCGGAGAAATCTGCTTCAATACGGGTATGACCGGATATCAGGAGATCTACACGGATCCTTCGTACTACGGTCAGATTGTGGTGAACACCACCTCACACATCGGGAATTACGGGGTACAGCTCAACAGTGAAGAAGAGTCAAGCTATGTGAAAATCAAGGGAATGGTATGCAATACTTTTTCCAATGTATACTCTCGGTATACTGCCGACTTTTCATTACAGGAGTACTTTGAACGTGCCAATATTGTGGGGATCAGCAATGTGGATACCCGTCACCTGGTACGTCATGTGCGCGAAAAAGGCGTTATGAACGCCATCATCTCTTCTGAAATACTGGATGAGAATGAACTGATGGAGGAATTACGAAAGGTACCTTCCATGGCCGGCCTGGAATTATCTTCCGAAGTAAGTACCACAGAACCCTACTTTGTGGGCGACGAAATGGAAAGCCGCTGGCGCATTGCGGTAATGGATTACGGCATAAAGAAAAGCATCTTGCAAAACCTGACTCTGCGCGGCTGCTACTGCAAGGTATTTCCCGCCCAAACGCCTTTTTCCGAAATCATGGAATGGCAGCCGGATGGGTTCTTTATTTCTAATGGCCCCGGCGATCCCGCTGCGATGCTATACGCTGTGGAAACGGTAAAGGAAATGATTGAATCCAACAAACCCCTGTTTGGCATTTGCCTGGGTCATCAATTGCTGGCCGAGGCGAGTGGTATCTCTACCTACAAGATGCATCACGGACACCGGGGATTGAACCATCCTGTTAAGAATCTTATTACGGGCTTATGCGAAGTGACTTCCCAGAACCATGGCTTTGCCGTAAATCCTGACGAAATCCTGAATCACCCCGATGTGGAGGTAACGCATGTGAATCTCAATGATAAGACCATCGAAGGCATCCGCCGCAAGGATCGTCCGGCTTTCTCGGTACAGTACCATCCCGAAGCATCGCCCGGTCCCCATGACTCAAGGTACCTGTTCGATGAGTTCGCGCGGTTGCTGGCCGAGGCGTAAGGAAGTTTGATTTGATAATAGCAGTGGAGTCAGGTGGAAACACCTGACTCCAATATGTCCTCACAAAGCCCCATCAATCACCTCACGAAACTCCTTCTCCGGCATTAGACCCATTCCTCGCCACAGCAACATCCCATTTTTGTAAAGAAGAAAAACTGGGATTTCATCGACCTGTAGGCTTCGTGCCAGAGCTTTATTGTCGTCGTAATTGATCGTTTTGATGGTTGCTTTCCCCGCGTATTCTTTCGTAAGCTTTTCCAGGGTAGGTGCCATCTGCTTGCAGGGGGCGCACCAGGGAGCAAAGAAATCAATGAGTACGGGTTGGGTCGAGGCAATCAGTTTCTGAAATTCATCCTGGCTCATTCCTGCCGGAACTTCCGAGGTACCCTCGTTTTTCTCGGAAGGCATACTGGCCGCTGACCATTTAAGGTACCCCCCTGCATATCATATACCTCCTTAAAACCATTCTGAGCCAATAGCTTGGCGGCCTGTCCGCTCCGGCCACCGGACAGACAATAGACGAAGACAGGTTTGTCTTTATCCAGCGTTGCTATCTTCTGCACAAAGACCGGATCGCGAAAATCAAAATTAGAAGAGCGGGGTAGGTGTCCCTGCACGTACTCGGCGGGTGTTCGAACATCCAAGAGCTGACCCTGTGGCGCACCGGCGAGTTTTTGATCAAAGGCTTCAACCGATAGGGGCGTTTGGGCAGTTCCGGCCAGGGATGCCAACGTCAGCATGAGCAATATGATGCATTTCAGGAGTTTCATGTCGGTTCCCAATATTTTACGTTATTTTTGTTCTGTTAAAATTAACCATTTACCCATACAAACCCAAAGCTGCACATGAGTACTATTCAGTCAGTACACGCCAGACAAATTCTGGATTCACGAGGAAACCCTACAGTAGAAGTTGATATTCGTACCGAAAATGGCTATCTGGGCCGTGCCGCCGTACCTTCCGGCGCCTCCACAGGCAAGCACGAAGCCGTAGAATTGCGTGACGACGACGATAAAGTGTATGTCGGCAAAGGCGTACTGAAAGCAGTAGAGAACGTCAACGATATTATTTATCCCGAACTGATCGGTCTGTCGGTTTACGAGCAGAACCTTATTGACAAGATCATGCTCGAGCTTGATGGTACCTCCAACAAAGGAAAATTGGGTGCCAATGCCATTCTGGGTGTTTCGCTGGCCGTAGCCAAAGCCGCCGCGCAGGAAGCCAACCTACCCCTCTATCGTTACATCGGGGGTACCAACGCCAACACGCTGCCCGTGCCGATGATGAACATTCTGAACGGTGGTAGCCATGCCGATAATTCCATCGACTTCCAGGAATTCATGGTAATGCCGGCCAAAGCCGATACGTTCTCTGATGCCCTCCGCATGGGCGTGGAAGTGTTCCATACCTTGAAGAAAGTACTGAAAAGCAAAGGATATTCGACCAATGTCGGTGACGAAGGCGGTTTTGCACCCAATATCAAATCCAACGAAGAAGCGATTGAAATTGTAATTCAGGCGATTGAAAAAGCGGGCTACAAACCCGGTGAAGAGATCTTTATTGCAATGGATGCGGCTTCTTCCGAGTTTTACGAAAATGGTGTCTATCACTTCAAAAAATCTGACGGACGCAAACTATCCTCGGCCGAAATGGCGGGCTATTGGGCTGACTGGGTTAGTAAGTACCCCATCATTTCGATCGAAGACGGCATGGACGAGGACGACTGGGACGGCTGGAAAGCAACCACTGAAAGTATCGGTAGCAAGTGTCAGTTGGTCGGTGACGACCTGTTCGTGACCAATGTGGACCGTTTGCAGCAAGGGATCGATCAGAAAATCGCCAACGCGATTTTGATCAAAGTGAATCAGATCGGCTCGTTGACCGAAACGATCAATACTGTAAACCTGGCCAAGCGCAACAGCTACAAGAATATCATGTCGCACCGCTCGGGCGAAACCGAAGATTCAACTATTGCCGATCTGGCCGTTGCCCTGAACACCGGACAGATCAAAACGGGATCGGCTTCGCGTTCTGACCGCATGGCGAAATACAACCAGCTACTTCGCATCGAGGAAGAACTAGGCGAAACCGCCTACTTCCCAGGTTTGAAGTTTTAAACCGTTCGAGTAAAAAACCGGGGCCTGGTGTCCCGGTTTTTTAATAGGGTACTCTGCCTGAGCTAGATGTACTTCACGATTGTGCCAATAATAGAACCCGCTTCGTAGCTATCCATCAACTTACCTCCAGAAAATGGCCCGACTTCCCTACTGGCTTCTGCGCCTGATGCGCTACCTGCGTAACTTCTACATAGCCACCTTAGTGGGCTGGGTGGTGTGGGTTGTGTTTATTGACGATAACAACATCTTTGTGGTGCTAAGCAATCGGCAAAAAATGAAGGATCTGGAGCAGGACCGGTTGTACTATCAGGAACAGGTGCGGTTGGTAAAGAAAGAGCGGCAGGAAGTATTCGGCAATCAGGCCATGGTTGAAAAGTGGGCCAGGGAAAAGTACCTCATGCGCAAACCTACAGAAGATGTGTACGTAATCGTGGATGAAAACGGACAGTCTATTGAGAAATTAAAGTAAGGACGCGGTTATTCTCGGAGCAAAGAAGTGGCTCCATTCGTGAAATTCCGCATTTTCAACTTTCAATCGCCGGCGACCCGGTTTCAACTTTCAATTGATCAAGGTACTCTTTGTCTGCTTGGGGAATATCTGCCGATCGCCACTTGCGGAGATTGTTTTCAATAACCTGATACAACAGGCGAGTCTCTCAACCCACATTCAATGCGATTCGGCGGGTACCGCCTCCTACCACATTGGTAGCTTACCCGATCGCCGCATACGGCAGATAGGGCAGGAAAAGGGTTTGGTACTAACGCACAGAAGCCGGAAATTAGCGGGTGATGATTTCTATAATTTCGATTATATCGTGGCCATGGATGAGGCCAACTTTGAGGATATCCGCAATCAAAGCTACCGTAGCAGTGGATTTTATTTCCCCGAAGATCGGTTATTTCTGTACCGGGAATTCGATTCCGAAGTGCAAGCCTCGGACCCACGGGAGCATTTCAGTGTCCCGGATCCTTATTACGAAGATATCGTTTTTTTTGAAGAAGTATATCGGATTGTAGAGCGCTGCGGAACCCGCTTTTTAGAATTTATAATTGAAAAAAATAATTTGAAACGATGAATAAGAAAGTCATACTGATTATCCTGGACGGTTGGGGCATTGCCAAGCAGGGCGAGGAAAATCGCTCGGCCATTCTTGCTGCCAACACGCCCTTCTATGATAGTATCTTGCAAAGGTACCCCCACAGTACCCTACAGGCGAGCGGCCTGGCGGTGGGACTACCCGATGGGCAGATGGGTAACTCCGAAGTGGGGCATACCAATCTCGGGGCCGGGCGCGTCGTGTATCAGGATCTGGTAAAAATAAACCTGGCCGTCGAGGATGGCTCCCTGGCGAAGGAACCCGTTCTGGCCAACGCCTTTGACTACGCCAAAACTACGGGTAAGAAGGTACACTTTATCGGTTTAGTATCGGATGGGGGGGTACATTCGCACATCAATCACCTCAAAGGTCTTTGTACATTCGCACATCAGGCCGGACTGGACAATGTATTTGTGCATGCTTTTACTGATGGCCGCGACTGCGATCCGAAGAGCGGATTGGGCTTTTTGGAGGATTTGCAAAAACACATGGCTACTACAACCGGCAAAATCGCCAGCATCACGGGCCGGTACTACGCCATGGACCGCGACAAGCGCTGGGAGCGGGTGAAGCTGGCCTACGATGCCATGGTAAACGGGATAGGGGCGCAGGTACCTGAAAGCGGGCTGATGGAGGCCGTGTTGGCCTCCTATGCCAACGATGTTACGGACGAGTTTATCAAGCCGATTGTAGCCGTCACGGAACAGAACGAACCCGTGGCTGTCATCGAGGATGGTGATGTGGTACTATGCTTCAACTTCCGGACCGACCGGGGGCGCGAGATTACCGAAGCTTTGACGCAACGCGATTTCCATGAGCAGAATATGCACAAACTGAATCTGCGTTATATTACGATGACCAACTACGACGAATCGTTTCAGAACGTAGGGGTTATTTTCGATAAGGACAACCTGACCAATACGTTGGGAGAAGTACTGGAAAAAGCAGGGAAGAAGCAGATTCGCATTGCCGAAACCGAAAAGTACCCCCACGTGACCTTCTTTTTTTCGGGAGGGCGGGAAAAAGAATTTGTGGGCGAAAGCAGGATGATCTGTCCTTCTCCCAAGGTAGCTACCTACGATTTGCAGCCGGAAATGTCGGCGCGGGACATTCGCGATTCCATTGTACCGGCACTGGAACAGGAAGAGGTGGACTTCGTGTGCCTCAACTTCGCCAATACTGACATGGTGGGTCACACGGGTATTTTTGAAGCCGCCGTAAAAGCGGCCGAAACCGTGGATCAATGCGCCGAAGCTGTAGTGACGACAGGTTTGGCGCATGGCTATTCGTCCATTATTATTGCCGATCATGGTAATTCCGACTATATGATCAATGACGATGGTTCGCCTAACACGGCCCACTCTCTCAATCTGGTACCTTGCGTCCTGGTGGATAGTACCTATTCCCAACCGATTCACGACGGTAAGCTGGCCGACGTGGCACCTACCATTCTAGCCTTGATGGGTATCCCTAAACCCGGAGAAATGGCGGGTGAGAGCCTACTGTAAACTATCCGGCTTTTTCAGGTGTTAGCTTAGTCAGAGAGCCAAATCGGCTCTCTGATTTTTTTAAACTACTTTTCATATACCGTGCGACTACCCATTTTTGATTCCAAACCGATTGGAAAAGTGAAAGACTTGCTCCGTTTCGGAACGGCGGGCTTTGCAATACTCCTGATGCTTGCATCCTGCCAAACACCCGCCGAAAAGCATGATGAGCCCGCCGTTTACTATGATATAAAGGGCTTTATTCAAAGTCAGATTCAACTACTGAACCAGCAAAAACCCGTTGTGGAAAAAACGATGGTGGTGGGTAATGGTCAGGAAAAGCGTAGCACCAGTGAAGTGAACTGGGAGAAAGAGCTGGAACTTTTTGTGCAGGCTGACATCAATAAGCCCGCCTATCGACAAAGCTACGCCATTGCACGACCCGATTCGCTGACGTATGAGTATACTATTCAAACTCAGGAAGACCTGCCTGTTCGTTATCTAAAGGTAGTACTCGATCAGGCCGATGGACAACCTGCCCTGATTGAAGCCAGGATTCTGGCCGAAAACAAATTATTTGAGTCCGAAAAGAACCTGTTAATGCACTGCGCCAAAAATTCAGGTCAATGGCGCGTGGCTACCTACCAAATCAAAGGCTTCCAGGAATTGGTGATCAGTGACCGCAAGCTTTTTGATGTGCAGGCTGAGGTACACTAAGGTCATATCAAGTCATTTAAAAGCCAATCTCTCAGTATGAAAAAGCTTTTACCTCTTCTCTTCCTTCTGGCTCTTCTGATTCCCGGCTTTGCGCAAAAGAAAAACACATTGCCCGAATTTTCTCTCCAAAAAAGTGAGTTGGAAGCGCACATGCGGTTTCTGGCTTCGGACGAACTGATGGGACGCCGCACGGGCGAACCGGGAAATCTTGTAGCCGCCCGTTACGTGGCCGAGCAGTTTCGACGCTACGGCCTGCGACCCGTGCCGGGGCAGTCTACTTATATGCAAGCTGTACCTTTAGAAAAGATGGCCGCTTTGCAGAAGGGTACCTTATACGTAGGAAACGATACGTTGCTTTCGGAAAAAGACTGGATTTTGATGTCGGGTAAGGCTACGGATGTGCGTGCTCCGTTGGTCTATGCAGGTTTTGGACTGGAAGATGCAGCCAAAAGCTGGGACGACTACAAAGGGCTGGACGTGAAAGGGAAAATTGTGCTGGTGCAAAGCGGCTCACCGGATGCCACCACACCGTCGGAAATTATCAGCGTATCAAATGAGAAACGAAGACTGGCTGCCCAAAAGGGAGCCGTAGCCATAATCGAATTATTCAAGGCTCCTGTTCCCTGGAATTTTGTGACCAAATATTTTTCAGGCGATCGCATCGCCCTGGCGGCTGAAGGTACCCCCGTTTCGCTGCCGCATGCCTGGGTAAACGGGCAAGAGGCCAGGTTCACCAAGCTCCTGCGTGTGGCGTCAGACGTTCGTTTCCAAACGGATGGGCGCCCGGTGCAAACGGTCAATGGGTACAACGTAGTGGCTTACATCGAAGGTACCGATGCCAAATTGAAAAACGAGTATGTACTGCTTTCGGCGCATTATGATCACGTAGGCGTGGGTAAGCAGGGCGGTCAGCCTTATACGCCCGAGGATAGCATTTTCAATGGCGCGCGCGACAACGCCTTTGGCACCGTATCGCTGTTGGCTGCTGCCGAAGCGCTGGCGCAGAACCCACCGAAGCGGTCGGTAGTATTGGTAGCTTTGACGGGCGAAGAGGTGGGTCTTCTGGGCAGTAAGTATTACGCCAGTCATCCGCTGTTACCCCTCAAAAACTGTGTATTCAACCTCAATACCGACGGCGCGGGCTATAATGATACCAGTATTCTGGCGGTGATCGGACTGGATCGCACGGGGGCACGGGCAGAAATCGAAGCAGCCAGCAAAGCTTTTGGATTGGATGTAGTGGCCGATCCGGCACCTGAGCAGGGATTATTCGATCGATCCGACAATGTGAGTTTTGCTATTAAAGGAATTCCTGCGCCCACAATTACGCCCGGATTCCGGACTTTTGATGCCGATTTGATGAAGAATTACCACCAGGCTTCCGATAATCCAGAGACCATCGATTTTGACTACCTGCTTAAATTCTGCCAGGCCTATGCCTACGCCTCTCGTTTGATCGCCGATCGCAGTCAGGTACCGCAATGGATCAAAGGTGATAAATACGAGGAGGCCGCTCAAAAACTTTATGGAAATTAGGGAAAATTATATTCCGAAACGGTAAAAAAATAATTTTTCCACCCCAAAAATGTACAGATTGGGGATCATATTCTACATGCCTTGGAAACGAAAATGAAATAATTTTGGCCATAATTTGACAAATGGCCTATGTTTTTTATTTCGTTTTAAGCAGAAATCCCACTTTAAAAGTCTGATTATTAGTGTCTTGGGTGATAGAAAGTAAATTTCACAAAAATTTTGTGTGGGTATGATCTTTTATAATGAGAGTCCATGATCAGGCAATTCAGTGTGGCCAAGTAAGATTGAGAGAAGGACCTCTAAAACTATACTTCCTATATAATTGCCGGTTCAGAAAATAATAATTCAAATCCAACGTATACGAAAGAGTTAACCAACCAAACAGCGAATGAGGATGTATGAGACCTGTACACTTTTTCTTTAATTTTTAACTCTAAACGTAAATCAAAATGCAAACCGAAGAACAGAAAAAGCAAAGTACGGCGTGGGTGATTGTCGCAATCCTGGCGGTTGCCGTAGCGGCGTTAGGTTTCCTGTTTTTTCAGCAGAGGGCTGAACTTACGGATCAGGAAGCAACAGTAATGGAAAAAGTAAGAGAAGTAGCTTCAACACGCACTAAACTGGATTCCATTTCGACGGTGTTGAACATGAAAATCGCTGAAGTCGAGAAACTAGGTGGTGATGTAGAAGAACTTAACAAAATGAAAGCACAGCTTGAGGCTGATAAACTGGCCCTCTCGCGGAGTAAGAAAGTGGAAACAAACAAGTATCTGGCCAAGATCAAGGAATACGAAACGTTCCTGGCTGAGAAAGATACCGAAATTGCCAAACTACGCGAAGAAAACCAAATGTTGGCTTCTTCAAACGATTCGCTGAACGTACAGGTAGGCTCACTGCAGACCGAGCGTCAGACTCTCGTGCAACGTCAAACCGAGCTGGCGGATTCCGTAATGACCTATACGGCTCAGAACAAGGAGCTATCGGAGAAAGTAAATCGTGCTGCTGCTTTGAAAGCACAGAATTTGAAAGTTCTGGCGGTAACTTCGAAGGGTAAAACCCGTGATGACGACGCCTACAAAGCGAAGCGTGTCGACAAAATCAAGTTGGTGTTCGATCTACCTGAAAACCCATTGACACGTCAGGAAACGAAGGATATCTATGTGCGGGTACTGGATCCCAACGGAGCCGTATTGGCCGATGATGCCACAGGTTCTGGTGAGTTCGAAGTAAACGGTCAGGAGACGAAATTCACTTCCCGCGAGTCGGTTGCTTACCTTAATAACAACCAGAAAGTGGAGATGCTGTATGACAACACATCGCAATTCCGGCCTGGTAAGTACAGCGTCGAACTGTACGCCGAAGGGTACCGGATTGGTGGAGGTAACTTCGTAATTCGCTAAGGGTGAATAACCGATAAAGTATCTGAATAGTAACGCGGACGGCGCTCAAAGCGCCGTCCGCGTTTTTTTATTAGTCGTTGTTCTGGGATTTTATGACACTGATAAAACCCTGCAACTCGTCGTGGCGTTTTTCGTCGGCTTCGGGATACCGCATATCCAGTTTTTTCATTTCTTCGGTGATGATCCGTCCTACGATAATCCGCATATTCTTCTTGTCGTCGGCCGGAATCACGTACCACGGTGCTTTTTCGGTAGCGGTGGCGTTGATACACTCCTCAAATGCTTCCATGTACGAATCCCAGGATTCGCGCTCTTTCACATCTCCTTCTTCGAACTTCCAGTTTTTAGAAGGATCTTCGATGCGGGCGATCAGGCGGTCGGCCTGCTCCTTTTTGGATACATTCAGAAAAAACTTCACTACCCGGATACCATTGTGGTAGAGGTACTTCTCTGAATTCTTAATGTCCTCGTAGCGATTTTCCCAGAGTTTATCCAGATCTTCGGTGAGTTCAGCAGGTAGGCGTTGCACATGGGTCACTATTTCGGGATGTACCTTTACGACCAGTACCTCTTCATAATAGCTGCGGTTAAACACCGTAATGGTACCCCGCTGCGGTAACAGCACTGAACTCCGCCACATGAAATCGTGCCCCAGTTCGTTTTCACTGGGCCGCTTGAACGAGTGTATTCTTACACCGATGGGATTTACACCCGCAAAAACCCGCTTTAGGGTACCATCTTTACCGGCCGCATCCATGGCTTGAAGAATCACCAGCAAACCATAGCGATTGTGAGCGTACATCATGCTTTGCAGTTCGTCCAGTTCGTCGGCGTTATCCTCCAGCATCTTTTTGTATTCGTCCTTGTCCTCGTAGAGGTCGGGAATCTTGGTATCCACCTTTTTCAGGCTGAATTTTTTATCGCCATTGTAGCGAAAGTCTTCGGACTTGAATTTGGACATGATGCAGGGATTTAAAAAGTTGGGGAAAAGCTAGGTAGGGTGCCTAATTTGGCTATAAAAACCCGTTTATACAAACTACCGTTGCCGTAGAAACGCCACCAGCTTGGCAAATGCCCGAGACCGATGGCTGAGTTGGGATTTTTCGGTCAGGCTCATTTCGGCAAAAGTCCGTTCATGGCCCTCAGGCACAAAGACAGGATCGTAGCCAAATCCGTTGCCTCCACGTTTCTCGTTGATGAGGGTACCCTCTACGGTACCTTCAAACTGGTGGTAGATACCTTCTACCACCAGCGTAATGACGGTAAGAAAACGCGCCGGCGTGGGAAAGGTGTGGCCAGTAGCGGCCAATTGCTCCCACACGCGGTTGATATTATCGTTGGCGTTGCGCTGCGGACCCGCATAATGGGCCGAATCGACGCCCGGTTTCCCATCGAGCGCGTATACTTCCAGACCCGTATCATCAGCGAAGGTACCTATGCCATAGTTGTCCCACACGTACTCGGCCTTCTGACGGGAGTTTTCGGGAATGGTAGGTTGGGTTTCGGGAATTTCTTCGAGGCAACCAATGTCGGCGAGGGTTTTCAACTCGAAATCCGAACCCAGCAAGGCCTGAATCTCGGTGAGTTTGTGGGCGTTATTTGTAGCAAAGCAAAGTTGCATAGGACAGTTTTTTTACTTGAAACAAAAGCAAAAGAGGCCACCCGGTGAGTAGCCTCTTTTACAAAAAAAATATGCGAATTACTTGGTCTTGGACACAATCTCTACCTCGAAGTACAAGGGGGCAAATGGGCCAATGGAAGGGCTACTTCCCTGGGTACCATAGCCCAGAGTGGATGGAAAAAGTAAGTTGGCTTTTTCGCCCGCCCGCATCTTCAGCAGACCCTGCGTAAAGCCCGTTACCAGACTGGTGCTTCCGACGGTGACGCTCAGGGTACCCGAGTCAAAAACCGTGTAATCCATTAGACGCCCCGTATATTTCACCTGCAACACGCTGCCATCTTTAATTTCGGCGGAATCAGGCCGCGACAGGGTTTTGCCAAATCGCAGTCCGTTCTCGGTAGTTTCGGTGATCAGAATGGAATGGTCTTTCACAAAATCGTCTATCTGCTCCGCTTCAGTGCGGATAGACACTACCTTCATTTCGAGCCGTACAGGGGTATAAGCTGGAAACAGCAGAGTACCTGTGGCTCCATAACTAAGATACGAAGGCAAAAACAGAATAGCCGAATCGCCCTCGGTAAGTAGGGGTTTCTCAAAGAGGAGACTCATCGCCTGATCGGACAAAAACGGAATCTTACTGATGCCATAAACGGCCCGAACGGGCTTGTTGAGGCTTATTTCGCTACTATCCACCAGCACACCATCCAGGCGCCGCGCTATATACGTAACCCGAACCTCATCACCGATGACGGGTTTTTGGGTACTGGTACCTTTCGAAACTACCTTGTAGTACAGGCCTTCGGGAGTACGTTGGGCCGAAATGTCATTCGTGGATAGATAAGCCTTGATTTCCTCATCGTTCTGGATTCTCTTCTCATCACCGATCGGATCCGAAGCCTCCTTACAGGCCGTTAGAGAAGCACCCAGGAGAACGCCAATCGCCACAAGCCAACCGTATCTATTTGCTGCGTTCATAAATATCGCTACGGGCGAAGCCTATTGCAGGCCACCCGGTTGTTGCGGCATGCCCGAGTTATCACCCGGAGCCGGAGTGGAAAAATCAATTAATTCTACGTCGAAAAGCAGCACGGAATTGGGAGGAATAGGCCCTGACCCTTCGGTTCCGTACGCCAAGCCCGAGGGAATAATCAACATGCGCTTTTCGCCTTTCTTCATGGACATGATGCCTTCTTCCCAGCCGGGAATCACCATACCTACCCCTACCCGGAAATCAATGGGCTGGCCCTGGGTCTGTGGATTATTGATAGAACTATCGAAAACCTTACCATCGAGCAGTTTGCCGGTGTAGTGGACTTTCACCACATCACCCTGCTTAGGGGTAGGGCCCGAGCCGGGCGACAGCACCACGTAAGCCAGGCCCGAATCTGTTTTCTGCGCTTTGCCCTGAAGACTGTTGTCAGCGATGTACTTATCGATGGTTTTGGCATCGATACCTTTCTGGGCAGCTCCCTGCTCGGCCTGATCTTTCTGGAATTCTTCGGAAGTCTGGATATTCAGTACTTTTACGGTAAATGCCAGGTCAGTACCTTTTTTAACCATAGGAGGCATAGGCTGCATCATCTTGGCAAACAGCGTGTCAGCGCTCACAAAAAAGGTAGCACTGTCGCCTTTGGCCAGCATGGCCAGCCCTTCTTCAAAGCTACCTTTGAAAGGAGGCTGCTGAAGTACCAGCTTCACGGGCATATTTTCTTTATAGGTATCGCGCAGCACGGAGTCCTCGCTGTTTTTAAGGACCAAGTGAAACGACATAATGTCGCCCATTTTGGCTTTGCGTGCATCTTCGTTTTGCTCATGAAACTGGTATTTTAGTCCATTCTCTGTTACCTGTACCCGATGCTGATTGCAGGAGGCGGCCAGGATGCAGATGCCCAGCACAAAGCCGATTGTTTTAAGATTCATTGGTTTCTGGTTAAATATAAAATAGAGTAGTTAGTGATTTTGAGTTGATTGCGAAATAATACTACCTATAACGTGCATCCTCCGATTTTTGTGCAAAGGAATCAAAAAAACGCCTCATTTCTCCACGCTCAGGAGCTGGGCTTTGTAAAAAGGCAGAAATTTCAGAAACTGATCCACCGTTTCCTGCAAAGAAAGCGTCGTGCGTCCCCCGGAGGCATTGCGGTGGCCGCCACCATTGAAATGCGCACTCGCCAGGTCCCGCACCGAAAAATCCCCAAATGATCGGAACGAGATCTTGACTTCCCCTTTCCGTTCGATAAATAGGGCCGTCATCACCACGTCTTCTATCTGTAAGCCGTAGTTCACGATACCGTCGGTATCACCCGTGCCCGATTTGTACTTTTCCAATTCGGCGGCGGTCAGAGTCATGTAGGACGTCCGGTACTCAGGAAGTACCTGTAGGCGATTGCTCAGCACATGGCCTAGCAGCTTCATGCGCAGCAGGGGCGAGTTATCAAAAATCATCCGGTGCACTTTATTGATCTCCAGACCAGTCCGCATGAGTTCGGCAACCGCCAGATGTACCTCAGGAGTGGTATTTCCGTGCCGGAACGAACCTGTGTCGGTCATAATGCCTGCGTACAGGCACTCGGCCATTGGGACGTCGAGTATTGCTGTGCCGTCAAGGTATCGGATGGTTTCAAAAATCAACTGCGCCGTGGCGGCCGCACCCGTATCCCATAGCATAATATCGGCGAACGGTTCGGGTTCGATATGGTGGTCCACCAGCAATTTGGTAGCCGTGGACTCATTGACCCAGCGTCCCAATTCCTTCAGACGGGAAATAGCCGAAAAATCAAGGCAACACACCAATGTGGCTTCCTGAATCACTTCCCGGCATTCGCGGGCTTTGGCGTTGGTACCTTCGAACACCAGCACGCGGTCGGCCGTGGGCAACCAGTGTAGGTTGGAAGCGATGTCGGTGGGGCTGATGACGCTCACCTGGTGCCCTTTCTTTTCCAGATACAACGCCCAGCCCAGTGAAGACCCCATGGCGTCAGCATCAGGGTCGCGGTGCATCGTGATTACGACTTTTTGGGGAGAAGCTAATACAGCGCGTAGTGCGTCAAAAGGTTGATTCACAAGAATTTGTAGTAAAAGACCAGCGCAAATAAAAAGTTGCCTGATGAGAGTAGCCACCCCGCCCGCCCGCCGGGCGGTTCAGTATGGGCGCACAAAATTAACAAAACTGTTGGGATTTGCGACCTGTTGTCGGTTTTATGGGGAAAATGGTTAGTTTTGCGGCCAAATAAAATTTTGCATTCAATATGTCAGGGAACAGAACTTTTACGATGATTAAGCCCGATGCCGTAGCCGAAAACCATACGGGGGCGATCATCAAAATGATTGAAGAAGCGGGTTTCAGTATTGTGGCTTTGAAGAAGACTTTATTGACTCCCGAACGGGCCGGCGAGTTCTACACAGTACACAAGGAACGGCCCTTTTATGCCGACCTTTGCAAGTACATGTCGTCGGGTGCCATTGTACCCATGATCCTGGAAAAAGACAATGCCGTAGCTGATTTCCGGACGCTGATCGGTGCCACCAACCCGGCCAATGCCGACGAGGGAACGATTCGTAAGCTATTTGCCAAGTCCATTGAGGCCAATGCCATCCACGGCTCCGACTCTGATGAAAACGCCACGATCGAAGGGAATTTCTTCTTTTCGGGTACCGAGCAGTTTTAGAACAAGAGAGGGTCTATAAGTGAAAAAGGGTCTGGATTCGATTGAATCCAGACCCTTTTTGTATATATGAGCAAAAGACTCTGACCTAAGCTTATGACTCCCAGAATCGGCACCGTTTACTTCCCGGCCAGGTGCTCTAGTTTTGGTTTTCTGATCAATTCCAGCAGACTTTTCCGAATCAGCTCCGGGCGATCCCACATAAGTGTATGGCCTATTCCTTCTACCGGAATCAGCGTAAACGAGGCGGCGTTGATCAAATGCTTCTGGGCATATTCGGCATTGGAAAAATAAATAAGCTGATCGGCATTGCCGTGCAGCATAATGATTCGTGACCGAATGCGCTCCCAGCCGTCCTGAATATCTTCCAACGCTTTTTGGTGATGTAGCTTCTCATCGTTAGCTACCCGCAGAATAGTCGGGAAAAACCAGCCAAACCAAGGGGAGTCGATGACATAGCTAATGGGGTACGTATATTCCTGGCCGGGGGCCAGAGACGACGAAATGAAAAGAATGCCCGACACTACATCGGGATTGTCCATTGCCAGCTTGGCTACCACCGAGCCTCCGTACGAAGAAGCCGCCAGCACTACCTTGCGGCCTTGCCGGGCATAGTGATCGATAAGAGGCTGGAGAAAATGCGCCTGTTTTTTGACGGAAATCACAGACTGACCAAAATCAGAATAGCCGTAACCGGGGCGATCCACGCCCACGAGCATAGTATGGTTAGTAACTGAGGTATCGGAGTAAAGCGAACTGAAGAAGCTCAATGAACTCGGAGCGCCGTGCACCAGGATCGTGACCGGCAGACTGTCCTGTCCGAACTCTACGAATCGTACCGTGCGTTTCTCGACTTTGTAGCGATGAATTTTGATCGGCATGGATTTGGCGGTAAAAAGCGCCGTCAATTCGCTGTCGCTGGTGCGAAAATCGACCCGCTGCGCCATCCACCAGGAACCTATCAACGCAATAATCAGGATGCCCAGCACCCACCGCAACCAAATCCTCTTTTTACCTTTCATGTTTGCTACACTTCACTGTCCATTCAAACGCTTTGTACCTTCTTCAACATAAAAAGCGAGCCACGGGTTGCCGTGATTGGATTTTTATGTTGAAAAATCTTAGTGAATGGTTACGGCATCAGTACCCGGTCAATGATATGAATCACGCCGTTGGTCGCCAGCAGGTTGGTTTGGGTGAGCGTAGCGGGGGCCGTGTTTTTGTTGCCGGTGATTTTGACCCCGTTGTTCACATCCACTTTGATAGTCTTGGTGGATACGGTCGTCAGGGTACCACTGGTAAAATTGTTGGAGAAAATCCGTCCCGGCAGCACGTGGTACAGCAGAATATTCGCCAGCGTAGTCGGATCGGCGGCGTTGAACGAAGCCGTCGAAGTGAAGCCCGCCGCCATAAACGCCGCATTGGAAGGAGCCAGCAGCGTGTAGGTACTCAGGGGCGAGGACAGCGCGTTACCAAGGGTTGGGTTGGTCTGCGCGGCCCGGGTAGCCGCCGCCAGCAAAAAAGTAAGATCGCTATTGCTCTGAATAATTTCCAACAGAGATTTTGTAGGAGGCATCAGTAGCCGCTCCACCACATGGATAATGCCATTGTCGGCCTTCATGTTGGGTGTCGTGATGCGCACTCCGTTGATCAAAACACCGCCCGAGTTGCGCGTGATATAGGTAGGCTTCATCGCCAGATTCTGGTAGGAGGGGGTACCTTGAGCTTCCAGCTGATCCACCGTCAGGGCGGTACCGATGATGTGGTATTTGAGAATTTCGCGTATTTCGGCGGCAGGCCGCGCCGTAATGGCCGCCGCATCGGCAAAGCCCGACGCTTTAAAAGCCGCATCGTTGGGAGCAAAGAATGTCAAATCCTGCGTCTTGAGCGCATCGCTCATCCCGGCGTACCGAATAGCGGTACCCAGGATAGTGAAATCGGGACTATCGAACACCACATCCGTAATCGTCTTGGGATTGACGGGATCATCGTCCTTACACGCCCATCCTGCGCTTAGCAGGATTCCTGTCACCATTAGCTTGGTCAGGAATGGACCAATACTACGCACTTTTTTCATACCTTAGAGTGGTTTTTGTTGATAAATCCTCGTTAATAACGGAACTTTGGCAGGAGTAGTGTAACGTATTCCCACGCTTTGTTTTCCTAATCCAATAAATAAACGTATGCAGTTAAAAACACAAATTGTGCGCCTGTTTGCCGTAGCTCTGGTCTGTTTTATTACCGTAGCGGCTATGGTTCGGCCGGTGAATTCGCCCGAGGTACCCTCGGCCAAGAAAGCCATCAAACTATTCAATGGTAAAAACCTGAATGGCTGGGATATCAAGGGTACCGAAAAATGGTACGTCGACAACGGCGACTTGGTGTGTGAGAGCGGTCCCGACAAAGCGTATGGGTACCTAGCCACCGAAAAATTTTACAAAAACTTCGACCTGACGCTGGAATTCAAGCAGGAATCCAACGGCAACAGCGGGGTTTTCTTCCGCTCGACCTTTGAAGGTACCAAAGTAAGCGGCTGGCAGGTGGAAGTGGCTCCCCCCAATCACGATTCAGGTGGCGTGTATGAGTCGTACGGACGCGGCTGGCTCAAGCAGATTCCCGACGCCGAGGAGGGGTACCTCAAAATGGGCGAATGGAATACGATGCGCATCCGGGTCGAGGGCGGCCACGTACAGACTTGGCTCAATGGCCACGCGATGGTCGATTTTGAGGACGACAAAATTGCGGCGGGCGAAGGAGCCATCGCTTTGCAGATCCACGATGGCGGTGGCATCAAGGTACGCTGGCGCAAAATCATGCTGACGGAATTGTAGACCAGAAGCAATTAACTGTTCTGATGGCGAAATACCGATCCTCGCTACCTGAAAACAGGGAGATGTAGATCAATAACAAAGAATTGATTTATACTTACACTGTCCAATGACAACCCTCCTTTGTGGCTATGTGCGGCGTATTGGGCTGGTTGGATGCTGTTTGTTGGGGATAAGGCTGTTGGGCCAACCCATGCAGATCCAGCATCTGACGGTAAAGGACGGACTGTCTCAAAGCTCACCCTACCACATGCTCACCGATTCGCGGGGCTTTCTGTGGCTAGGCACGCAGGATGGGGTAAACCGCTACGACGGCCACCGCTTCCGGGTATACAAGCCCGATGTCCGCAATCCCCATTCGCTCCGGGGCGTCAACGTGGCCGGTATTGTGGAAGATAAGGAGGGGAATATCTGGGTGGGTACCGAACAGGGATTGAATCGCTACGACCGGGCCACCGATCGTTTCTCCCTGATCCGTACTTCTTCACGCAAACGCCGGGCATCGCCTTTTTATGCTACCGACCGCGAAATCTGGTTCTCATCGGAGGGGGAGGGCTTGCTGGTGTATAATTTTAAAACCCGGAAATTGCGGCGGGTGGGCAAGTACGCCTACATCAACCGCAACTTCGATTTTGTGGACTGGACGACTTGTACCCCGGCCGGGGATATCTGGATGCTGTACCCGAAAGGGATTGTCCGCTTCTCGATAAAAGAGCAAACCTACCACCAGTACTTTACCAACACACCTCAGAACGAATACGGTGAACCCTGCAATGTATATTCATTAGCGGTGGATAAGGAGGGGATTGCCTGGCTGGGCAGCGATCGGGGGCTGATCCGGTTCGACTACCGGCAGAAGCAACACCAGCTTTTTGATTGGACGTCCGGCAGCCGCACATTAGGTGTGGTGTTCAGTTTGGCGGAAGATTACCTCGGGCAGATCTGGATCGGTACCCAACGCAACGGGTTGTGGATTTTTGACAAAAAGCGGCACACGTTCCGGGAGGTACACTACCACGACAATTCTCCCGAAAGCTTCGAGAACTACGAGTTCTACCGCGTATACGTCGATAATTCGGGAATCATATGGGCCAATTCCGATCCCGACGGGCTGGTGAAGATCGTTCCCAATGCTTCGATGTTCGGATACTTTGGCCAGTCCAACCCAATCCATCCCGCCCGCAATCTGAGCGACCTTTCTATCCGCTGCATGGCCGAGGATGCCCAGGGGCGACTCTGGCTGGGTACCGAGGGAGGATTGGACGTATTTGACCGGCAGAAAGAACTCGTGGAAGAACGGTATTTTACCAACGAGGACAATATTCTGAAATACATCTTCCGCGACAGTAAGCAGCAGATGTGGGTGGGTACCTTTGGCGGTATTATGCGGTTCGATGCTGCCACCAAAAAATTCCAGACTTTCCTCTACAACCATGACCCCGACACGCGCCTCTATACCCGCAACATCCTTGAACTCCCCGATCACACTCTGCTGGTAGGTACGTCGCTGGGTATGTGGGTGTTCGATCCCGACCGGCGCACGTTTAGCCGGGTACCTTACCATACCGATCAGAATATTTATGCCACTTTCCTGGACAGACAGGGTACCCTGTGGCTGGGCTCGTACTTCGACCGCCTGTATGGCTACCGATTGCATGGGAAGCGCTGGCAAAAGACATTTGAAGGGTTCAAGGATTATAATATCAACGCCATCCGCGAAGATACCACGCGCGGTCGGCTTTGGATTGCCACAGAAAAAGGACTTCTGGCTTTCGACCGTACTGCGCGTACCTACCGCCTGTACGACGAGCGGGACGGACTGGCCAATTCGTACATGTACGGGGTCACCGTTGCTCCGGATGGCAATGTGTTCATGAGTACCAACCACGGCATTTCCAGCTTGGATACCAAAACGGGCCACATCCGTAATTTTGACCTTACGGATGGGCTGCAGGGCTATGAATTCAATGGAAACGCATTTTTTCAGGCATCATCGGGTGAGTGTTTTTTCGGCGGTGTAAAAGGCCTGAACTATTTTTATCCGCGCCAGTTCCGAACGCTCTCCTACCAGCCCCGGATCCATTTTTTTAACTTCAAAGTCAACGAAGAGCCGTACCAGTCGAGCCGCAATGTGGACGAAATGGACTACGTGACGCTGCCGCAAAGCCAGAATACGTTTTCGCTGGAATTCGCCTCCATTGATTTTTACAGCAATGGCAAGAATTCCTACAAGTACCTCCTTCAGGGTCAGGATCATGACTGGGTACAGGCCGGTGACCGCACTTACGTACGGTATGCCAACCTGGCGCCGGGTCGGTATGTGTTCAAGGTGAAATCGGCTAATCGGGACGGCGTGTGGAACGATACGGAGCGGGTGCTCAACCTGACTATAACTCCGCCTTTCTGGCGTACCTGGTGGTTTTCGGCTTTGTACCTGATCGTTATTGTGGCAGGTACCTTCGCGATGGCGCAGGGGCGTTTGAGAAGTATTAACCGGCGACAGAAACTGCGCCTGAAAATTGCGCTGGATGCGCAGGAACAGGAACGCAAAAACATCGCCCAGGATCTGCACGACGAGGTGGGCTCACGACTAGCTACCCTGAAACTGTACGTGTCGTCCCTGACGCGCTACCTGAAGGAGAGCGCCGAAGCCGACCGGTTAAAGAAGGAAGTGCTCGACATTATCCACATTTCGCTGGTGGATATCCGCCGCCTGCTGCGAGAACTCAGTCCCCGAACCCTGGAGCAGTATGGCTATGCGGCGGCCGTCGAAGAACTCGTGGACCGGATTAACGCCACGGACCAGGTACACGTGACATTTGAATGCCGGAAGCTTTCGGACCAACTTTCCAAAGCGCTGGAAACAGGTCTGTATCGAATTACGCAGGAATTGCTCAATAATACGCTCAAGCACGCCAACGCTACGGAAATTACTATCTCAGTGGTTCCATCGGGCCAGATGCTGTCGTTCTTTTATTCCGACAATGGCCAGGGCTTTTCTTACACCAAGGCCGCCAAAGGGCTGGGGATTCAGAACATCGAATCCAGGGTTTCGGTGCTGGGTGGAAAAATAGAATGGTTCTCGAAGCCGGGCGCAGGACTGGAGGTGACTCTTGATCTGCCGACTGACAGCTAGGGTACCCCTACCGGCACATCCTCGTCACTGACCAGGCGGTTGACCTTGACGCCCTGCGAATTAATGGCCGTGAGCAGCAGTAGCCCCTTCGGCGTATGAAGCAGGCGGGAGGTACGGGCGTCGCCCGTCAAATTCAGACCGCTCTGGGCGGCTGAGGCTGCTTTAAAATTCCCCCGGCCATCCCCAAGGAGCAGCAGGCCACGCGAGGCATCCTGCCGTCCCATGTGTACCTCGTTGGGAAAGAAATTTCCACTCAGCACCACATCCATATGTCCGTCGTGGTTAAAATCAAAAGGTACGATTCCGAAAACGGGCGCTTGTTGGGCGAGTCGGGGCAAGGCTTTTACAATGAATTTCCCGTTTCCTTCATTGACCAATAGGGTACTCTGCAGCGTAAAAGCTTCCGCTCGGAAGGCACCTTTTAACTCGTCATCCGAAAAGAGGTCCTGGTATGTTGCCTTAGCGTAGAGGCCGTAGCTCTGGTATTTCTTGCGGAATTGAATGATCTGCTGATTCAGGGCGTCGCGGGGAGGGGCCGGGTACAGCTTTTCACCCAGATAGTACCCCATAACAGGATCGAAGGTACCGTCGCCGTTGAAATCTTTACCAACCAGACTGATCGGTCGGGTGGGTGAGGCACTGTAAAATGTATTGAGTCCTTCGTTGCCCACTATGAAATCCGTATCGCCGTCGCCGTCCAGGTCGGCCGCCGCCAGGCAATTCCACCAGCCTTCGGTCTGTGCGAGTTGGGCGGTGGCGTAGGGCAGGAAGCCTCGCCCCTTATCGTTGACAAACATACGGATGGGCATCCACTCACCCACCATGACCAAGTCGGGGTAAGCGTCACCATTCAGATTGGCGGTCAGTACATCACATACCAGGCCGGGCTCAAAAACCGCCCGACCTGCCTGAGCAGATACGTCCGTGAAGGTACCCTTCGAGTCATTGCGTAGCAGATAGCTGCGGGCAGGCAGCGGGTAACGGCCCGGTACCTGACGGCCGGCCACGAACAGGTCCTGATCTCCATCCTGGTCGTAGTCGAAAGCCACGACCGACGACGCGCTGACTGCCATTTTAGGAATACTAGCGGGAGGTACCTTGGTGAATTTTCCTTTTCCGTCATTCAAAAAAAGCGTGGGCTGGTAGGCCCCTTCGGAGGTCAGGGGGCGCTCGTTACCGCCATATACCACAAACAAATCCTGATCGCCATCACCATCGGCGTCCAGAAATGTGGCGCCAGTCGTTTCATGGTCGGTGGAATCAGGAAAGGGTACCCCCCGGAAATCTCCGCCCGGCTTCTGCACGTAAAGGCGGGAGGCACTACCCCGGTACGAACCGCCGACGAAAAAATCGTCCAGGCCGTCGCCATTCACATCGCCCACCACGATGGGAAAGCCACTGCGGGAAAGCATTTTGTGCAGCGTGGCGGTTTGTTTGAAATCCACGAAGTCGGACTCCTGGTGCTGGTAGTCGATGCCCGGCGGAGCAACGTGCGTAAAAATGGGTCTTTCCTGCGTGTCAGCTTGGGAGTAAGGCCGGGCCTTCTGATAGTTTATAAGAACGGTTTGATCGGACCGCAGCCTATACAGCTTCTCGGCGGAGCCACCCGGCCATTGAATCAGTACCGAATCGACCAGGGTACCTTGGCCTAAACCAAAATGGAGCACGGGTTCGACCGACGAGGCATAGCCACGGACCACATAGTTTTCTACTTTCTGCGGTTGCCCTTTTACCCAAATCGTCACCTTCACGCCCAGGCCGCTGGGGTTAGTGGCAGGGCCCAGGGGTTTGAAAGTCAGGTAATGTTGATCCGGGTTTTCGTTGCTCCGGTTCTGAAAAATCGAGGCCTCCGAATCGATGTTGTTCACGATTAGGTCCAGATCTCCGTCCCGGTCCAGATCCGCCCAGGCCGCACCATTGGCGTAGGACGATTCATCGAGGCCCCAGGCTGCAGATACGTTTTTGAATGCATAGTCGGCCACATTGCGATACGCGTAATTCCTGAGCTTTATTTCGGGTACCTTGTTCAGCATTTCATCCCGTTTCTTCATCCGGGCTTCGTCCGAGCCGAAGAAGCTATATTCTTCGGCGTAGGTGATGAAGTCGCGGTCGGTGATGTTTTTGCGATAGCCATTGGTGATGAACACATCCTTGCGGCCGTCGTTGTCGAGGTCGACCAAGAGCGTGGCCCAGCTCCAATCGGTGCGGGCTATACCCGCGAGCAGCCCCATTTCGCTGAACTCCGGTACGCCCGTGGCGGGATCATTGCCCACATTGAGCTGTAAATTGTTGCGCATGTACTGCATCTGGTACTGGTAGCGGGGCGAAATGCTCATTTCCTTGCGATCGTAGTCCTGCCCGGCCAGCATCTGTTTCTGCCGGAAATTGTCCTCGGGAAGCATGTCCATTTGCAAGATATCGGTCTTGCCGTCGTTGGTGAGGTCGGCGGCGTCCACACCCATACCGTACAGGCTGGTGTGCGCAGTGGCGGTACTGATGACATTGCTAAAGGTACCATCCTGATTATTCAGGTACAGAATGTCGCTGCTGATGAAATCGTTGGAGCAGTATACATCGGGGTACCCGTCGTCGTTAAAATCTGAGACTACCACGCCCAGCCCCAGGCCTTCGTACCGGATACCCAACCGCTGTGACACATCATGGAAAGTGATTTGCCCGGCGGCGTTTTTTCCTACATTTTCAAAGAGCCGATCGGTCGAAGGGTAGGTACCATTGTTAATAGCGGGCCGCAGGTTGTTGGGGTTTTGCAGGTCGGGGGCGGTATTGAGTAAAAAAGCATCCAGATCGCCGTCAAGGTCGTAATCGAAGAAAGCGGTTTGGGTGGTGAAGCCCTCAAAGGCCAGGCCGTAACTTTCGGCTTCTTCTTTAAAAGTAGGTGTTTTAGTTTTTTGATTGATGAAAAGCAGATTACGCGAAAGGTCGGAAACCGGCGTTTTGGCCACGCTGATGTAGATGTCGTCCCAGCCATCCTGATTGATATCCACCACCGATACACCCGTGCACCAGCGGTTGGTAGTAACGCCCGCTGCTTCGGTCACGTCCCGGAACGTGAATGATTCACCGCTGCGGTTCCCTTCATTGATGTACAACCGCGAACTCACCTGATTGGCCGCAAAGAACAGGTCGGGTAGGGAGTCGTGGTTGAAGTCGCCCACTCCTACGCCGCCGCCATTATAAAAATTAGTGAGGGTAAAGGCGTTCAGGGAATCATTAGGGGTGATTTTGTTAATAAAATGTACTCCCGAATCGTCCGCATCTATTTTTTTAAACAGGGTAGCAGGCTCATTCCGACAGCCAACCAGACAGGCTGTAAGCACTGTGACCAGAAATTTTACGTGCACATTTAACATAGGTAACCGGAGAACTGAAACCTGACGGAACGTGGAATAATCGCGGATTTGAAATAAGGAAAACTCCCGCCGTCAAAAAAGGCAGCGGGAGTTTTTTACATACTTATTTTTTATATCAATAACCAGGGTTCTGGTCCTTCTGATCCAGGTTAGGGTTGTTGTCGATCTCGCTCTGGGGAATGGGCAGCAGTTCGTGTTTGCCTTTCTGGAAATAAGAAAGCGGATCAGTCGTGAACTTACCGTTTTTCCGCCAGCGAAGAATATCGAAATTACGTACCTGCTCAGCGGCCAGCTCCACATAGCGCTCATGCATGATAGCCGCCAGTACCTCGGCTTTGTTGCTCACCGGATAGTTTTTGGTAGGAAAAGGAGGCATATCCACTGACTTGCGGGCCCGTACCTGGTTCATCAAACTAATGGCCGCCGCCTGATTGCCCGCTTCGTTCTCGCACTCGGCCAGCATGAGCAGCACGTCGGCGTAGCGCATGATGCGCATGTTGATACCGCTCTGGACGAAGCCTTCAGCCGACTTGTACAGCACGGAATATTTGCGCCAGCTTACCTTTTGCTTCACCCCGTTTACGGTCGACGAATTACCTTGTACGATGTCTTCGGTCATGGTGTTTTTGCCTTCATTGAATTTGTCTCCCGTTTTCCAATAGGACATATCATAGCGGGGATCGTCCTTAGCATCGCCTTTGTACTTCATCTCGTAGGAGTTCAGTATTTTGTCAGAGGGAATCACATTGCGCCACCCAATGGCCGAATACTCCTGCGTCCGTACCGTTTCTTCCTGTAGGGCTGTACCATCGCTATCGCCGCCCCAGTTGTAGGCCCCACCCGAGGGCGCGTACACGACTTCCAGGATGGATTCTGCGTTGAACTCGCCTTCTTCATTGGTCAGGTCCAGGTAATTATCCACGATTTTGTACAGGCCCGACGCTACTACTTTCTGTAATTCGGTTTTAGCGCTGGCGTAGTCGCCCATTTGCAGGTACACCCGGGCCAGTAGGGTCTGCGCGGCCGCTTTGGTAGCCCGCCCCAATTCGGTAGCCGGGTAGGTGGCGGGTAGGCTTGGTTCGGCGGCTTTCAAATCGGCAATGGCCTGATCGTACACTTCTTTCTGGGTCGCGCGCCCCTTCGCGCCATCCACAGACTTTACAAATTCCGTATAGATAGGTACCCCGCCAAACAGGCTGCCCAGTTCGTAGTAAGCCCAGGCCCGCAGGAACTTGGCCTCACCCACCAGGCGATTGCGAATAGCGTCGGGAATGGACTTTACGGAAGGACCTTTTTCGATCACCACGTTGGCGCGGTGGATGGTACGGTACCAGCCCGTCCACTGGGCATTGACCAGGCTATTGCCCGTGTCATGCACACCGATGAGCAACTGGTTGCGGGGCGTTTCAAGCTGTCCGCCGCCGGAAGCCATTTCATCGCCCCGGAGGTCGTTCGTGAAAAACCACTCCCGCGACACCAGACTATTGGACTGGATCAGCGCATAGATGGAGTTCACTCCCGCCGTGAGTTCGGCTTCGTTGTTGAAGTAGGTATCGAAGGTCACTCCGTTGGGATTGACTTTGTTCAGGGAGTCTTCGTTGCAACTGATCGCAGTGGCAAGCGCCATGAAGCCAGCTAATACTAATACTTTTTTCATTTTGAGGTATTGTTTAATGAGTGATTGATCAAAAGCCCAGGTTCACACCCACCATCAGGGTGCGGGCCTGGGGATACTGGCCGTAGTCGATGCCGTTGGTGAGCAGGTTGCCGTACTTCGACGATACCTCGGGATCATATCCCGTATACTTTGTGAAGGTCAACAAATTGCTGCTCGATACGTAAATGCGCACCCGGCTCACCACATTATTGGTCAACTTGGTGAGGGTAGCCGTTGGGATGGTGTACCCAATGCTCAGATTCTTGAGGCGCAGGTAGGAGCCGTCTTCCAGGAAGCGGTCGGAGGTACGGGAGTTCTGGTTCGGATCGCCACTTACCGCACGCGGCACATCCGTGTCGGTGTTCTGAGGTGTCCAGGCATCCAGCACGTCGGTCGTGGCATTGAAAAGACGCAGCATACCCTGCCCAATCACCTTCGTGCCGTTATACACTTTATTGCCTTGCACACCCTGGAAGTACACTGTAAAATCGAAATTCTTATAGTTTCCGGTCCAGTTCAAGCCGTAGGAAAATTTGGGGATGTAGCTGCCCAGATAGGTACGGTCGTTGGGATCGATCTTGCCATCGCCGTTCAGGTCGCGGAAACGAATATCTCCCGCCGTGGTTGTCTCATTTTGGTAGTACCCTCCTGGTCCGGCCAGGGCATTAGCGGATTTCACCTCTTCCTCACTCTGGAAGATTCCGTCCACCACCCAGCCGTAGAACGACTGAATGGGGTGTCCGGCTTCGGTGCGCGTGATGTCAAAGCCACCGAAATCACCATTTTGGCCCGCATAGATGGTGGCCGAAGGCGTCGCCAGGCTCAATACCTTATTGCGCGTTACGTCGAACGTACCCGTCAGGTTCCAGTTGAAATCGCGGCCCGAGTGCGCGTAGCCGGCGGTAAGTTCAAAACCATGGTTTTTCATGCTACCCACGTTAGCCAGAGGACTTTCCGAGTAGCCGATCGAAGTGGATAGAGGTACACTCAGGAGCAGCCCGTCGGTTTGGCGTACGTAATATTCGGATGAAAGATTGATTTTGTTGTTTAACAGAGAGACGTCCAGCCCCACGTTGGTCATTGTCGTGACCTCCCAGCTCAGATCACTGTTACCCAGCTTATTGAAGTAGGAGCCCAGTTGCTTGTTGTTGCCAAACGGATAGATCGTGTTGTTAGCCTGCACGAGGGGTTGCCATTCGTAGTCGCCGATGGAGTTGTAGCCCGTTTGGCCGATGCTTCCCCGCAGTTTCAATTCTGAAACCAGATTCACCGACTTCATGAAATTCTCCTCGCTGATCCGCCAGCCCGCCGATACAGCCGGGAAGGTACCCCATTTGCGGCCGGGAGCAAACTTGGAAGAGCCGTCCCGCCGGACGGAAGCGCCCAGCAGGTACTTACCGGCAAATTCGTAATTCAGGCGGCCTACGTAGGATATCAGGGAATTTTCGGAGCGAGATGAAGAACCATTGGGGTTGGAGACGCCCTGAATGACCTGAATGTTGTTGTCGGGTCTTACGCCCGAGGCACTGAGGCCGAAGTACCTTGAGTTCTGCTGCTCAGCTACACCCAGCACATTGACATAGTGCTTGCCGAAGGTTTTTTCGAAGGTAAGGGCATTGGTGAATACCGTCGAGAAATTCTGGTTGCGGTTTTCCTCCACTGTTGCGTTGGCCCGGGAACGATTCCCGTCGTTGTAGATGGGTAGGAAACCATTGTAACGCGTGGTAGAAAAGTCCGTTCCGGCGGTGAATTTGTACCGCAGCCAGTCGGTGAAGCGTATCTCGGCAAAGATGGTACCGATCAGCTTGAAGGCGTTATTGACCCGGAACTGCTGTTCTTGCTCAGCGACACGCAATGGATTCTCGGGGTCGGTGGCGTCGAGGCCCTGGGCGGTGGTGCTGAAGCCCCCGAGTTTGGTCGGGTCACGCTCGGGCCAGTAAGGTACCATGCGCATGATGTTCATCACCAGGCTGCGCCCGCCACCATCCTGCTCGGCCGTCCGGCTATCGGTAGCGGCCATCAGCGTCTGCCCGATGGTCAGGAATTTCTTTATCTTATGGTCGGAGTTGATGCGGAAGCTATACCGGTTGTAATTGGTGTAGGGCAAAATCCCCTTCTGGTCGAAGTACCCTACCGAGGTGTAAAAACGGGAGGTAGCCGTACCTCCCGATACTGACAACTGGTTGTCAGTGATGGGGGCGTTCCGAAACATAGCTCCCTGCCAATCGGTATCCGTCTGGGCGAACGTGGTAGGGGCACCTTCGTACACGGGTGTGTTGAGGGCGGCAAAACGGCCGGGAACCGGCTGCCCCGAAGCGGTCAGCAGCGCGCTGCCATACTGGATGTACTGGTCACGGTTGAGGAGGTCCAGCGTGCGCCAGGCCGACTGGGTACCTACGTACGAGTCCACATTGATATTCAGTTTGCCGGGGGTACCTTTCTTGGTCGTAATGAGGATAACGCCGTTGGCTGCCCGCGAGCCATAAATGGCCGCTGCACTGGCATCTTTCAGGACTTCCAGCGATTCAATGTCCTTGGGGTCAATGTTATTGAGACCGCCCGCAGGTACCCCGTCGATCACATATAACGGGTTGGGATTCAGGCTGATTGAACCTACCCCGCGGACCCGCACCACGGGTTCGGTACCCGGGCTGCTGTTGTTGGTCACGGATACTCCGGGTACCCTTCCCTGCAAGGCCTGCGTCACGCTCACTACGGGCAGGGCTTTCAAATCTTTGGGTGTAACGGATGACACCGCTCCCGTCAGGGAAGATTTTTTCTGGGTACCGTAGCCCACCACCACCAATTCGCCCAATGCCTCTTCGGTAGCTTCCAGTTTCAGACTGATACTGGACTGATTGTTAATGGCGACTTCAATGGTCTTATAGCCAATATAGCTAAAAACCAAGACATTGGCGTTATTGGGTACATTGAGCGAGTACTCGCCCTGGGTGTTGGTGGTCGTACCCAGCTTCGTGCCTTTTGCCACCACACTTACCCCGGGAAGGGGGGTAGCTGAGTCGTCGGTGATAGTACCGCTAACGGTTCGATCCTGGCTGTACGTGACCAGGCTGATCAGCATGAGGAGCCCTAGCAGCCCATGCCGGAAATAAGTAAGTGTTTTCATCATAAGTAATGGTTTGCATTAAAGGTAAAATTGAATAATAGGAATAGTTTACTGTAATATATGCAGATACATAAATCGAAAGCAGCGAGGTATTGGACTTTACTTGTCTTTTTTACAATTAAATTTTTTTAAAATATAAAGTGTTGTTTCAGAGCCCATAGAGGTCTTTTTTACAGATACGCGGAAGGTGATTTGGCGGTAAAAGTTGAATTTTTACACGTAGGGTCTTGTGTATACAAGATCTGCCGATATCTTAGCGTAACTAAATACAAATGCATCCTTACGATGGAAACCGCCCACTACCAAAAATTGTACGCTCTGTTGAAAAGCCAGATTCAGGTAGGGCGTTTTAAAGAGGGGGACCTGTTGCCTTCGGAAAACGATCTGAGCGCAAGCCACAAGATTGCCCGCATGACTGTGCGCCGGGCCTTGATGGAACTTGCCAACGAAGGCTATATCAAGAAGATAAAAGGTAAAGGCAGCGTCGTCAGTGCCACCCGTAAGTCGCTGGGTTTGCTCTCGTTCAAAGGCTTTTCGGAAGTGGTGGGAACCGAGTACCAGGCCACAACCATGATGCTGCGGCTACCCGAAGCAGTGGTCTGGCCGGAGCGGTTTTTTTATAAACTGGCACGCCAGGAAGAGGCGGTGGGTTGTGTCACTTTCGAAAGGGTGCGCTTTGTGGACCAGGATCCCGTCATGCTCGAATACAGCTACCTGCCCAATGTGGGTATCGAAGGTTTCTGCCAACAGGGCCTTTTGGATGGTTCACTTTTTAAGACACTCAGTGTACGTTATCATATTGATATTGTCAGCTTCGAACAGGATATCCGTGCCGTTGGAGCGGATGAAAGGATTGCGCAACATTTCAATGTAAAACCCCTAACGCCGCTCGTGCAGATTTACCGCCGCTATCATACCAATGTTCCTAATTATCAGGTATACAGCCTTATCTATTGCAATACCGAGAAGTACACCATCAGTAATTATCAGTAAAGAGAGGGTCAATGGTTAACAGTTAAGGGCGAAACGGTCCTTTCTGCTTCGCCAAGTTCCTTTTACCATTGACCATTACCCTTTAACCCCATTCCAAAACTATGAACCTCGTCCATGAACTTGCCAAAATGATCGACCATTCGTTGTTGCACCCCACGATGACCGACGCCGAACTCCGGAAGGGCTGTGACATTTCCCGACAGTACAACGTGGCTTCCGTATGCATCAAGCCCTATGCCGTGGCAGAGGCTGTGGAATGGCTGCGCGATTCGGAGGTACGGGTAGGTACCGTCATTGGTTTTCCACACGGGAATAGCGCTGTGGGTATTAAAGTAGCCGAGACCCTACAGGCTTGCCGCGACGGTGCCACTGAAATCGACATGGTAGTGAACATCGGGAAAGTATTGCAAGAGGACTGGGACTATGTACGCGACGAGATCAAAGCCGTGACCGAAGCTACCCATGCCCATGGTGGACTTGTGAAAGTGATTTTTGAGAATGATTATTTGACTGAGGATACCCATAAAATCCGCCTGTGTGAAATTTGCAGCGAGCTGGGTGCCGACTTCGTTAAAACTTCCACGGGTTATGGGTTTGTCAAAGGCGAGGACAGTCGCTATGGGTACCTGGGTGCCACCGAACATGACCTGAAGCTGATGCGTCACCACAGTGCGCCAAGTGTACAAGTGAAAGCAGCCGGAGGGGTACGTACCCTGGACGATTTACTGAAAGTCCGTGAGTGGGGAGTGACCCGCGTCGGGGCCACGGCTACGGTGGCGATAATCGAAGAGGCAAAACGCCGCTATACCAACGATTTTACGCAGGGTACCCTTGCAACGGACGACACACCGGGTTACTGATTACCCGTGCCACAATTTTAAACCGTAGCACGGGTAAGATCATGAATGCTTCGGAAACTGGTCGAAATCGGGTTTTCTTTTTTCTAAGAATGCATCGCGGCCTTCGCGCGCTTCGTCGGTCATGTAGCCGAGACGGGTAGCTTCGCCGGCAAATATCTGCTGCCCCACCATGCCGTCGTCCACCAGATTGAAGGCGAATTTCAGCATGCGGATTGCCATCGGACTTTTCTCCAGAATCTCCTGCGCCCATTGATAGGCAGTGGCCTCAAGTTCGTCGTGCGGTACCACCGCATTGACCATGCCCATGTCAAAGGCTTCCTGCGCCGAGTAACTACGGCCCAGAAAGAAAATTTCGCGCGCCCGCTTCTGTCCGATTTGCCGGGCCAGGTAGGCTGAGCCGTAGCCCGCGTCGTAACTGGCCACGTTGGCATCGGTTTGCTTGAAAATAGCGTGTTCCTTGCTGGCCAATGTCAGGTCGCATACTACGTGCAGGCTGTGCCCGCCGCCCACGGCCCAGCCCGGTACCACGGCAATGACGGGCTTAGTCATGAAGCGAATTTGCCGCTGTACTTCCAGAATATTCAGGCGGTCGAGGCCATCGTTGCCTTTGTAGCCCGCTTTGTCGCGGAAGCGCTGGTCGCCGCCCGAACAAAACGAGTACACGCCGTCTTTGGCCGGGCCTTCGCCCGAAAGCAGCACCACACCGATGGTACCATCATTGCGGGCGTCTTCGAAGGCATCCAGTAGTTCAAACACAGTGCCGGGCCGGAACGCATTGCGCACATCAGGGCGGTTGAAGGCGATGCGAGCTACCCCGTTATACTTCCGGTAGGTAATATCTTCGTATTCTTTGGCGGTTTGCCAGTCAGGAACTTGCATTTTCGTCAGAGTCAGCTTTTTATTTTACACCCAATTCTCGATTTTCAATCCTTCAACCCGATTGAATTCTTTTTCATTATTGGTTACCAGCGTTATTCCTAAGCTTTTCGCATGGGCAGCAATTAAGGTATCTAATGATCCAATAGGTGTACCTTTCCTCTCTAAATCGAATCTTATTTCACCATAAGCCATCGCAGCATTGCTTCCAAAGTCAACTATTTCAAGGGGAAGCAAAAACTGAAAAAGTGCCGACTGGTTTTTTTCTGGTTGAGAACTTTTATGTACCCCAAAAACCAATTCGGCTAAAGTAATCGATGATAATCCGACGCTCCCGAGTGGTAGCTGTCGAAATTTTTCAAAAACTTGAAGCGGCTTTTTCTTGATAATATAAATGCAGATGTTGGTATCGAGCATGTATTCCATCAATCGAAGTTTTCCCTCTGCTGAACAGCAGGCTGTCCTCTATCGTCCATGAAGTCGCGAGTGAATTCGCTAACGCTATTCTCAAGATTTTCCCAAGGCTTATGGAAAGGGATTACAAACAAAGCATTGCCCACTTTCTTGATATATACCTTGTCGTCATCGATTTTGAAATCTTCGGGAATTTTAAGGGATTGGTAACCCGCACTTTCGAGAATGTCTGTAGTCTCAAACGCCATAATCGCTAATCGCTTTTTTCTTCAAATTTATAATTATTTTTCCAGACAGTACTTGATCATTAAAATACCATGCAAACTAATCAGGTGGAATAAACAAAAAGGTACGTTGCGATTTCAGTTTTCATTCGAAAACTGAAATCGCAACGTACCTTCATTACCCGATCATTCGGCTAATAGCTGTCGTTCTGCTTAAGGTACCCCGGTAGGTTGGAAGCGCCGTCGATAGCGGTTTGGGGGATCGGGAAAATACGCTTCTTCGGGTCTTTGTTGGATTTTTCCGTCCAGCTGTCTTCGTACTTGCCGAAGCGGATCATATCGGTACGGCGGAGCATTTCCCAGTAAAACTCAAAACCCCGCTCGCGGTACAGCAGATCCAGATTCATGGTCGTCAGGGCTGGGGGTGGGGTACCCCGTGCGGTGCGGGCGGCACGGACGGTATTCACGTCGGCCAGAGCGGCCGCTTCTCCACCGCCTTTGCGCAGTTTGGCTTCGGCCCGCATCAGGTAGGCATCCGCCAGGCGCACGATGATGAGGTCGGCCTCGCCGAAGTTACGCCCGCTCGTCGACTTCTTGCTGAACTCGTACTTCTCTACCCGATACCCCGTATTGTAGTTGCTTCCTTCCACGGTAAAATCGATTTTTTCCGTAAAATTCACCGCCAGGGTAGGTTTGTTACGCGTATCGTGAAACAGCTTGCCTACTTTCATTTTGCCGTCGGGACATTTCAAAAAGGCTCCATTGACACGCAACAGACCGTACTGCTGGCCGCGCAGAATACCCCGGTTGATGTTGAAATTGTCCGCTGCTACGCACGAATCGGCGGGATTGGAATAGATGGAAAGGTTCTGTTTGTAGAAACGCGGGTCTATCGACGGGTCCTGGGAGCCGTAAGCCTTGGCCCAGGTCTGATAAAAATCGGACGTAATGCCGGGTCCGTCGGTACCATTAGCCGCGGGGTAGGCAGGTAACGGAAACTGATCGCCTGAGAGCGAGAAGTACGACATACGGTTGTGGCCGTTCAGGTCGGCCCGCTGGTCCACGGCAAATACTAGCTCCTTGTTGGTGTGGTTGTCCATATCGAAGATGGAGAAGTACTCGTTCGCCAGGCTGTACTGCCCCGACGAAACGATCTTGTCGCAGTATTCTACCACTTTGTCCATTTCTTCCGGTTTGAACGCCGGGGTACCATAAGGATCGCGATACACGGCGGCATTTAGGTACAGCCGCGCCAGCAAGCCCCAGACCGCGCCTTTGGAAATTCGACCCGGCCCTACGTTAGCCTGCACGTCGGGTTCGACGGCCAGCAGTTCGTTCTTAATAAATTCGACGGCCTCTTCTCCGCGCAAAATTTTGGAATTGGTACCTAGATCGTCTTTCACAAACACCAGCCCCCACATATCCAGCGTCAGCATGGAGTAGTAGGCCCGCAGCCCACGAGCTTCGGCGAGGTAGGTTTTGGTGATAGGGTCATTCAGGGTCGGCAGCGCGTTGAGCGCCGTGATCGTCCGCGAAACGCCTTGCAGAATCAGGTTCCAGGTGTTGCGGATATTCGGATCGGTGCTGGTGTAGGTATGCTGGTGCATGGCCAGGTAAATGCCGTTATCGCCCCAATCGGTGCCGCCCCGGTAAGGTAGGATGGCCTCGTCGGTGGAAATTTCCTGTAAAGCAAAATAATTGGTGTGCGTGAAAATATTGGGTAGCAGGGCGTAGGCAGGTACCAGAATGCCATCAGCCGCCTGCCGGTCCGAAAGTCCGCTGGCCGAGGTTTCGTCCAGAATGTTCTCTTCCAGGTTGGTACAACCGAAGAAAACCAAAAAGCTCGCGAAAGCAAGGGTGCTATATAGTTTCTTATTCATGATTCTTTTTTGTTAAAACGTCACATTAAGTCCGAATACAAACGTCTTGGCCTTGGGGTAGCTGAGGTAGTCCACGCCGTAGGAAGAGACTCCGTTGATCTGGCGGTCGTTGTTGACTTCGGGATCGTAGCCGTTGTACTTCGTGATCAGGAACAGATTCTGACCCGTAGCCGAAAGCCGGATACCTGAAATCCAGCGGTCGATGCCCAGGGACTTGGTGTTAAATGAGTAGCCCAGCGACATATTGTTCAGCCGGAAATACGCCCCGCTCTTAAGGTACCTCGACGAAACCGGCGCTGAATTGTTGATGGATTCCTCAGTCGCTTCGATGGCCTCGGGGATCACATTCTGGCCCTTAGACAATTTATTTTTGTAAAAATAAGAGTTGGCCGTGTTGTCGTACACCTTGTTGCCCGTCACGCCATTGAAATTGAAGGACAAATCGAAGCCTTTGTGCGATACGCCTCCATTGATGTTGTATTGCCGGGTGGGAAGCGCAGTACCTAGAGTCACACGGTCTTTGTCGGTGACGATGCCGTCGCCATCGGTGTCGCGGAAGGTACTGATGCCTTTATCATCGAAACCCGTGAATTCTTTCAGGTAGAAGGTACCGATCGGCTGCCCGTTGATGTAGCCGTTGATCGTGGCCGAAGTCAGACCTGAACCCTGCGCCGACCCGGAAGGAATGACCGAGTAGGGCGAACCTTCGACGTTGTTGCTGATAAAAGTAATGTTGCCGCCGATATTGGCCCGCAGGCCGTTGCCCGCTGTGTAGCGGTAGTTCAGGTCTAGTTCCAGGCCGCGGTTCGTGATCGTCATGTCCGGCACGTTGGTCCAGAACGTGTTGGCGGGTTGCACGGGATCGGCGGGGATCACTTCGAGCAGGATATTATTCGAGACTTTGTTGAAATAGTCGATGCTACCCGACAGCGCGTTGCTGAACAGCGCAAAATCAAGCCCCACATCCGTTTGTTTGGAAACCTCCCATTGAATATTGGGGTTGGCTAGTCGGGTGTAGGATGTCCCCGGCACATACGGGTCCGTGTCGTTCAGCGGGTAGCTGGTGGTACCGGAAACCTGCGACGTGAATAAGGCCTGCGTGATTTTGGAAGGAATTTCCTGGTTGCCCGTCTGGCCGTAACCCGCCCGTAATTTCAGGTCGTTGAAAGGCGACGATTTCATGAACTCTTCTTCCGAAAGCCGCCAGCCTACCGATGCCGACGGGAAAACCCCGTACTTATTGTTGGCTCCGAACTTGGACGAACCGTCGGCCCGCACAGTGGCCGTCAGCAGGTATTTGTCTTTGAATTGATAATTGACGCGCCCGAAAAAGGACTGCAATTCATTTTCGGTGGCAAAGCCCGTCGGACGATTCTGGGCGAAAGTCAATTCCTGGCCCAGGCCGGGGTTATAAATGGGTTCGATACTGGAAATCGGGAATTTGTTGACGCTCGAACTACGGCTTTGGATAAAAAACTTCTGGTACGAGTGGCCCACCAACCCTGTGAAGCTGTGATTTTCTTTATTCAGCGTGTAAGTCACGTAGTTCTCGATCAGGGTGTTCCGGTTGACTGCGTTGATCGTTTCAAGCCGTCCATCCTGCTGCGGTATGGCATTGGCCAGTGACTGCAAGTCACGCACCGAGTTGGAGTTATCCACCCCGAAATTCAACTTATAGACCAGCCCTTCGATAATCCTGAACGAAGGCGTGATGTTAGCTACTACACGGTTGGTGGTCGTGATGTCTTTTTCCAGACCCAAGGGAATCAGCGGGTTATTTCCATTCTGCGTCTGGAAGAGCTTACCGTCCTTATAGGCAGGGTAGGTAGGATTGGACGAAATGGCACCGCCGATCATACTGCCGATGGGCGGGCGGTTGTTGTTGACGTAGGAGGCGTTTAAGTTTACGTCCACGCTCAGGCGATCATCGGGCAGAAATTTCTGGGTTACGTTGATACGGCCCGTATAGCGTTTCAAGTCGCTTTTTTTCAGGATACCTTGCTGATTCTGTACGCCCAGTGAAGCGTAATAAGACAGCTTATCGGCTCCGCCGCCGAACGACAGGTTGTGGTTTTGGGTATAGGCCGTGCGGGTGATTTCCTTCTGCCAATCGGTATTGGCGCCCAGGTCTTCCAGGGTACCCCCTACGGCGGGTACTTGCTTGCGGTACTCGTCGGCGGAGTAAACCGCCAGCGGACGCGCCAGATTCGAAATGCCCAGACTGGTCGAGAAAGTCAGGCTCGAGACACCTGCCTTACCTTTTTTGGTGGTGATCAGTATTACACCATTGGCACCCCGCGAACCGTAGATGGCCGTAGCCGAGGCATCCTTAAGTACGTCGATAGACTCGATGTCCTGGGGGTTGAGGAACGTCAGGGGGTTCGTGGCTCCGCCCGTGCCGGAATTGTCCAGCGCCAGGCCATCCAGTACGAACAGCGGCGTACTACCTGTCCGCACGCCGCCCGGTCCGCGGATCGTGATGGATTGTGATCCGCCGGGCTCGCCGCTGGCCGAGGTAACATTCACCCCCGCTACTTTTCCCTGCAAAAGTTGCTCCGGTGAATTGATGATTCCCTTGTTGAATTCGGTACTCTGCAACGATTTGACCGAGCCCGTCATGTCTTTCTTGGTGGTGGTACCATAACCAATGACTACCACCTGGCTCAGGTCCGAAGCTTCCGATTTTAGCTCTACATTGATCGTGCTGCGCCCATTGACAGGTACCTCCTGCTTTTCGAAGCCAATAAAGCCAAACACCAACACTGAATTGGCGTCGGTGGTCGTAATCGTGTAGTTGCCGTTGGCATCGGTGTTGGTACCACGTTGGGTACCTTTTACTACCACACTACATCCCACGAGCGCATCCTGGGTGGTGGCGTCGGTTACCCGGCCTGTGACGGTAGTTTGTGCCTGGACCTGTGCTGCCCACAGCAGCGCGAGAGCCAGGCCGAGTAAGCTTTTAAGTGGGGGAGGAAAAAAGGAAAAGTGCTTCATAGAAACTGGTTTTTAGAGTGCTAAAAGAATAAACTGCAAAAATGAGAATTTTAAGAAAGGCGTGGGCGCTTTTTAAAAATTGTTAATAAAATAATGAAAAACAAGCCGGTTCCAGTAATATACCCTTCATGAACAAAAATACCATTTATATAAGAAAAAATTGCACGTTTCAGGCTCATATCAATTTTGTGTAATCGGATTTGGTCGTTCGCTAGCTTACAGCCAGAAAGGAGACTGGTTTTCTTTGCTTCACTCCCGAATCATCGTATTCCATCCGCTAATTCCTGTGCTTCATCACAAACGGAATGCATAGAGACGGACGACTAGATAGTTTTGTAGCATCAGGATTTCAAAACATCCATTGGCCATGAAAAATCTTTTACTAGTTCTTGTTCTTCTCCAGGGTACCTCGTTATCGGCCCAAACGCTCCTGCGGGGCCAGGTTACCGATCGCCAAGGACGTAGCCTGCCCGGTGCCAACGTACTGTTAAAAGGTACCTACGACGGAGCGACCACCGACACCCTGGGAAAATTTGAATTCAACACCTTCGAGAAAGATACCGCTACGCTCTTGGTCAGTTACGTCGGATACGAGCCATCCGAGCAGCGGATATTTCTGCAGGGAAAGTCCCATACCTTCGCCATAAAGCTGGAAGAAGCGGCGAGCGAGCTCAACACCGTGGTGATTACGGCGGGATCGTTTGAGGCTTCGGACGAAAAGCGGATGACGATGCTTAAGCCGCTCGATATCGTGACTACCGCTGGGGCCGCCGCCGACATCACGGGCGTGATGCAACTGCTGCCGGGTGCACAGCGGGTGGGCGAGCAGGCGGGACTTTTCGTGCGCGGCGGCTCGGGCCAGGAAACCAAAGTGGTCATTGACGGCATGATCGTGCAGAACCCGTTTTTCAGTTCCTTGCCTGATGTGCAGCAACGTGGACGCTTCAACCCATTCATGTTCAAAGGTACTGCGTTCAGCACGGGCGGGTACTCGGCGCAGTACGGACAGGCGCTGTCGTCGGTACTCTTGTTGAATACCACCGACCAAACCTCCAACAACGGCTTGGGAGTGAGCCTGAATATGGCTAGCGCGGGGTTGAATTACGATGTAGCCAACGAAAAGCAGTCGCTGTCGGTGGTAGGGTACTACGGTAACCTGAAACCGCTGTTTGCTTTGGTAAAACAGAATGTCGAGTGGACCCGAGCGCCGGAGTTTACGGGTTCGTCGATTACCTATCGCCTTAAAACGTCCAAAACCGGCCTGCTCAAAACCTACGGGATGTATTCGGATAGCCACTTGGGTATGGTGACGCAGGCCCCGCTGGATGACGACACCCGTACGGGCATTCGGCTGCACAACCGCAACGCCTTCACCACGATTACCTACACCGATCGCTTCGCAGACGGGAAATGGCTGCTCAATAGTGGCTTTTCGTACAGTCATAACCGTGACGAGACGACCTTTGACGGCGCGAATTTCGGTGGTTCCGATGAACGTATTCAGGGCCGGGCCGTACTGACTCGCGTATTTGAAAAAAACAATACCCTGCTTTTCGGTACCGAAATTCATCGCATCAATTTGCAGACTGCTTACAACGATCAAAGCTACGCGCTACATGATACCTACACGGCAGCCTTTGCCGAAGGTGAGGTTTATCTATCGAGGAAGCTGGCTGGGCGCGCGGGCGTGCGGACCGAGTACTCCTCTTTGCTCAATCGCTTCAACCTCGCACCGCGTTTGTCGTTTGCCTACAAAACGGGCGAGTACAGCCAGGTGTCACTGGCGGCGGGGCAGTTTTACCAAAATCCCGATTACCGCTACCTCTATCTCAATACGGACCTAAATTTTGAACGTGCCGACCATTTGATTCTGAATTATCAGCGCATCAAGGACAAGCGAACCTTTCGGATTGAGGGATTTTACAAGAACTACGCTCATCTTGTTCGGGAATTCACCAACCTACCCTATGATGCCAATCCCTACCGCTTTCCCTGGGGGCAAACCACCAACGGCGGCCACGGCTACGCGCAGGGCTTCGATGTATTCTGGCGCGATCAGAAGTCGATCAAGAATTTCGACTATTGGGTGACGTACAGCTATGTAGATACTAGGCGGTTGTTCCAGCAATTTGAAAAACTGGCTACACCTACCTTTGTGTCTAACCACAACGCCAGCCTGATTACCAAACGCTGGTTCGAAAAGATTACTACAAGCGCGAGTTTTACCTATTCGTACACGAGTGGACGCCCCTATTACAACCCCAATAATGAACGCTTCCTCTCCGATCGCACGCCACCCGTACACAACCTGAGCTTCTCGGCCAGCAAAATCATGACGATCAAGAGAAATTTTACGGTAGTTTATCTGGCCGTAGATAATATCCTGAACACCCGTAACATCTTCACCTATCGCTACACACCCGATGGTCAAACCCGGTACGCTGTCGGACCGCAGAGCTACCGTAGCTTCTTCGTCGGGATGCAAATCATGCTGTCGAAGAAGGCAGTAGTAGGTAAAAATGATGTGTGAGGTGAAAGGGGTAAAGGCCCATAGGCACAAAGTGTTCTTCCTATTTCGATGACTCTGTCTTTACTGCCATTCCAGTGCCCTTGCTCTTTTGTGTTTCAAGAAATAATGTTTCACCTAATCTCTAACCAAACCAATGAAAAAGATCCTGACAATTTCCCTCGCCCTATTTTTCTCTGCAAATCTGCTTTTTGCACAGAGTGAGAAGTACACGGCCGCTATGACCGCCGCGCTGACAGACTTCGATAAAAGCCAGAACAAAGAACCCGTCCGGGATGAGTGGCTGGCGCTGGCCAACCGCTTCGAACGCATCGCCTCCGCCGAACCGAAAGAATGGTTGCCCCGGTACTACGCCGCTTACGCGTACAGTTCGCTGGCCTTTATGGGGAACAACGTCACAGAGAAAGACCAATTGGCCGACAAAGCGGAAGTCCTGTTGAAAGAAGCGATCGCCATTGCCGGAGAAAATTCTGAACTGATGGTACTGGATGCCCAAATTCATCAGGTACGCCTGGCCTCTGATCCGCAAATGCGCTGGCAGACCGAAGGCCCACTCTTTGCGGCAAGCCTGGCCAAGGCTAAAACAATGGACGCCAACAATCCACGCATCTATGTGCTGGAAGGTACCAGTCTGTTATACACGCCCGAGCAATTTGGGGGAGGTAAAAAAGCGGCCCGACCCGTTCTGGAAAAAGCAATGGAAAAATTTGCTACCTTCAAACCGCAAAGCCCGTTGCATCCGTCCTGGGGAGAGGGGCAGGCAGGCTACATGTTGGGTGAAGCCAGTAAGTAAGGTTCAACGCGGTCGGCGTATAGCTAACGGCAATTATGGAGAAACAACACATCATCGAAGAACTACGGAGCGGGAAGCCCGTTCCGATCAGGATGCGGGCTTCATCGCTGAAAGGATTCGATTTCAAAGGGATGGATTTGACGGGTGCCGACCTGAGTTTTTCCAACCTCAATGAGGCCAATTTTGACGGAGCTACCCTACGCGATGCCCGGATACGGGCATCCAATCTCTCGCGGGCTTCCTTCCGCAACGCCGACCTGACCAACGCCGATTTCAGCTACAGCAATCTGGAAGACACCGACATGACAGGGGCCAATCTGAACGGCATCAACATGAGCTTTTCCAACAAAGGTACCTCCTTCCAGTGGAGCGACCTGAATTTGGTGGCGCTCATCCAAAGCCAGAGCTGGCTGGGAATGGTGTTGGCCATGTTTTTCGGGGCGGTATTTGTGTATGGAGTCAGTGGGATTGTGTACTTTACCAATTTGATCACTACCGCTTCCGATCCGCTCATGATGCGGGTGAACCAGTATGTGGTGGTGAACAACATTTTGTCAGGCCTGCTGACGGTGCTGCTCACCTACTGGCTCACACCCTGGCTTGACAGGCAGTTCAGTAGAGGATGGCATCGGCATGCCATCCTCTCCCTGCTCATCGTGTGTGGGTACCTGATGTTCGCCACGATGCTTTATTCTGTCTGGGGACGGACTTTCTTCTCGCAAATAGCCAATCATCCTGAAGAATATGGCACTTCGATGCGCACGGCTCCCTGGTATTTCTACACGATAGGCCCCACGCTGGTAGCCAATCTTTTCTACTACCTTACCCGCCAGGGGCGTCAGCTGTCCCGCAAGATTACCGAGCAGGAATACCAGCTTCTGAATCTGGAAAAACTGAAAACCCGCGCCGAACTTAGTGCCCTGCAAGCCAAAATCAACCCGCATTTTCTCTACAATTCCCTCAACAGCATCGCCAGCCTTGTTCACGAAAACCCCGACAAGGCCGAGGAGATGACGGTACTTCTTTCAAAACTTTTTCGCTATACCACGGGCCGTACCGACGACGAGTACTTTGATACTATCGAGAACGAGCTGGAAATGGTGGACACCTACCTACAGATCGAGCAGGTACGCTTTGGGGATCGGCTGAATTTTACGGTACAGGTTGATGAACCCACGCTCAAAAATCTGATGATGCCGAAATTTCTATTACAACCCATCGTCGAAAATGCCATCAAACACGGCATCAGTAAGCTACCTGAGGAAGGCAAAATCCGTATTCATATTTATGAAGAAGGCAAATGGCTGTACCTTTGCGTACAGGACAATGGCCCCGCTTTTAGGGAAGGAGGCTCGTCAGGGTACGGTCTGCGCAGTATTCAGGACAAGCTCCACCTGCTGTATCAGGAGGAAGCATCGGTCGAAATGCACAACCAGCCGGCTAAGCACGTATGTATTAAGGTAAAAAAAGAACGGTTGTCCAATCCCGTTGGGGCAACAGTCTAGTGAAAAGAAAAAATGAAACTTCCCCTGCGTACCGTATTGATCGACGACGAGCAATTGGCTCTCAACCGCCTCCGCCGGTTGCTGGGCGACTTCGCTGATACCTTTGAGATCATTGCCGAAGGCCACAATGGGGCCGAAGGCCTGGAATTGGTCGAAAAACATAAACCTGATCTGATTTTTCTGGATATTGAAATGCCCCTCCTGAACGGCTTCGAAATGCTGGCCAAAGTGAGTATGATGCCGATGGTGGTTTTTGCTACGGCCTACGACCAATATGCCATCCGGGCCTTTGAAGAAAACTCCGTGGATTACTTGCTGAAGCCCATCGAGAACGAACGATTGCAGAAAACCATCGCAAAAGTGCGCGAACGGGTCGAGACAACTCAGGCGGAAGGAGGACGTTACCTGTATTCGGATAACCTGATGCGGCTGCTGGAAAAAATGCAGCCCCGGCAGGAGATACATGCCCTGTCGGTTAAATCGGGCGACCGAATCCTGTTGATTCCGCTTGCCGATGTGTCGCATTTTGAAGCCGAGGACAAGTATGTTTTCCTTAACACACTTGATAGTCAGCAGTATCTTGTCAACCATACCCTCACTACTCTGGAAGAAAAACTGCCTGCTCATTTTACCCGCATCAGCCGTTCGGCGATCATCAACACACACCAAATCAGCGAAATCCAGCGTTACTTCAACGGGAAATACATCCTGGTCATGCGCGACCGTAAGGCCACTTCCCTGCACAGCGGCACTACCTATGGTGAGGCCATCCGTCTGCTCTTGGATATCTGATCCTGGAAATTACCCAAGCCATTGATTTTGAAGAGGTCTTAGTTATTCCTAAATTGCGCCCCGGTTTGGCGGAACGGGTGGTGGTCAATAGCTTAGCGTGCAAGTGTTTAGGCTATTTTTTGGGCTATTTTGCCCAGGCAGACTGGCAGCCCGTATCCCATTTTCTGTTAAAAAAAGTTAAAATACAGGCCTGCGGAATGAAAGAACTCATCGACCCAAGCAATCTGCCGAAACACATTGCCGTTATCATGGACGGCAACGGCCGATGGGCGCAGAAACAGGGAGCCGCGCGCGTTTTTGGCCATAGAAATGCCATAAAGGCCGTTCGGGAAGTGACCGAGGGCTGCGCCGAACTGGGGGTAGGGTACCTCACCCTCTATGCCTTTTCTACCGAAAACTGGGCCCGGCCCCGATTGGAAGTGCAGGCGCTGATGGAGTTGCTCGTACAAACCATTCGGGATGAACTTCCTACCTTGCAAAAGAATAATGTACGGCTGGATTCGATCGGGGACTTGAACAGCCTACCCGATAAGTGCCGCAACCAATTGGCCGAAGCCGTAGGACAAACCCGACACAATACGGGTCTGAATTTGATCCTGGCGCTGGGATATAGCGGGAAGTGGGACATTATTCAGGCAACCCAGCAACTGGCCCGCGAAATAAAGGCGGGCACATTACAACCCGAAGACATCACGGAGGGTCTATTGAACGAACGCCTGGCTACCCAAGGCCGCCCGGATGTCGATTTAATGCTTCGCACCGGTGGCGATCATCGGATCAGTAACTTCCTTTTATGGCAATTGGCCTACGCCGAATTGTACATTTATGATGAGGTTTACTGGCCCGATTTCCGTCGGACGCATCTGTACGAAGGAATCTTATCGTATCAACAGCGGGAGCGGCGGTTTGGCAAAACCAGCGAACAGATCAAAGTAGGGGAGTAAAGCATTTAATTAAGCTATGAGGAATATGAAAATATTTACCCGATTGAGTACAAGTACGCTGGGAAAAATCCTGGCCTTCGTGCTGGTATGTTCCCTGTCTGGGCACGCCCAGCGCATTGGTCTGGGAAGTGGCGTCACCAAACCTGCTGAAAAGCAGACACCTGTGCTCGATTATGCCGAGCCGAAAGAATATGAGATTGTGGAAGTGACGGTTTCAGGTACCCAATTCCTGGATCCCAACTCTATGGTGTCCATTTCGGGGTTGAAGGTAGGCGATAAAATTCGCGTACCAGGCCCAGCCATTTCTTCGTCCATCAAGCGTATGATGGATTTTGGTACCCTCGATGATGTAGAGATTCTCTACACGAAAATAGAAGACGGCAAAATCTGGCTTAATATCCATATCAAAGAGCGGCCCCGCTTGTACAAGGTTACTTTTTCGGGGCTCCGTAAGGGTGAGCGTGAAACTCTAAACGATAAGGTGAAACTGATCAAAGGGCGCGTGATTACCCCTACCGTGATTAAAAACACCCAATTGCTGATCAAAAAGCATTTCATGGACAAAGGCTTTTACAACACCACCGTGAAGGCCGTACAAATTCCGGACACCACACGCGGGCAGGCCACACTCAACTTCACGGTCAACAAAGGGAATAAAGTCAAGATCGACGAAATAGAAATCATCGGCAACGAAGCCATCAGCGATGCCACATTGAAGCGCAAGCTGAAAAAGACTAAGGAGAAAAAACTGTGGCACTTGTTCACTCCCTCCAAATACATTCCCAAGACTTACGACGAGGACAAAGAAAAACTGATCGCTTATTACCGCAAAAACGGCTATAGAGATGCTACCATTGAGTACGATAGCATCAGAAATGGGGGCGAAGAAAGTATCGGCATCGTTATAAAAATTGACGAAGGACCCAAGTACTACTACCGTTCTATCAGTTGGACGGGCAACTACCTGCATTCGACCGAGCAACTTAACACGATTCTAGGCTTGGCCAAAGGCGATGTATACAATCCTGAAGAACTGGACAAAAAAATAAATGGTATTCCAGGTGGCGATGTCAGCTCTCTGTACATGGACGACGGCTATCTGTATTTCAGCGCTACACCGGTTGAAACTTCCATTTTGAAAGATTCCATCGATATCGAAATACGCATTCGGGAAGGTAAGCAGGCGACCATTAACCGCATTATCCTGAATGGCAACACCAAGACCAGCGACCGCGTGGTACTGCGCGAGCTATTTACGTTGCCGGGCCAGAAATTCAGTAAGACCGAGCTGATTAACACCAATCGCCAGCTGGCGCAGATGGGGTACTTCGATCCCGAAAAGATCAAGATCAATCCCATACCAAACCAGGCCGACGGTACGGTGGATATTGAATACACGGTAGAAGAAAAACCCTCCGACCAGATCGAACTTTCGGGCGGATGGGGTGGCTATATCGGCTTCGTGGGTACTCTGGGTCTGGTATTCAATAATTTTTCGCTCCGTAATATACCCAACCGCTCCACCTGGCGACCGTTGCCCTCGGGCGATGGACAGAAGCTTTCGGTGCGTTTTCAGGCCAATGGACGTCAGTACCAGACCTACTCACTGTCGTTTAGCGAGCCGTGGCTGGGCGGTAAAAAACCCATCAATTTCGGCGTTGCGTTGACCCGCACAGTGTACCGGATCTCGAACCCTTACGATATTTATACCCGTCCCAGCGGTAGCAAGCAGACTTTTTATGGTTCGTACTATAACAACGGCATCACGTTTTCGCTCGGCCGTCGCCTGAAGGTACCTGATCGGTTTATGGTGCTGAGCCATTCACTCTCGTTGCAACAGTACCGACTGGATAGCCTCGACTTTTTCCGTATCGGGTACAGCAACGGCAAGTCGTACAATGTTACGTTCAACACGACTCTGTCGCGCAATACCCTCACCGATTTTCAGTACCCGCGCGGTGGGTCGTCCATCTCGTTGGCCGCTACCTTCACGCCCCCCTATTCAGTGTTTCGTAAGAACAATTTTACCGATGCGCAGGATAAGTTCAAACTGGTCGAGTACCACAAGTGGATGTTCGATGCCAGTTGGTACGCTACCATTACGGGCAAGCTAGTGCTGAGTGCCCGTGCCCACATGGGATTCCTGGGTAGTTACGGTGACAAGGTGGGGATGAGCCCCTTCGGGCGCTTTATTGTGGGGGGCTCCGGGCTGGCCGGCCAAGGTTCTTTCGCCCTGGCCGATCAGGATATCATCGGTCTGCGAGGCTATGGCGACCGCAAGGTAGGTCCCCTGGACCCCAGCGGGCAGCTGCTAGGCGGTGGTGGGGTCGTGTATAATAAGTACGTCATGGAGTTGCGCTATCCGGTATCCCTCAATCCGCAGGCGACTATATTCTTGCTCAGCTTCCTCGAAGGAGGTAACAACTGGGGCTCATACCGGGATTTCAATCCCTTCGACATCAAACGTTCGGCCGGCGCCGGTGCCCGTATTTTTATGCCTGCCTTTGGCTTGCTGGGCATCGACTGGGGTTATGGATTTGACAAAATACAAGGTTCCAGTGTGCGCAGCGGCGGGCAGTTCCACTTCACGATCGGGCAGCAGATACGATAATATCAATAGACCTGCTTCGTTATAAAATGCAAAAAAGCAAAGGCTTAGCATGAAGAAGATCGTATTTTTAGTACTTTTGTCGTCCGTTTTGGCGTTCCATGCGCAAGCTCAGAAGTTTGGGTATGTAGATATGGAATACATTACTAGCAAAATGCCTGAATACCAGAAGGCTGTCAGGGAGATGGATCAGTTCTCGGAACGCTGGGCTAAGGAGATTCAGGAAAAATTTGTGGAAATAGATCGTTTGCAAAGAACCTACATGGCCGAAGAGGTACTTTTAACGGACGAGCTTAAACGCAAGCGGCAGAACGAAATCAAAGAAAAAGAGCTCGAAGCCCGTGAGTACAACGACAGGGTCTTTGGCATGGACGGCATGATGTTTGAGAAAAAGAAAGAACTCATGAAACCCGTGATGGAACGTGTGCAAAGGTCGCTCGAAAAAGTTTGTGACCAGCGTAGGCTCGATTTCCTGTTTGATAAATCCAGTGGTATTGTCCTGGTATATACCAATCCCAAGCACGACTATACGGATTATGTCATGGAAGACCTGGGTATTGAAACGAAGCCCGCCGCTGCCGCATCAGCAGTACCCTCTGACCCAACGAGTACCAATCCAATCAATCAAAATAGTATAACCAAAAAACCTAAATAAACACGTACTGATGAAAAAACAAGTAATTGCCATGATGATGGTTTTCGCGCTGGCCTGTACCCCTCTGCTCGCCCAGACGACTGCCTCAGCCACGACTCCCGTTAAAATTGGCTATACCAATGTGGAATTTATTGTAGAAAATCATCCTGATTATAAAAAAATCGAAAATGAGCTTTCAATCACTAGATCCCAGCTCGATAAGGCATTACAGGACAAGTACAAGGAGTTCCAGGAAAAGCTCGATAACTATAACAAAAATGCCGGCAGTATGGCTGACGTGCTGCGCACCGATAAGGAAAAAGAACTCCAAACTATGCAGAACTCGATTCAGGAGTTACAACGCAATTCGGAGACTTCCCTGCAAAACAAGTACCAGCAATTGATGAAGCCTTTGATGGATAAAGTCAATGAAGCAATTAAAGTAGTGGGGAAACAAAACAACTATCTTTATATTCTCAATTCAGATGCTGGCCCAAACACGACTCCGATTCTGCTCTATGTAGGTTCGGAAGAGGACAATGTGTCAAATTTAATATTTAAGCAACTAGGTGTAGATCCTCCCAAAGAAGTAACTACCGAAACTCCCGTTGCGACACCATCAAAAGCGAGTACTGCACCTCCTAAAAAGTAAGTGAGTTTGACGCGTAGTAAAAAGAAACGCTTGACGATATAAATTAAATTCAATTCATGAAAAAGCAATTAATCGCCCTGATAGCTATCTTTACTATAGCCTGTGCTCCCCTTACTGCGCAGACTACTTCTTCTGGGGTACCACCTACTAAGATAGGCTATACCAATGTTGATTTTATTCTTCGTCAGCTTCCCGAAGCCAAGAAAATTACGGATGAATTATCAATTACTGGAGCGCAGCTTGACAAAGCTTTACAAGATAAACAGAAGGAATTCCAAGAGAAACTGGACAACTATAACAAAAATGCTTCCAATATGGCCGATGTAATTCGTGCCGATAAAGAGAAAGAATTGCAGGGTTTGCAAACCTCTATTCAGGAATTGCAACGTAACTCTGAGGCTTCATTGCAGACTAAGTATCAGCAATTGGTTGAACCTGTATTACTCAAAATTAATACAGCAATCAATGCTGTGGGCGAGGCTAATAACTACCGTTACATCGTGAATTCGGATGCGGGTTTGAATACAACCCCAATTTTGCTTTATATTGGTTCAGAAGACAATAATGTTACGGACATGGTCTTGAAGCAAATGGGCGTAGATCCTAAGGCTACCGAAGCTCCGGCCCCTGCCGCCACTAAGCCCGCGGCCACGACGCCTCCCAAGAAGTAAATAATTCCGGGATTCCTTCCCAACAAAAAAGCGAGGCATTCTGTCTCGCTTTTTTGTTGGGAAAAGGGTATGAAAAAGGTGAGGGATACACGAAGGTATGGAGGCTGCTTTACTTGAAAGAGTACAAATTGGCTCTCTTAGGGGCTTCTTGGAAAATTATAAATCAGGCAAGAAAAAAGGTAAGCATCAGAGAATGTTGTTTCAAAAACGGCCAATATCCCTACTAAAAGCCATACGGTATTTGCTAAATTTGCGTTTAATGCAGAGAATTCCCCGTAGTGTTGTTCATATAGATTGAAATCCATGCGTTTAATAAATAGACTTACCGTTCTGTTCGTTGCTTTCCTTGGAATAATCACAAATTCCCTTTTTGCTCAGGATACCCTTTCGGAGTCTCGTCCCCTGAAAATCATACTACCTACCGAGCCTAATTGGAATATTGTAGAAGAGGGATATGAGCTGACGTTCCAGCTGGCAGCCCAGGGAGGAAAGCGGGATACGGTTTATTTCTCAATCAAAGAGGGCAAGCAAAAAGAGATGCTTTTTGACTCTCTGGGCCGTTTTGCCTGGACCCCTGCTTATGATCTGGCCGATCGGATCAATACCTTACGTACTCTACCGGTGGTATTTGAAGCCTACAATAGAGCTGGTGAAAGCACCACGCAGCAAGTAGCCTTCAAAATCATTCATGTGAACCGCCCCCCGAAGTAGATGAACTCCGTCCTTTTTACGTCCAGTACAACACGCAGAATACCTACCAGATCGATGCGAATGCTGTACGTGATCCCGATAGCGATCCGTTTGTGTTCGCACCCGTGGCTGAGCAGATGCCCGAAGGAATGCGTTTGTCGTCGAGTGGGGAAATTACCTGGCAACCGTCGCTCACGCAATTCAATTTTCTGAAGAAAGGCGCCCGGTACATTGAGTTTTATGTGGAAGATCAGCCCGCTAAAGCCCGAACCAAAGGGCGTGTCAAACTGGAAGCGACGCAGATGGACCTACCTCCTGAACTAAGCGTAGTACCCAAGATCAGTCGGATCAAGAGGAAAGAGAACAGTGTGATTAACATTAAGTTTTTCCTGGCTGATCCCAATGGCGACGACGATATTGCGATGTTCGGGTTTATTTCGGACAATCGCGATGTACCTCAAAACGCTCTGATTAAAAATACCCCCAACCAGTACGAGTTCATCTGGACACCCAGCTATGATTTTGTCAAAGACCCGTTCGATTCCCTGGCTTTTGATGTGGTATTTTACGTGCTGGATAAAGCTCAAAACCGCGAAGAGCGTAAGATTCATTTTGTCATCGAAAATGCCGTCAATGAAGCAGAACTTGATGCGTACAATTACAGCCTATATCGGGGGGGACTTGTCAATGCGTGGGGGTTGCTGGAGCAGATGAAAGAAAAAGAAGAAGAACTCAAAAAAGGGTACCGTCGTGCCAAAAAAGGCAAGAAAAACCGCTCGGTATTAAATGCTTCACTGGGAGCTACGACCGGCCTTGCTCCTGTAATCGCCGGCCCCAAGAATCCTAATCTGAAAACGGGTATTACGACTGTGGGGGGTACCTCGGTAATGACAATAGGTACCCTGGAGGCTACCGAAGTAATCGGCCGCTCCACAAAAGATTTGCTGGACCGTTTCAACTACGTGATGGAGAAAAAAAGTGAGTTGCAGAATAAGGGTGATATTTTCGCCCGTGAATATTCTCTTAAGTCTGCCCGCCGCACGAATGATTTTATCCGTAAACTCGACGAATTCCGAGCATTGATGAATCTAAGAGGGCTCGTAGCGCTTGAATTGGATGCCAATTGGGAGAACAAAAAAGAAGCTACCGACAAGGCGCTCAAGCGCACCTTCAAGGATTTTACCCCGCTGGAAGAAGCACAGTAGACCGATCAAAAAAACTAGAGGCCTGAGAAGAGGGTAGGTCCTAAGGCAGAAAACGAATTCCAATCAGTTATCACGCCTGTCGTCCTCCTTTTTGGCATCGGGAAGCAGTGAGTCAGGGGCCGGGAGTATGGTCTCCTCGTCCATTTCCGGGTTCTCTGCAAAATAAGCAGTATCATCGGCCGTTGGGGAAGATTCAGTAGAGGATGCTGATACGTCTTCCGTTCCGGAAGTACTTTCTTCCACATCGGCTACTACTTCACCACTTGAGTTATGGGTAAAGAAGGTACTCTGAAAAACCAGAATTGTGCAAACCCCTACAAAGATGCAGGCATCGGCAATGTTGAAAATAGGCGTAGAGTAATACTGCCCTCCCCACACGGGTACCCAGTCCGGAACGAACCCCTCCCAAAAATCCACAAAGATCATATCGATCACTTGCCCGTGAAACCAGGGAGTAGCCGATCCGTAAGGGGCGTTGCCTATGAGTACACCGTAAAATGTACTGTCGATCACATTACCGACTGCACCCGCCAGAATCATGGCCAGTGCCCAGAGTAAGCCCGGGGCAGCACCGCGCCTGGCCAGGCTGACCAGGTACCAGGCAATGGCGCCCATAGCTACTAGCCGAAAGAGTGTAAGAAAGAGTTTTCCGTATTCGTGGCCGAGCTGCATACCAAACGCCATGCCAGGATTGAGTACATAGTGCAGCTTAAGCCAGTCTCCGATCAGGGCAATCTGCCCGGAAAAGCCGGGTTCCATATAGTGGTGCACCAGCATTTTGGAGGCCTGATCAATTCCGACCAGCAAAAGGCTGAAAAGAAGGTATTTAATGGGATTTCTGGACTGAGTCATTCCTTACCTGAGTTATAGAGCCGAGTTACGGCCTGCTGCGCTCCTTATCCTTGTTGCTTACAAGGCTGTATGTAATAGAGCGCAAAAATAAACCTTTTTTCGGGCCTTACACCGTCCCTAACTTTCGACGTTTCATTTCACGCTTCACCAGTAGGAATTCCCGGCTGCTTTGGCCTGCGATGGACTTGTTTTCCTGAGCCCGCCGAAAAAGGTAGGGCATTACAGTATCGATAGGGCCATAGGGTACATATTTGGCCACATGGAATTCTTGCTTTGCCAGGTTATAGGAAATGTTGTCGCTCATTCCCAGGAGTTGGGCAAACCACACCCGCGGATCATTATGTTTCAGACCTAGCTTGGTCATTTTGTTGGCACAGTACAGGCAGCTTTCTTCATTGTGGGTACCCAGACAAATTTCCAGTGAATCGAGATGCTCAATCGAAAAATCGATAGCGGCATTGAAGTCCCGGTCGGTGGCTGCTTTGGATGTATGAATGGGACTGCGGTAATTGTTCTCCCGTGCCCGGATGCGCTCTTTTTCCATGTACGCGCCCCGAACCAGCTTGCCACCCAGAATATAATGTTCTTCACGCGCTTGTAAAAAAGCATTTTTGTAGGCCTCGAGTGTTTCGTGTCGGTAAAACTGGTAGGTGTTGAAAACAATAGCCCGACGGCCATTGTAGCGGGCCATCATAGTATAGGCCAACGTATCGATGACATCCTGAATCCAACTTTCTTCAGCATCGAAAAAAATCCGTACGGAGCGCAGATGTGCCTGACTGCACAATCTTTCGACTCGTTCTACCACCCGGTCGTAGGCTTTTTGCTCATCCTCAGACAGCGATTCCTTTCTTTGCACTTTTTCAAGAAGATCATTCGAAGCAAGACCCGATACTTTGAAGACCGTAAACGGAATATCATTCGACGAAGCCGCGCGATCAATAGTCCGCAGGAGTTCGACCGTGGTGGCTTCAAAGACAGCCTCATCGTCTTCCCCCTCGATGGAGTAATCCAGAATTGTTCCGATGCCCGAACTCGCCAAATGCTGGATGGTTGTTTCGCATTCGCGAATCGATTCTCCACCGCAGAATTGCTCATAAATGGTATTGCGGAGGAGTTTTTTTATTGGCAAATGCAATCGTAAAGCTAACTTTATAAAAAAAGTGCCTACATTTACAAGTCCTGCCCGATTCATCATGGCAAATAGCCAGAAGGTTTTACGAAGCTGCGAATCGGATTTGGAGGCAAAAGCGACGGAGGTATCTTCAAATAGGGCCGGAGAAACGGCTTGTTGTGTTATCAAGGCTATTAATACTAGGTTGTTTATGGGGTAAATCTATTCGTTTTGTTTGTGTAAACGAAATGAAAACAGGTAAATCTCACTAGTAACAGAACGTTGGAAGAAACCTGATTTGTATGACTTTTTGTAGATTTGTGCTAATTATTAACTTCCCATTAATTGTTTGGGCAACAAAAGTACACAAAGTCTGTCTATCTCCATGACAGTAAATGAAATAGTAGAGTCGTATTTATTTTTTTTATAAGGTTAAGTTGTTGACTATGAATGCTTCGTTAGATATCCTGCCCCTGAGTAGCTGGATTAATACCGACGGTAAACCCTTGGTAATTGCCGGGCCATGCAGTGCCGAAACTGAGGAACAAATGCTTGAGTCTGCCATGCAGATCAAAAACGAGGGTTTTGCGCATGTAATCCGGGCGGGTGTCTGGAAACCGCGTACGCGTCCCGGGAGTTTTGAGGGGATGGGCGAAGCGGCCCTACCCTGGTTGCAAACTGTTAAGAAGGAAACGGGACTACCTGTAGCCGTTGAGGTAGCTAACCCGCAGCACATTGAACTGGCGTTGAAATATGGCGTGGACATTCTTTGGGTAGGGGCCCGTACGACGGTGAATCCATTCAACGTACAGGAGCTGGCCGATGCCCTCAAAGGGGTCGATGTACCCGTACTGGTCAAAAATCCCGTAAATCCTGATCTGCAATTGTGGATCGGTGCTTTAGAGCGCCTCAACCAGGCAGGTGTCCGCAAGCTGGGCGCCATTCACCGGGGTTTTTCGAATGCACAGGAAACGAAATTCCGTAATTCGCCGATGTGGCCTATCGCAATCGAACTCAAAACTCTTTTTCCCCAACTCCCGGTTATCGGTGATCCCAGCCACATGGCTGGCAAGCGTGCATACCTTTTCGAGTTAGCCCAGCGCGCGCTGGATCTTAACTACGACGGCCTGATCATCGAATCGCACCGCGATCCCGATAAGGCTTGGTCTGATGCTGCCCAACAGTTGACCCCGGCTGCCCTCAGCGAAATGTTGCACGAACTCCATGTACGCAAAGAGTCGTATGGTGATGAGTATCAGACTCAGCTGGAAATAATCCGGAGCAAACTGGATAACCTGGATCGTGAATTATTGGAAACGCTGGCGGCCCGTATGTCGTTGGTGGAAAAACTGGCCGAGTACAAGCGTGACAACAACGTGGCGGCTTACCAAGTTGATCGTTTCCGTGAAATCCTGAATACCCGGGCCGACTGGGGGAAGAGCCTGAATCTGTTTCCCAATCTGGTAGACGAGCTTTTCAAACTGGTACATATGGAATCTATCCGCAAGCAAACGGAAGTAATGAACCAAGTGAGTGCTTGAAAATTTATTGAACTATTGACGTTGAAGAGGCTACCATAGAGGTAGCCTCTTTTTTTGAGCCAACTGCACTTAACAGTTATTGGAGGAGCTGTACCGTACTTTTACTATATTTCGCATAAGTAATAAAACTTCCTTTCCTCATGAAGCACTTTTCCATTCTTTTTTGCTGTGTGACATTCATCGGTTCTGTGTATGCTCAGTCTAAAGAAAAAGTAAAAGCTACGGACCTGACCCGCATTGCGCAGGTAGGTACGATCAGTATTTCGCCCTCGGGCAAACAGGCTGTGTATACCCTCACCACGACGGAAGCTGTGCCCGATGCGAAGTTCGAGTATGAGTATAGGACACATCTCTATCTGTTCGATCTGGAAAACAAAACAGAACCGCGCGCCCTGACCTATGGCTTTGAAAGTGCCAGCCAGCCCGCCTGGTCGCCGGATGGTAGTAAAATTGCATTTGTACGTACAGTCAAAGAACAGAATCAGATATTCATTCTGCCTCTCAGTGGGGGCGAGGCCTGGCAATTGACCAATCTGAACTACGGGGCGGGCGGACCACGTTGGTCGCCCGATGGGAAAACCATTCTTTTTTCCACTGCATTGAGTATGGGTGACGTGATGAAAGATTCAACCATCAATCCTCGCAAAGAACTTCCTGCCTGGTCTTTGGAGAAACCGGGCTTCGATGATAATTCATTCGTGAGAGCCCCCAATGGGGTCAAGCCCGATCCTGATGGCACGCTGGCAGAAATCCGGGCTTTTTTGCAAAAGGATGCGGATGACAAAAAAGCCAAGGTCATCAACCGCCTGAACTTTCAGGCTGAATCCACTACGCAGCCCGAACTAAACTTCACACACCTGTACACCATTGAAGCACGGCCTGGTGCCATGGCGCGAAACATTACGCGGGGCTACTACAATTATGGTCAGGCAGAATGGACACCGGACGGGAAGATCGTGTTTATCACGCAGGGCGACAGCCTTCAGCATCCCGACCGTTCACTACGCAATCGCATCGTACGCATCAATGCTGATGGTAGCGGGTGGTTTACTTTACTTTCCGATCCTGAGCGTACATTCAACCAGCCTAGTTTTGCGCCCGATGGCAAGTACCTGGCTTTCATTACTTCTTTGGCTCCGACGCGCTCGGGATTACTCGACCTGGGGCATGTGGGTATCCTGGACATGGCTGATTTGAAAAAACCGGTGTTGTCTAACTTTGACCGCTCTGCGGGTAATCTCGTGTGGTCGAAGGACAGTAAGGCACTGTACTTCTCGGCCTCTTCCAACGGTGGCGCTCCGGCTTTTCGGATGGAAATGCCATCGGGTCAGGTGAATCAATTGACTGATTATTTATTTGGTGTAACGGACTTTGCGGTTTCTGGAAAAGAAGTGCTTTATGCCAAAACTGAAGTCGCCAATCCATCGGAATTATACCGGGCTGATTTGTCTTTTAAAAATGAGCGACAGCTTAGCCATCACAATACCGGCTGGGTTAATAACCGGGCGTTGAGTTTTCCCGAAAAACACACGCTCAAGAACTCGGCAGGCCAGACGATCGAGTACTGGATTATGAAGCCTACTTTTTTAGAAGCCGGGAAAAAGTACCCCCTGGTACTGGAGATGCATGGAGGTCCTACCGCTATGTGGGGCCCGGGAGAAGCCTCCATGTGGCACGAATTCCAATTCTTCTGTTCGCAGGGGTACGGTATCGTGTATGCCAATCCACGCGGTTCGGGCGGCTACGGTGTGGATTTTATGAAGGCCAACTACCGTGACTGGGGTACCGGGCCTGCTGAGGACGTGCTGGCCGCTGCCACCGAAGCCGCCAAAGAAGCCTGGGTGGACACCGCGCGTCAGGTGATCACGGGCGGGTCGTATGCAGGGTACCTTACTGCCTGGATTGTAGGTCATGACGACCGTTTCAAAGCAGCGTTTGCCCAGCGGGGAGTATACGAACTCACGACTTTCATGGGAGAGGGTAACGCCTGGAGGTTGGTGCCAGGGTACTTCGGCGGCTACCCGTGGGAAAAAGAAGCGGCGGCTTCCATGCGGGACAATTCGCCTCAGAGTTTTGTTCAAAACATCAACACACCCCTACTGATCAAGCACGGCGAGAATGACCTGCGTACTGGGGTCATCCAGAGTGAATTGCTCTACAAAAGTCTCAAAATTCTGGGAAAAGACGTAGAGTATGTCCGCATGCCCGGGGCCACGCATGAGTTGAGCCGGAGTGGAAACCCTCGCCAACGCATAGATCGAATCTTACGGATCTACGAATTTTTTGAGCGGTACGTAGGAAAATCAGCCAATAATTAATAATCTGTAATCGACTGAATTTCAATATTTTAAATGCTTGCTTGATTCAAATGTCGGTTTTACTAAAGGTGATATTGAATTGAGAGCATTCTGCTGGAGTAATTTTTTTAGTAAAACGAAAATTCAATTTGATGGTAGGTAGTGACGTCTTTCCACTACTATTAACACATCACTCATTCAAAACCCACTTATTTAATAGTATCATGGATAAGCAAAAAATAGTAGCTGCCTGCAAGCAGAATCTGAACGAAAAATTAGACACCACCCAAGAAGACATGCGGCGGCTCCGCGAGGCGGCGGGTCGCAATGCCGACGATAATCAGGCCGAAACCTACGAGTCGAATCAGCAGGAAATGCTGAACGAGATGCAGGACATGCAGGACCACTTTGATTTTCTGGAAGAATCTGCGGCACTTTTCAATCGTATTGATTTTCAATCGACGTTCGATTCGGTAAAGCCAGGTGCGCTTGTTGTGACGGATAAATTGACTTTTCTGGTCGGAATCAGCGGAGATTTTGAAAGTGATGGTAAGAAAATCAAGGGGATATCTACTTCGGCTCCGATTTATGAAGCCATGAAAGACAAGAAAGCGGGTGATGAAGTGTCGGTCAATAACAACACCTTCAAAATAAAAGATGTAGCCTAGTGCTCAAAAATTCCGGTCTACCTTCTCCCCCAAATTGAAGCAACGGCGGCAGCGAGCTTCGTATATGTCGGTTTCGCCCAGTAGTACCCGCTCCTGAGAGGGCGAAATCCGGTAAGAATGTGAGGCTACATCACCACAGATTACGCAGATGGCGTGAACCTTAGTCACGTATTCGGCTATACTCATCAGTTGGGGCATGCAACCGAAGGGCTTGCCCTGGAAATCCATATCAAGTCCGGCCACAATGACTCTTTTTCCTTTGTCGGCTAGTGAGTTGCACACATCCAGAATGGATGTATCGAAAAACTGCACCTCATCGAGCCCAACTACCTCACAGTTTCCGGCTAAAAGCAGAATTTCATTGGCCGTCTGGACGGGGGTAGAGCGAATTGAATTCTCGTTGTGCGAAACAATGTCTTCCTGATGGTAACGTTTATCCAATGCGGGTTTAAAAATTTCCACCGCTTGCCGGGCTATCTTCGCCCGATTGAGTCGGCGAATCAGTTCTTCGGTTTTGCCCGAAAACATCGAACCACAAATCACCTCGATCCAGCCCGTACGTGGATGTAGAATTTCCTTTTTGCGTGAGGGTTCAATAAACATTGTATTGGTATATTGTGGCGGCTAAGCGAGCGGTTGATTTTCATTACTTTTACAAAACAAACATATTTTCTCATACCAAGCCTCCCTCAAATCCCCGATTTATTTATGTCCGGCACAATCAACCATGCGGCTCTAAAGCAATACGCGGCCGACTTCACCTCCCAAGTTCTCGCGGATTTTTATGCCAGTAAGGCTACGATCAACGGACAGGAAATCCTGGCATTGACACCCATCCGACAGGTTAATTTGGGTATTATCAGTCGTATATTCGATCAGTGGAAAGCCGATGCACAGGCATTTCGCAGTCCCTACTTTGATTTTGAGAAAGAGGACGTAAAAAATGCGCTACAGGAATTCATGAATACTGTCTCGCGTAATATTGCCATTAAACAGGAGGATTTCCACCCCTTGCTGCTAGAGTCTACCGAAGATGCCTTGATGTTGTTGTTTGGGCCTGCCGACTATTTTGAACGTAAACTCCGTGAGTTTCCCAATTTTGTATTTGATAAGGAGGGGGCGCAGAGAATAGCCAAATATACCCACATCCACGCCGGGGTAGCCAGGAACCTGGCGTTGCGTTTAACCGATAGCGGTTCAGAATATGTGTACGTGAATCAGGCGCTCACCTGGCTCTCCAAGATGTTGGAAAGCGGTAGCTTACTCGATGACAGAACTCCGTATATCGAACAGTTTTCGTCAGTAATTCCCCTCAACGTACAGGTGATTTTTCCAGGTGATACCCGTGCTGCGGATTTTACTACCCCTCCCAAAGATTCTACCGGAGCCAGGCCAAGCGGTTCATTCTTCGACGCTGCTTTGGCCGATACTTCCCAGCCTATGCCAGGGGCCCGGCCGTCGTCACCTGTACCCGAACCGGCAATTGCCGAATTCAGAGAGCAACGCAATGCTCCGATTCCTACCTCTACGGGAGTTAATTCCTTGAACAGTCGTTTCAAAGTCGACATTCCCACGCGTTCCGAAGAAGCCAATTATGGTAGTGTGCCTCTCAAAGTGGACAATATCCTGGGTAGTATTGCACTGGGACAACGGTTTATGTTCGTCAATCAACTGTTCAATAAAAACAGCGATTCGTTCGACGAGGCTATCCGCGAACTTGAACAAGCCAGGAGTTTTGAGGAAGCCCGAGAACTGATGACCAACAAATTTGCCTCCAAATATTTCTGGGATATGAATAGCGATGCCGTTAATGATTTGATGGCGCTCGTGAAGCGCAAGTTCAACTGACCGCATGTTGTGGTGCCGGGTGCTCTTCTTGGTGATTGCGTTTCCCAGCCTGGCCCTGCCCAATCAGGATGATTTCCCTATCGGTGCCCGGGCTTGGGCCATGGCCAATGCCGTAGTGGCCCAGTCGGACCGCTATGCATTGATCAACAACATAGCAGGCTTAGCCACGCAGCACGAAGCGTCTGTTTTCTCTTCCTACCATTCCTACTACGGCTTCGACGGTGTCAATACCCTCGCTTTTGGTATCGTCGTACCCATTCGTGACGAACTGGCGACCGGATTTTCAATGCAACGATTCGGCGACAAGCTCTATAATGAGCTTTCCTTCGGGCTGGGGGTGGCACACCGCATCAACCGGATCAGCCTGGGTTTGAAAATCAATTACCGGCAAATTGCGGTCAATGCGCCTTCGCTATCGCTCAGTAAAAAGGCGCTGGTTGTGGAAATGGGCGGAATCGCACAGCTTAGTTCAACGGTCTACTTGGGAGCTCATGTTTACAACCTGGCGCAGGGTACCTTTTCCGGTGAGGGCTCCGAGAAGTTGCCTACTGTTTTGAAAACAGGCCTCTCCTATATTCCCATAGAATCGCTTCGCCTCAGCGCTGAATTCGTAAAGAACACCGACTACGCGGCCTCACTCCGGGCCGGATTGGAGTATGAGATCATCCCCAATCTTTATGTGCGAACCGGAATCGCTTCCAAACCCTATACTAATCATTTCGGTCTTGGTTTTGTAGGGGGTACCTTTGCCGTAGACTACGCCGCTTCAAGCCATCCGCAATTGGGGTGGTCGCATCATTTTACATTAGCTTATGCCTGGAAGAAAGAGGAGGTAGGAAAGAAGGATTTATGAACTAGCGCAAGACTTCCTCCAGCATCTTCACGTACTGCGCAATACCAGCCTCGATTTCGTGAAGGTAGATAAATTCGTCCGCCGTGTGCGAGCGTTCTGAATGCCCGGGGCCCATTTTCAGGGAAGGACAATCCAGTAAGGCCTGATCCGATGTAGTAGGGGAGCCGTAAGTATTGCGTCCCAGCCGCAGGCCCGCCTGTACAATGGGATGTTCTGTAGGAATGCTGGACGGACGCAGCCGGACGGAACGCGCATCTACATCGGACTGGATATTTTTTTCCACTTCTTCCAGAATTTCTTCGAGCGTGTACTGATCTGTCACCCGCACGTCGACCGTAAAGGTACAAGTGTCGGGTACTACATTGTGCTGAGTGCCAGCGTTGATCATCGTTACCGACATTTTGATTGGACCCAGCGTAGGTGACACTTTGGGGAAACGATAACCTGTAATCCATTGGATGTCCCTAATCGCTTTGTACAGCGCGTTATCACCTTCATCCCGCGCCGCATGGCCCGATTTTCCTCGCGCCGTGCAGTCCAGCACCAGCAATCCCTTCTCGGCCACAGCCAAGTGCATTTCGGTAGGTTCGCCCACAATGGCAAATTCGATGGGGGGAGTTCGGGTACCACGATTTCCAGACCTTCCTTGCCCGAAATTTCCTCTTCGGCGGATGCGACCAGAGCGATATTGTATGCCATATCGCTCCGGTCGTAGAAATAACAGAACGTAGCGATCAGCGAAACCAGGCAACCACCCGCGTCGTTACTGCCCAGGCCGTAGAGTTTGTTGTCACGCACTAACGGCTCAAAAGGATCAAGGGTCCAGGATTTATTGGGCTTGACGGTGTCGTGGTGGGAGTTTAATAAAAGGGTAGGTTTGGAAGCGTCAAAATGTTGATTGAGTGCCCAGATGTTGTTTTTCTTTCGGTGAAAAGGGATGTCTTTTTTTTGTAAAAAATATTCTATTTGGAGAGCCGTACCCGCTTCTTCGCGGCTGTAGGATGGAGTAGCAATGAGGTTTTTCAGTAGTTTGGTGGCTTCCTGGGTTAATGTAAGAAGCTGATTTTTTTCAAGCGATGAAGTCATAAAAAGGGGGTATCGTTCGCAATGCATTCAATCAAAGATACAAAAAAGGCGGTTATCCCCGTACCTGCCCATTGCCACGTATGACCCATTTTTCGGTGACGAGTTTTTCCAGGGCGAAGGGACCACGCGCGTGTAGTTTCTGGGTGGAAATACCAATTTCAGCACCCAATGCGAACACCCCCCCATCGGTGAAGCGGGTAGAAGCGTTGGCGTACACCGCAGCGGCATCTACTTCATTGAGGAACGTTTCAATGACCTGGGTATCCTGCGATACGATGGCTTCGGAGTGCCGGGAAGAAAATTCCTGAATGTGCGCCAGCGCTTCCGGTAAGCCTTCCACTACCCTTATGGAGCATTTGTAATCCAGGAATTCCCGTCCGAAATCTTCCGGCTGAGCTTCTTGCAGATGAGGGTACCCCGCGGCCTTCAGAATGGGATAAGCCGTTTTGTCGGCGAAAATTTCCACATTGTAAGCATTAAGTTGTTCGGTTAGGGTTGGTAAAAACTCCCCGGCAACCGCGCGATCCACCAGAATGGTATCCAACGAATTACAAACCGAAGGACGAGATACCTTGGCGTTAACAACAATAGCCCGGGCCTTAGCCAAATCCGCTGATTTCTCCACATAAGTATGGCACACGCCGGCTCCGGTTTCGATGGTAGGTACCAGCGAATTTTTCCGCACAAACTGAATCAGCGATTCCGAGCCACGCGGAATGATGATGTCCACAAAGCGCGTGGCAGTCAATAGTTCATTCACGAATTTGCGGTCGGTCGGAAGCAGCGTGACGGCTTCGGCAGGGATAGCGAATTCGGCCAGCGATTCGTGAATAATATCTACCAGGCAAGCATTGGAATGGGCCGCTTCCTTACCTCCTTTCAGTACGCAGGCGTTGCCCGAGCGCAGACATAAAGCGGCTACGTCGAGCGTCACGTTAGGTCGGGATTCGTAAATTACACCAACCACGCCCAGAGGCACGGCGATTTTCTGCATCTGTAAGCCCTGCTCCAGCGTGCGCTCGAGGAGTACCTGCCCGGTAGGATCGGGCAGGAGGGCTATCTCGCGCAGACTTTGGGCCAAAGCTTCGATACGATTATTGTTCAACAGCAAACGATCTTTTTTCGGATCGGCATCATCCATCCGGTCGAGGTCCTGCTGGTTCTGAGCCAGGATCAGTTCTTTCTGCGTCAGGATCCGATCGGCCAGGTTGTTTAGCAGGGATGACTTGACGGGATCTGGTAAATTTCGCACTCCTCCCGCTGCCTGCTGAGCTGCTTTCAGCATAGGGATAATCGTGGTAGGAGCTTCCTGCCCGTTTTCGTCCATTGTTGTAGGAGGTACCTTATTCTCTATCCCGGAATCCAAAACCATAATCATATAAAATTAAAATAACACGATATCACTGGCATTCGCCACTTCAAAATTTACCGTTTTCAAATTACCCACAATGGCTTGGGAGGTTTCACGCGAACGCGCCACCGCCACCATGTCACCCGAAGGGTCGAAAACCTCTACCAACTCGCCGGCTTCAAAGTCGCCCCGCACTTCCAGAATACCGACTGCCAGTAGACTTTTCCGTTTCTGCAGGGCCCGTACGGCTCCGTCGTCAATGCGAAGTTGTCCTGCCACCAAGCCGCCACTGCCCAGCCAGCGCCTGCGGGCCGATAAGGTGGAAGGCTGAGGCTGAAAGACGGTACCCGTTTCGAGTTGTAACGCCTTTACGATCCCATCAGGTTCGTTTATGCCGAAAATGACCACCCGGATACCCATTCGGGTAGCAAGCTTGGTGAAGGTCAGTTTAGAGGCCATTCCTCCCAAACCCAAATCCGATTTTTCGGTGCGTACCCACTTAAAGACCTCACTGACATCGGCCACTTCTCGCACTATGCGTCCATTTTCGTCCAGTAAACCCCCTACCGAAGTGCAAAGCATGAGGGTTTGGGCGCCAAAACCCGTGGCAATCAGCGTGGCCAGTTCATCATTGTCCGAAAACTTTAACTCGCGATCGCTTACTACATCGTTTTCATTTACGATGGGGATAATGCCGCTTGTCCAGAGTTCTTCGTAGGTACTTTTCAATTGTAGAAATTGATGCCGGTTGGCAAAGTGTTGGCGCTCACAAAGGCTTTGGGCTATGGGAATTCGATAGGGCAAAAAGTACCGGGCATACAAACCGATAAGCAGAGGATTCCCGACCGCTGCTGCGGCTTTGCGCTGCGTGATGTTACCCCGGTACTCCTGAATATACGCTTTCCCGGCTCCCACTGCTCCTGACGAAACCAGTATGATGCGGTAAGATGTATGCAGACTCGCTACTTGCCGGGCTATTTCCGAAATAATGGTATGATCCGGTTCTCCGGAGGGGCGGGTAATGGAAGCAGTACCGAATTTTATGACCAGAATGGGCTTGACGCCTGCCATTGCGGGGGAATTAAGGACGTAAAAATTCCCCAAAAATAGATAATTCCTCTTTACTATAACCCCGGGTTCTTGCCCGTCTGCCAGGAGATGGGGCAGATTGGCCCGGAAAACCCACCAGTGGTGGGTCTTGGTGCAGCAGGGTAATAGTCTGTACAACCGGAGCTTAAAAATCCATTACCAACGAATTAGGGAAGAGGTACCTAGGCTACGCGTTGGAACAGGTACTCCAGGTCAGGTTCGGTGAAGCGAGTCTTCATAGAAATAGCCTGCCGCAAACGTGCGAGGTATTCCGCTTTGGGAATTTCGATTGCCCCAAACCGACGCACATTGTCATTGATAAACTGGGTATCGAGGAGTTTGAAGTTCCGTTCCCGGAGAAGCCCCATCAGGGTGTGGAAGGCTACCTTAGAGGCATTGCTTACCTGGTGAAACATGGATTCGCCGAAAAAAGCCGCTCCGATTGCTACCCCATACAAGCCGCCAACTAACTCTCCTTCCTGATAGGCTTCGATACTATGGGCCATGCCGAGGTCATGCAACTGAGTATAGGCCCTGATGATATCTTCCGAAATCCAGGTACCTTCCTCCTGAATCCTGGGTGCGGCACACTGCCGCATAACGCCCTCAAAATTCCGGTTGATCCGAATCTCGAAAAGGTTTTTGTTCAGTATGGGCCGCAGGGATTTGGCAGGACGGTAGGAGTCGATGGGGATAACGGCACGAGGATCTGGCGAATACCAGTACAGCGAGCCGTCGGCATCGGCCATGGGAAATATACCATTAATATAGCCGTAGATAAGATCGTCAGCAGTCAGTTGATTCATGAAGTGTTGCCGCTTAGGGTTGGGCTTTCAAAATTATCATTTTCCTCGATAAGTCCATAATGTTATTTGGTAAAAATTTGATTACCAAAGGATTATGTTTAGACTTTTTAATAAAACATAAAACATAATCTTCATTTAACAGCTAATTTATTGCTATCTTGATTTACGAATTATCAACAAAAAAAGGGAACGGAAAAAATATATTTGCAGTTTAGTTGGAGTAGATGCATAATTTTCACAAAATTTGTATCGTTTTTAACACGAACCGGCGCTCCGGAACCAACTCTTGAATAGCAAAGTGATCCATACTTTCTTTCATACTACCCCCTTCCGATTTAGGTCCGTCTGGACCATCTAATCTTCTTTTGCCTACGTGGCAAAGTTTTTTCTGCCCTTTTTTCCTAGTTTATTTATTTCAGAAACTCATCTCAGACTGATGTGATTTCTCCCAAGCTATGCGCAGAAGGAGCCAATTCAGCACCAAACCATGAAAAATAACGGAATTTCAGAGAGTCCTTTCCTTGTTCAGATTGCCAACGAAGACCATCTACACTACGCTGAAACGATTTGCGCCGAAATGGAGGAAAGCGCCAAAAAGCGGGGGACGGGTATCGCCAAACGCTCGGCGGTTTATCTGATGGAGAAGATGATAGAAGGTAAAGCCATTATCGCCACCACCAAAGCAGGCGAATGGGTGGGCTTCTGCTATATCGAAACCTGGGAACACGGTAAGTTCGTAGCCAATTCGGGCCTGATCGTGCACCCCGATTTTCGCAACAGTGGTATTGCCAAAGCCATCAAGGCCAAGGCTTTTGAGCTATCCCGCAAGAAGTACCCAAATGCCAAGATCATTGGCATCACGACCAGTCTGGCGGTAATGAAAATCAATTCTGACCTCGGCTATGAACCCGTAACGTTCAGTGAGCTTCCGGCGGACGATGCTTTCTGGAAGGGTTGCGCCAGTTGTGTCAATTACGACGTCCTGACTCGTACCAACCGTAAAAACTGCCTGTGTACGGGTATGATGTACAACCACGAGGAGGCTAAGAAGCATACGAAAGACGAAGGTTGGAACTTCCTGAAAGAGTCCAAGCTTTATGAGCGTTGGATGCGGATCAAGCAGCGGATTCTGCTACGAAGGAATGATCGTACCCAAAAGAAAAGCCCCGACGCGATGCTGGTATAGCAAAACGCTGTTCTACCGGAACATGCTCCAAATAGCCAGGACCCCGCTCGGTATTTCTGTAAAGAACCGGAGCGGGGTTTTTGTTTGCAATAGCCCGAATCATCAGAATGCATTAAGTTTGTAGGTGAAAGTACCTTGCATTCAATTGCCAATCAAATCAATCCCCAATGTCAGTAGCCAGCAACTACCGGCCATAAGCTCAAAAATAACCAATGTCCCAAAAACCAAAAGTAGTATTAGCGTTCAGCGGTGGACTGGACACCTCGTTTTGTGTGAAGTACCTGGCCGAGGACCAGGGGTACGAAGTTTATTCGGTCCTGGTGGATACGGGCGGGTTTTCTGATGCGGAACTCAAGAGCATCGAAGCCAATGCCTATGCATTGGGCGTCAGGCAACACACGACGGTTGTGAAAACTACGGAATACTACACTGATTGCATCAAGTACCTCATATTTGGCAATATTCTCAAAAACAACACCTACCCACTATCAGTGAGTGCCGAGCGAATTTTCCAGGCCGTAGCCGTAGCGGAATACGCGAAGGAAATTGGCGCCTCGGCCATTGCCCACGGGAGTACCGGGGCGGGCAACGACCAGGTACGGTTCGACATGGCTTTCCGTATTATCATGCCCGAGGCCGAGGTGATTACCCCTATTCGTGACCTGAAACTATCGCGCGAAGCCGAAATCGAGTACCTGACCAAAAAAGGTGTGGAGCGAGATTGGAAAAAAGCCGAATACAGCATTAACAAAGGGTTGTGGGGTACCTCGGTGGGCGGCCGGGAAACGCTGACTTCCCAAAAGTACCTGCCCGAAAGCGCCTGGCCCACCCAGGTAGCCAAAACCGAACCCGAAACGATCACGCTGGAGTTCGAAAAGGGCGAGTTGGTGGGACTGAACGGTGAACGCAGCGTAACCCCCGTACAGGCTATTCAAAAACTGGCCGAAATCGCCCAGCCCTTCGGTATCGGTCGCGATATTCATGTGGGCGATACCATTATCGGCATCAAGGGTAGGGTAGGTTTTGAAGCCGCTGCACCGCTGATTATTATCAAAGCCCACCATACGCTGGAAAAACACGTACTGACTGAGCAGCAACTCTATTGGAAAGAGCAACTCGCCAACTGGTACGGTAGCCTGCTGCACAAGGGACAGTTCGTGGAGCCTGTTATGCGCAATATCGAAACCTTTTTGACCGATACCCAAAGCCACGTGACGGGTAGAGTGGGGGTACAACTAGCTCCGTACCGTTTTTACGTAGAAGGCATTGAGTCGCCTTATGATCTGATGTCGCCCGTGTTTGGCAGCTACGGTGAAATGAACAATGCCTGGACGGGTGACGATGTGCGGGGTTTCTCAAAGGTAGCCTCGAATCAGGCTATGATTTATCAGAAAGTGAGTGAGTTAGCAGAGAAGAAATGACAGACACAATTAACGTAGGTATTATTGGGGCAGCCGGCTATACGGGTGGCGAACTGATCCGTATTCTGTTAAATCATCCGAATGCAAACATCGCCTTTGCCCACAGCAAAAGTCAGGCGGGTAGACCGGTGTACGCCACGCATACTGATTTGCTGGGCGATACGGACCTGATGTTTTCGGGCGAGGAAACGCAGACTTTACTCACTAGCGAATCGCTGCACGTGATTTTCTTATGTTCGGGACACGGTGAATCCAAAAAATTTCTGGAAACCAATGAGGTACCTGATGCGGTGAAAATCATTGACCTAAGTACCGACTTCCGCGACGAATCAGCAAGCTTTGTGTACGGTCTGCCAGAGCTGCAAAAAGACAGAATCAGGAAAGCTAGCAGAATCGCTAACCCTGGCTGCTTTGCGACGAGTATCGAGCTGGCTTTGCTACCCCTGGCACAGGCCGGACTGCTGAAAGACGATGTACACGTCAGTGCCGTTACGGGTAGTACAGGTGCCGGGCAGTCGTTGAGTGCGACCACGCATTTTTCGTGGCGCAATAATAACGCTTCGATTTACAAGGCCTTCACGCACCAGCATTTGACCGAAATAAAAATGAGCGTGACGAAATTGCAGGCCGATTTTGGGCAAAAAATAAATTTTATTCCTTATCGGGGCGATTTCACACGCGGCATCATGGCCAATGTATATACACCCTACGGAGGGTCGCTGGAAGAGGCAATCGACTTATACGAAAGTTATTACGGAGCGCATCCATTTACGCACATTAGCATTCCAGCTATCGACTTGAAGCAAGTGGTCAACACCAATAAGTGTTTTATTCATTTGGAAAAGCACGAGGGGCAGCTACTGATCACAAGCATCATCGACAACCTGACCAAGGGCGCATCGGGACAAGCAGTACAGAATATGAACCTGCTTTTTGGCTTACCTGAGGATTCGGGATTAAGGCTGAAAGCGCCGGCTTATTAAAAAGCTGATACCTGTCTGTTTTAGATTCCATTTAGAAATTATTTATCAAAAAAACTATCGGCTAGTAGCCAGCAGCAAAAAGTTAGAACTCATGACGCATCTATTTGATGTTTATCCCCTATATGACATAGAGCCTGTCAAAGCGCGGGGTAGCTACCTCTGGGATCAGAACGGTACCAAATATACGGACCTGTACGGTGGGCACGCGGTAATTTCGGTTGGGCATTGTCATCCGTATTACGTGGAAATGCTCACCAAGCAAATGAATGCCATCAGTTTTTACTCCAACTCGGTGCGGATCAGTCTACAGGAAGAACTGGCTGAGAAACTGGGTGAACTCTCGGGGTACCCTGACTATCGGCTTTTTCTGTGCAACTCGGGCGCCGAAGCCAACGAGAACGCCTTAAAACTCGCTTCGTTCCATAATGGTCGCACAAAAGTAATCGCTTTCAACAAAGCCTTTCATGGCCGGACAGCTGGGGCCGTCGCCGTTACGGACAATCCAGCCATCGTGGCGCCGGTCAATTACAATCAGCACGTTACGTTCCTACCCTACAACGACATAGAAGCCGCCGAAACCGGCATCACCGATGAAGTGTGCGCGGTGATTGTGGAAGGCATTCAGGGGGTAGGGGGCATCCACGTGGCGACGGATGAATTTCTGCAAACCCTGCGCCGCAGGTGCGACGAAACCGGGGCCGTACTGATCCTGGATAGCGTCCAATGCGGGTTCGGACGTACCGGGAAGTTCTTCTCGCACCAATTCAGCGGCATTGACCCCGACCTGATGACAATGGCTAAGGGTATGGGCAATGGCTTCCCGATTGGGGGGGTACTTATTTCCCCCAAGTTCAAGGCAAGCTACGGGATGCTGGGAACAACGTTTGGAGGTAACCACCTGGCCTGCGCGGCAGGGGTAGCGGTGCTGGATATCATGAAAAGCGAAAACCTTATCGAGAATGCCGCCCGCATGGGCGAATACTTCATGGAGGGTATCCGGCGGGTGGGTGGCTACAAGGAGTTACGCGGACGCGGACTGATGATTGGGATCGAATATGATTTCCCGGTAAAAGACTTGCGGAATAAACTGCTCTTCGAGCACAAGTTATTCACGGGCGTGGCAGGGGCCAATACCATTCGTTTGCTTCCTTCGCTGGCCATCGGTACCGAAGAAGCCGACGCTTTTCTGAAAGCACTGGAAGTAGAGATTTCGCAAGTACCAAACTAACCCAACCCTCACTGGCTTCCCGAAAATTCTGAACTTTCGGGAAGCAAATACCCAACCGGATGAACCATTTTATATCGCCTCAGGACGTACCCGACCTCAATCAACTCATAACGGGTGGCATCGTAGCCAAACGCAATCCCTTTGCCGACAAACAACTCGGCGAGAACAAAACCATCGGTTTGCTTTTCTTCAATTCCAGCCTGCGAACCCGACTCAGCACCCAGAAGGCTGCCCAGAATCTGGGTATGAACGTGATTGTATTGAACGTGAGCCAGGATAGCTGGGGCCTGGAGATGGAAGAGGGGGTAGTCATGAATGGAGCCAATGCCGAACACGTGAAAGAAGCGGCGGCGGTCATAGGTCAGTATTGTGATATCATCGGGGTTCGCTCGTTTGCCAAATTGCAAGATCGTGACGCCGACTATTCTGAATTGGTTTTTCAGCAGTTCAGGAAGTACGCAGGGGTACCCATTGTAAATCTCGAATCGGCTACGCGCCACCCGCTGCAATCGCTGGCCGACTGCATTACCATTGAAGAATTCAAGGTCAAAGCCCGCCCCAAAGTGGTACTTACGTGGCTGCCGCATTTCAAAGCACTGCCCCAGGCGGTAGCCAATTCATTCTGCGAATGGATGAATGGCATGGACGTTGAATTGGTCGTGACGCATCCCGAAGGTTACGATCTGGCTCCTGAATTTCTGGGGAAAGCGGAGGTACTTCATGATCAGAATAAAGCGCTTGAAGGCGCGGATTTCGTGTATGGAAAGAACTGGTCTTCGTACACCAGCTACGGTCAGGTGCTTGTCAACGATCCGGCTTGGATGATGACCGAGGAAAAAATGGCGCGTACCGACAACGGTAAATTCATGCACTGTCTGCCCGTGCGTCGCAATGTCAAAGTGACCGATGCCGTATTAGACAGTCCTCGTGCGCTGGTTATCGAGCAGGCGGCCAACCGCGAATGGGCCGCACAGGCGGTCTTGAAAGAGATTTTGCTCGGGATGCAGGAGTAATATACGAGTCGCTGACCCAGGCGATGAACCCGTTCGCCTTGCGAAACGTTTGGAAATAAGGTATATTTACCGCCCGATTCCTGACCTTAAGCCCTGATTTGAAACAAATTGCCGCCACCGCATTTTTCTTTTTGCTCCTGATCCACATGCTGGGTCAGACGGTGTCGGTATGGTGTCTTGAGGCCTTTTACAATACCCCTAATTCTGGCGTACTCAGTGAAGAACGTATCGTACTGAAGGTACCTTTTGCCATTCCTTACGGTACTACCTGGAACAATGATGCCCCCGAGGGCTTGGTACATTACGAGGGCGATTTTTACAATATCGTCGAGCAACGCTACGAAAACGATTCTCTCTATACGGTAATGCAGGCGAATTTCAGCGCGCGGGAGCAATTCTTCGCCCTGGCCGAACGTATTCAACAGGAATTTGGCCACAATGTAAATAAGTCGGGCAATCCGCTCGAAAAAAGCACAAAAGTATTCTCAACCGCCATCAAGCACTACCTTTCCACACAGCGCCGGGTTACGTTCTACCTGTGGGAATTGATGGAAGGTACCTCCATGCTTTCCAGTTATCCCGTGAACTGGTCGGCTTATGACCTGTCCCCGGCTACTCCACCACCCGATCTTGTCTGATTTGTTTTATTTCAAGTACCAATCGGTGTCAATGATCCTGACGTATACGAATGCGTTGGCCATGAACGGATTGCTACTTTCACTAAGTAAATCATTAATCGGGCTGATTACGGACCTATTTTAAGAAAATGGGTCAGAATAGCCGATTTTTCAAAAAAACAGACCAGATGAAAAAATTTTCTTTCCTGGTGGCATTGCTTGCCGCCACTACTTTCGCGTCGAGTTGCCGCCAGACTACAACGCCTGAGGTATATAATAAAAGTGCCTCTGATCCAGAAATGATCCACGACCTTGGCGAACAACTGACTGATGTAGTCATTCACGATATTTTCAAGCCACCCGTAGCTAGCCGTATTTACGCTTACTCAAACCTGGCGGCTTACGAAGCCCTGGTACCGGGGCATCCAGAGTACCGTTCCTTAAGCGGGCAACTCAACGGCTTTGAACCTACCCCCCAACCCGAACCGGGTAAGGAGTACTGCTTTCCGCTGGCTAGCGCCAAAGCCTTTACCATTGTGGGCAGGACGCTCACCTTTTCCGGTGATATGTGGGATACCTACGAAAAAGATTTCTTCAAGAAATACGAGGCGATGGGCATTCCCGACGATGTGATCGAACGCTCGACTGCTTATGGCGAGGCCGTTGCCAACCATATTATTAAGTATTCGGGAAAAGACAATTATAAGCAAATCAGAGGATTTCGCTATACCGTAACCAACGAACCAGGTACCTGGGTACCTACCCCGCCTGCTTACGCCGATGCCTGCGAACCAATGTGGAATACGGTGCGTCCTTTTACCCTTGATTCGGTGCGTCAGTTTGTTTGTCCGCCGCCGGCTAAGTACGATTTGAGTAAGAACAGCCCCTTTATGAAATTGACTTATGAGGTATATGATACAGGCAAAAACCTCACCGAGGAACAACGTACTACGGCTTATTTCTGGGATGACAATGCCTTCGTAACCAATGTGGTAGGCCATGTGATGTTTGCCAATAAAAAGATGACCCCGCCGGGCCACTGGCTAGCCATTACCCGCACCGTGGCTAGAGACAAAAATCTGGATTTGATGCAAACGACCGAGGCCTATACGTTGGGTTCTCTGGCCATGTTCGATGCCTTTGTTTCGTGTTGGGATGAAAAGTACAAAAGCGTGCGCATTCGGCCCGAAACGGTCATCAACAACGGCTGGGATCCCGAGTGGCGTCCGTATCTGGAAACGCCCCCTTTCCCCGAGTATGTAAGTGGCCACAGCTCTGTTTCGGCGGCTTGTGGTACCATATTGACCAATCTGTTGGGGAATAATGTGGCGTTTACGGACACGACCGAGAAAAAGTACGGCCATGGTGTGAAGTCGTTCAAGTCATTCGAGGAAGCTTATTGGAATGCCTCGTACAGCCGTATGTACGGCGGAATCCACTACCGCGATGGCGTGGAGGAAGGTACCCACCTGGGCGAGACGGTAGGCAAATGGGTTTGGAAAAAGGCTCAGACCCGAAAGGATAGAAAAGAGCAGGTAGCCTCTCGCTAAAAGGGTGGTAAACTGCAACAGAAAGGCCTGATTCGTGAGAGTCAGGCCTTTTTGTTTGGGTTATATCAAGGGCATGACAGCCGTAGCTTTTTCGGGTTTGATATTGTCCAGGTTGTAGTGCAGTCCGACATTCTCACGCCGGGCCATGGCCATTTTCAGCACCAGGTAAGATACCGTAATCATGTTCCGTAGTTCACAAATCGCCACCGAGACTTTCGATTCACGGTAGAGTTGCTCGTGCTCTTCGTGCAACAGCTGCAGGCGGTCGTAGGCTCGCTTCATGCGTCGGTTGGTGCGGACAATACCTACGTAGTTGGACATGATGCTGTTCAGTTCGCGGGTCATTTCAGTTACGAGTACCTGCTCCTCGGGATGGGTGGTACCCGAGTCGTCCCATTCGGGGATGCCTTCCGGAATGACGGCTTTTTCGTAGTGCTCGACGGTATCGAGATAGGCGCGGTGGCCAAAAACGGCCGCTTCCAGCAACGAGTTGGAAGCCAATCGATTGGCTCCATGCAAGCCTGTAGCGGAACACTCGCCCGCCGCATACAGGAACTGAATATTCGTTTTCCCCCACTCATCGACCTTGATGCCCCCGCACATATAATGTTGCGCAGGTACTACCGGGATCATATCCCGCCGTACATCAATCCCGATGTTGAGGCAATACTGATTGATATTGGGGAAATGTTCGAGGAATTTTTCATAGTCCAGATGGCGTACATCCAGATAGACATGCTCCACCCCGTGGGTTTTCATCTCGGAGTCGATGGCGCGGGCCACGATGTCGCGTGGAGCCAACGAGAGTCGGTCATCATAAAACTCCATGAAGGTACTGCCGTCGGCGTGTTTCAGGATACCTCCGAAGCCACGTACCGCTTCCGAGATCAGGAAGGAAGGTTTTTTGCCCGGCTGAAAAAGGCTGGTGGGATGGAACTGGATAAATTCCATGTTGTCACAAATGCCCTTGGAGCGGTAGGCCATGGCAATGCCGTCGCCCGTAGCGATGGTAGGGTTGGTGGTACTTTGGTAGATATTCCCGATACCGCCCGTGGCTACCAGGGTCGTCTTGGCGAGGAATTTTTCTACCGCTCCGGTCTTCAAATCCAGCACGTACGCGCCAAAGCACTTGATGTCCTCCCGATAGCGGTATACCGTTTCGCCCAAATGGTGTTGAGTGATGAGTTCGACGGCATAGTAGTGGGTGAAAATCTGGATGTTCTTATGACGTTTGACTTCCTCAAGCAGGGCGCGCTCGATTTCGTAGCCCGTGATGTCCTTGAAATGCAAAATCCGGTGATCGGAATGGCCTCCCTCCTTGGCCAGATCGTAGTCTCCGTCGCTTTCTTTGTCGAACCGGGTACCGTAGTCGATCAATTCCTGAATACGTTCCGGCCCCTCGGTAACGACAATCTCGACGATATTCCGCTTGTTGATCCCATCGCCGGCGTCCATCGTATCGTCGATGTGCTTCTCGAAGGTATCGCCCTCAGCCCATACTGCCGCAATGCCTCCCTGAGCGTATTTGGTGTTGGTTTCGTCGGCCTGTACCTTGGTAATGACGGCGATGGAAACCGCTTCATTGCCTTCAAAATGTCGGGCTAACTTGGCCGCATAGCTGAGTCCGGCAATTCCGGAGCCTATTACAAGAAAATCGAATTGAGCCATAGAAACGAATGGTGGAAAGATAGTTTAACGGTTTTGCTCCGGCGTACCCGCCCGGCAATGAATGCTAGAGTAAACGCATAAAGATTTTATCTCATCATTTACCCCTTCTATCATTCAATAGTAGAATTATTGGTAAAGCGTAAGGTTAGCTTCGTTACCCTGGGCGGATCGTATACGGTACTACGGGTTTCCATTTCGAAGGTACCTTCGTAAACGTTGCGCGGATAAATGTTCCAGCCTCCGGTTCCCGTGGCCGAGTCACGCAGGGCGATCACGTTTTGGGGTACATAGACCTTCCACTGGTAATGCTGCGTAGTGTCGTCGCCCGTCATGTGTCCTTCGAAACCTCCATCGGGATAAAACTTCACCCAATCCATGTGGCGGTCGAACCGCACGCCGCTGATGTGGGGTAGGTGCTTTCCTGCTTTGAATACCGGGACCTCATCCATCGCGATCTGCTCGATGTGCCAACGGTCGGCGGCTAGTAAACGCTTTTGTGCTTCCTGTACGTCGTCGGCGGGTCGGTGGCAGGACAAACCTGTAAGTACCAGCAAACAGCACAGATGTTTCGTGCTGATTGTAAACCCAAACGGTTTCGAAATACAAATACGCACAGGTTTTGAATGCCTCAAATCCCTTTACTCAGTTCCAGCATCCTCGCCACCGATTCGTAGGCTTTCACGCGGATGTTTTCAGGTACGATAATCTCAGGCTGCTCGTAAAGCAGCGCATTGTACACTTTTTCCAGCGTGTTCATTTTCATGTACGGGCATTCCGAACAGGCGCAGGTATTGTTGTCGGTGGCGGGTGCCGGAATTAGTTTTTTATGCGGTACCGACTGCTTCATTTTATGTAGGATACCTGCTTCGGTAGCTACGATGAATTTTTCGTTCACATCGTTTTGCACGAATTTCAACAGTCCGGTCGTGGAACTTACAAAGTCAGCCTGAAGCAGAATATCTTCCTTACATTCGGGATGGGCGATCAGTAGCGCATCAGGATTATCAGCCCGTAGTTTTTGCAATTTCTCGCGTGAGATATCGATATGCACGATGCAGGCTCCGTCCCAAAGTACCATGTCTCGTCCGGTTTTCTGCGCCACGTAGCGGCCCAGGTTGGCATCAGGAGCGAAGATGATTTTTTGATCCTTGGGCAGACTGTTCACAATATGCAGCGCATTCGAGGAGGTGCAGACAATATCCGTCAGAGCCTTGATTTCGGCGGAACAGTTGATGTAGCTGATCACGATGTGATCAGGGTACCTTGCCTTGAATTCGGCGAATTTATCCGCCGGAGCCGAGTCGGCCAGCGAACAGCCCGCGTTTAGGTCGGGAATCACCACTTTTTTGTTGGGACTCAGTACCTTGGCGGTTTCACCCATAAAATGCACACCGCAAAACACGATCATGTCAGCTTCGGTAGCAGCGGCCTGCTGTGAAAGGCCTAAGCTGTCGCCGATGTAATCGGCCAGATCCTGAATGGCGCCGTCCACATAATAGTGAGCCAGAATCACCGCGTTCTTTTCTTTTTTCAGCCGGTTTATTTCAGCCACCAGATCCATATCGTCGGCTACGGCCTCGTTCACATAGCCAAAACGGGAAACCTGTTCAAGTATATCGGTCATGGGTTGATGTTCAATATTCGTACCTTTTTACTTAATAACGTTCCAAGGTACAAATATTCCCAAAATCTTGACAAAAGCGTACCAAAAAGAGAAAGCCGTCACGCTCGGAATAAAGAGCGTGACGGCGGCAGTCGGGTAGGTAGTAAGGGTGTATTATTTAATGAAAATCAAAAGATCCACCGGAAGAAGGTATATAGGGTACCTGACAGGATCATGGTGACGGGCAGCGTAAGCACCCAGGCGATGGCGATATTGCGGACTGTCCCACCCTGCAAATTCTTGATCCCTTTGCTGGCTACCATGCTCCCGGCAATACCCGACGACAGTACGTGGGTGGTACTGACCGGAAGTCCCAGCCAGGAAGAAACGCCGATGGTACTGGCCGCGACCAATTCCGCCGAGGCTCCCTGGGCGTAGGTGAGGTGTTGCTTACCGATTTTCTCGCCAATAGTGACCACGATGCGTTTCCAGCCCACCATAGTACCCAGACCCAGGGAAAGGGAAATCATCAAAATTACCCAATCAGGGGCATAGTCGGTAAAGCGGCGAAGCCCCTGTTCCTCTCCGATCTGCTTCTCAAGAACATTGGCGTCGGCCAGGCTGAGGTTAGCGGTCCGGCTGTTAAGCAAATCCTTGATATTACGGCTAATCAGAAGGACTGAGCGCCGGGCATTCAGGCGTTCGCCTTCGGGCAACGTATTATCGACAAGAGGTTTGCTGATCTGCGTTTTTAGAGAGGCGATTTCGCGTTTTGTGACAACCAGTTCAGCTCGATCCCTGGCGGAAAGCAGCGTAGGGTTGACTCGATTGACGATGGTTTCGATTTGAGTAAGATTTTCCCGCATCAGAAGAGGATTCTTACTGTTGTCGAGGGCAAAGTAGGTAGGGGTAATGCCAATTAGAATCAGCATAATCAGGCCCACCCCCTTTTGCCCGTCGTTGGAGCCATGGAAAAAACTTACCAGGGTACACGTCGTTATCAAAATACCGCGAATCCAGGCAGGGGGCGGCTGGTTTTTCTTGGGTTCACTGAACACAAGGTTTCGTAAAGGTTTGTCTAGCGACCTTCTCAGAATAAACATCAACACAATGGCCAACGAGAAGCCAAAAAGTGGGGACGTAAAAAGTGAGATGAAAATTTCGGTAGCCTTAGCGGTGTTGACCCCCGTGCCGCTGGTATTTTCCGGCATAAAGGTAAAAGCCAGTCCTACGCCCAGAATAGAGCCAATCAGTGTGTGCGAACTGGAACTCGGAAGCCCGAAGTACCAGGTACCCAGGTTCCAGACAATCGCGCTGAACAGCAAGGCCAGTACCATCGCAATACTGTGATATACATTCTGGTCGATGAGCAGTTCCGTAGGCAACAAGTTTAAAATGCCCATGGCAACGGCGATGCCGCCGAAAAATACGCCCAGAAAATTACAAAAGCCCGACCACACGACGGCGGTATTGGGTTTGAGCGAGTTAGTATAAATGACCGTCGCTACTGCGTTGGCTGTATCGTGAAATCCGTTGACAAATTCAAAAGCACAGGCGGCGAATAAGCAGAAGGCCAGTAAGAGGAAAATGTCGGTTTCTAAACCAAACATAGGAAGTGAGTAAGTGGGTGCAAATTAGCCCATTGGCTAAAATTTAATGCCGCAAAAGTACGGAAATTTTGATGGCACGGTATGTTAAGAAATTGTTAACCGGCTGATTATTCCTTATTGGCCAACTGCCCGCAGGCCGCGTCTATATCTTTTCCGCGGCTGCGTCGCACACTCACTGTAACACCCCGGTCTTCGAGGTAGGCCGCGAATTTATCCAGTTTATCGGCTTCTGTATTTCGGAAATCGGCTTCGGCGATGGGATTGTACTCAATGATGTTCACGCGGGCAGGTACCCTCTTGGTAAATTCCCACAGTTCTTTAGCATCTTGTAAGGAGTCATTGAAATTATTGAACACAATGTACTCGAACGTGATGCGGTTTCCGGTTTTTTGATAAAAATAATTGAGCGCCTCGGCCAGATTGTCCAGCGAATTGGATTCGTTGATGGGCATGATGCGGTTGCGCTTTTCGTCGTTGGCCGCGTGCAGCGAGAGGGCCAGCCGGAAACGTACCTCATCGTCGCCCAGTTTTTTGATCATCTTGGCAATCCCCGCCGTGGAAACGGTGATGCGCTTGGGCGACATACCCAGGCCCTGCGGCGAGGTAATATGCTCGATGGATTGCAGTACGTTGGCGTAGTTGAGTAAAGGCTCGCCCATGCCCATGTACACGATGTTGGTCAGCGGTGCCTGAAATTTGGCCGTAGCCTGCCGGGCAATCTCTACCACCTGATCATAAATTTCACCCGCTTCCAGATTCCGCTTGCGATCCATATAACCCGTCGCGCAGAAGGTACACGTGAGCGAACAGCCTACCTGACTGCTCACGCAGGCCGTCATGCGGTCAGTGGCCGGAATCAGCACACCCTCTACCAGGTGGGCATCGTGCAACCGGAAGGCCGACTTGACGGTACCGTCGTTACTATGCTGTTGCTTGTCGGTGGTGAGGGCGTAAATGGCAAAATTTTCGTCGAGCAACTCCCGCAACGGAAGCGATAGGTTGGTCATTTCGGCAAAGGAGCGCGCTGATTTTTTCCAGAGCCACTCATGAATCTGCTTGGCCCGGAAGCCCGGTTCCTTATGCGCTGCCAGCCAGGATTTGAGTTGGTCCGGCGAAAGTTTCCGTATGTCTGTTTTTATAGAATTCATGAGTCTGCTCGCTTACTTATCTAAATATTCCTGCTTCCAGTCACGGATCAGCTCGCTGCCCGCAGGCAGCCATTCAACCGCCTTGGTGATGACGATGGGCGCAATGGGAACAACATACGGGTACAGGTACGTTCCCTCGGTCCGGTGCGCGGGAATATCGACCCCCATGGTACTCAGCAACCAGAAAAAAACGCTCGCTCCAAAGACCCAGGTGAACAGCCCCACCGCAGCGCCGGCCAGGCTGTCGAAGGTACCCAGGAGCGAGTACTTCAACGAGCGGCGGATCGAGTAGCCGAATTGATTCAGTAGGAAGACGGTCGGAAAAAAGATGACCGAAAAGCCAATGAAGGGCAGGATTCGCCGCGCCACCGTATGCCCGACGTGCGGCTCCAGAATTTCCATCCCTAACCCCAGAAACTTGAAGCCCACCACCATAGCCACCACAAAGGCCACAATGCCCACAATCTCGACGAGCAAGCCTTTGCGGTAGCCGTTTACTGCGCCCCACAACAACGGAATCAAAAGTAATAAGTCAAGTAGTTTCACAGAAAATAGCTCCCCGCTTCTATGAACGGTACCCCCTGCCCTGGAAAGAGAGGGGACAAGGGGTGAGGTGTTATTTTGCCAACAAACTCTTCACCAGGGTGGAAACCGTGCGGCCATCGGCCTGGCCGGCTAGTTCCTTGGTAGCTACGCCCATCACTTTGCCCATGTCCTGAGGGCCGGACGCCCCCACGCGGGCGATGATGTCTTCGAGCCGGAATTTTATTTCGTCTTCGGTCAACTGCCGCGGCATGAATTGTTCGATCACGGCCAACTCGGCTTCTTCTTTCGACCACAAGTCCTCACGCCCCTGAGCCTGGTAAATTTCCGACGATTCGCGGCGCTGCTTGGCGGCTTTGGTCAAAAGCTTAAGTTCGGCATCCTCCGTCAGTTCGCCCGTGCTGCTGCTACTGGTTTCTTCCAAAAGAATCAGTGATTTGATGGCCCGCAAAGCGCGCAATTTGTCCTGATCTTTGGCCCGCATGGCGTCTTTGATATCCGATTCAACTCTACTTTTTAGTGACATAATTGTAATTAAATGTGGTATAGGCCGAGCGACGCATCGCCCACCTGCCCGGATTACGGCTAAATATTCATAAGGTACCTACCCGAACAATTCTCTAAAAACATACGTTCGGAAAGGGTAACTTTGCCACAAAGATACGAATACTCCTCCATCAATCCATTGGCCCTAATCCATGACCCGACTTAGCGTTAATATTAACAAAATAGCTACCCTCCGCAACTCACGCGGCGGTGATAATCCCAACGTAGTCAAGGTAGCGCTCGATTGCGAGCGCTTCGGTGCTCAGGGTATCACGGTACATCCACGGCCGGACGAACGGCACATTCGCTATCAGGATGTCTATGATTTGAAAAAAGTAGTAACGACGGAATTCAATATCGAAGGCAATCCCTCTGAACGGAAGTTTGTGGATCTGGTATTGGCCAACCAGCCTGCCCAGGTGACATTGGTGCCGGACGCCCTCGGAGCCATTACCTCCAATGCGGGCTGGGATACCATCACCCACAAGGACCGGCTCACCGACCTGATTGCCGAATTTAAAGAAGCGGGTATCCGGGTGTCGGTGTTTGTCGATGCCGACGAGCGCATGGTAGAGGGCGCCAAAGCCTGCGGAGCCGACCGCGTGGAGCTTTATACCGAACCCTACGCCGAGCATTACTTTAAAAACCAAAAAAAAGCCGTGGCTCCCTTCGTGAAAGCCGCCGAAGCAGCCCGCCGGGTAGGTTTGGGCCTGAACGCCGGCCACGATCTGAGTCTGGACAACCTGCGATTTTTACAAAAAAGCATCCCTTGGCTCGACGAGGTTTCTATCGGCCACGCCCTGATTGCTGATGCGCTTTATTACGGCCTGGAAAATACGATTCAAATGTACCTGCGGGAGCTAGATCAATTTTGACGGGTCGCCCGTACGATGATAGAATGAGTGATTGAGTGTATACCCGCATAGGTACCTCTTCTCAGCCTTTAATCTTTCTCCCATTCATTCTTTTTCCTCCATTTTTCCTTATCCATAAAAATGCCTACCCCAATCCCCGTCTCCGCCTTCCTGCAAAAAGCCGAAACGCTGCCGGTCGTGGACGTACGGTCGCCGGGCGAATTTGCGCAGGGACATATTCCGGGGGCGGTTAACATTCCGCTTTTTAGCAATGAGGAAAGGGCAAGGGTAGGTACCCTCTACAAGCAAATCGGTCAGGAAGAGGCATTGCTGTTGGGGTTGGAACTGGTGGGGCCAAAGATGGCTGACTTTGTGCGTCAGTCAAAGGTACTGGCGCCCGATAAGGAAATCCTGGTACACTGCTGGCGTGGGGGCATGCGCAGTGGTTCATTTGGCTGGTTGCTCGAAACCGCCGGCATGAAAGTCAGCACGCTGGTAGGTGGCTACAAGGCTTTTCGGAATGAGACGTTGGCAGGGCTGGAAACTCCCCAAAATGTAGTGATCCTGGGTGGCAAAACGGGTAGCGGCAAAACCGAAATCCTGCACAAACTCCGCGAACTGGGCGAGCAAATCATTGATCTGGAAGGTTTAGCGAATCACAAAGGCTCATCGTATGGAGCCATCGGCCAACTACCCCAGCCCAGTTCTGAGCACTTTGAAAACGAAATCTACGCCCGGTGGCGACAACTTGACCCTACCCGCCGCGTCTGGATCGAGGACGAGAGCCGATCCGTGGGCCATTGCCTGATTCCAGCGGCTGTCTGGACACAAATGCGGCGTGCGCCGCTAGTGCTAGTAGACATGGATAAAGCTACCCGCATTGAACGGCTGGTGCGGGAGTACGCCTGTTTCGATATAAACCTGTTGCATGAAGCTACCCACCGTATTCAGAAAAGACTGGGCGGCCAGCACCATAAAGCGGCCATCGCCGCCCTCGATCAAAAAGACTTCGCTACCGTAGCCGACATCACCCTAACCTACTATGACAAAGCGTACCAGCACGGCATCGGGGATAGAAAGGTACTTCACACGTTGAAAACGTCCGAGGACAATCCGGCAGAATTGGCAGAACAATTGGCCCTTGTAGTTAAGGATGAGCCGTAAAAGGCTAATTTTTAGGTATCAAAGAAACTCGTTCTCTTGATTTCCAGGTTTTGCTTGAAATTTGTAAGGCCGTTGACCTTTCATAGTTAGCCCTTTACCTTTTTTAATTTCAACGTAACACTTCCTTTCGGCCGTAGAGTCACCATTGGCTCTGGTTCCACTACCTGATCAGGCGAAAGCAGGCTGACCTCAAAATCACGCAGCAGAATGGCCAGTACCAGTTGCATTTCGAGCAGGGCAAAGTTGTTGCCGATACATAGCCTCGGTCCGCCGCCGAAGGGTAGGTAGGCGTATGTCGGGCGGTCTTTGGCGTTTCCTTCGGTGAAACGATCAGGATTAAATGCCTCAGGCTCCTGCCAGTATTCGGGCCGGCGGTGCAGCGTATAGGGGCTGATCAAAAAATACGAATCGGTCGGGAAAGCGTAGGGGCCGATTTGATCTTCGGCCAGTGAGCGCCGGCTAATGACCCAGGCGGGCGGGTAGAGCCGCATTACTTCCTGTACCACTTGCAGCGTATAGCGTAATTCCCGGGCTTTTTCAAAAGTCGATTTGTCTTTTTGTGCGAGTACTTCCGTGCTTTCTTCGCGGATTTTGTGGGCTACCTCGGGGTACCTTGCCAGTAGGTACAACGCCCATGAAAGGGCATTGGCCGTAGTTTCGTGGCCTGCCATGAAAATGGTGGTCACCTCATCGCGGAGCTGGCCGTCCGACATGGTTTCGCCCGTTTCTTCGTCGCGCGTGCGCATCAGCATATCCAGCAGGTCGTCGTAGCGCAGGTCAGGGTCTTGCTTCCACTGCTCACGACGGCCATTGATAATACCATAAATCACTTCTTCTACTTTTTGGACGGCGCGCAAAAACTGCACATTCCCCGGAGTAGGGTACTTCAGCGGAACACGAATAAAACTTTTCAGCGTGTTGTCGGCAAAATGCATAATGCCATTGAGCGCATCGGAAATGCCCGCTACCCGATCGCCCACATCGGTACTGAATAAGGCTTTGGTTACGATATTCAGGGTGAGCCCCAGCATGTCTTTACTGATGTCGCGCGGCTGGGTTGGATCGTGGGTTTTCCAATCGGCCACCAATAGTTCGGTTTCCCACGCCATCATGTCGGTCATCAGGGCCAGGCGTTGTTTGTAAAAGGCCGGTTGCGCCAGCTTGCGCTGCCGTCGCCAGAAATCCTCTTCGCTGGTCAGCAGCCCATTGCCCAGAAAAATCGCCAGAATCCGGTAGGCCTCGCTCTTGTGGTAGTTACGGTTATTCTCCTGCAAGATGTACTTCGCGTCCTCAGCGGTCTGGACAATGTTCAGCGTACGGCCTAGTACCTTCACGGTCGCGAGCCGTTCGTATTGCTCCTGTAGGCGCAGCATAAAACCCAACGGATCGCTGATAAAGGGGTAGGTGCTTCCTACCAAAGGCCACCCCCGGTGGTGTGGGACAGTAGTGAGAGTAGGAACGATTGAGGTAGCCATAGGGGACTAAATTGTTCGGTTTGCTTTATATTTGAAACTTGATGAAGCCGCTGTCCAAAAGTGTTACGCTATAAGGTACGCTGATTGAGCTTCAAATTCAGGTATCTGCTTAACCTGGACAACATCTTTTTTATTACCTAACGAATAGCCAATAGCTTATTGCTTACGGCCTAAAGCCAAAAAAATGTCCAAGAAAATCAAATCCGCCCTCATTTCTGTATACTCCAAAGAAGGTCTGGAGCCACTCGTACGGCTGCTGCACCAGAATGATGTGAAACTCTACTCGACGGGAGGTACCCAGACCTACCTCGAGGAATTAGGGCTTCCGGTTACCGCTGTGGAAAGCCTGACGGGGTACCCTTCCATCTTTGGCGGGCGTGTCAAAACGTTGCATCCGGTCGTTTTTGGGGGTATTCTCTACCGCCGTGACCACGCAGGCGACGTGGCACAAGCCGAACAGTTCAACATTCCGGCCCTCGACATGGTCGTGGTGGATCTGTATCCCTTTGAGGATACTGTAGCTTCCGGGGCCAGTGCAGCCGACATTATTGAAAAGATCGACATCGGGGGAATCTCCCTGATTCGGGCAGCGGCCAAAAATTTCAAGGACACCCTGATTGTTTCCTCGCGCGACCAGTACGCAGGTACCCTCAAACTGCTCACCCAAAAAGAGGGCAGCACGGATGAAAGCGACCGGCGCGAATATGCCGCGGCCGCCTTCGGGGTATCGTCGCATTACGATACGGCCATCAACCAGTGGTTTGTAAAAGGCGATTCCAGTAAGGAAGAGAATATCCGGCACTTTGAAGACCTACCTTCCCAAACCCTTCGTTACGGCGAGAATCCTCACCAGAATGCTACCTTCTACGGTGATCTGGACGCCATGTTTGTCAAATTGCACGGCAAAGAGCTATCCTACAACAATCTGGTGGATGTGGATGCCTGCGTGGGTTTGATCGATGAATTCCTGAATGCCGGACCTACCTTTGCCATCATCAAGCATACCAATGCCTGTGGTATTGCCTCGGCCGCTACGGCGAAGGATGCCTATCTCAACGCGCTGGCCTGCGATCCGGTATCGGCTTTTGGCGGCGTGGTAATCACCAATACCAACGTGGATGCCGAAACCGCCGAAGAACTGAACAAGCTCTTCATGGAAATCCTGATTGCCCCGGCGTACAGCGAGGAGGCGCTCCAGATTCTGCAATCCAAGAAAAACCGGATTCTACTCAAGCGTAAGCCGCTCACGCTGCCTGGCGAAATGTTCAAAACAATTCTTAATGGGGTACTTGCTCAGGATAAAGATAATGTGACGGAAACAGCGGAGCAAATGACTACCGTGACCGAAAAAGCACCCACCGAAGCGGAACTGAAATCGCTGGAATTTGCGCTGAAAGTGTGCAAGCATACCAAGTCCAACACCATCGTACTGGCCAAGGAAAACCAACTACTCGCCAGCGGTACCGGCCAGACTTCCCGAGTGGATGCCCTGCGCCAGGCCATAGACAAGGCGGCCGCGTTTGGCTTCGACCTGAACGGCGCTGTGATGGCTTCGGATGCTTTCTTCCCGTTCCCGGACTGTGTTGAAATCGCGAAAGAAGCGGGTATTACGGCGGTCGTGCAACCCGGTGGGTCCATCCGCGATAAAGATTCCATTGCCTACTGCGACGCCAATGGCGTGGCGATGGTCACAACCGGAGTGCGGCATTTCAAGCATTGAGTTTAAGAGGGACAAAGGACCGGGCTGGCGTACCAGAAAAAGGCACAGAGGCACAAAGTGAAATAGTGCTATTCTATGTGAGAACGAAGAAGTAGTTTGCCTTGAATTTATTTAAAGTACTCTGTAAATCAGTTTTTTAAAAAGCCACTGACCAGCAGCTATAAGCTAACAGCTACTTAATACTCCATGAACTTACTGAAAATCAGTTGGGCCAATCTGCGGGAAAAGAAGCTGAGCAGCTTCCTCAGTGGATTGTTACTGACATTGGGTATTGGCATAATCTCGCTGTTGCTCTTATTGAACCAGCAGCTCGATGCCCAGTTCAGGCGCAATCTTCGGGGCATCGACATGGTGGTGGGAGCCAAAGGTAGCCCGCTGCAACTGATTCTATCGAGCATTTACCAGATCGACGCTCCCACGGGCAATGTACCTCTGGCAGAAGTCAACAAGCTCAAAATGAATCCGTTTGTCAAAACGGTAATTCCGCTTTCGATGGGCGACAACTACCGGGGCTTTCGGATCGTGGGTACCACGCCGCGCTACGTTGAACATTTTGAGGCAAAACTGGCCGAAGGAAAATTATTTGCCACCACCCTGGAAGCAACGCTTGGCAGCAAGGTGGCCGAAGCCTCGGGCCTGAAGGTAGGTGATACCTTCGCCAGCGCCCACGGACTCGATGAAGCAGGCGATGCCCACGGACAGACCAAGTACCGGATCGTCGGCGTTTTCGAGCCCAACGGCTCGGTGGTGGATCAGCTCATCCTGACCGACCTCAGCAGCGTGTGGGCCATCCACGAGCACGCCGAGGTACCCCCGGCCGGAACCAAACCGAATGATCCCGCCCACGAGGTACATGACCCGGAATTCGCACCCGTAGCCGCCGACGAAAAGGAAGTTACCAGCGCGCTCATTGAGTTTCGTAGTCCCATGGGGCTAGTGGCGCTTCCCCGGCAGATCAACGCCAACACGTCCATGCAGGCGGCTCTGCCCAGCATCGAGATCAACCGACTGTTTTCATTGCTCGGCGTGGGCATCGACACGCTCCGCGCGCTGGCGCTGGTGATCATGCTCATTGCCGGCGCCAGCGTGTTTGTCTTCCTATACAATTCGCTCAAAGACCGGAAGTACGAAATGGCCCTGATGCTTTCGATGGGCGCCACCCGGACGCGACTGTTTTTGCTGTTGTTGCTGGAAGGATTGTTTTTGGCTCTATTAGGGTATGTTTCGGGTATTTTGTTGAGCCGCATCGGGCTGTGGCTGTTCAGTCGGGCGGCCGAGCAGGATCTGCATTATTCGCTCGGTCAGTTTGGATTTTTGCCCGAAGAAGGGTACCTGTTGGGCGCTGCCTTGCTCATTGGCGTACTGGCCGCTGCCTTGCCCTCGCTGGGGGTATATCGGCTGAATATCTCCCGCACGCTGGCCGAAGACTAGGCTGGGGTACTTGCTTTTTGAATGGGATTTGATTTATTTTTGTTAAAACAATCATTTGTAGTGTACGTTCCGTAAAGGAATTACGTAAAAACTCAATCCTGATTCATCCAAATACTATGAGGAAATATTCGCGTACCTTGATCCTGGGTCTTTTTGCTACTTCTATTTTGTCGTTCACGCCCGCGGCTGTTCCCGTAAAACTTACGTGGGAAACCCTACGCGACGTGACTTTCAAGAAAAAATGGTACCCCGACGAATCGGTGTATATGCTGTACCCTACCTTCGGGCCGGCGGTGCAGAAACTGAAAGGCAAGGAGGTTAGTATCACGGGCTACATTCTGCCTATCGATCTCGACGCTAATATGTACGTACTGTCGGCCTTTCCGTACAGCGCGTGTTTCTTCTGCGGCGGGGCGGGGCCGGAATCGGTGATGGCCCTGAAGTTTAAGAAAGATCCCCGCAAGTTCAAGACCGACGAACGGCTCACCTTCAAAGGTACCCTGATCCTAAATGCCGACGATATCTATCAGATGAATTACGTGCTGGAAGGCGCCGAGATAGCGGAATAGGGTACCCCCTTACCGCCGGGCCACCGGCATGGGGGTACCTTGGAGCGGTTTTAGAAAGATCAGTGAGCCTTTATTGCGCGCGATAACCCAGGTAGGTACCCCGGCAATCGTGATCCGTTTCATATCCCGAATCTCGCCATCCAGCCGGAAACCCGCGTCAACCGGCGACTGGGCCTGAAAGGTACCTTTCCCCCGGTTCAGCAGCACCAGCCCGTAACTCGAATCGTAGCGCCCCTGGAAGGGACTCACGCCTATGTAGTTCCCGCCCCCCAGCAGATCGGGCAGGCCATCGCCGTTGACATCGGCGGCCGCCAGTGTGAAGAGCTTAGAAACCTGCGCCTGCCAGGGTAGATCGTGGCTGACAAATCCTCCATCCCGGTTTTCCAGATAGACTGACTCAAATTTTCGGACTTCCAGTTTTCGGGCATCCCGTAATTCTTCAGGCTTGAAGATTTCGTCGATGGTTTTTCCGGCAAAGGATTTGTAGTCCGGGAAGCGTTTGTTGATGATCGTGGGAATGCGTTTTCCGAGCTCATCTTTGGAGGATACCGGGTACCAGCGGTCGTCAGCGCCGTAGGCCAGTACTTGTTCCATTCCCTTATTGCCGTCAAAATCCTTCACCCACATCGTCAGGCCAGACTCGGCTGTTTTCCGAAATTTGGTATTAACGCCCAGATTACCCGCAACAAGATCCATATCGCCGTCGCCATCAAAGTCGGCGGCCACCACGCACTGCCACAAGCCGGTAGGTGTATTGTATTTTTCGGATTGATCGGCGGAAAGCTTACCGCTTTTATTCAGGAATACCGTCACAGGCATCCAGTCGCCCACCACCACCAGATCCTTCACCCGGTCGCCGTCGATATCTGCCCATACGGCATCGGTGACCATGCCTGCTTGGCGGAGTTGAGGGGCCAATTGTTCCGTTTTATCCGCAAAATGGCCCTTGCCGTCGTTGATCAGCAGGTAGGAGCGAGGTACATCCCCGTACCCAAACGCCACGACCCTACCCCCGACGAACAAATCCAGGTCGCCGTCGTTGTCCACATCAAAAGGCCGCACGCACGATTTGTTGTCATACATGGGCGGCAGGGCGTTGGGTACGCGTTTGAAATTGCCCTGGCCGTCATTGAGGTACAGGCGGTCGAACTGCTCGGGCATTTTTTCGTAAAATTCATTTCCGCCCGATACCACGTATAGATCGGGGTGCCCATCGCCATTGGCATCGAAAAACACGGCGTCCGTATCTTCAAAAGTCGAGTCCGTTCGGAAATCCGGTTGCAGACTTTTGGTAAACCTACCGTGGATATCCTGGATAAAAAGTGAGCCGATTTGCCACTTGGCTCCGCCAACATAAAAATCCTCACGCCCATCGCCGTTGACATCGGCCACGGCTACTTTGGGCCCTTCGGTCGAAACCAGGAAAGGCATCAGGCTTTCGCGGTAAAAATCGTAATACAGGTTTTCCTCGTGGCGGTAGGGAATCGGGTTGGATGCCGTGACATCATCGAAAAGCTTCGGATCGGGTTGGCTGACGATCCGCGCCGCCACATCGGGCACCGCCGGGTAGGTACCTTCGTACTTTACCACCAGCCGTTGGTTGGCTTTGACGCCCGTCAGTATCTGCACAGCCTGGTTAGGCCAGACAATCAACACGCTATCGATAGTCGTTTCATTCCCCAGGCCAAAGTGCGCAATGGGTTCACTGCTCGACTCGAAGCCCCGCGTGGTGGACAACTGCTGTAATTGGATCGAGGTACCCTGCTTGAGAACCACCTTGGCTCCCAAAGCCGAAGTATTGCCGGGGTACCCTTCCAGTTTCACCCGCAGGTACCCGGAAGAAGCGCTGTCCGATTCAGCAACTGGGCTGGTCTGGTTCTGATAAAAGACCGAAGGCTCATTGAGATTGTTGGTCACCAGATCGAGGTCGCCGTCGTTATCAAAATCCGCGTAGGCCGCCCCATTGGAAATCGTGGGTGCACCGAAGCCCCATGCTTCGGACTTGTTTTGGAAAACCAGCCCCTTACTGCCCTTGAAAAGGTAGTTATGTACTTTCCCCGGCGGCATCATGCTCATGGCACGCTTGTCAAGATCGTACGATGTCTCGGGCGCGTAGCGCAGGGAGTCGTCGGCGGCGTACTTGGCGTAGTCAAGGTTGTTGGGCCGATGGGCAATGCCATTGCTTACGAACAGATCCTTGATGCCGTCGTTGTCATAGTCGGCCAGCAGCGGCGACCAGCTCCAGTCGGTGGCGGCCACGCCGGCCATGGCCCCTATCTCCATAAACCCCTGGCCCGACTGGTTGATTTGCAAACAATTACGGCTCAATTGTGGCATATAGCCGTACGATAATTTGTATAGAAAAATGTCGAATGAATCTTCTCCAACGGATGACTTCTCAATGGTTTCATCTTCGGGGTACATATCCAGCGTCATCAGGTCGGGGTACCCATCGTTGTTGACATCGGCCAGATCGTTGCCCATGGAGTAGCGGCTGGTGTAGCGAAACAGCTCACGGCTCTTGTTGGTGAAGGTACCGTTGCCATTGTTGATATAGCAGTAGTCGTCCTCATGAAAATCGTTGGATACGTAGATGTCGTCCCAGCCGTCGTTATTCAGGTCGCCCACGGCTACGCCCAGGCCGTAGCCCATCGCGGCACCAAAAATGCCAGCCTTTTCGCTTACATCCTTGAATTTGACGGGGGAGGTGGGGGGTACCTTGGTATCACTCAACTGACTTTCGTATAGATGATCACCGGCTTGGTTATCACGCAGGTTACGGGCCGTCACCCGGTCGTAACTGCGGGAAGTGTGCACAGCATGGTTGAGCAGATAGCAGTCCAGGTCGCCGTCGCGGTCGTAATCGAAAAATACGGCTTGGGTCGAAAAACCGGTGAAGTCGAGGCCATATTCGGCGGCTTTCTCCGTGAAAGTCAGATCTCCGTTATTGATGTAGAGCTCATTGGCTCCTTCCATTCCCCGAAAATTTCCCACGGCCGACACGTAAATATCCAGCAGTCCGTCGCCGTTCACGTCAGCCATCGTAACGCCGGTCTGCCAGTCAGAAAAGCCTTCCACGCCTGCCTGATCAGTAATATCCTCGAATTTGAAGCCTCCTTTGTTGAGATAGAGTTTATTTTTTCCCTGATTGGAAACAAAGTACACATCCGTGAGACCGTCATTATTGATGTCCCCGGCGGCTACCCCGCCGCCGTTGTAGAAGTACAGGTAATCCAGCAAGTTGATTTTTTGATTACCCACTACCCGATTGACAAAACCCACACCCGTACTGGTGGAGTCTTTCACTTCAAAAAGAGCTTTTTCATGATCTTTCTCATCCGTATGGCAAGCCTGGATGCCGAAAAAGAGGAATAGTATACTGATTAATTTTATTGGATTCATGGAATATTGGAAACTAGATTCTGGATGTTGGATTCTAGAATTTATTTTTAAATGACTTGTAATCAATTTTTTGGAGATGTGCTTGCCGTAGATTTAGATTTTTTATTAAATCCACCATCCAGCCTCTACTTGGCCCGGTACACCTGCACCTTACTGTTGTTGGTGCCCAGCACAATCTGCCCCTGCCTCAGCCGCTTCATGGCCCGTACCTGGTCGTTGGCCCACAGGCCGGTTTCGGTGGGCGCTTTCACCTCAAATCCCTGGCTACCACTGTGGAGAATAAGGCCGCGGAGGGCGTCATACCGGCCGAGTTCGGGCAGTACGTCGTAATTGTTTCCCGCAATGGCCAGGTCCATGCGGCCGTCGTGGTCGTAGTCGAAGGGAAGAATGGCGTAGATGGGGGAGAGTTGCGCCTGCCGGGGCAAAGGCAGGAACGTGAACGCCGCCGCCCGGGAGTCATTCCGCAGAATGGCCGACTCTCCCGTAAAGACTTTTTTATGGACCGCTCCTTCCAACTGCTCCGGGCTGAGTATTTCGTTCAGCGTTTTGCCGGCGTACTCTTTGTTGAGGACAAATTTCTTCTTCAAAGAAGGCATGGCTCGCAGCAGATCGGGTTTCATGAGCATGGGGTAGGGTACCCCACTTTCGTCGGGACAGGTGATGATTTGTTTCATTTGCCCATTATGATCAAAATCCTTCACATATAGCTCGACGGGCGTCTGCTGAGTGGCTTTCAGACTCGAATTCAAGCCCAGGTTTCCGGCAACAATGTCAAGATCACCATCCTGATCAATGTCCACCGCTTCCACGGTATTCCACCAGCCATTGGTTTTCATCGGCTGCCCTTGCTCATTTTTAATTATTTCCGACGCTTGCAGTTCGAGTTTTTGGCGCTTATTCTTGAAAATGGTAATCGGCATCCAGTCGCCTACTACGACCAATTCCGGGTAGGTATCGCCATCGAGATCGGCCCAGCAGGCATCTGTGACCATGCCGAGTTGCTCGATTTGCGGAATGTACCGCCGGGTGAAATTCTTAAAAGACCCGGTACCGTCGTTGGTCAGGAGATAACTGGGCGGATCAATGCCGTATTGGCCCGATTTGAGTCGAGAGCCAATGAATACGTCTACGTCGCCATCTTTGTCGTAGTCGGCGACAGCCACGCAAGCGGCATTGATAGCCAGGTTTGGAAAGGTCGCACTACGGGTAAAGGTACCCTTGCCGTCGTTGAGGTACAGGCGGGGCACCAGGGTAGGATCGTTGTCGCGGAATTCGTTGCTACCCGATACGACCAGCAAATCCTGATCTCCATCGTTATCGGCATCAAAAAATACGGCGTCCGAGGCCTCCACATCCGTTTCCTGTTTTAGGATTTCTGGGGTGCGGTCCGCAAAGCTTCCGTCTTTTTTCTGGACATAAAGCTTCCCACCCTGCCCGATGGCTCCACCCAAGTACACATCGTCCAGGCCGTCCCCGTTGGCATCGCCCAGGGCCATTGCCGGTCCCAGGCGGGAGTACATCTGCTTCAGCAGGGGGTTCTTGTTATAATCGACATAATCGGACTCGCGATGCACGAAATCGAGTCCGCTGGATGCCGTGATGTCCTTGAACAGCTCCTGGCTCCGGCTGCTGGCCGGTAGCCAGGGCTGGGTGGCAGCCTCCTGATTCAATACATAGGTCGAGTCGGCCCGTAGGCCCCGGAGTACCTGCTGACGGTCATTGGGCCACAATACGGTTACGGAATCGACCGCAGGATTTTTACCTAGCCCAAACACCAGCCTCAGATCCACAGAGGATTCGAAACCGCGATTGGGCATTTGCTGTAACATCTGGGTGCGGGTACCCTGATGGAGATAGACTTTGGTGCCAATCGCGTTGCGGTTTTGTGCCCCGCCGATCAGTCGGAATTTGAGGTAGTGAAAATCGGGCCGCTCATTGGAAGCATTTCGATACACCGACAGCGGACTGTTGACGTTGTTGACCACCAAATCCAAATCGCCATCGTTGTCCAGGTCTCCATAGGCGGCCCCGTTGGAAAAGGAGGGGGTACCTAGGCCCCATTCTTCAGCTTTATTGGCAAAGGATAGATTGCCATTATTCTTGAAAGCGTAATTGGCCAATGGTTCCGAGGGCATATTGTCGATAAACTTCCGGTAATCGAATTTGCGGGTACGGCTGGCTTCGGCAATGTTGGCCGGATCGGCCAGAAAAGCCATGAAATCCTGGTTGGTCAAATCCCGGTTGATGGCATTGGCCACAAAAATATCCTTCTCGCCGTCGGAGTCCATGTCGAAAATCAGGGCACCCCAGCTCCAGTCGGTAGCATGGGTACCCGTGAAGCGGGCTATTTCGCTGAACCAGGTCTTCCCGTCCGGCGCACCCGACTGATTCAACTGCAGGGAATTTTGCATGTACTGGTAGTGAAAATCCCGCGCCTCTTTCAGTTTCATCAGGTCATGCCCCTCGAAGGTGGACGTTAACTTCAGCCGGCGGTCGGTGGCGGGAAGCATGTCCGTGACGTAGATATCCAGCTTGCCGTCATTGTTGATATCGGCAATGTCGGCGCCCATCGAAGAAAGGCTCGTATGGCCCATGGCGGTTTGCAGCGATTCGGTAAATGAGCCTTTCCTGTCGTTGATATACAGGTAGTCATGCTCGTAGAAATCGTTGGAAATGTAGATATCGAGCCAGTTGTCATTATTGACATCGCCAATGGTGATGCCCAGTCCGAAGCCGATAATGCTGCCGTAGATACCCGCCGCTTCGCTCACATCGGTAAAGTGCCCGCCATCGTTTCGGAATAATTTGTGCCCGCCGTCCTTGTCGCGCTGGGCGCGCAGATTGGCGTAGGCCAGTTGCCCCACGGGCGTGAAGCTATTGTTGAGCAGAAACATGTCTAGATCGCCATCCCGGTCGTAATCGAAAAAAGCAGCGTGGATCGAGTAGCCCTCTTCGGCCAGCCCGTACGCCTGGGCGCTTTCCCGGAAAACGGGCAGGCCATTGCTGCCCGTACCTTGATTGATAAAAAGCTCGTTGCTCCGCTCGGCCGACCGCCCGGCGTTACAGACGTACAGGTCGAGCAGCCCGTCGCCGTTCACATCGGTAAAGGTAGCCCCGGTGCTCCATGATTTGGTACCTGCTACGCCCGCCTGTTCGGTAATGTCCTCGAATTTAAAGTCGCCCCGGTTCAGGTAGAGCTTATTGGGCCCCTGATTGGCAATCACGTACAGGTCGGGTAGGTTGTCATTGTTGATATCGCCAATGGCTACCCCACCCCCGTTGTAAAAATTCCGGTAATTGAAGATATTGAATTCCTCGCTGTTGGTGAGGGTGTTTTGAAAATCGATACCTGTAACCGAGGCAGGCAGGTCCTCAAACAGGGTAGGTGCATCGTCCGGAGCCTTGGAACAACCGGATAAAGCAAAGGCCAGGGCAATCCAACTCCAAATTTTGATTCCTTTATTCATTTTGTGAACTAGCTTTGGCCATAGGCGACAAGCAATTTTTGGGACACAGAGTTTCACGGCCACTCACTCTGGAATTGTTGTAGTATAGTTAAAAAACGTATTGGAAGACCACTTAATTGAGGCACCGAAAAGAGAAGGGAGTAGGCCTATGACGAGCCTACTCCCTTGACTACTGACCACTAGCCAGTTAACCCGTTTTTCAGTATCCCGGATTCTGCTTAAGATTCGGATTGAGCGCCAGCTGCGTAGCGGGTATCGGGAAAATATTCCGGAAAGCCGGTGAGGCATCTTTGAATTGCCACGCTTTGTTGAATTGTCCGAAACGGATCAGATCCTGACGGCGAGTATATTCCCAGGCCATTTCCCAGCCCCTTTCAGCCAGCAAGTTATCCAGCGTGAGCGACGTGACCGGTGTGGCGCTGGACCGTGCCCGAATGATGTTAACATCCTTGATGGCATCGGCGGTATTACCCAGGCGCAGGTTGGCCTCGGCCCGCAACAGGTACGTATCACCCAGGCGGAAAATTACAAAGTCATTGTCTTGGTCGTTATTCGCACCGTTGCTCTGAATCTGGTATTTCTTGCTTCTTGCGCCTGCCAGACGCGCCACCGGACCCGCGGGCATTTCGAAGGCCGGTATTTCGGGCGTGAAAATCATCGGTTGAGTATCGTCAAAAATAGGCGCTCCTCCCGCGGTGTACTGCTGGCCTACGATCCACATATTCTTGCGGAGATCCGAGTCAGCAAACGAATTATAAAATTCGGTCATCGTGCAGTAGCCATTCCAGGGAGCCTGGGGCAAGTTGTAAGTCAGCTGGCTCAGGTAGTGTAAGGTCCGCATATTCATGTTGAACCCCCCCGCTTGGAGGCGTCGAAAGGTACCACAAATATATTTTCCTTGGAGCCGACGTTGTTGGTCGTAAAGTTATTGAACAGATTGGCTTCCAGTGAGTATTTTCCGGACGAGATGACGATATCACATTCGGCCTTGGCGTCGGCCCACCGTGCGGTACCCGTATACACCTCAGCATTCATGTACAGTTTGGCCAGCAGCATATCCGCAACGTACTTGTTGATACGTCCGTAAAACTTGCCTCCTACATCTTCGCTCAGATTGGGATACGCTTCTTTCACTTCTTTTTCGATCCACGCAAATGTTTCGGCGGGTGGACGTTGGGTAGGGCTATCACCACCGATTTTGTCAGCAATGATGATATTACGGAAATGGTCCAGCGCCACATAGTGGTAAAACGCCCGCAACGTCTTCAATTCAGCCAGGGTACCCGGATCAGTGATATTGCCCAACTGCTGGTTGATTGACGTGATACTGTTGTAGCACCAAGTCCATAAGCCGTTAAACGTTCCATCATCCGTCGAAACCTGCCAGCTATGCTGCTGCAGACGTTTCCAGGCATCACCGTCCTTCCAGTCACCACCGCGGGTAGGGATCACCTGCTCGTCGGTGACCGTATTCAGGGCAGCATAGCGGTCGAAGTACTCACCCAGCGAACTGTACAGGGGCCCCAGCAGAGCGGCCTGTTGGTCGGGCGTACCGCCGAATTCGCTGGTGGGAATTACATCGTAGGGCGTTTCTTCCAGGTTCGTACACGACTGTGCCGCCAGAAGACCTGCCGCTACGAACAGGGTATATTTTAAATTGAATTTCATAATGAGTGATTTTTTAATAAGTACGATATTTTCTCGTGTCAGGATCAGAACGTTAGGTTCACACCCAACTGAAAGGTACGGGTCTTGGGATAGATACCTGTGGCGTCCAGACCCAGGCTGTTGGGGCGCTGCGAATTACCGGGCAAATCACCTTTCACTTCCAGTTCGGGATCGACCCCGCGGTACTTGGTCAGGATGAACAGGTTATTACCACCCAGATAGAGCCGGGCGTTGGTGATGTACTTGCTTTCGAACGACAGGTTGTAGCCGATCTGCCAGTTGTCGAGCCGCACGTAGGTTGCGTCCTCCAGCCAATAGCTCGACAGGGCGTTGGTACTAAAGCCCACCGGAAGTTCACTAACGCTTTTTAGCATGTTCGTTTCCAGAATCGAGCCGGGAATCGACAAGTTGGAGCGGATGTTGTTCAGGATGCTATTGCCAAACACACCCCGTAACTGGAAGTTCAGGTCGAAGTTCTTATACGTAAAGCTGTTGACCCAGGCCGCAGTCAGGAAAGGCTGGGGATTGTCTTCGAAACCCAGCTGCGCATTGGCGGGGTCCGTCACGGGTGCACCATCCTTGCCTTGCAGCAGCATCTGGCCATTTTCGTCGAACCCTACGAATTTACCCACATTGTTGAAGGTACCCAGAGGCAAGCCGGGCGTCAGAATGGAGGCAAATACATCCGAAAGCCCCCGTCCGCCGAAGGGATTGAAACGAACGATACCCGAATCGAATTCATCGCTCTTCAGGTTCACAATTTCATTGCGGATAAAGGAACCGATCACCCGGCTGTTCCAGACGAAGTCGTCGCTATCGATAATATCACCACCCAGTGAAATCTCGACCCCTTTGTTGCTCATGGTACCTACGTTGGCGTAGATGGAGTTGGTGAAGTACTTCACTCCATCGGCAGGTACCGAATACCGGTACAGCATGTCGCTGGTTTCCTTGTCGAATACATCGATAGAACCCGAGAAGCGGCCGTTGACAAACTGGAAGTCCAGACCCAGGTTAGCCTGCGTCACTACTTCCCATTTCAGGTTCGGATTGGTGTTTTGGGTAATGGCATAGCCAGGCAGGAAGTTGTTGATACCTCCGTCATAATAAGCCGAAGTCTGGCCATACAGCTGCAGCGACTGGTAAGGACCTACGCCCTCGGAGTTACCCGTTTTGCCCCAGCTGGCCCGCAGCTTCAGGTAGTTGAATGCATTGGATTTTGGAAAAAACGATTCGTCCGAGATCGTCCATCCACCCGCCACGGAGGGGAACAGACCCCATTTGTTGTTTTTACCAAACTTGGAACTACCGTCGTAACGTATCGTTGCTGTCAGGTTATACTTCTCATTGAAATTCAGGGTACCCCGTCCGAAGAAAGAAGCCAGGGTCGTTCGGTTCTTGTAAGAACTGCTGTAGGAGCTCTTGGGCAGAATCAACGATCCGGCTCCCAGTCCCAGGTTGTTATAGCCTAGTCCGGTAGCTACAAACTGTGAATTATTGGCACCGAAGCCGTCATTGATGATGTCCTGATAAGAGTAGCCCCCCAGCAGCGAAAAATTGCTGCCTTTTTCGCCGAAGCCCTTGATATAATTGGCGGTAAGCTCTAGCAGCTTGTCGTTAGTCTGATACAGGTTGCGCGAAGCTTCGCCGTTGGTGATTTGGAAAGCCTTGATGGAACCGTTCCGGGCACGGCTCGTAACATCCTGATCGTTTTTGAGCGCACCGTTTACGCCTAGAGTAAGGCCATCCAATATTTCATACTTTAAGTTGATACCACCTACCAGAGTCTTTTTCACATTGTTGAACGTCTCATTTTCCAGCATGGCCACAGGGTTGTTCAGGTCGAACGCGCCGGGTACTTCATAATAGCCGCCATCTGCATTTCTGACCGGAAGGGTAGGTAGGAATAAAGTGGCATTCGCCAGAATACCCCCGTCCGTATAGTCAGAATTAGTATTGGTATACGATAGGCTGTACTGAATATTCAGACGGTTGTCGAGGGCTTTCTGATCAATGTTAATCCGGCCGGTCAAGCGGTCAAAGCCTGTATTCTTGATAACGCCCTGGCGGTCGATGTAGTTGAGAGACCCGCGGTACGAGAAAGTGGGTGCGCCGCCGGAAACGGACAGATCGTGGCTGTTGGTGATGCCTGTCCGCGAAATTTCGTCCCACCAGTCAGTGTTGTAGTAGCCACCACTGGCCGTTTTGGGGAACCGCTGATTATCGTCCAGCGAAGCATCGCCCTTGATGCGTTTTACTTCGGCTACGTAGCCGGGGCCATCCAGCAGATCAAGCCGCTTGGAAATGACATCAGTGCCAATGTAGTTATTGAAAGTAACGGTCGCCCGGCCCGATTTGCCACGCTTGGTGGTAATGATGATTACGCCATTGGCCGCCCGCGAGCCGTAGATAGCTGACGCTGATGCATCCTTCAACACGTCCATAGACTCAATGTCGGAAGGGGAAATCGTGTTGATGGGTACCCCGATAATTCCATCCACTACGTACAAGGGGTCGCTACCGCCTGCCAGGGAGGTATAGCCACGTAAACGTACGGTAGGGCTGGTGTTAGGATCGCCGTTGGGTTGCGTAATGACCAGACCCGCCACCCGGCCCTGAATGGCCTGAAGCGGATTGGGGTTCACACCCGCGTTGAAGTCTTTGGAGGTTACCGACTGCACCGAACCCGTTACGTCCTTGCGCTTTGCAGTACCATAGCCCACGACCACCACTTCTTCTAGGGCTTTTATGTCGTCCGACATAGTAACGTTGATCGTGGATTGGTTGCCGACCGGAATTTCCTGGCTGGCAAAGCCAATGAAACTGAATACCAGAGTAGCGGTGGGGCTGGCTGTTATGGTGTAGTTGCCCTCCATGTCGGAATTGGTACCCTGGTTGCTACCTTTTACTTTTACGGTAACACCTGGTAGGCCACTTCCGCTTCCATCGGTAACTCGACCGGTGACTGTGACATCCTGAGCCAGCGCAGTACTTACCGCCAGAAAGAGCGCAAGTGCCGTATGCCAGAGGCGGATACTGCCCACATGAACGCCAACACGGTTCATTTTGTAGGAATAGTTCATCATAGATTGATTGGTTAAATTTTAAATTGGATGTTGTATTCGGAAACAGTACTGAGTAAATGTATTAAGAGAAGAAATTGTTTACTTATTCCATAAGAATGGCAATTACGTACAAAAAATATACATATCAAAAACGAGCCTACGTAATGTGTGACTCTTTGGGAAATTTACTTTCTTACGTATTCTAGTGCCATATTTTAGTAAAATATTTCAATTGTCTGCAAATGTATGCATATTTGCGGGTAGTTGACAAAAAAAGTTTGCACAATTCAGCATAAAATTAGCAAGATTCCCTCCGCTATGTTAAAAGACGAGCGTCAGCTTTGGATTTTGGATAAGTTAGGTACCGATAATCGCGTTTCTCTCGTGGCTCTCAGCCGGGAACTGGACGTATCATACGACAGCATCCGCCGGGATGTCATTGAACTGGAAGAACGTGGGCTACTGAAAAAAGTACACGGAGGTGCCATCGCCAATTCGTACCTTCCCATGCGCGTGCGGCAGGCGATGGGCATCCCCAACGCCGAAATATCGCTGATCGCCCAAAAGGCGCGGACGCTCTTTGTCAATGGCCAGATCGTGCTCATGGATGGGGGTACCACCAATCTGTATATCGCCGAGCAAATGCCCCATAACCTCGAGCTGACTGTGATTACCAACAGTCCCCCGTTAGCCAATGCCCTGGTGGGCCACCCCAAAGTGGAGGTGATCCTGCTGGGGGGTACCTTTCATAAAAGGTACCAGATAACAATGGGCAGCGAAACCACCGAGCAACTACGCCATTTCAAAGCCGACCTGTATTTTATGGGCGTCGTGGGCATCCATCCTACCTCGGGGCTTACCATCCGGCACTACGAGGAGGCGCAGCTGAAGCGGCAGATGATGGCAATTTCCGGCGAAACGGTCGTGTGTGTGACCATGGAAAAAATCAATACCGTGGAAGCTTACAAGATCTGCGCCTTTGAGGACATCGACAAACTCATTTACAGTACGAGCGATATTGTTCCTAAAACAGGCGAATGGCCCCTGCACGAACTGGAATTTATCTGAAAACTTCGCGGGCATGCCTGGGCTGTTGGCTATCTTTGCGAACATTTAAGCCCTAGGTGATTTTGTAATGACAGTACCCGCTTCCGACGTAGTACCTACCCTGGATTCGCTGGCCCGGCAACTCGACGGGGACCTTTTCCGCGACTCTACCCTCCGCACTCTATACGCTACCGATGCCTCGGCCTACCGCGAAATGCCCCTGGCCGTAGCCATTCCACGTACCCCGGACGATCTTGTCCGGCTCATTCGTTTTGCCCGTGAGGCGGGCGTTTCGCTCATTCCCCGCACGGCAGGTACCTCGCTGGCCGGTCAGGTGGTGGGAAGTGGCCTGGTAGTAGACGTTTCGAAGCACTTCAACAAAATTCTGGAAATAAATCCGGAGGAACGCTGGGTACGGGTGCAGCCGGGCGTGGTGCGCGACGAGCTGAACATGGCCCTGAAGCCCTATGGCCTGTATTTTGGTCCCGAAACTTCTACGGCCAACCGCGCCATGATCGGTGGGATGGTGGGGAACAATTCCTGCGGTTCCAATTCCGTCGTATATGGTTCTACGCGTGAGCATCTGCTGGAAGTGAAAGCGCTGCTGTCCGATGGCTCCGAAGCGGTATTTACGGCGGAAGACGACCTAGAAAAACTGGCCGCAAACCCGGGATTACAGGGGAAGATTTACCGAAAAACGTTTGAAATTCTTTCTGACCCCCCCAATCAGGCCGAAATCCGAAAAAACTTTCCCAAGAAATCCATCGAGCGGCGTAACACGGGCTACGCGCTGGATATGTTGCTGGATTGTGCTCCTTTTACGCCCGATGGCCCGGCCTTCAACATGTGCCGCCTCATCGCCGGCTCCGAAGGTACCCTATGCCTGTTAACCGAAATAAAGCTCGGACTGATTCCCCTGCCGCCCAAAACGCAGGGCCTACTTTGTGCGCATTTCAACACCATTGATGAAACCCTCCGCGCTACCATTATCGCGCTAAAATACAAGCCCCAGGCCATTGAGCTCATCGACAGCTACGTGCTGGAATGCGCCGCCAGTAATGTGGAGCAGAGGAAGAATGCCTTTTTTGTCAAAGAAAAAGAAGATGGTACCTACCCGGCTATCCTGGTGGTGGACCTTTCCCGCGAAACCCAGCCGGAAGTGGAAAAGCTGGCGGCCGAACTGGAAGTCGAATTGCGGGCTGTGGGACTGGGCTTTCACTTTCCGCTACTGTTTGGCGAGGATACCAAAAAAATCTGGACGCTGCGTAAGGCGGGCCTGGGTCTGCTCGGGAATATTCCGGGTGACGACAAGGCCGTGGCTGTGATCGAGGATACGGCCGTAGATGTACTTGACCAACCCGATTATATCCGGGATTTCAATGCGATTTTGCACAAGCACAACATGTCGGCGGTACACTACGCGCATGCTGGTTCGGGTGAGCTGCATTTGCGCCCTATCATTAATCTGAAGACCCGCGAGGGGCACCAGCAATTCCGAATGATTGCGGAGGAAATTGCCGCGCTCGTCAAGAAATACGACGGCTCGCTATCGGGCGAGCACGGCGATGGCCGGCTCCGCGGGGAGTTTATTCCGAAAATGGTCGGGGAGCACAATTATGGATTGTTTAAGGAAATAAAAAAAGCCTGGGACCCGCAGACGATTTTCAATCCGGGCAAAGTGGTGGATACTCCGCCAATGGATACCTACCTTCGGTACGAGGCCGATCAGCAAACACCCGAATTCAAGACTTACTTCCGGTTCGAAAACCAGACCATTCTGCAACATGCCGAGCAGTGCAACGGCTCGGGCGATTGCCGCAAGACTCAGCTCAGCGGGGGTACCATGTGTCCCAGCTACATGGCGACCCGCAACGAAAAAGAAACCACCCGCGCCCGCGCCAATATTCTGCGCGAAATGCTGACGCGCTCGCCCAAGGACAACCGTTTCGATCATCAGGAAATCAAAGAGGTATATGATTTATGCCTGGCCTGCAAAGGTTGCAAGGGTGAATGCCCCAGCAATGTGGACGTGGCCAAGCTAAAAATGGAATTCCTGCAACAGTACCACGACGTGCACGGGGTACCCCTGCGCTCGTGGCTAGTGGGGAATTTTTCTAAAATGACAGGAATTGCCAGCTACGTACCCTGGGCTTATAATTTGATTTTCAAGAATGCGCCACTGCGCCGCATCGCCAACCGCGTTGTGGGCTTCCATCCCGACCGGACGATGCCACTGCTGCACGGTGAAACGTTGAAAGGGTGGTTCAAGAAACAGCCCAAGACTTCCTCGGAGAAGAAGGTGTACCTTTTCTGCGATGAATTCACGAACTACAACGACGTGGAAATTGGCAAAAAAGCCATTCAGGTGTTACAGAAACTGGGCTACGAGGTACTTATTCCCGACCATGCCCCCAGCGGACGCCCACAGCTTTCCAAAGGGCTTTTAAAGGATGCGAAAAAAATCGCCGAGCAGAATGTCAAAGCTTTAAGAAACCTTATTTCACACGATACGCCATTAATCGGCATCGAGCCGTCGGCTATCCTCACCTTCCGCGACGAGTACCCCGATTTGGTCAGCGAATACCTACTGGAAGATGCCAAAGCTTTGGCTCAGAATGCGCTGCAATTTGACGAATTTATCGCGCGGGAAATTGATTTGAAGAAAATCTCCTCCAACCTTTTTACCAAAGAAAAGCGGACGATCAAACTCCACGGCCACTGCCAGCAAAAGGCCATCGCCAGCCTGGTACCTACCAAGAAAATGCTTTCGTTACCCGAAAACTACACCGTCCAACTCATTCCCAGCGGTTGTTGTGGCATGGCCGGTAGCTTCGGCTACGAAGCCGAACACTACGACCTCTCTATGCAAATCGGAGAACTGGTACTTTTCCCCGCCGTGCGCCAACAACCCGAAGAAGTCATCATTGCTGCGCCAGGTACCAGCTGCCGACACCAGATTCACGACGGCACGGGAAGGAAGGCGCTGCATCCGGCGGAGGTGTTGTGGGAAGCCATGCTTTAAATTACCCGAGTGAGTTTTATAGTGACCACAGATTAAATGGGATGAATGTTCTTGTATGAACTTTTTAATCCAGCATTTTTGTAATTACTTTGTAATTACAAAATAGAATTATGGAAGCACAAATCATCAAAATCGGAAATTCTAAAGGTCTTCGATTGAGCAAGACCATTTTAGAGAAATACAACATCAAGGATCAAGTCGAGTTAATTCTCGAGGAGGAGCAGATCATTTTGAAGCCGATCGCAAAACCCAGGGAGGGCTGGGAAGCAGCCTTTAAGGAAATGCACGCTGCCGGTGACGATAGTTTGCTTATCGACGAGGTCTTTGAGGATGAAAGCTTTGAGGAATGGAATTAAAACAGTACGCTATTGTCTTGGTCAATCTTGATCCGACCGTTGGCCACGAAATTAAAAAGACTCGCCCTTGTGTCATTGTTTCGCCAAATGAAATGAATAAGTACCTCAAAACAATAGTTATTGCCCCCATGACCACCAACTCAAAAGAGTATCCTTCGCGCATACTGGTCAAGCATAATAATACTATGGGCATGGTGGCCCTCGATCAGATCAGAACGGTAGATAAGGCGCGGATTCTTAAAGTATTTGGTAAACTCAGCAAGGGTGAAATACAGAAATGCAAGGCAACTTTGAAAGAGATATTCGTTGATTGAGTTAAACCTCTTCTACTCTGTCCCTTTCCTCAAACATCCTCCACAAAATCCAAATCTTTCCCATGCGTTTCGGGAATCGTGAGTGTAGAATAGAACCCAATCGAGTAGGCCACAGCCCCCACCAGGAAACCCGCCATGATTACGCCGAAGGAGGGCTTGAGATACACAAACAGCAGATTCATGGGTACCAGGGCACCCCGCACGAAGTTGGGGATGGTGGTGGCGGCTGTAGCCCGCAGATTGGTGCCGAATTGCTCGGCGGCCACCGTTACGAACATGGCCCAGTAGCCGGTACCCAACCCCAGCCAGCAACAGAGCGCATACAGCGCGTCGGGCGATTTGAATCCTGCGAACAAAAACAGAAGTACCCCAGCTAACGCAAACGCCATCATCAGCGCGATAGCTTTTTTGCGTGAATGCAATCCCTGGCTGATGAATCCGCTTGCCAAGTCGCCAAGGGACACGCCAATGTACCCCCACATGATGGCCAGTGCGGGTTCTACAGGTTCGGCGATGCCCATGGCTACCCCGAACTGATTGCTTTGGTAGGCCAGGATACCGATACTGAACCAGGTAGGTAGCCCCATCCCGATGCATTTCATATACTTAGCGAACCGCTTTCGGTCGGTAAAAAACGCCAGAAAGTTTCCTTTGGAAATGGACTTGTCCTGCGTGATGCCTTTGAACATGCCCGATTCAATCACCCCTACCCGTAGCAGCAGCAGCAGGATACCCAGCCCACCGCCGATGAAATAGGCGATGGTCCAGTCGCCCGCTAGCCGCACCGTGAAGGTACCTACCACCGCCCCGGCCAGACCTATCCCCGCCACCAGCGAGGTACCTATGGCGCGCAGATTTTTGGGAAGAATCTCGGATACCAGTGTGATGCCCGCTCCCAGCTCACCCGCCAGGCCCAGCCCCGCCACGAACCGCAGCCATTTATAGGCCTCGACTTTATCCACAAAATTGAGGTGGGGAATAAAGCCGCAGGCGATATTGGCTAATGAGTAGGTGATGATAGAGCCGAACAATACAGAAAGCCGTCCCTTCTTGTCGCCCAGCATACCCCAGAATAGCCCGCCGAGCAACAGGCCGATCATCTGGTAATCCAGAATGGTGATGCCGACGGCATCAGCCTCATCAGGTGTGAGTCCGAGACTCAGCAGACTGGGAATGCGCACGATGCCAAAGAGCTGTAAATCATAAATGTCCACGAAGTACCCCAAGGCCGCCACAATGACGGGCAAGCTGAATAGGTGCTGAGACGTAGTTTTCTGGGGGAGGGTAGAGGTTTGCATGGAGAAAAACGAGGGAGATGGTTTAGTTTTTGAAGCCCAAGCCAGAAAAAGCCTACCGCCTGTACCTACTTACTCTCTCGGGGGCTTTCGGCGCATCTTTTTTGTTTCTGAGCGTTGCTTTTTGGCTTTTACCCGCCGTAGTACCGACCCCAGGGTAGGGCGGGTAGCGCGGCGCCTGCGCGGTACCACAAAGGCTTCCTGAATCATGCGGTCAAACTTCCTTACTACCTTTTCCTTGTTGGCTAGCTGGCTGCGCTCTGTTTGGTGGTAGAGAATTAACACGCCTTCGTTGGTGAGTTTGTTAGCGAGTTTCTTCAATAGAAAATCCTTCTGCTCGTCGCGAAGTACCTGTGAATTGGGGATATCGAAGCGCAGTTCTACTTTGGTTTCTACTTTATTGACATTCTGCCCCCCTTTACCGCCACTACGGGCGGTTTGGAACACTACTTCCGGATGAAGTTCTTCGGGGTTGATTTTAAGTTCGTGTATCATGGCATTTTTCCGTTCCATTTCATAAAATTCTTCACTTCCGCAAACCCCAGCTTTTCGTAAAGCGGCTTGCCGGCTTCCGAAGCATTCAGCGTAACCGATCCTACCCCCTGCTCTTCACACCAGCGCAAAAGGGTCTTCATCAGCAGGTTGGCCAGTCCGTAGCGGCGGTACCCTACTTCGGTGAACATATTGAGGATATGGGCCTGCTTTTCGGAAGGACAGGTCAGACCGTTGGCCATTGGGTAGGGGGCAATCCGGCGCAGCAACAAACCGCCGCCCGCCACTACTTCGCCCGATTCGATTGCGACCAGCCAGCCCAGGTAGGACTCGTCCCGGACGGCCTCTTCGAAATACTCCACACACTGCTCGTACATGGCTGCGTAGCCCTCCGGAAGAAGATCGTTCATCGCGAGCCACATCTCACAACGGTGCTTCGCCAGGACAGGTGCATCAGCTGGCGCGGCGCGGCGGATGGTAAAAGTAGGGGTAGGTAAGGTTGCTTCCATAAATTTCAGAATTCGACAACAAAGTACCGGACTTTTCGCTTTCTTACCAACCAACCGGCTCCTTCAATCCATCGAATCAGGACAAGCTATGACTACGTTCACGATCTTTCGTTTTCCAAAAAACAAGGCGTGGTGGGCATTTGGACAGATGGGGCGGAAAGTGTTACAGCCCCTCCAAGGCGCTACTTTCTACAAAATGCTGGGAACCGGGCACAACGGCTTTGGGATCGTGCCTGATTTTCAACAATATACTTTCCTGGCTACTTGGGAAAGCGCCGAAAGTGCCGATGAATTCTTCGCCTCACCAATGTTTCAGGAATATGCTTCTCAGGCTCTGGCGTATCAAACCCTGAAAATGCTTCCCACTCAGTCCCATGGACAATGGGACGGCATGGAGCCTTTCGTAGTTTCTGAGGAGATAGGGAAAGGGTACCTTGGTCCGCTCGTCGTGCTGACCCGTGCCAAAATCAAGACGGCCAAACTACTGGATTTCTGGCGGCACGTACCCCGGGCGCAGGCTTCACTCCGTAATTCCGAAGGGGTACTTCTGGCGCTGGGCATCGGCGAGGTACCTCTCGTGGAACAGGCTACGGTGAGTATCTGGGAGAGTGTCGATGCTGTTAAACGGTATGCTTACCAACAGCCCGGCCACCGGGAAATCGTGCAGCGTACCCGCCAGCGCGGCTGGTACAGCGAGGAGCTTTTCGCGCGCTTTGTGCCCGTGGGCGATTGGAAACCGATGGTGGTTTGGCAGGGCGATCAGAAATAGAAACGGTTCAACTTTATTTTTTATCTGTTATCGTAGCAATGGGTATCTGATTGCTCGTGCTATATAAGCCATTTCTAAAATCCCCATCGCAGGCTTTAAGAAGCTCAATTTTAAGGGTTTTTAGCCTTTCAGGATACTTTTCTGCCAAATCTTTTTCTTCCCGGAAATCGTCCGGCAAATGGTACAATTCAAACGCATCTTTTTCAAGAAAGCTCCTTATTTTCCAGCCATCGTTGGTAAGTAGGGTAGGGCCAACAAAAGAAGAATATACAATAAAGGAATGTTCACGGGTACCTTTCTGACCGAGTAGTTCCTTGTAAAAAGAAATACCGTCGGTATCGAAAGCTCCGGAAAAGCCAACGATTTCAGCAAGGGTAGGTAAGATATCGTAATTAGCTACCAGCCGTTCGCTGACCCTTCCTTTTTGTATGTGCTGAGGCCATTTGATAATCAGGGGTACCCTGATTCCGCCTTCATGATTGCTTCTCTTCAAGCCCGCCCGGCCGCCATTGCCGTTGAAAACATCACCGCCCAGATCACTGTAAAATTTGCTTTTGTAATCATCGAAACGTTGGCCCGTTTTCATGTTGGTATAAGGCTTAAGTACCCTTCCCGCCTGACTGTAATAGATTTCATGTCCGTTGTCGGCGGCAAAAATAACGATGGTATTGTCGTCGATGTGTAAGTCTTGCAGTTTCTGGACGATTTGCCCCACATGGTCGTCCAGCATTTTTACCATCGAGGCATATTCCTTTTCGATTTGGGTCAGGCGGCTGTCGTTGATAAAATCAGGATGAACTGCCGGAATGGATACTGGCCCGTGGGGGAGCTGCGTGGGGAAATACAGGAAAAATGGCTGTTCTTTATGCGCGTCGATGAAGTGGAGAATACTATCCATAAAGATGGTTTGCGAATACACCTCCTTACCCTCTCTATTCCAACGTTCTTTGAAGTTTGCCTCGGTTTCAGGCTCGCCGGATTTACCGGAATTCATCCGCGTATTTCCTGTTATTTCTTTCAGAACCCCATCCTGAAATAGAAACGGAGGGTAAAATCCGTGCGCTCGTACGTGATCCAGGTAGCCGAAATAATGATCCCAGCCATGCCGCTTCATTTGTTGATCCGTCGTGGAAAAACCCCATTCCAGCTTACCAAATTGAGCGGTGATATAGCCTGCACGTTTAGCCACCTCTCCCAAAAACACCTGCCCGGCTGGAACCGGCGATAGGGCGTTCTCGATCATCCTGCTAATTTTTCCATAGGCAGATTCATCGGCATTGGCATATGTATAGGTACCCCCGTCGGTTACTTGGAATCCATTTGCGTGACAATCGTGGAAGCCCGTAAGCAGCGAAGCGCGGGCCGGGGCGCACAGCATGTTGGAGTACGCCCGCCGAAAACGAATTCCTTCACGAGCCAGCTGATCGATATGGGGTGTTTTTATGATTTTCTGCCCTTCGTGGCCCAATAACCCAATCCCCAAATCATCCGCATAGATTAGAATGATATTGGGCTTATTAGACTGAGTAACATTTTTTTCATGGTTCGAAGCCAGCAGAATCGAAAGGAAAACTGAAATTAGTAGGAGTCCGATAAATCGTCTGTTCATGGTTAAGCTATTGGTAACGACTACGAATTTGGAAGGCTAAAAGCAACGATGTCCTGCCTGAACAGCAACACCAGTTTATCAACTTGGATCAAGTAAGGTGAGCCGGGTCGTGCTTCCTCAAAAGGTACCTCAAAGCTTTCCAAAATAATCCGAATGGCTTTTCATTTTCGATACGTGACTTCCCTTCGCAGGACTACGACGAAGAGGGTAGGTAATGCTACGGAAAAGTAAGGTAGGAACCGACAAACGGCTTACCCGCGATGTGGATGATTACGGCCTGGCAACGATCCTCTGCGTCGATCTCGAAGGCGATGCCCGCCGCCTTATCGTCGTAAAGAGTGTATGACCTCCCCTTTTCGTTATATTCCTTTACCTTCTGTATTTGGAACCGCTTCACTATATCCGCCAGTGGGGTACCTACCCTGATCCCTTCGCTGGTCTCAAAGCGCGGTGAGTTTACCCTGATTTCAGTGATGCGCGCGGCCGGGTCATTGCCGGGGTCGCGCGCAGTAAAAATAGCCAGTGAATGACCCGTTTTTAAGGTGCTGTCGGCGTACCACACCATCACGGCGTGCATCATGGCCGCATCGCCATCATCGGGAGGTCCCAGTCGTTCAACCACCGATTCGGAGGTAGCCTGGAGCTGGGTTTGCCCGGCACCTTTTCCGGCCTTTAGCAGCCAATCAGGGTTTGGACTTTTTTGGCTGTATGAGTCGCCCGTATCCCTCGCCGGGGCGGTGCTTACAGAATCAGCGGATGGAACGCTGACTTCAGGGGTACCTGTATTTTTATTTTCCGCAGGGCCCTGGCAGGCACTCCCCAACAGCATGAGCACGATGCCTAGCGGGGCAAGCTTAAGATGTAGCATGAAAAATGGATGGCGTTTCTTTTTTCTACTGGTCAACAACTCGGTTTGCAAACTTACCCAATGTAAGGCCAACCCGGTTAAGGGAAATCTGAATTTGTAAATATCGGGTTGACGTAACGTACCCATCCTACGATTACGCGATATTTCATTGAATTGCCACATTGAATAATTGGCGGCGGACTAATGCTTCGGCAAACCTTATAAAATGGACCTAATCAACCCGCCTTCTACCCGGATAGAAGCACCGTTGGTAGCCGACGCCAACGGGCTGGAAAAGTACACCGTAGTATCGGCAATTTCCTGCACACTTGCGAAACGCTGGAGGAGCGAGGTCGGGCGCATATTTTCGAAAAAGTCCTCTTCTACTGCTTCGATCGACTTGCCCCCTGCCTTGGATAAATCTTCCAGGAAAGTACCCACTCCTTTCGATTTTGTCGGACCGGGCAAAATAGCGTTGACCGTTACGTTGGTACCTTTAGTCAATTCGGCCAAACCGCGGCTGACCGCAATCTGCGCGGTTTTGGTCATGCCGTAGTGGATCATTTCGTCGGGAATAAACACGGCCGATTCGCTGGAAATGAAAATAATCCGTCCCCAGTTCTTTTGCAGCATTCTAGGGAAATAGTGCCGGGCCAGGCGAATGCCGCTCATGACATTGACTTCAAAAAACCGAAACCAGTCTTCATCGGGAATATCGGCAAAAGGTTTCGGCTCAAAAATGCCCGCATTGTTTATTAGAATATCGACTTCCGGTAGCTCCTTTATTAACTGATTGACCTCCTCAACTTTTGAAAAATCGGCGGCAATGCCCTTTATTTTTGCGCCCTCTACCAGGGACTGCAATTCCTTTACCGCTTCATCTACTCCGTCGTTCGTTCTTCCATTGATAACGACCTGGGCACCTTCCTGTAAAAACCGCTGGGCGATCGCAAAACCGATTCCGGCGGTCGAACCGCTTATGAATACCAGTTTATCGTCAAGTTTTAAATCCATTTTTTCTAGCTGTTATTTGGGGTAATTGAAGTTTTCAAAGGTAGAAAAAAATGGAGTTCTGGTAAGTAGCTGGCGTTTTCTGGAAGTTTACGAAGGAAGGTCGTACGGATAGAATCAGGTTTCGGGGCTGGCCTGAGACAACTCACGGAAGATTACGATGAACTATGCGCTCACAGCGTTTTAATTTTCACGTTCCGGAACGAGATCCCTTTGGACCAATCCTGTAGCGCGATGTGTCCCTGAATGTGCTTGCCAAACTCGGGAAACGTTTTGAATCCGCTGTTAGCCACCGCCTCTTGCCAATGGTCGGAATTGAGATCCTCCTGCGCCGTCAAAACGCCATTCAGATAAAATTCAATTTTCCCGTCAACCTGTTTGATGCGGGACTGATTCCATTCACCGGCAGGCTTGGGCTCGACCGGATTTATGGGGGGATAAAAATTAAATATCGTACCGGGTCTTTTGGCGGGACTCATCTCGTAGTCCGGGTGGGCTTTATCCAGTAGTTGGTATTCAGGCCCGGAAGACCAGGTCGTTGGCATGTCTTGCCGCTCAAGTACATTGATAAAAACCCCGCTGTTGCCCCCTCGGATATTTTCCACTCGAAGGCAAGCTCGTAATTCTTAAACACCTGATCCGATACTAAATCGCCATGCGCAGTCGTGTCAAAAATAGGTTGGCAATACAGTTCGCCGTTTTGCACCGTCCAGGCGGAAGGTACTTCACCCTGATTATACAAATGCCAGCCTTTCAAAGAAGTACCATCAAAAAGCAATTGCCAGCCGTCTTCCTTTTCCTGGGACGTCAGTTGATTAGGTACGTCCTCTTTATCTTTACTATTACACGAGGTCAACAGATACGTCGCTATTCCCAAAATGGTGAAAAGGTACTTCAACCGATTATTCATACTTTATTCTGGATTGTAAGGTGAGTAAGTACCTTTAAGGTGTTCTTTCTAAAATACTACTCTTTACCCCTGGCAGGGTCGTGCTTGATTCTTCTGCTTACCCATATATCCTTACTGCTTCGGATAAAATCCGGCTTTTTAAGGCTGGTTTTATAGCCCGGTATTCGACCAGATCGACGTTTTTGTGTAAAACATCCTCCAACTCGTACTTTATACTTACAAATTCCAGCAGCCCCATTTTTCTGCCCAACTGAACGAGAATGTCAATATCGCTCTGTTCGTCGGCGTGGCCCGTGACTACGGAACCAAACAAACCAGCTCTTGAAATATGGTGGCGGCGAAGAATAGGAACTACCTGAGTTTTGATTTGCTCTATTTCCATCTTTGTAAGGAGTGTATCAACAACAAAAGAACTGCTATTAAAGATGATGTTGTGCTTCGGGCCGTTAAAACAGGGACGCCTGCCCGGCGGCTTTTTATTTTTAGTACGCAGTCTTTCAGACTACGCACAACGGCGCGGAAGACTACGAAGAACTGTGCTATCGGTAGAAGACTACGACGAGCTAGGGTTTTTACTCACCATCTTGAACTAAGCCGTAAAGCATTGCCTTATTCATCAAAATTCTATATTGTTCAGGATAGTGGGTTTTCAACCATTGTGGCTCAATCTTCCGACGAATAACAGTTTTCGTTCGTTGACCCACAAGAACATGGGTGCTGATAGCCCATCCTGGCTCATTTTCTGCTGTACTGTAGGTGAATATACAATCGTCATTTTTGTTTATTTTTGCTATTAAGTAAAAATTTCTTTGTGTTTCTGGTACATGACCATTTACAATAGCATCAAATGAATAAAAGTCGCCAACATTTAAAGGTCTATCATTAACATCTCTTAATTGATAAGTACTACTCTTAGAAGCATTTCCATTTTTTTTAGGTTCGGGATTTGATTTGACCTCGTTTATAGCGTTATTAGAGATAGTAGCCTTGAATGCATTTCGAAAAACTATATATGACTTAGCTCTAATATCTTTGGGCTTAACAATATTTATATGATTCTCATTTATTGGATCTAGCGGACGGTTACAGATTGAAGACGCACTAGAAAATTCAACAATCTTAGATATTGAGGTTGCCTGCTTCTCATATGCACAATATGCAGGAATATCTATCAAACTCTGTACAGCATACCATGCTCTGGATTGATTAGCCAGATACCTATCGCCATTCTCTATTTGTAAGTTTTCTAGTTGCTCGTTTTTTGAGAATGATCGTGCCAAACTCGCAATTTGGCTACCACTTCCAGGTGTGGAGAAATAGTAAATAAGTTTTATTTTGTGAGCCCATTTCTCTCTATACTTAATTAAAAAAGAACGTGAAACTAATCCACCCATACTATGACATACAAGTACTATTTTACTGTATCTAGAAAAGTTTTGATCATCAAATGTACTCCGGAGATCTTCACCAAGTTCATCGATAGTTAAGGCAATATTTAACTTTGGACTTGCAAAACCATATGTAAAAATGTCATATCCAGCAAAAACAGAATCATTACTAACTAATTCTGGAAAATATGCTCCTGTTTGTTCGTTAGTCCAAGTGTCTTTTGCATCACCAAAGATTCCATGTACAAATACGATTAGACCCTCATTTTGTTTAGCTGTATTTTGCTTAAAAAATGAAGATGGCGAATATTCTTCTTTGGCCCGATCAGTGCACCTTGATAAAAATACAAGGTTACAAATCATGATAAATAAATTTTTTATTAATTTCACTTATTTTTAGTAAATGTTAAAGAATATATTTTAAATTTTTTAGCGAGTAAACCCCGCTAACCCTGATTGTAAATCAGGGTTTCATGGACTCGCGTTTGCAACGTGATCCGATTAAATACATTTCCAGAACCTTCACTACTTGTTCCCGGCTTACCCCTTCGAAGTCGTCCAAAAAATAATCTATCGTTTCTCCGGTTTCAAGGTAGTCGAATAAATTCTTGATGGGCACCCGTGTTCCGGCAAATACGGGTGTGCCTCCCAGAATCTCGGGGTCGATGTTGATGATGCGTCCGTCCATGCTCTGATTATTAAATCACTGATAAGGCAAGGGCCAGCTACTCATTTCCAAAAATATCGAATTATTCTCACATATTTCTACCCTACCTTCTCCCCCTTCAGCCGCTCCTTCAACTGCACCAACTCATCCCGGTATCTAGCCGCTTCCAGAAAGTCCAGATCCTTCGCGGCGGCTTCCATTTTGCGCTGGGTTTCGGCGATGAGCTTCTGAAGATCGCCCTTGCCCATGTACTGTACCACGGGGTCAGCGGCAATGCGGATTTCGTCGGGCTCCACGTACATCTTCTTCACCTTGGAATCGGCGATGGACGTTTGCTCCATGATGGCTTCGCGTGATTTCAGAATTGTTTTTGGCGTGATGCCGTGTTCCTCGTTGTAGGCCATCTGGATGGCGCGGCGTCGGTTGGTTTCGTCAATAGCAGAGCGCATTGAGCCCGTGATGCGGTCGGCGTACATAAGTACCTTGCCGTTTTCGTTCCGGGCGGCGCGGCCGATCGTCTGGATCAGCGAGCGGATGTCGCGCAGGAAACCCTCTTTATCAGCGTCCATGATCGCCACGAGCGACACCTCGGGTAGGTCAAGTCCCTCACGCAGCAGGTTCACGCCCACCAGCACGTCAAACACACCCAGCCGCAGTTCGCGCAGAATTTCGACTCGATCCAACGTTTTCACATCCGAGTGAATGTACCTGCCCTTCACGCCGACGCGGTCGAGGTACTTGCTCATTTCCTCGGCCATGCGTTTGGTCAGGGTAGTTACCAGCACACGCTCGCCGCGCTTGATGCGCGTGTCGATTTCAGAAAGCAGATCATCGATCTGGTTGAGGCTGGGCCGCACGTCGATTTCGGGGTCCAAGAGTCCGGTAGGGCGGATGATTTGTTCTACAACTACCCCATCGGTCAGGCGGAGTTCGTAGTCGGCGGGGGTCGCACTTACGAAAAGGGTTTGGGGCGTAAGATCGGCGAATTCCTGAAAAGTCAGCGGGCGATTGTCCATCGCCGAGGGCAGCCGAAAGCCATATTCCACCAACGATTCCTTGCGGGAGCGGTCGCCGCCCCACATCGCCCTGATCTGCGGCATAGTCACGTGACTCTCGTCTACGACCATCAGGAAATCCTCGGGGAAATAGTCCAGCAAACAGAAAGGCCGCTGACCCGGCAGGCGGCGGTCGAAGTACCTTGAATAGTTCTCGATGCCCGAGCAGTACCCCAGTTCACGCATCATTTCCATGTCAAATTCGGTGCGTTCCTTGATGCGCTCAGCTTCCAGCAGGCGACCTTCCCCAGCAAAGTACCTGATCTGCGCCGTAAGGTCGTCCTGGATTTGTTTGATAGAATCCATCAGTACGTCGCGGCCCGTAACGAAGAGGTTGGCCGGAAAAATGGCGATTTTCTTTTCACTGGAAATCTTCTTGCCCGAATTGGGCTCGATGCGCTGGATTTCTTCAATCTCGTCGCCGAAGAAAATAATGCGGTAAGCAAAATCTGCGTAGCCGGGATAAATATCCACCGTGTCGCCTTTGACCCGGAAAGTACCCCGCGAAAATTCCACCTCCGTCCGGCTATACAGGATTTCTACTAATCTGAACAGGAACTGATTGCGACTGGTAATTTGTCCCACACCCACGCGCAAAATACTTTTCTTGTATTCATTGGGATTGCCCGCGCCGTAGATGCACGATACCGACGCAATGACAACGATGTCACGGCGTCCGCTCATCAACGACGACACCGTGGACAACCGAAGCTTGTCGATTTCCTGATTGATCATCAGGTCTTTCTCGATATAAGTACCTGTGGTGGCAATGAACGCCTCGGGCTGGTAGTAGTCGTAATAGCTGATGAAGTACTCGACGGCATTGTTAGGAAAAAACTGCTTGAATTCGCCGTAGAGCTGAGCGGCGAGCGTTTTATTATGGCTGAGTACCAGCGTCGGGCGGTTGATCTGCTGGATGACGTTGGCGACGGTAAAGGTTTTGCCGGAGCCAGTCACGCCGAGCAACGTTTGGGCACGTTCGCCGTCGCGCAGGCCCTGCACGAGTTGTTCGATGGCCTGAGGCTGGTCACCGGTAGGAACGTATTCGGAAGTCAGTTCGAAATTCATGAAGGTTTGGGAAAAAGCGTACCAAGCATAACACCTATTCCGGCGGGTTTGGTTCGGGGGAAAAGGAATGATTTTTATTATCTTTGATCGCACGAAAAAAGTTGACTATGGACACGGCAAGAATACTTTATGAGCAGTATAAGGTACTTCCTAAGAAGATACGCAAGGAACTCAAAGCTTTGATAATAAGCGAAGACGAACCAGAATCCACTAATACTTTGATGGCGGAGATTGAGCAGGGATTGGAGGAAGTACTCGCTATGAAAGAAGGCAGAATTCCGGTTCGGACTTTTGAAGAAATCAAAAGAGACATGCGAAATGGCGAATAAAGTCAGAGCCATCCCTGTTTTTGAAAGAAAGTACAAACGATTTTTGAAGAAATTTTCGTCTCTTGAACAGGAAGTTGATGACTTAATTGCTAAACTGAAAGCAAATCCAACACTCGGCGTTTCCCTGGGTTCAGGACTCTATAAAATCAGGTTGGCGAGTCGCAGCAAAGGTGGCGGCAAAAGCGGCGGTTTTAGAGTCGTGACCTACCTGATAGATGAAAGGGAAGATGGGATAGATATTTATCTCGTTACTATATTCGATAAGTCTGAAGAAAGCAGTATCGATAAAAAAGTTTTAGTAAAAATCGTCAAACGATTATTTGGGTGATGTAGTTATTAGTCGTTGCTTATACCACTACACAACAAATCCACTAACCTTTTGATCAACAAACTAACTACCCTCCTCTTTCGCTTCGCTGCCCTATCGTGCTGGGCTTTCTCCATAACCAGTTGCGCCGTTAGGAAAACCGCCAACCTGACCTACCAGCAGGGTACCTCCCAACTTCCCGAACAAAAACTCGATGTGTACGCACCGCGTAAAGTCAAATCGCCGCGTCCGGTGCTGGTTTTTATTCATGGCGGCAATTGGAATTCGGGCAGAAAATCGCAGTACTGGCCCATGGGTCGAAATTTTGCCCGGAAGGGTATCGTCACGGTCATCATCGACTACCCCCTGAGTCCGGCGGCGAATTACGACGACATGGCCAAAGCCTCGGCCAAAGCGGTACAATGGACGATGGAAAATATCGAAAAGTACGGCGGTGATACCAGCCGTTTGTATTTGTCAGGCCATTCGGCGGGCGGACATCTGGCCGCGCTCATCGGGCTGGATGATAAGTACTTTGAAGCCCTTTCGATGAATAATCCTACGACGGGCCTGGTACTTGTCGACGCCGCTGGGCTAGATATGTACAACTACCTTTTGGAGAAGAAGTACGACGCCGATAATACCTACATAAAGACTTTTACCAACGATCCCAAAATCTGGAAAAAAGCCTCGCCCAGGTATTACCTGCGGGAAAATATGCCCCCGATGCTAATCTACCGGGGCGGTGATACCTATGAATCCATCGAGAAAAGTACCGAAGCATTTATGGGCGATTATCGGAAATTTGTTCCTAATCCCCGCTATCAGGTACTTAAAGGCAAGAAGCACGTCCCGATGATCGTGCAGTTTTTTTCCCCCTGGAACAATCTTTATCCTGAAATTACAGAGTTTATGGAAAAGGGTGGAAAAGCGAAAGGGATTGATCGAAGCAAAATCATTCACTGATTCCTCCGAGAACAAATCCATTGCTCTTTCATCGGAAATGATAAAAAAGGCCAATAGCTGCCGACTGTCAGCCAACTACTTGAAAAAATGAAAAAAACCGTGTTGATTACCGGAGGTACGGGCCTGATTGGCCGCCGACTGACCGAAATGCTGCTTGAACGTGACTACCGCGTGGCGTACCTGAGTCGTTCTGAGGATAAAAGCTACCCCGATGTGTCGGTGTATCATTGGGATATCAAAAAAGAGGCCGTCGATCCGCGCGCCCTGGACAGCATGGATTACCTGGTACACCTGGCCGGGGCGGGCATTGCCGATGAGCGATGGACCGATGAGCGCAAAAAGGTGATTATAGAAAGCCGCACCGAAAGCATCGAACTGCTGGCCCACATTATGAAAGCGCAGGGCCAGCGCCCTAAGGCTTTCGTATCTTCCTCGGCTGTGGGATATTACGGTGCCGACACGGGTAACGTAAAACATACCGAGCAATCGCCGCCCGGCTCCGATTTCCTGGCCGAGGTGACAAAAAAGTGGGAAGAAGCCGCCGAGTGCGTGCATGAACTGGGCGTGCGCACTGTGAAGCTCCGCACGGGCGTAGTACTGAGCGATAAGGACGGCGCCCTGCCTCGCATTGCCGCCCCCGCCCGCTACGGATTTGGGGCACCGCTCGGCGACGGTACCCAATGGATGTCCTGGATACATATCGACGATATGTGCCGCCTGTACATCGAAGCGCTGGAAAATGAAAACTGGGAGGGTGTGTACAATGGCGTGGCCAGCCCGCCAGTGACCAACGCCGAACTCACCAGGCTCATTTGTGAAGTACTGGATCGCCCGCAGTGGATTCCCAGGGTACCTGAGTTTGCCCTGGATTTTGCTTTTGGCGAAATGGCCGAAGTAGTGCTGGGCAGTAGCTACGTGGAGAATGCCCGCCTGCGGACGACGGATTTCAAGTACCAATTTCCGGACTTGAAAGAGGCTTTGCATGATTTGCTCTTGAAAAAATAAATTGCATTAGACAAATTAGCAGCCGGGTAGGTGACTCAGCGCTTGCGAGTATCCATTTAAACAATGCCCAGGCCGGTTGCCACGCAATTGAAATAATTAGCGTAAGTTAGCGTATTGGTTTTTATAATCTCTTGGGGTACAGCTAAAACACCACCCCTTGTTGTATGAAAATGAGATCCACAAAATACTAGCTATCCGGCCGATCCCTACATCATCCGGATGAATTGATTTGAGTATGATTGAGAGAATTTTCAGGAGTGTCCTTGATAGTTATCATCATCGCTTTGTTTCGCGCCGTCTGATCCTGGCTATCGATCTGACCATTGTCCTGTTTTCTTTCCTGGCGGCCAGTGTGCTGCGTTTCAACTTCGATGTCTCGGAGATCAACTGGCCGGTGTACCGGTATTACGTTCTGGTGTTGCTGCTGGTGCGATGGGGGTACTTTTTAGGCTTCCGATCCTATCATGGTATAGTACGCCACACGAGTCTGGAAGATATGTGGCTCATATTCCGCACCGTTTCACTCAGCAGCCTCACGGTCATCTTGGCTTCTGCCGCTGCCGCCTATTTTCTCGATCGCATCATTCTTTACATTCCGGTTTCCGTACTGCTGATCGAGTATTTCATCTGCCTTTTCCTGATGATTGCCAGCCGGTTTTTTGTCAAATCCATGTACCAGGATATTGCTAGTAAAAGTCCACGTACATTGCCTCAGGATACCATCATTTATGGGGCGGGTTCGCTGGGAATCCTCACCCGGAACGTCCTGTTGAACGACCCCCATAAAATCCATAACATTCTATGCTTCATTGATGATAATCCCACTCTAAATGGGAAATCGATGGCCGGTGTGCGGGTACTGGACCGCGAAAGCGCATATGAAAAATACGGAAGTAAGGATGCCTCCAACCTTGAGGTTGTTTTAGCTATTCAAAGCATCGGCACCAAACGCAAGAAAGATATTCTGGAGTTTTTCCTGCAGCGAAATATCGTCGTGAAGGTGGTACCCTCGGCCAACGAATGGCTGGAAGGTACCCTGAGCAGTGGACAGATTAGAAAAATCCGGATTGAAGACCTCCTCGAACGGGAACCTATCAAGCTGGACAGCGCCAATGTCAGAAATCAGGTGGTCGGTAAAGTGGTAGCCATTACGGGAGCGGCCGGTTCCATTGGCAGCGAAATCGCCCGTCAACTTGTTCACTATGCCCCCAAGAAACTGCTGATGTTGGACCAGTCGGAATCCGGACTCTATGATCTTGAATTTGAACTGAGGAATGTATACGCCGAACGTATAGAGAACGTAGAACTGGTGTCTATGATCGCCAACGTGACCGATGCCGCGCGTATGGAACGAGTGTTCACGTTACATCAGCCCCAGATCGTGTTCCATGCCGCCGCCTACAAGCATGTGCCCATGATGGAGAAATACCCCTACGAAGCAATCAAAACCAACGTGCTGGGTACCAAGACGGTGGCTGATTTGTCTGTTCGGCAGCGAGTGGAAAAATTTGTGTTCGTTTCGACTGACAAAGCGGTAAATCCTACCAATGTCATGGGGGCGTCGAAGCGACTGGCTGAGATGTATGTCCAGAGCCTGAACTCATATCTGGCCAACACTACTGATTTCGTAATTACCCGATTTGGTAACGTATTGGGTTCCAATGGGTCGGTGGTACCCCTTTTCAGGAAGCAAATCCAGGCAGGAGGACCCATCACGGTAACTCACCCGGAGGTTATCCGTTTTTTCATGACCATTCCGGAGGCTTGCCAACTGGTGCTGGAAGCCGGGGCCATGGGGCAGGGAGGGGACGTGTTTGTGTTCGATATGGGTGAACCGATTAAGATTGTGGACCTGGCCCGCCGAATGGTTCAGCTTTCGGGGCTGGTCGTAGACCGTGACATCCGGATCATCTATACAGGCCTCCGACCTGGTGAGAAGCTCTACGAAGAATTATTGCGGAATAATGAATCCCACCTGCCTACCCATCACTCCAAAATACTCATCGCCCGCCTGCCCGACGTAGCCTACGAAGGCGTGCACGAGACGATCAGGGAATTAAAAAATATTCTTCCCGGCGGTGACCGCGACGCGATGGTGTCGCTGATGAAAACGATCATTCCTGAGTACATCAGCAATAATTCTGAGTTCGAAAAACTGGATCATCTGCAGGAAGACTTTTCAGATCCTATGTAAGGTAACAACCAGCGCCCTGCTTGTGATTTCCTGTGATTCGGCTTAAATTTGCCAATGGTATGCTTGCATACCATTGGCAAATTCTATTTCTACTCCTAACCTAATCCTCAGCCATGGCCGAAGCCTATATTTACGACGCAGTGCGCACCCCCCGGGGCCGCGGCAAGTCGGACGGATCGCTGCATACTACACAGCCGGTCCAGTTGCTCACAACGGTGCTTGAAAAACTGCGCGATCGGAATGACCTAGATACCCGCCTGGTGGACGATGTGATTATGGGCTGTGTGACGCCCATCGGTGAGCAGGGCGCGGATATAGCCCGTACGGCAGCTATCAGCGCTGGCTATGCCGAAAGCGTGGCAGGGGTACAGCTGAATCGCTTCTGCTCATCGGGGCTGGAAGCCATGAACATGGCTGCTGCCTACATCATGTCGGGTCAGGTAGATTTGATCGTCGCTGGAGGCGTGGAATCCATGTCACGTGTGGCAATGGGGTCGGACGGCGGCGCCCTGGGGATGAATCCGCAGATTGTAGCCGAACACAAGATTGTACCCCAAGGTATTTCGGCAGATCTGATCGCTACGAAGTACAACTACTCCCGCCTGGATGTAGACACCTATGCGGCGGAATCATACCGCCGGGCAACCGAAGCCCAACGGGCTCACCGTTTCCAGCGCTCGCTGGTGGCAATCGAGGACGAGCTGGGTACCCTGCTGCTCGATCAGGACGAAGGGGTACGTCCGGAGACCACCGTAGAGTCGCTGGGTAAATTGAAACCTGCATTTGAAGGAATTGGCAAAATGGGCCTGGATGCCCTGGCTCTGATGAAGTACCCCGCCATCCCACAGATCAACCATGTCCATCATGCGGGTAATTCGTCGCAAATCGTGGATGGCGCAGCGGGACTTTTGATTGGCAGCCAAGCCATTGGCGAACAACTGGGGCTGAAACCCCGTGCCAGAATCAGAGCCTTCGCGGTTATTGGCACCGAACCTACCATCATGCTGACCGGCCCCGTGCCCGCTACCCAGAAAGCACTGAAACGAGCGGGTATGAACATCACAGACATCGACCTGTTTGAAGTTAATGAAGCTTTTGCTGCCATTCCCCTTTACTACATGGAGCAATTGGGCGTGGATCACCATAAAGTCAACGTCAATGGCGGATCTATTGCGTTAGGGCACCCACTGGGCGCCACGGGTGCCATTATTTCGGCTACCCTGCTCGACGAAATGGAGCGAACCGATAAATCCATTGGGTTGGCTACCCTCTGCATTGGTGGCGGCATGGGCATCGCCACCATCTTTGAGCGGGTAAAGTAGGTGGCAGGATATATCAAGTGGAAACACACAGAAGTACAAATATCTTCATCAGTTTGCATTATTTGTCTCATTTTTTATACATTTCGTACAAATGAATATTAACTATTATATTCATTTGACGAACTTGGTTATCATATTTATGTATAGAAAATGAAAGAAAAAATCTTAGAACGGTTCAAATCCTTCATTGACCAGCATGGTGGAATTCGCAAGGTAGCTCCCCGTGTGAACAAGTCCGCGCAATTTTTTTACTCTATGTTTAAGCGTGGTACCATGCCCAGCGTAGACCTAATGCATGACTTCATGAAGGAGTTCGAAAACTTTGATATTACTTGGCTGATAGTCGGGGAAAAGAAAGAGATGGTGTCTGCTCCTATTAATTCAACTATGGAAGTCGAATTGGAAGCACTTCGCAGGAAAAACGAATTGTTACAGGAAATGTACTTCGAGATCGTCAAGAAGGATGCTAAACGGGAATTGGCTGAAAAAAACACGGTTGGAACTACCCGAAATCTCAACCATCTAGAACCTTAAAGTCCAGAATTCATCTATCATGGAAATAGAATACAAGCAAGAACAAAACATCGGGGTCATTACCTGGAATATGACCTCTTCTCCGATGAACGTCCTGAATGATGCGTCCATCCCGGCCTTTGAAACGGCATTGCAGCAGGCCTTCGATGATCCGAAAGTCAAAGGTATTATCGTGACCTCGGCCAAGCCGGAATTCATCGCCGGAGCTGATCTCAAAATGATCCTGCGCAATCAGGAGCGGGACCCAAAGGAAATGTTGGAGGTTTCTATGCAGTTGAACCGGCTGTTTCGCCGCATGGAAACCAACGGTAAGCCCCTGGTCGCCGCGATCAATGGTACCGTGCTGGGTGGTGGCTACGAAGTATGCCTGGCTTGCCATCACCGCATAGCGCTCGACAATCCAAAGACTAAAATCGGACTGCCCGAAGTAAAACTGGGCCTATTGCCGGGCGGCGGGGGTACCCAACGCCTGCCCCGGATGATTGGTATTCAGACTGCCCTGCCGCTGATGCTGGAAGGAAAGGATGTGTCGCCCCGGCAGGCTTTGGAACTGGGGATGGTGGATGAAGTGATAGGTACCCCCCAGGAAATGATGCAGGCGGCTAGGGACTGGATTTTAGCCAATCCTTCGCCAATAAAACCTTGGGATCAGATCAACAAAAAGACGGGCAGGATCGAAGCGCGTGATAACTTCAAGGTACCCGGCGGCAATGTACAAGGGCCAGCCGGTGTGCAGGCCTTTGCAATCGGTACAGCGATGGTGATGGAAAAAACGCGGGGCAATTACCCTGCTCCGCTGGCCATTCTTTCCTGCGTGTACGAGGGCTTGCAGGTCAATCTGGATCGTGCCATTGCCATCGAAGCACGGTATTTTGTCAAGGTAGCCCGGTCCAAAGAAGCCGGAAACCTGATTCGGACCATGTTCCTAGGGCTGGGTAGTGCCAACAAAGGTGCCAGTCGTCCGCAAGCTGTTGAGAAAACGGAAGTCAAGAAATTGGGTATCCTGGGTGCTGGCCTGATGGGCGCGGGTATCGCCTACGTGTCGGCGATGGCAGGGATTGAAGTGATTCTGAAAGACATAAGCACTGAAGCCGCCGAAAAGGGAAAAGAGTATTCCAGAAAACTTTTAGATAAAGCCATCACCAGGGGTACCCTCAACGAAGCAAAAGCCGAAGCGATTCTGAGTTTAATAAAGCCTACCGCCCAAGCTGCTGATTTGCAAGGTTGCGAACTAATCATTGAAGCCGTTTTCGAAAACAGGGAGGTGAAGGCGCAGGTAATCGGCGAAGCCGAGCCGATGCTGGCCGAGGGCGGCGTTTTTGGCTCCAATACCTCCACGCTACCCATCACCGGCCTGGCGGCTTTAGCCGGAAAACCCGAAAATTTCATTGGGATTCATTTCTTTTCCCCGGTGGACAAAATGATGCTGGTGGAGCTAATCGTAGGTGAAAAAACCTCCGACTACGCATTGGCTGTGGCAATCGACTATGTGCGCAAAATCCGCAAGACACCCATTGTCGTCAACGATTCGCGGGGTTTTTATACTTCCCGTTGCTTCATCACCTATTCGTCCGAAGGTATGGAACTGCTCAAAGATGGCGTAGATCCCGTACTGATCGAAAACGCGGCCAAACTGGCCGGAATGCCCGTGGGACCCTTAGCCGTCACCGATGAGGTGGCGTTGGATCTGGTCTATAAAATCGCCGCCCAGTCTATTGCCGACGGAGCGCTCACCGAAGCCGATACCAGTTATCAGGTCAGTAAGAAATTTGTGGAAATGGGGCGGATGGGCAAGAAAGCCAAAGCAGGATTTTACGACTATCCCGAAGGAGCCACGAAGTACCCCTGGCCTGGTCTGACGGAGCTGTTTCCTTTGGCCGATCCGCAGCCGGATGTTGAAGAAGTGAAAAAAAGGCTGCTCTATCGTCAGACTCTGGAAGCCGTGCGGTGCTTCGAGGAAGGCGTCATCCGTACCCGGCTTGACGCGGATCTGGGTTCTATTCTGGCCTGGGGTTTCCCGGCCTACACGGGGGGTACCCTGTCATTTGTGGATTATGTAGGGGCTCAGGAGTTTGTGCGGGAATGTGACCGGATGGCCGATGCTTACGGTGAGCGGTTCAGACCGACGGAGGCGCTGCGGGCACAGAAATAATGTGGTACGGGCGTCTCGCCCGTCTTCACATATAGCACGATAGAAACAGGCAGGATGCCCATTCACCGGCCCCCGGGTACCTTAGGCGAAAATACTGGATTTGCGGTATTGTCAATACCTTTTGGATCTGCCTACATTTGCAATATGTAAGCACCATACCGTTTACACGCTCATACGAGATGACCACCACCTTACCTCTCCCTCATCTCCACTTCAAACACCACTTGCCTTTTCCCGTGCAGGACGTCATGCGCCTGGACGGGAAGGGCAATTATACGGTTTTAACACTTTCCGACGGAACGCAATTTCTTTCCTCGCGCAGCCTGGGCATTTACGAAACCATTTTTCCCGAAAGCTTTTTTCGCGTCCACAAAGGCTGTATCATCAATCTGGAATTTTTACAGGATCTGGATGCCGAAAGACACTTGGCTATCCTCAATGATGGTGCCGAAGTGTCCGTATCACGGCGGCGTTGGCCGGAATTAAAAGTACGTTTTACCGACTAGGTTTTACGGTTGCTGGACGCCAATAATCATTTCGGCAACTTCCCGGCCCGTTTGTAGGGCGGCGTTCAGAGACGGATAAGCTGTGTAATCGCCGCAGCGGTACAGGCCAGGGGCCAGTTGCAACGACTCCGGCGTACTTCCGGCCTCGTAGCGAACCAGGGCCTGAGGAAGGTGATAGGTACGCAAATGCCGCCAGTCTTTTACTTCATCCCCAAACCACTTCCCCAACTCCAGCCGAATATCGGCGGCCAGCTTTGCATCATCGGCCAGGTCGAGGCCTTGCGTGCTGACCGAAATCAGACTTTGCCCATCGGGGGCGTAGCCGAAAGCCACATCGCTCGGAACACACAAATGATGTACCACGGAAAGTCGGTTGGGATTCAGGATCAGCATTTTTTTGGTTGAGGGCGATCGGTTAGCTGCAAAGTAGGTGCAGGTAGTCACGTTGTATTGCCTTTTTTGGGAGGCTCCCAGCAGGCGATCGGCAGTAGCAGCATCAGTGGCAAGCACAACAGTCTCAGCGCGGATCGTCTCTCCGTTTTTCAGTAGGATCGTTTGCCCTTCCAGCGCGGCCACCGGACTGTTCAGCCGCAGGGTACCTGCGGGCAAACCGGCCGCCAACTGCTCAGGAATGGCCTGCATGCCTTTGGCGGGTAGCACGGCTTCGCCGTTGTAGAATTGTTTGAAAACAAAACGAAAAAAATTACTGGACGTGATTAAATCGTTTTCCAGAAATACGCCCCCGAAAAAAGGCTCAAAGAATGTGGCAATCATCTGCGGACTCCAGCCGTAGTTCTGTAGATAGGCCAGCGTAGTGGTATCCTGATCCCGGAAAAAATCTTCCGCCCGGGCTACGGTGTTCACCTCCCGCATAAGCTCCACCAGCCGCAGTTTATCACCTAAGGTACCCACGGAGGCGGTGAGCGCTTTAAAGACCGTGAGCGGCTCTCTCAGGGGATTGGGCATCTCAGTGAAACCATTATCCTGCCGAATCATCGCGCCCGAGCGGAAAGCCTGCAAATTCAGGGCGTCGTAGTGAAGCAAACGTCGGGCTTCGGGATAGGCTGTGAGCAGAATCTGAAAGCCCCGGTCCAGCCGGAAACCATCGAGCACATCGGTGCGCACACGCCCCCCGACCGCATCGGAAGCTTCCAGAACCCGGGGGACGACTCCGGCCTGATGCAAATAGCGAGCACAGGCAAGGCCCGCCACCCCGCCACCAATGATTATAATCGGATAGGACGTTTCCATGTTTATTGACTTTAATGTTTGAATATAGTATAAAATTTACAAGAAAGAGTTTATGATTTATTTACCAATAACGATTCCGCTTTGCTGGAAAAAATCCTAGATTTGCACGCAATCACGCATCGGGTTCTCGAAAAATAGATATATTTCTGTACAACGTGCGTCATTTTTGCCTATAATAGCGAATGCTTTCTGCATTTACGGCCATTGAACCCATCACTATTCTATTGGTTTGAGTGAACGGTTAACCTTTTTGAAAAAATGAAATACCAGGTACACGAGGAAGGCGGATTCCGGTACATCGACGAAGGACAGGGAGAAAATATGCTGTTGCTGCACGGACTGTTCGGTGCCCTGAGCAATTGGGACGGTGTGATCGATGGCTTCTCAAACCGCTATCGCGTTCTGATTCCTGTATTGCCCATCTATGAGTTACCCCCCCGTAAAGCGGGCTTGGAAGCCCTGCTCGAATTTCTGGAAAATTTCCTGGCCTTCAAGGGACTCAGGAATCTGACCGTACTGGGCAATTCCCTTGGTGGGCACATCGGGTTGCTTTATACGCTCAAGAATCCTGAAAATGTCCAGCGGCTGATCCTGACGGGTAGTTCGGGACTGTTCGAGAACTCGATGGGCGGCTCTTTTCCCAAGCGGGGTAGCTACGCATACATCGCCGAGCGGGTGGCTTACACCTTCTATGACCCCAAGGTGGCTACCAAGGAATTGATCGATGAAGTGTTCGAAACCACCTCCAGCATTCCCAAATGCATGAGCATTGTAGGCATCGCGAAGTCGGCCCAACGGCATAATCTGGCCAAAGAACTCCACCGCATCAAGGTACCTACGCTGCTGGTGTGGGGATTGAACGATACCATTACGCCGCCCTACGTCGGTCATGAGTTCAATCGCCTTATTGCGGGTTCGGAATTACACTTTGTGGACAAGTGCTGCCATGCCCCTATGATGGAGCATCCCCAGAAGTTCAACGCGATTCTTGAACAATTTCTGGCGAAACATACGTTATTAGAACCTGCATGACACAATGAAGTGACTGACTGTTGGGCCGTGTACGGCCTTTTTTTTCGGTTTTGCGAAAACTTTCCTTGGTTATTTGATAGTGATTCAGTTTTTATTTAGTTTTCGCAAAAGACCAAACTCTTTTTTCTATGCTTGCTGCTACTTTAATCAATCCCATGCTGCCCACGCTAAAGCTTACCGATTCTGTAAGCACGGCGCTGGATTGGATGAACGATTACCATACGCAGCAGCTGGTCGTAGCGGATGATGACGTGTACAAAGGCATTGTGTCGGAAGCCATTCTGCTCGATGCCGCCGACGATACGCTGTCGTTGACCGATATGATCCGTCAGCATCAGGATGTGTACGCCACCGAAGACCAGCATGTGTACGAGTTGCTGCGGCTCATCAACCAATATGGCCTGAAGGTGGTACCAATTGTGGGTGAAGACGGCTTGCTGTCGGGTACCATTCTGGTAAGTGAGCTCCTCGAGCGCTTTGCCGATGTGTTGGGTGTTCAGGAAAAGGGGGCAGTGCTGGTACTCAAAATCGCGGAGCGGGATTATTCCCTTTCGGAGGTAAGCCGCCTCATCGAATCCAATGGTACCAAGGTCATCAGCAGCTACTACGCTTCTACGGCTACCTACGAAAACCCCGATGATGCGCGTCTGACGCTCAAACTCAACCGTACCAATATCAATCCCATCGTAGCTACCCTCGAACGCTTCGGCTATGCCATCGAGGAGGCCCATGCCAACGATCCCGTAGAGAGCATCGACCAGGAACGGCTGGATATGCTCATGCGCTACCTGGCTACCTAGCCTGATTCTTCCTGTTTGTGGCACACACTGCGGTCGGGTTACCTTGCCGGAGCCCCTTATTATTTCCCAACTTTTGAGTAACCTAGGGGTAAGTTTCGGCTTTTTCGTCTGAATAGGTAGGGAATTAACTTTGAAGTCTAATTACTAAAACCTCCATGACGACACGTCGAACATTTTTCAAAAAAGCAGCGCTGGGTACCCTGGCCCTTTCCTGGGCGGGCTCTGCGATGGCCTGGGATAAAATCATACCTCTGGGTTGGGGCAGAATTCTACCACCGGTGCCTGCCGATGAGGCTGGCGAGCCGTTCCGGCTGGGGCTGGCAGGATACACGTTTGTGAATTTTAAGCTGGATCCGGCTTTGGAAATGATGCGCAAGGTAGATGTCAAGTATCTCTGCATCAAAGATTTTCACCTGCCCATGAAAAGCACGGCGGAAGAAATTGCGGCCTTTCATGCAAAATTGAAAGAATCGGGCGTGACAGGCTATGGGGTTGGGCCGATCTACATGAAAACCCAGGAGGCCATCGACCAGGCTTTCGACTACGCCAAGCGTGTGGGGGTGGACCTTATCGTCGGCATTCCCGAAGTGTCCGACCTACCTTACGTAGAGAAGAAGGTCAAGGAATACAACATCCGTTACGCCATCCACAACCACGGGCCGGGCGACAAGATATATCCCAACGCCGTGACCGTACATAGTTATATCAAAGATTTGGATCCGCGCGTCGGCTTGTGCTTCGACATCGGCCATGATATGCGCTATGGTGACGATCCTATCGCCGATTTTCAGAAGTACCACAAGCGTATCTTCGATATGCACCTGAAGAACGTCACTTCCGCTACCCACGATGGCAAGACCAACGAATTGGGCCGCGGAGTCATTGATATCCCCGAGCTGGTAAAAACCTTGCGTAAGGTCAAATACAGCGGGGTGTGCGCCCTTGAATACGAAAAAGACATGAAAGATCCGCTAGCGGGCATTGCCGAGTCGGTAGGGTACTTCCGGGGTGTTCTGGATGCCAGCCGTAAAAGTTAAGGAGGTCATAAATCGGGGAGTCGAGAGTACGCGAAATGTGACTTTTGATTCTGAATTCGTTTATTCCTCATGTCGGACCCCATGCTCCGCTCATAAACTTTAAACTTCAAATCCAAAGATGACTGATTCAAGAAGAAATTTTATCAAGAAAATTGCCCTCGGAACTGCCGGTGTGACGCTGGCGGGTACCACCAGGGGAATGTCGGCCCGAAGCTATGCCAAAATTATCGGAGCTAACGACCGTATTCATATCGGTATTGCGGGCCTGGGACGTCGGTTGGGCGCTTACTACCAGCCTATTGGACTGAAAAGCAGCAATGTAGAACTGGTGTACCTGTGCGACGTGATGAAAAGCCAGCGCGAAGCGGCGGTCAAGAAATTCTCCAAGTACATCGACTACACCCCAAAACTCGAAAACGACATTCGAAAGGTCATCGAAGATCCGAAAGTAGATGTGCTCTTCAACGCCACGCCCGACCACTGGCACGCGCCCGGTACCTGGATGGCCGTGAAGGCAGGCAAGCACGTGTACGTAGAAAAGCCATGCAGTCACAATCCCCGCGAGGGCGAGTTGCTGGTGGAATTCCAGAAGAAATACAACAAGGTGATTCAGATGGGCAACCAGCAGCGCTCCGCGCCCGAATCGCAGGAAATCATCAAGGAAATTCATAATGGTGCCATCGGCACACCTTACAAAGCCATCGCTTTCTACGCCAGCGCGCGTGGTGAGGTACCTGTGCAAAAGAAAGCACCCGTACCCGATGGGTTGGATTGGGAACTATGGCAAGGCCCGGCCCCACACCGCGACTACACCAGCGACACCTGGGACTACAACTGGCACTGGTACGGCTGGAACTACGGTACCGCCGAGTCGGGCAATAATGGTACCCACGAACTGGACGTAGCCCGCTGGGCCTTGCAGGGTGATTATCCCGAGCATGTAATGGTAGAAGCCGAAAAACGCTATTTCCCCAACGATGGCTGGGAAATGTACGATACCATGGAAGCTACCTTCCGCTTTCCCGGCAATAAAATTATCCAGTGGCAGGGTCAAAGCCGCAATGGCTACAATACCTATGGCAGCGACCGGGGTACCCTGATTTTTGGTACCGAGGGCAATGTGTATGTGGATCGTGGCGGCTATAAATTGTACGATCGCTCGGGCAAAATGATTCGTAGCAATCAATCCAAGGGCAACGAAGCCGGTACCGCCCTGGGTGGCGGCGGCGATATGACCACGCTGCACGTCGTCAATTTCTTCGATGCCGTGCGGGGTACCGCCAAGCAGAATTCGCCGATTGCTGAGGGAGCCAAAAGTGTGCACATGTGTCACCTGGCCAACATCGCTTCCCGCACGGGGCAGGCACTGGACGTGGATTCCAAGAATGGCAAGATCATGGACAAGAAAGCCATGAAATACTGGGACCGTGAGTATCAGCCCGGCTGGGAGCCCAAATTGTAAAAGCGATCAGACTAATATTTGTAAAATTAAAAAAGGCCCGGAAAATAACTTTTCCGGGCCTTTTCTTTGTCAATTCATCCTCACTAATCGGCATGCACAGTTTCGGAAGCTACGGGATAATCCAGATAGCCTTTTTCACCCGGCGTGTAAAAAGTAGACTGGTCCCATTCGGCCAGGGGTAGATCTTCGGCAAAACGCTCCACCAGATCAGGATTGGAAATATAGAACTTACCAAAAGACACCAGATCGGCGTCACCCCGTTCGATAACCGCATTTCCTTTTTCCTGATCGAAACCGGCGTTGATCATCAGGGTACCCTGGTACAAAGGCCGGAAGTGCTTGGCTATTTCCGTTAGGGCAAAGGGTATATCCGACACGTCGGTAAAGGGTTCAGACAAGTGTAGGTACGCCAGGTCGTACCCGTTTAGTTTGTTGATCATGTAATCGAAGGTCGGGATGGTTTCTTCATCCATCGTCATGCCAGAGGTACCATGCAAGGAAGGATTTATCCGTACGCCGATTTTTACCTCGGGAACCTCCTGCTTTATCGCATCCAGGACATCGAACAGAAACCGCGCCCGGTTTTCAATGCTGCCACCGTACGCGTCGGTGCGGTGGTTGGAGGTACCATTAAAAAACTGGTGAAACAGGTACCCGTTCGAAGCATGAATCTCCACGCCGTCGAAGCCCGCTTCAACGGCATTTTTGGCTGCCGTGGCGAAGTCCCGGATAGTGGTTTCGATGTCTTCCAAAGTCATCTCCTTGGGTGTCACTGTATCCTTAAATCCCTGCGGGGTAAATGATTTGGCATTCGGATTGATCGCCGAAGGAGCCACAGGCAGGTTGCCCTCGTGAAAATCAGGGTGCGAAATACGGCCTACATGCCACAACTGGATGAAAATTTTACCACCTGCTGCGTGTACTTTCTGGGTTACCTGCTTCCAGCCTGCTACCTGGGCGGCGCTGTGAATGCCCGGCGTGTTGATGTACCCCACGGCTTGTTCCGAAACCTGAGACCCTTCGGTGATGATCAGTCCCGCGCTGGCCCGCTGGGCGTAATATTCGCCCTGTAGATCGGCGGTAGGTTTTTTCTCGGGATTGTCGGCCCGGCTACGGGTCATGGGTGCCATCACGACCCGGTTTTTCAATTTCAGATGGTTGGATTTGTATTCTTGCAAAAGAGGTTGTTGGCTGCTCATGTTTTGGTTCGTTAGTGGAAAATAAGGGTACATTCCCTATTTTAAAATATATGTATTTACTATTAATGTACCTACTGATAACTGTGCCTGGATCGGGTTTGTTCCCAGGTATATCAATGTAAAATGATTCTACGGACTATGCTAGGGAAGAACATTGGGTTGTTGCGAAGAGCCAAATCTTTGTAATTCAAGGCCACAGGTGGGTTTTAAGGTACCTTGGGCAAAACGTAAACCGACTTGATTCGTTTGAAAATCCGCCTTAGTCGCTTTATCTTTCGCCTCCGAACCAACGCTTCAACCTCAACTCGACGCATGAAAATAGCCGTTCACGGACGTTCCTTCACGGAATCAGCCCGCCCGTTCATTCAGGCCATGCTCGACGAATTACGGGATCGCCGCATCGAAATACAGCTCTATGCGCCTTTCCGGAACTTCCTGGATTCCATACAGGTACAGCACTATTCTCAAAAAATATATACCTCAGCGGACGATCTGTTCGATGCGCGCCTGATCGTAAGTCTGGGTGGTGATGGTACCTTACTCGAAGCGGTTTCGCTGGTGGGAGCGCGGCAAATTGCCGTGATCGGTATCAATGTAGGACGGCTGGGCTTTCTGGCTACGGTACCCCCGAACGCATTCCCGACATGATTGAAGCTTTGGAACGGGGTAGGTACCGCATCGACGAACGCTCGATGCTGGTCATGGAAGCGGATCTGGATATTTTTGACGGACTGAATTTTGGCCTGAATGACTTCACCATCACCAAAACGGATACGTCTTCGATGATTACGGTGCATTCCTACCTCAACGGCGAGTTTCTCAACTCCTACTGGGCCGATGGCCTGATCATGTCCACACCCACGGGTTCGACGGGCTACTCGCTGAGTTGTGGCGGGCCGGTACTGGTACCCAATGCGCAGAATTTCATCCTCACGCCCGTAAGCCCGCACAATCTGAATGTGCGTCCCCTGGTGGTTGAAGATACGGCGGTACTCAGCTTCGAGGTCAAAAGCCGGAGCAACAGTTTCATGGTGTCGCTGGATTCCCGCTCTCAGGTGGTGGATTCTTCGGTCAAAATCACCGTCCGCAAGGCACCGTTCACCGCGCGGCTTATCAAAATGCTGGACGACAATTTCTTCAACACCCTCCGCAATAAATTGTCGTGGGGGCTGGATATGCGCAACTGAATTTTCAGCAAAAATACTTTCAATACCTGACGCTCGACTTTCGAAATTTACAATAGAGCCCATGGTCGAAGGTCACCTATCAAACGTCCGAAACTAAAATGACCTTACACTACCACACATTCGACCTGCGGCTAAAGCATACGTTCACCATCGCGCACGATTCGCGCGATGTGCAACCTACCCTGATCGTGGAATTGCGGGAAGGTACCTTATGCGGGTACGGGGAAGCTACCTCCAATAAGTACTACGGCATTTCGATCGAAGGCATGAAGGCCGCTCTTGAAAATGTGCGCAAGCTTGTGGAAGGCGCTGAATGGGGTACCCCCGAGGTACTTTGGGAAATGACGCATCCATTTCTGAAAGAGAATCCTTTTGCCCAGTGCGCGCTCGATGAAGCCGCTCATGATCTTTTTGCCAAACGGCAGGGTAAAAAACTGTACGAAGTGTGGGGGCTTTCCGTGGGGAACAATCCCATTACCGACTACACCATCGGCATAGCGCCTGTAGAAAAGATGGTTGAGAAAATGCGCGAATTTCCCTGGCCGCTGTACAAAATCAAGCTGGGAACGGCGGATGACCTGGCCATCGTCCGGAAACTGCGCCAGCATACGGAGGCTCCGTTCCGGGTAGATGCCAACTGCGCCTGGACTACCGAACAGACGATCGCCTACGCGCCCGAATTGAAAGCTTTGGGCGTGGAGTTTATCGAGCAGCCCCTGCCCGCCCACGACAAAACGGGCATGGAACGGGTATTTGCCGAAAGTGCGCTGCCGGTGATCGCTGATGAAAGCTGTATCATCGAAAGCGACGTGGATGCCTGCGCGGGCCTTTTCCACGGAATCAATATCAAGCTTACCAAATGCGGCGGCCTCACACCCGCCCGGCGCATGGTTGCCCGTGCGCGTAAACTGGGCCTCAAAACCATGGTGGGCTGTATGAACGAAAGCAGCGTAGGCATTTCGGCCATCGCACAACTGCTGCCCCTGCTCGACTACGTAGATATGGATGGTACCCTGCTCATTGCCAACGATCCGGCGGCGGGCGTTACATTTGACTATGGAAAGATAATCTACGCTGCTGAAAACGGTACCGGGGCCCAACTCAAACAGTAGCTTATGACAGAAACATTCCTTACGCATTCCCTACCTGACCGGACGGTCATCCTGGACGATGGACGTGAATTTCTGTGGTTTAGTGGCACGGACTACCTCGGTATGGGACATGACGAACAATTTCAGGCTTTTCTGATCGAAGGCATCCGAACCTACGGTACCCACTTCGGCAGTTCGCGCAACAATACCCTGCGGCTGGCAGTCTATGAGGAGGCCGAAGAGGCACTGGCGGCCTATGTCCAGGCTCCGGCTGCCCTGGCGGTTTCTTCCGGCATGTGGGCCGGGCAACTAGTAATGAAGGCCATGGAGAAGCTTTCGGCCCGCTTCCACTATGCACCCCGCGTACATCCCGCCTTATGGGGTAAGAACTACGTTCCTACGAACGGTACCTGGGCCGATTGGGTAGGGGATACCATCCGGCAAATAGAGGAAAGTGATACAGAAGAAACCCATGTGGTATGTACCGATTCCATTGGTTCGCCCTGGGTAGATGCCTATGACCTGACGTTATTGCACGGTTTGCCCGACAATCGACCTATCTGGCTTATCGTGGACGATTCGCATAGCCTTGGCGTACTGGGACTGGACGGACAGGGTATATTTTCGCAGCTACCTCAAACGAATACCATACGTTCCATCGTAACCTCTTCGCTGAACAAGGCTCTGGGCATACCGGGTGGAGTTATTTTTGGAAGTATGGGTACCATCGAGGAGTTGCGCCAGACGCCTTGGTTTGCGGGAAGTTCACCGGCGGCGCCGGCTTATTTCTATGCATTGCGGAGGAATCTTTCCGCCAAAGTCTACCAGAAAGCACACGGAGCACTTCTGGCTAACCTGGCTTATTTCTCAGAAAAAGTGCCGCCATCCGGCCTGTTTAGCTCAGTGGAGGCCTACCCGGCTTATTGCAGCCGCAGGGCTGATCTGTACTCGTTCTTGTATCAGGCGGGTATCCTGACTTCCTGTTTTGCCTATCCGCAGCCTACCGACGAACCCGTGACCCGGCTTGTGATAACAGCCCGCCACCAAAAGCAAGACCTCGACCGTTTGGCCGAGGTCTTGCTTCAATTCTGATCGGGTTACAGATACAGTAAGTACCTGATCTTCTATTCGATCACTTATTCATTTTCTGATTCGTTGCCGGGCGTTCCTGTCCTTTGTTCATAGGCTTTGGCCAGCCGTGCTTCTTCGCGGGCTTTGGCTTTCTGCACCCGTCCCGATACGATAATGCTGACCTCATAAAGCAGGGTCAAGGGCATGGCTACGAGGATCTGACTGTAGATATCAGCCGAAGGCGTTATGATCGCGGCCGCAATCAGGATCACGATTATTGCATGGCGTCGGTACTCGCGCATCAGCGAGGGCGTCAGAATGCCCACACGCGACAGTACAAACACGACAATCGGTAGCTGAAAAGCCAGCCCGCAGGCCAATGTCAGTGTCGCCACCATACCGATGTACGAACTAATGCTGAATTCATTGATGATCGATTCGTCGAGTTTGAAATTGGCCAGGAAGTTGAGGGCTAGCGGGGTAACGACGTAGTAGCCAAATAACACGCCTGAGAAAAAGAGGAAAGTCACGTAGAAAACCGCCCCACGCGCAGCGCGGCGCTCGTATTTTTTTAGACCCGGTCTGATAAAACGCCAGATTTCCCAGAAAGCGTAGGGAAATGCGAAGACCAAACCGACAATGACCGAAGAAGTGAGGGCCATCGAAAATTGCTCACCTACCCCCAGCGCCTGCAACTCAAAATCGATTTTATCAATACAAAGTCCATCGGCACCTACCGCTTTTCCCAACTTACACATCATTCGGTAGGTCCAGAAATCGGTCTTGGCGGGGGCTATTACGATATAGTGGTAGATTTCATTGACGTATATCCAGCCTAATATTGTGAAAACTAAAATAGCGCCTATGGCGCGGAGAATATTCCAGCGGAGCTCTTCGAGATGCTCCAGAAAACTCATTTCTACTCCTTCTTCTGATTCTTCTTCAAACTCCTGGTCTAATGCCATTGCAAGGGTATTCGGTTTCTTTAAAATTTTTGATCGGTGAAATTACGCACAAAAGCTAAAAAAGCAGCCGCTGTATATACGAACGACTGCCTTTTTTGTATCGAATCATAAAATGCTGTTAGCCAATGATCGTGAGCGAATGGCTTTTAACGATACAGAGGTACCTGCTCCATCCAGCGATTTACCTCCTGCTTCACAGCTGCTATTTTGGCCTCGTTATCATGGTTCATGAGTACTTCGTCGATCAGTTCCACGATGCGCGCCATATCGCTCTCTACCAGTCCACGGGTGGTCATGGCGGCGGTACCCACGCGCATACCCGAGGTCACCATGGGCGATTTGTCGTCGAAGGGTACCATGTTTTTATTGATGGTGATGTCGGCTTTGATCAGCGTGTTCTCAGCCAGTTTGCCGCTCAAATCCTTCGAACGCAGGTCAATCAGCATCAGGTGATTGTCCGTACCTCCCGAAATAATGGAATAGCCACGGTCGACAAAAGCCTTCGCCATGGCCTGGGCGTTTTCTTTCACCTGCACGGCGTAGTTATAGTATTCTTCGCTCAGGGCTTCCCCGAATGCGATGGCCTTGGCCGCAATGATATGCTCCAGCGGTCCGCCCTGCGTACCCGGAAACACGCCCGAATCCAGCAATGAGGACATCGTGCGCAGGTTTCCCTTTTGGGTAGTGATCCCGAACGGATTCTCGAAATCGTTGCGCAGCATGATCAGCCCCCCCGGGGCCCGCGCAAGGTTTTATGCGTAGTGGTGGTTACGATGTGGCAATGCTCCATCGGGTCGTTAAGCAGTCCCTTGGCGATCAGGCCCGCGGGGTGCGAAATATCGGCCATCAGCAGCGCCCCTATCTGGTCGGCAATGGCCCGCAGACGTACATAATCCCAGTCGCGGCTATAAGCCGAGGCACCGCAAATCAGCAGCTTGGGCCGTTCACGCACGGCGGTTTCCTCTACCTTGTCCCAGTCGATCAATCCACTATCAGGTTCTACGCCGTAGAAAACCGGCTGGAAGTACTTGCCCGAAATGTTCACGGGCGAACCGTGCGTCAGGTGACCGCCGTGCGCCAGATTGAAACCCATGATTTTGTCGCCCGGATTAAGGCAGGCCAGAAAAACCGCCGTGTTGGCCTGCGCGCCGGAATGCGGCTGTACGTTGGCCCAGGTAGCTCCGAACAACTCTTTCACCCGGTCGATGGCGATTTGCTCAATTTCGTCCACCACTTCGCAGCCCCCGTAGTAGCGCTTGCCGGGAAGGCCTTCCGCGTATTTGTTGGTCAGGACGCTTCCGGCGGCTTCCATCACCTGCTTGGACGTAAAGTTTTCGGAAGCGATCAGTTCGATACCCGATTCCTGACGGTGCAATTCCTGCTGAATGAGATCGAACACCTGCGTGTCACGGGCAATAGTCGTTAGGGTTGACATTTGTAGGTATTTATGAGATATGAATTATTAGAAAGGAGAATTCGTACCGCGGATAGAGGCCTTCGGGTACCCTATCGGGATAGTACTGAAATTTTGCCCCAAAAATAAGCCCAAAAAAGGACTAATGAAACGTGGTTCAGAATCTTTATTCCTCCGTCCTATTGATTATCTTAGCGTTATGACGCTTTTGGCGGAGCTCTAATGCCGCCGGATGCGACGTTTGATTCGTCAATATTTTAAAAAAAATTAATAATAAGCCGAATACCGTGTAATTTTGTAAAAAAAATAAACCCGATTCCTTTAACTCCTCATACCCTTACTTTATGGATCCCCAAACTCTAAGCCCGGAAGCAATCCTCATGCAGGCTGCCGACAACGAGTCAGTAGCGCATGGCACCGGGAGTATCGGACAGCCCATCACCTACGAAAAAATCCCGACCCACATCTATGCGGATTCCAAGGCGGCCTCAACGGCCGTTGCCCGTGAGATTGCCGATCTGATCCGGGAAAAGCAAAAGGAAAATAAGCCCTGCGTGCTGGGACTGGCCACGGGATCATCGCCCAAAACGGTGTATGCCGAACTGGTGCGGATGCACCGCGAGGAAGGGTTGAGCTTCCGGAATGTGGTTTCTTTCAATCTGGACGAATACTACCCGATGGAGCCGGATTCGATCTACAGCTATCACCGGTTCATGAAGGAGCAGTTGTTCGATCTGGTGGATATTCCTGAGGGAAACTACCTTCTCCCCGATGGTACCATTCCGGTTTCGCAAATTCAGGAGCATAGCCGTGCCTATGAGGCCAAGATTGCGGCCGCTGGTGGCCTCGATTTCCAGCTGTTGGGTATTGGGGGCAACGGGCACGTGGGCTTCAATGAACCCGGATCGCTCATTAACGCCCGTACCCGCCTCATCGCCCTCGACCACTCCACGCGGGCGGCAGCGGCCATGGAATTCGGTGGACTGGCTCAGGTACCCCGCAAAGCCATTACCCTGGGGATCGCACCCATCCTGAATGCCAAGCGGATCGTGCTGCTGGCCTGGGGCGAGCGCAAAGCCAGCGTGATCCGAGGGGCGGTGGAAGGTCCGGTGACCGAACGAAATCCGGCCTCTTACCTACAGGCGCACCCAAATGTTACCTTTGTCATCGACGAGCGGGCTGCCTCGGAACTGACCCGGATGAAAACTCCCTGGGCGGTAGATTCGGTGGTGTGGGACAATCAGATGATCAAGAAGGCGGTGACCTACCTTTCGCAGCATCTTGGCAAGCCAATCCTGAAACTCACGGACAAAGACTACAATGACAACGGGATGAGTGACCTACTGGCGCAGTCGGGGGCAGGTTATGAGATCAACATCGACATTTTCAATCAATTACAGCATACGATCACGGGCTGGCCGGGCGGAAAACCCAACGCCGACGACACCAACCGGCCCGAGCGGAAAGACCCTGCCCGCAAGAAAGTGATTATTTTCAGTCCCCACCCCGACGACGATATTATTTCCATGGGGGGTACCTTCCAGCGTTTGGTCGATCAGGGACACGAGGTACATGTAGCGTATCAGACCTCGGGCAATATTGCCGTAGCAGACGACGAAGCCCTGCGCTTTATTGATTTTGTGGTGGATTTCAACGAGCGCTTCTCGATTGCGAACACCACCATTACCAACAAAATTTTCCATGATGCGAAGGAATTCCTGAAAACCAAGAAAGACAGCGAGGTCGATACGCCGGAAGTGCGCCATGTGAAGGGCCTCATCCGCCGGGGCGAAGCCAAGGCTACTTGCCGCTTCGTGGGGGTACCCGATGCGCAGGTACATTTTCTGGACATGCCGTTCTACGAATCCGGTACCGTGCAGAAGAAACCCATTGGCGAAGAGGATATTCGGATTATCGAAAAACTGATTCAGGAAGTAAAGCCCGAGCAAATCTACGCCGCCGGCGATTTTGCCGATCCACATGGTACCCACAAGGTTTGCTGGGATGCCATCGAAGCCGCCATCGGGCGGTTGAAGCACAAGAATTTCATGAAGGATTGCTGGGTCTGGCTGTACCGCGGTGCCTGGGCCGAGTGGGATATTCACGAAATAGAAATGGCCGTGCCGATGAGTCCCGACCAGGTATTCAAGAAACGGATGGGAATTTTTAAGCACCAGTCCCAGAAAGACGGTGTAGTGTTCCAGGGCGACGATTCGCGGGAGTTCTGGCAGCGCGCCGAGGAACGCAATCAGGGTACTGCCCAACTGTACGACCAACTCGGCCTGGCCGAGTATGAGGCCATGGAAGCCTTTGTGCGGTGGCGGTTTTAGGAAAGGTCCAACCTACTAGGCAAGCGAACCGCCCCAATCAGGGCGGCTCGCTACGCTGCGGATTTAGTTTCCTTAAAATAGGCCGATCACATGACGATCACATAACACTTGGCTAATAACCAATTAGTTAGATTCTATATACATGGTAAGAATCACATGACCATCACATAAAGAACTAGGCCCAATAAGGTATATAGCTGGCATATTTCCTTGATTTATTGTCTGGATCATCTTCCTTAACTAATTCTGCTTCAATTGTATCTCGAATAATCCTTGATGCAATTGAATAATTATGATCCTCTATTTTAAACCTATCTCTTAGAGATTGGTTAGTCATTTTCTCATTGGAGACATATTTGAGACAGGCATGTTGATAACAAGCTCTGATTTTTTCCTTTTTATCTAAATCGTTCAGAGACTTATAACTGAATAAAGTAATCCTTGTTCGATTTTCAGAAACAATGATGTTGATTGGAGGAAGTTGGTATAACTCGTTATAAAATATCACTTTGTCTAATCCACTCCCTTTCTCCTCACAAAAGCCCAATCGTCTCATTAAATCTGCAAGCTTTTCATTTCTTGATATATAGGCATCAATAAATCTTTCTGGCGTCACAAGAGGTGTACCTGAGTTTGAAATTTCAATGCGATCTGTAAATATCTCAATCATCGGAAATCCTTTGACAGAAAAATCCTGATGTACTAATGCATTAGCAATGAGTTCACGAACAGCTATCTCTGGATACATCCGAGTATCTTTTCGAAGGGCCTTTCCAATCTCTTCATTGGCAGGTAGTTTACTATTAACCCAATCGACCAAACCTCCGAATCCCAAAGCGTATCCCCTTATTCCAGTTTGTTCTCTCTCGGTTTCTACTTTATTCTTTCCTTTGTATACAATTACTCTGATGGATTTCCTTTCCACATTTTCGAAGTCGCCCAAATTCTTAGCAAACAGAATGGCTGCAAGTTTGGTAATGGCATATCCTGATTTTCTTACTACTAATCCTTCTTCTACAAACTTATCAATAACTCCTTGCTGGTTAGAGGGGTAGGGGATTTGTAGTAAGTCGAAATATGCTTCTGTGCTAAGAAATTTTACTATGTCGGAAGAAGTTAGATTATCTTTTGCTATTTCCTTCTCAAAAGAAACTGTTTCTTTTCTCCAAATTTTAGCCTCTTTTTCTGGGAATTCGGTCAGTTTCCTAGTAATGGAACCTACTCGAATGTATGAAATATTCAAAAAATCAACGGGACGATTTCTAGTGGCTGGGATCACGTAGATTGAGATATGGATTTGCGCATCGTAATCAAATTCATAAACTATAAAATCAATTCTTGGGTTAAGGCGATTAGCTAACCAATGTTCTAGATCTTCACCTCCTTTTTTGTGAGATTTGGCTTTAAATGTAGTTCCCTTTACAACATGGGTTTTATCTTCTACTCCAAAAACTAGGTAACCAAATGGTTGATTATGAATGCAAGCACCATTTGACAAAGCTGAAAGCCTTTCTCCAATCTCCTCAGGAGAATGGAAATTGAGTTTGAATTCTACCCATTCACTTTCGTTAGGTTGTTTTACTAATTCTTCTATAAGCTCAATCAATTGGCCTCTGTTCATCATAAAGTTTTTCTACTTCAATATTTTAGCCGTGGCGTCAGGTGGAAACAACTCTGGATAGTTTGGTGGCATAGGCCAGGCACGCCAGAATGTCCTCTTCTTCGAGTGCCGGATAATCCGCCAGAATTTCCCCATGCGTACTACCCGCTGACAGCAAATCCAAAATCAATTCTACGGGATACCGCTTATTGCGAATGATGGGCTTGCCATGGCAAATTTTGGGATTTATAGTAATTCTGTCCAGTAGAACACTCATGGTATTGGGGAATAGCTACTTAACAAACATACGTAAATACTTGATAAAAAATGCAGTCAGACTTGTGTGGTGTCAGGGGGAAACACCTGACACCACACGTGGCAAGAGGATACCTCACGCTACCGTAGTCACGAGGGTACCTATGGGCTCGATGGTTATATAGATTTTATCGCCCGATTGCAGCGTAAACTCCGAAGGAGGAATGATACCCGTGCCCGTCATGAGGTAGGCACCTTGCGGAAAATCCAACTCCCGGAACAGGTACCCCAGCAATTCTTCGGGCTTGCGTTTCATTTGGTTGAGCTGCACCGTATTGCCAAATATTTCTTCACCACCGCGGATGATGGCGATGCTGATTTCGCTTTCGGGCGAAAGCGGCTCGGCCGGTACGTACAGGCAGGGGCCCAGGGCGGCACTGCCCCGGTACGATTTCGCCTGGGGTAGGTACAGCGGATTCTCGCCCTCGATGCTGCGCGAACTCATGTCGTTGCCGATGGTGTAGCCCACCAGTTTACCCGACGAAGTAGCAAACAGCGTCAGTTCGGGTTCGGGTACATCCCAGCCCGAATCCTTGCGGATGCGTACCTCGCCCGAATCGCCCACGACGCGCCAGGCGTTGGCTTTGAAGAATAATTCGGGGCGTTCGGCGGAATAGACGCGGTCGTAAAAACTACCGCCTCCGGCTTTCTCCGACTCCTCCATACGCGCCTCGCGGCTGCGGAAGTAGGTCACACCCGACGCCCACACCTCCTGCGTACCAATGGGCGCGACTACCTCGGGCATGGGCGAGCTATCGTTGAAAGGGAGCAAAAGCAAACTTTCGGTTTGGGTCACGAGCCAATCGTACAGATCGTCGCGGTTCACGACGGTATCCCAGTCGGATTCGTGGAGGCGATAGTATTGGTCTTCTTTTTCCAGCAGGATGCCGTGCAGCGTGCGGTAGAGTTTCATGGAAGGGGCTGTTTTTTGTTTTTTGTTTTTTAGGTCAAGCGATAAATCTGGTTTCTCTACTCATTATCGAAGATGCCACTTTGTGCCTTTGCTCCTTTGTCCCTCTGTACCTTTATAAACTAATCTTCCCCTTCAGATAATCCGCCGTGTGGTTTCCTTCCAGATGTACCATTTCTTCGGGGGTACCTGTAAAGGTGATGTAGCCGCCGCCATCGCCGCCGTCGGGACCCAGGTCGATGATCCAGTCGGCGCTTTTGATGACTTCCATGTTGTGTTCGATGATGATCACGCTATCGCCCTGATCGACCAGCGCGTTGATGGCCGCCAACAGTTTCTTGATATCATGAAAATGCAGTCCGGTGGTCGGTTCGTCGAAGATGAAGAGCGTTTTGCCTTTGTTGGAATTTCCTTTTCCCAGAAACGAAGCCAGCTTGACCCGCTGTGCCTCCCCGCCCGACAGCGTGTTGGACGACTGCCCCAGCGTCACATAGCCCAGCCCCACATCCTGCAAGGGTTGCAGCTTTTCGACCAGCCGGTCCTCGTTGCCTTTGAAAAAAGCGATAGCGTCGTCCACGGTCATATCCAGAATATCAGCCACGTCCTTATCATGGTATTTGACTTCCAGAATCTCCTGCTTGAACCGGCGGCCGTCGCAACCCTCGCAGGTGAGGTAAATATCGGCCATGAACTGCATCTCGATTTTGACCTGACCTTCGCCCTGGCACACTTCACAGCGACCGCCATCCACATTGAACGAAAAGTGCGAGGGCTTGTAACCCCGCGCTTTCGCCAAAGGTAAGTCGGCCATCATCTGACGAATGTAGTCATAGGCTTTAATATAGGTGACGGGATTGGAGCGCGATGACTTGCCAATCGGATTCTGGTCAATCATTTCTACGGCCTCCACGCGATCGAGGCTACCGCTCAGTTCGTCAAATTTACCCACGTCCTCGCCGTACTCGCCTTTGCTGCGCATCAGGGCGGGGTACAGCAGTTTACGCACCAGCGTCGATTTGCCCGAACCGCTCACGCCCGTCACCACAGTCAGGGTACCCAGGGGAAATTTGACCTGTACGTCTTTGAGATTATTTTCCCGTGCGCCTTTGATTTCCAGAAAATGCGTGAATTTCCGACGAAAGGTGGGTACCGGAATAGAATCGTCGCCCAGCAGGAAATCCAGCGTGTAGGAATGGGCGCTGGTCGTTTCCCGGGCGGCTTCTCCGTACGCTTTGATGGTGTCCCAGTCGCCCTGAAAAACCAATTGCCCGCCGCCCGTGCCCGCTTCGGGCCCAATGTCGATGATCTGATCGGCGGCGTGCATCACCTCTTCCTCATGCTCGACCACAATGACCGTATTGCCCAGGTCGCGCAGCGATTCGAGTACACCCACCAGCCGCTGCGTGTCGCGGGGGTGCAGACCGATGCTGGGCTCGTCCAGAATGTACATGGAACCCACCAGCGCGCTCCCGAGCGAGGTGGCCAGTTTGATCCGTTGGAATTCACCACCCGACAGCGAATTGGTCAGGCGATTGAGCGTAAGGTACCCCAAGCCTACCCGTACCATGTATTCCAGGCGGTTATTGATTTCGGTCAGGATGCGCCGGGCAATCTGTTGGTCGTTCTCGTCGAGTTCAAGGTTTTTGAAAAAATCCAGCGCATCGTTAATGGATTGCAATACCAGATCCGTTATGGAAGCGCCGCCGATTTTTACGTAGGCGGCATCTTTCCGCAGCCGCGAGCCCCGGCAGTCGGGACAAGTCGTGCGGCCCCGGTACCGCGAGAGCATCACGCGGTACTGAATTTTATGCGTTTGCCTTTCGACTTCCTGGAAAAAAGCATCCAGGCCGCGGAAGTAGCTGTTGCCGGTCCAGAGCAGGTCTTTTTCCGCTTTACTCAAATCCTTATACGGACGGTGAATCGGAAAATCGAAGCGGATGCCGTTGCGCAGGAGTGGCTTGAGCCATTCGCTCATTTTCTCCGTTCGCCAGGGAGCTACGGCTCCCTCGAACACCGAAAGGCTTTTATCGGGAATCACCAGGTCGGGATCGATGCCCAGTACCTTGCCGAAGCCCTCGCACCGCTTGCAGGCTCCGTAGGGATTGTTGAAACTGAACAGATTGACGCTCGGCTCCTCGAATAGAATGCCATCCAGCTCAAATTTATCCGAAAATACCCGCTTCTCGCCACCCACAATTTCGACGGTACAGGTACCTTCGCCTTCGAAAAACGCCGTCTGCACCGAATCGGAAAGGCGGTATTGCGTGTCTTCGTCGTCGTGCTGCACGGCGGCGCGGTCGATGAGGATGAACAATTCCTCGGCCTCGGAAATCTCGGCGAGTGCTTCGCTTTCGAGTACTTCTTCGATGAATTGGGTTTCACCGCCGCGCACAATGCGGTTGTAGCCCTTGGAAAGCAGAATATTGAGTTCCTCCGGCAAGGTACGTCCCGGCCGCACCAGCAGCGGCGCCATGATGTACACCCGGGTACCTTCGTCGTGCGAAAGTATGTAATCCACTACATCGGTGACGGTATCCTTGCGCACGATCTCACCCGACACAGGCGAGTAGGTGATGCCGATACGGGCGAAGAGCAGTTTGAGATAATCGTAAATTTCGGTACTGGTACCTACCGTCGAGCGCGGGTTACGGGTGTTGACCTTCTGCTCGATGGCAATGGCAGGCGACACGCCCCGGATGTACTCCACCTCGGGTTTTTCCATGCGGCCCAGAAACTGCCGGGCGTAGCTGCTCAGGCTCTCGACGTACATGCGCTGCCCCTCCGCAAAAAGCGTATCGAAGGCCAGCGACGATTTGCCGGAGCCGGAAAGCCCCGTGACCACCACCAGTTTGTTGCGGGGAATGGCTACGTCGATATTTTTAAGGTTGTGGACCCGCGCGCCTTTGATCAGGATATAGCGGCGGGGATCGAGGTCTTCAAAAGGAATTTCTTCGGTAGAAACTTCGGGTTGGTTTGTCATGCGTTGACTGCTTTGCCGGGCTTGGGTTAAGGATGGCCGCGCCGCGCAGGCCTATCCTGACTTTAACCCAAAAAATGTTCCTTTAGTTTGCCCGAGGCAGAAGGAAAATAAGGGGTTTGGAGCTTTTCGGCGTGCAGTCAGGGGTTTCCGCCTGACTGCACTTTAAGGAGGTACCTAATCCTAGTGAGAGACGCAGAGTAGCTTCTTGATTAGTTGCGTCGTTTGGGGGTGGGTTAAAATGGTTTCGTGGGTTGATCCTGTTATGGCTAGAAACGTATCGTTGGAATCTAACAAGGATTTTAATTTGTAAGCAGTACTGTTTGGGTTGTCTGTACTGACGACGACAACGGGACTTGGCGCTTTTTGTACATCTTCCTGGGTGGGAAAGACAAAACCGTTCACCGAGGGGAATGGGTAGTATAGAAAATCCGTAAATCGGTCGCTAAAGTCACCACCGGCAGAAGCCGGATCGATCAGAATGGTGAATTTGGGTCGGTTGGTAGAAGCCAGATGAGCCGCCACCCGGCCACCTAATGAATAGCCACAAACGATAATATTGGATTCTCGATAGCGACGCTTCAAAGAGTCATAAACCGTTTGGGCATCGCTGTAGAAATTGGTCAGACTGATGTTTCCTTTGCTTTTTCCATGTTGCCGATAATCGGTCACTAGCACGTCATAACCGAATTGAAGAAAGGTAGGAGCTATGCCTCCCCAATTGGCTAAGGTACCCCCGTTGCCTTTCCAGAAGCAAACCACTCCTTTTGATTTGGATGCCTTGAAAAGCAAGGTATTCAGCCTCCCGGCTCGTGGCGTTTGAATGTTCAGTTCTTCGGTTTCTTGGGGAAAATTGTATTTGAAATCACTCGGTAACGATGTTGACCGATACCGCATGGTCTGCTGGTCCTTGGTAGCATAAAGAAACAGGTAAACGCCTACATAGCACAGCAGGGTCACTGAAAGCCCTATCCAAAGCCACAAGGACTTTATACTTTTTCCGGACACTCTATCAAGAATTAAATGAAGTCAAAACTAAGGCGTTTGCGGGCAGGTGCTGAATTAATAAAAGTTAAATTTGCCGTTCTGATATTTCTGTGTTAGTAAGTACCCCAGAAATATCACGTTCCGTTTGGCATCCTTTTCAAAAATTCCTTACCTTTGCCAACCCAAATCGTGAACCGACGAAATTTTTAGAGCTATAATTTTGATACTGAGATGAAACGTACCTACCAACCTTCCAAGCGCAAGCGCCGCAACAAGCACGGATTCATGGATCGCATGTCTACGGCCAACGGTCGGAATGTGATCAAGCGTCGCCGGGCCAAGGGCCGCTGGAAACTGACTGTGTCCGACGAGAAGCGTCACAAGCAGTAATACAACTTTGGTAAGTCGGCAGGCTGGCGTGGTTGGATCGCTTGGGGCATATTGTTCACAAGCTTTTTTACTACCAGAAGTTTGAAGCAGACTTTCAAAAAAGACGAAAAATTGCGAAGCCGGTCGATAATCGACCGGCTTTTTAAGCGTGGTAGCAAGGAAGTCCAGACCTTCTACCTCTTCCCATTCCGGGTACTGTACTTTGAAGGGACGTCTGAAGCCCGACACTCGACGTTCGATGATTCGATATTGTCAGAGACCTCAGACACCTACCAAGGGGTACCTTCTCCACTGCCGCAGGTACTCTTCTCCGTTTCCAAGCGTAACTTCAAGCGCGCCGTAGACCGCAACCTTATCCGCCGCCGCTGCCGCGAAGCGTATCGTCTGCACAAGCCGATCCTCTTGCAGAATCCTGAGGTACCTTACCCGACCTCCATCGCTTTTTTGTATCTTGCAAAAGAAATAAGTACTTACGACGTTATTGAGAAAGCCATGATTAAGGTATTGCGCCAAATGGCCAAACCCAACTAGCCGTCAGCTTATAGCTTCCCCATCAACCTACTGTTTTATGAAAAAGCACCTACGTTCTTTTTGGCTTGCCGTTCCGGTGGTGGCGGGTCTCGCCTTCATCTCTTTCAAGCAGGACGACCGCTTGTTCGAGATTGCCCGCAACCTCGACATCTATGCCACGCTCTTCAAGGAACTCAACGCTTATTATGTCGATGAGGTGAATCCTAATAAGCTTATCAAAACCAGCATCGATGGCATGTTGAAAAACCTCGATCCCTACACGGTGTACTACGCCGAGGACGACATTGAGGATTACATGACCATGACCACCGGCAAGTATAACGGCATCGGGGCGCTGGTGAGTTCGTTGGAAAATAAGCACATCATTATGATGGTTTACGAGGATACACCCGCTCAGAAAGCAGGATTGCAACTCGGCGACGAAATCCTAAAAATCGATGGCATCGACCTTTCGACCCTTGATGATTCTGATCCCGGTAAGCTTTTGCGCGGCCAGACTAACTCGACCGTCAAGCTGACGATCAAACGCTACGGCGCTCCGAAACCTTTGGAAATTCCTGTGAGTCGTGATGTGGTGAAGGTAACTAACGTACCCTACTACGGTATGATCAACGATGAAGTCGGGTACATCGATTTGAAAGACTTCACGGCTACCGCTTCGCGCGAAGTGCGCAATGCCTTCCAGGAATTGAAAGGTAAGGGAATGAAAAAACTGGTACTGGATGTGCGCGAGAATCCGGGTGGCTTGCTGAACATGGCCATTGAAATTTCCAACGTGTTCATTCCCAAAGGAGAAGAAATCGTTTCGACCAAAGGAAAAGTGACCGAATGGAATAAAACCTATGAGGCGTATAATCCGGCGCTGGATACCGAGATTCCCGTAGTGGTACTGGCCAACAACCACAGTGCCTCGGCGGCGGAAATTGTGGCGGGCGTGATTCAGGATTACGACCGGGGCGTGCTGATCGGGCAACGTACCTATGGGAAAGGGCTGGTACAGACCACCCGCGATCTTTCGTACAATACCAAAATGAAAATCACCACGGCCAAGTACTACATTCCGAGTGGCCGTTGCATCCAGGCGATTGATTACAGCCACCGCAACGAGGACGGCAGCGTGGGTAAGGTACCTGATTCGCTGCAGACGGCTTTTACAACCCGTGCGGGTCGCGTGGTGTACGATGGAGGCGGGGTACTTCCCGACATCCTGACTGAAAAGGAAACCTACTCGCCACTGGCCATGTCGCTGGCGCGCAAACGGTTGCTCTTTGACTACGCCGTAAAGTACCATGCCGAACACGCGACCATCAAGCCCGCTCGGGAGTTTGCCGTGACCGATGCCGAGTACCAGGATTTTGTCAAGTGGTTGGGTGACAAGGAGTATGGCTACACGACGCAGGTGGAAAAAGACCTGAACGAGCTGGAAGCGTCAGCCAAAAAGGAAAAATCCATCGGTACCATCGAGGATCAGTTGAAGGCCTTGAAAACCAAACTTTCGCATAGTAAAGACAACGACCTGCAAATCCATAAAGACGAAATAAAAGCCCTTTTGCAGGAAGAAATCGTCAAGCACTACTACCTGGAAAAAGGCATGAAGGAAGCCTCGTTCAACAACGATCCCGAAATGAAGGCCGCTCTGGCGCTTTACAAAGACATGGACCGCTACAACGAGTTGCTGAAAGCGAAAAAATAAAATATCTTCAAAAGCCATTGGCTGATAGCTGATGGCCAATGGCCTTTCATGCTCATTCTCAGTATCGACACTTCAACGCGCGGCTGTTCGGTGGCGGTGCACGCCGACGGACAGCTCGCGGCTTCCTACGATCTGCTCACGGACCGTTCCTCTTCGTCCATGCTTACTACATTGATGAAGAACGCCGTAGAGCATGCCGGGTACGCCCTGACTGACCTCGACGCGGTGGCTGTGGCCAAAGGTCCCGGTTCGTACACGGGCTTACGCGTGAGCGTTTCCACCGCCAAAGGATTGTGCTACGCATTGGACAAAACGCTGATTGCGATCGAAACGCTGGCCGCCATGACGGCCCAAATCACCGCGTATTATCCGCAGGGGTACCTTTTCTGCCCCATGATCGACGCCCGGCGCATGGAGGTTTTTGCGGCCGTGTACGATACCTATCTTGAAACTGTACAGCCTACCCGGGCCGTCATTCTGGATGAAAACTCGTTTGCGGACCTATTGCAGGAATCTCCCGTCGTGTTTTTTGGGGATGGTGCCGCCAAATCCCGCCCGCTGTTAGGTACCCATCCCAACGCCCATTTTCCCAACCAACTGATCGAACCTTCGGCCCGTACCGTAGGAATGCTGGCTTCAAAAGCCTACGCCGCCGGACGGTTTGAGGATCTGGCTTCCTTCGAGCCGTACTACCTCAAGGATTTTATGGGAACTACCCCGAGGAAAAAGGTGGTTTAGAGTACAAAGGTCAAAAAGTGAATAGCGCCGTGGCTACCGCTCCGACCCCCAATCAGTATTTCTCATGGAAAATGAAATTATCAATAAAGTAGCCAACAGCAGCCTGGTTTCGCTCGATCTGGAAGAGTACTACCATCCTGGCGAGCGGGTAGTGTACGATCTAAAAGACAACCTGTTTCAGGGCCTGATTCTGCGCGAAAAGGACTTTCGGGAATTCCTGAAAAACCACGATTGGAGTACCTATCAGGATAAGAACGTGGCTATTATCTGTAGCGAAGATGCCATCGTACCTACTTGGGCGTATATGCTACTTGCCATCAAACTGGAACCCCATGCGCACGCGATAGTATTTGGCGATCTGACGGCACTGGAAAATAAGCTATTCTATGACGCAATCAGTCGGATTAATATAGAGAATTTCCGGGATGCGCGGGTGGTGGTGAAAGGATGCAGCAAACATCCCGTACCTACCTCGGCCTACGTGGAAATCACCCGTCTGCTGAAACCCGTGGTGCAGAGCCTGATGTTCGGTGAGCCGTGTAGTACCGTACCCCTCTACAAGCGACCACGGGCATAGGAATTCCTGTCTAGTGTTCCGAGTTGTTTGGTTTCGAATACCAGGAAACTCTGAACTCCAAACCAAGAACTGCCGCAATGGAATTGCCACAATTCCATTGCGGCACGCTTTTTTGAAGTTGGTATGAAATTTGAAACACAATGTCAGACAACTTTCAAAAGCATTACTCATGAATCAAAATATCTGGAAAGGTATTCTGGCGGGCGCCGTGGCCGGACTGGTAGGTACCGCCATCAAAACGGTGTGGGAGGAAGTACTCCCCGCCCGTCCTGCCAACCGGGATTCACCCCCCGTAGTACTCGCGGACCGCGTTAAGGAGGAAGCAGTGGGGGAGGATCTTACCAAAGCTGAAAAACCGGTCGTAGAGCAATCCATACATTGGGTCTTCGGTACGGGTATCGGCGCTTTGTATGGCGGTGCCATCGAGGTACTTCCCCAAGCTCAGAAAGGATTGGGAAGTATGTTGGGTACCGCCCTGTACGGCGTCACGCATGGCTCGGTGCTACCGATGATGAATACCGAACCCTGGCCATTGAAGCAGCCCCTGAAATTCGCCACCAGCGAATTTGCCGGCCATCTCATATACGGAGTAGTGGTTGAATTCACGCGGCGTCAGGTACGCGGTTGGCTGGATACGAAATAATAGCTAATAGCTCAGGCGGAAGGTCCGGCGGTGGTGAACCGTCGGACCTTTTTCGTTGAGGGCCCGCCGGTGATGGATGGTGGGGTACCCTACGTTGGTATCCCAACCATAGTGGGGAAATTCTTCGGCAAGCTGCGCCATCAGATCATCGCGATAGGTTTTGGCCAGTACCGAAGCAGCGGCAATCGAAAGAAAAAGCGAATCGCCCTTGGTAACGCAGGTATGCGGTAAGGTAGGGTAGGGTACAAAGCGATTTCCGTCTATCAGTAAGTGTTCCGGTTCAAGAGGCAAGGTAGCTACCGCTCGGTGCATGGCCAGGAAACTGGCTTGCAGAATATTGATCTCGTCGATTTCGGTGCACGAAGCTTCCGCGATCGACCACGCCAGGGCATCCCGTTCGATCTCGATTTTCAATTGATTACGCTGGTCTCTGGTCAACTGCTTCGAATCGGTCAGCAGGGAGTGAGTGTAATCAGGGGGCAGGATCACCGCGGCCGCCACGACTGGCCCCGCCAGGCAGCCCCGGCCCACCTCGTCGAGGCCCGCTTCAATGACGCCCTTGGTATGGTAGGATTTCAGCATCAGTCTTCCAGAATATTGCTCATAAAAGTACTCTTGGTCGCTAAGGCCATGAGCAGCAGTGTTATGGCCCAGTAGAGATACACCCGGTAGTAGTCCTTCACCTCCCGGGAGGTGACATTCCTAAACTTTACTTTTTCGAGGGTATTGATCTGGCCAAATACATTGCCCAGCGTGTTGTTATCGCCCGCCCGAAAATACTTTCCGTCGGCCGCAGCGGCAATGTTCTGTAATTCGCTCTCATCCACCTGGGCCGCAGCGACATTCAACGTATCTTTTTTGACTTGTGGCCGGGTACTACCCACAGCAATGGTATAAATGCGCACGCCGAAAGCCTTGGCCAGGCGGGCGGCCGTGATTGGGTCCAGGTTGCCCGAGGTATTGTCGCCGTCGCTAATCAGAATAGCTACCTTGCTTTGACTTTTCGAATCGCGCATCCGGTTCACGCCAACGGCCAGCGCACTGCCGATGGCGGTACCCGCCGTGCGGATCATATCCGGCCGGATATCGTTTAGAAAGCCATACAGCAGGTTGTAATCCGTCGTGAGCGGACATAGAGAATAGGCTTCACCTGCGAATATGATAATCCCGATGCGGTCCTGCAAACGCCCTCTGATAAAGTTCCGTGCCACCCGCTTGGCCGCTGTGAGGCGATCGGGGGCCAAGTCTCTTTCGAGCATGGAGTCGGACACGTCCAGCAGTAGCATGATGTCGATTCCCTCAGAAAATCGGTCAGTACGGGCATTGACGATCTGAGGACGGGCCAGGGCCATCAGGATGCACATCAGCGCCAGGCCGGCACAGACGGGCTGCACGTAGCGCAGTCGGGTGGGCCATCCGCTTCCGATTTTTGTAGCCTCGTAGGGAATAACCAGAAATTGCCGGGCCTTCCGGTGGAAAGCATTCCTGAGCCAGAATGCAATCAGAATGGCAGGAATGGCATACAAAAAAGAGGGATGCGCCCACTGAAAGGCCCGTAAGGCATCCCATCCGAACCAGTGCAACGAAAACCATTCATCCATAACTTTATTCGTCCAGTAGTTCCCGCTTACCGGCCCGTACGATTTCCGTCCGCTGTCGCTGGTAGATTCGCTGGGCCACATTTCTGAGTACCTGCAGGGATGTTTCCATTTTTTTTGATTTCACTTGTCCGTAAATTATCCGGTCCATGGTTTTTAGTGCCTCTTCCAGGGCATCGTCCGGAATGTTGTCCACTATTTCCCGGGTCGTGTAAGTGGCAAAAGGTTTCTTTTCAATTTCCTCCAGGTAGTCTTTCCAAACCACCACAGCTTTTTCGGCCTCCTCGGTGCTATCACGCTCGCGAGCCGTACGATTGAGGCGTGCAAAGGTACGGATGAAGTCGCGGTGGCGCCGCTGCAATTGGAAAATACGCCATTGTCGGATGATTCCGCGCCCAAAAAGCCAGTATATCGCCAAGAATAGCAGGCCGGCCGACACGATAAAAGCCATGAATACAGGATAATTAAACTGCCGCCGCAGCAGGGCTACCTCAGTTTCGGGGCGCAGGCTTAGGGTATCCAGCCGGGTGCTTACAGGTAGGGTAGAACGTAAGGCAATAGTGTCAGTTTCGGCGAACACTGCGGTACAATCGCGGACTGCCAGCACATATACGGGCAGGCGGATGGCCTGAACAGCCGCCACCTCGAAGCTCATCAGACGGTAGACCGTACTATCCAAACTGCCCAGCGAGTCGGTTCGGGTGGTGAAGTACTCCTGGTCCACAAAGGTGAAAGGAGAGAAATCAAAGGAGGAATCCGGAAAAAAAACGTCCATTTCCGAATCATGTAGATAACTGAAAGCGTACGAAAAAGGCTTACCTACCTCGATGGTGTCTGACAGGAATCGACCCACGGGCTTGGGGACAGAGGACTGGGCCCAGACAAAGCCAGGTATCCAGGCCATCCATCCGAGTAGCCCGAAAATCAGGAAACAGAAGCGGTATATACAACGGATGGACAAATCAGATACAGTTTTTCGGTATTCGGATCTCCCGATTTTGGCTCGTAGGCAACGGAATCGCGAGCCATTCAAAGCTTATCAGGGTACCCGGTTTATTTTCATTATTCAAGCTATATTCTCAGGAGCGTCCCCCGTTGTAGACGTAGCGCCGCACTCGAAACAGACGAATGAGTGCCGGAACATAGTCTTCGCCGGCATCCAGCGAAAGGTAGTCGGCCTTATTTTGCCGGCACAGGCGCTCAAGCGTCTCCCGTCGTTTCTGAAACTGCGACCACATGTCGGTGCGGTACTGTGCCGATGATGTATTGACCCACACCCGGGCCTGCTTCTCGGCATCATAAATGGGTATAATCCCTAATCGCGGCAGGTTGGTTTCACGCTGGTCGTGCACATGAATCACGATCAGGTCATGCTTGCGGGCCAGAGCTTTCAGGTTATGTTCATAGTCAGTGTCGATAAAATCGGAAATCAGGAAGATCAGGCTGCGCCGTTTGAGTACGTTCAACGTAAGCAGAATCGCTTCTGAAATATTGGTTCGGGGTGAACCGGGTGCCAGTTTGAACAATTCTGAAATAAAATTATAGCCGTGCTTGAGACCATCGGATGGATGAATGTAACGTTCTTTCTGATCCGAAAAACAAAGTAGTCCCACCCGACTAGCCTCCTGAATCGCCGACAGGGCCAGCACGCCGCAAATTTCCTTGGTCGTGTCGATTTTGAGGCGACTGGGGTCGCCTACCTGTTGGGATGCACTCACATCGACCATGAAAAAGACGGTTTGCTCTTTTTCTTCTTTAAAAATCTTGATGTAGGTACCGTGGCCTTTGGCCGAGGTGTTCCAGTCGATAGCCCGCACATCGTCGCCGTACTGGTACAGGCGCAGATCATCGAATTCGAGGCCCGACCCTTTAAACACGGAATGAAAATTGCCGTGCCGCTCGCTATTGACCGCCTTTCGGATGCGTATTTCATACTGCCGGAGTTTGGTGAGGAAATCCTGGAACATGAATCGGCTGGCCGGGAGGTACCCGCACGGGATTTAGTGATGGAATAAGTAATGGAAGGGTGATTGATTTGAAAGATTTACGACCTTTGCAGCGTTACCCTTATCAAGACAAATATAGACAATTTGCCCGAGCCATGCCGAGAAACCTATTTTTTCGATCTTTGCTGATCCCCGGCTTTCTCCTGATTCTGCTGGCCTGCAGCGGGGATGAAAAACCGCCAGGCGATTTGATTCCGCAAGATAAGATGGCGAAAATTCTGGCGGACATCCATGTGGCCGAGGCCCAGGTAACGAACATGCAGCTACGCTCCCTGGATTCTTCGGTCATGGTGTACGGTGAGTTGCAGAAGAAAATCTGGAAAAAATATAAAGTAGATACCTTACTTTACAGGAAAAGCTATTCTTTTTACACCTCGCACCCGGCCTATCTGACCGAGATTTACGATCAAGTCGAGAAAAACCTGGAAATACGTGAGAAGAAGAAACAGATAAAGCTATAATAGCTGATTTTGAGATCCCATATAAGCCGAACTGACACCGTGACTGATTCCGTTGTTATCATTCCTACCTATAACGAAATAGAAAATGTAGAGGCGATCGTCCGAAAGGTGTTCAGTTTGCCCAAGGATTTTCACCTGCTCATTGTGGACGACGGTTCTCCGGACGGAACGGCCCTCAAAGTAAAAGAGCTGCAGGTGGAGTTTCCACAGCAACTCCACCTGCAGGAGAGGAAAGGGAAACTTGGTCTGGGAACGGCATATATTCACGGATTCAAATGGGCCTTGCAGCGGGGGTACTCCTATGTTTTTGAAATGGATGCCGATTTCTCCCATAATCCCGAAGACCTGGTGCGCTTGCATGAGGCCTGTGCCGGGGAAGGCCATGATATCGCGATCGGCTCAAGGTACATCCGGGGCGTCAACGTGGTCAACTGGCCCATGAAACGTGTACTGATGTCCTATTTTGCGGGCCATTATGTGCGGTTTATTACCGGAATGTCGATTATGGATCCCACGGCGGGCTTCATTTGTTACCACCGTTCAGTACTTGAAACCCTGCCTCTGGACCATATCAAGTTTGTGGGTTATGCCTTTCAGATTGAAATGAAATTCGATGCCTGGAAGTACGGTTTCAGCATTACGGAGGTACCCATCATCTTTACGGACCGTACCTTGGGCGAATCAAAAATGTCAGCTGGCATTTTTAAAGAGGCCATTTTCGGAGTCATCGGCCTTAAGATAGGTAGTCTATTCAAACGCTACATGCGTACCACTCCTCCGGTAGCTTCACCGACTGTGCCAAATTCTTCTGTTTCGGATACCTTTTAAATAATCCTTCCATCGATCGGTATTTACTGGATTGCACGGGCACAACGACACCTCATTTCCCTTATCTTTATTCCAGGATTCAGGCCTTTACGAAAAACCTACCGAATGGGTTAAGGAAAAGCACTGAGCGGTATGGTTTTTGCTACTACCTTGTCTGAATCTACACACACTAGACCACACGATCAGTTCACAGAACCCCGTGTCAGGAAGAATTTTGTTGATGAAAAAAGCATTTACCCCCTACCGGAAAAATTGTCGGTATACCCTTCTTCTAGCACTTGTGCTAATCGTGCGGATTTCCCCGTCTGTATGGGCTCAGGCAATATTAAAAACAGATCAGAATCGTCTCGACCCTACCACAGCGGCTCTAACTGATTTTTACCTCAGGCAATATCAGAATACCCTTCAAAAGGCGCGCCTTCAGAAGTGGCCGCTCCGGATTGAGCTTGGTTCAGGACGCTCGCTGGCTCTGCAGCGTACCGATGCCCTGGGTCAGCCTGTATACTACACCACGCACACTACTCCCCTGGCCACCGGAACGCATACGGCGGCCCTGTATGATGGGGGCGGGCTAAGCCTGAAACTGAGCGGGAGCAGTCCGGAAATGAAGGGCAAAATGGCACTGTGGGATGGTGGGAATGTGCGGGCAGATCACCGTGAGCTGAGCGGAAGAATAAAACAGGCGGATGCTCAGGCCGGGGCTATAGCCAACGACCACGCTACGCACATGGCCGGTATTCTGATAGCACAAGGTATATATCCTTTGGCAAAAGGCATGGCTTTTGGCGCGGAATTACTGGCCTGGAACTTTGATAATGACCTGAGCGAAATTGTCCAGCAGGCCCCCAACTTGCTTATTTCTAACCATGCCTACGGGCCCGTAGCGGGCTGGCTACTGGACACGAGCCGACCGGGCAACTCCAACGACGAAAAGTGGGAGTGGTGGGGTACCCCCGCCATCAGTGAGACGCAGGATTACCGCTTCGGCTTCTACGACGAGGCGGTCAGCGAGGTAGACCGCATTACCGCTAATTTTCCGTATTTTCTTATGGTGCGGTCGGCCGATAACAAGCGGATAGAAAACGGACCACCACTGGGCACGAAGTATTATCTGAAAAATACCGATGTACAAAGTACCCTGCCCCGCAGCCGGAACGACGGTTACGACATTATTCCGGGCGAGGCCAATGCCAAGAATGTACTGACCGTCGGCGCGGCCGACCTCCAGGGCCAGACGTTCCGGATGACGCCTTACAGCGGCTGGGGGCCCACCGACGACGGGCGCATCAAGCCCGATCTGCTAGGGGTAGGTACCCAGGTACTGTCCAGTGTGGGCACCGATACCGATGCTTACGGCGTGCTCACGGGTACCTCCATGGCCAGCGCCAACGTGTCGGGCTCGCTGTTGCTATTGCAGGAATTATATCGGCAGCGGACCAACACCTTCATGCTGTCTTCGACGCTCAAAGGGCTGGCCCTGCATACGGCCGGTAAGCCTGAGGGTAAAACCGACCCCAGCTATGAGTACGGCTGGGGACTGCTGAATACGGAGAAAGCCGCGCGGGTGATCCTGAACGACGAGGGAAAACACTTGCTGACCGAGCAAGTACTTCAGCAGGGGGGTATCTTCACCCAAAAGTTCGTGGCCCTCGGCAGCGAGCCATTGGTCGTAACCATTTGCTGGACCGACCCGGAGGCGCTTCCCACTATCCCCAGCAGCACTACGGTGAATAGTACGACGCCCAAACTCGTCAATGATCTGGATGCTTCCATGGCGGAGGGTTTTAACAGCTACCAGCCCTGGGTACTTGACCCGGCGGCACCTGCCCAACCAGCCCGGAAGGGTAACAATTTTCGGGATAATGTCGAGCAAATCTACATCGGCAATCCTTTGAAAGGCCGGACGTATACCCTGACAGTTTCGCATAAAAACATTCTTAAAAATGGCCGCCAGCCTTTTGCCCTCATAGCGAGTGGCCTAGAGAAGCCTGACTGCGGACAGACCGCGGCCATTACGCCCGGAACGGATACCACCCTATGTCCCGGCCAGACCCTGACGTTATGGGCCAACGCCGGCAATAGCTACATCTATGAATGGCTGCTGGACGGCAACGTAATCAAGAAAGGTACCGACCGTTCATTGGAAGTGAACCGGCCGGGTGCCTACGAGGTGCGGGCCAGCACGGCAGGATGTACCGCTACCTCGAAGACCGTTAAAGTACAGTCGTCCGATGTGTTTGCCGATATTACCCAGAAAGGCGAGATCCTGGTGTGCGATAGTCGGGGAATGGAACTGTCGGCCAACACGGGCCCCGGCTACACCTACCAGTGGTTGCGTGATGGTACTCCTGTGGCAGGCGCTACCAATCCCCGTCATCAGGCTACGGAAAGCGGGATGTACCAGGTCCGGATTGGTCAGCGCGGCTGCGCGGTGGTATCGGCCGCCACGCGGGTCGAGGTAACTCCGGTTAAGGCCGACCTGGACCCGGCGGTAAGCGCCATTATTTGCAACGGGAAGGCAGCGTTGCTAAAAGCACCCCAAGAGAAGGCCTACACGTATTCCTGGTTTTACAATAACACCCTGTTGTCAGGGGCTACCAGTGCTACACTTCAGGCCGTAAAGCCGGGCCGCTACGCGGTGGAGGTGCGTAATGGTGGGTGTCGGGTACGATCCACGGATGTGGTGGTGCAGCAGGTAAACGTGGCGGCGGACATTATTCCCCCCGCCACGACCCAGATTCCGCCGGGAGCCAGTGTAGTGTTGAAAGCCAACTATGAGCTTGGTAACTATTATGAATGGTATCGTAACGCAGTCCTGATGACCCACGAAACCGCTCCCCTCCTGACGGTCACGCAAGGTGGCGCGTATCAGGTAGCCATTCAGAATCAGGGTTGTAGGGCCGAGTCGGCCACGGTACTTTTGTGGGGAGGTACCCCCGATACTACGCCAATCATTACCGGCTTGGTACCCTCAGTGGATTCCAGCCGGATGGTAATTCTTTATCCAAATCCAACCCACGAAATGCTGACAGTTGCTGTTCATCAGTTAGGTTACGGGCAAGTCTCCTCCGCGGCGGTGCTCACGATACAGGGACAAGCTATAGTATCACAGCCCTTGCTTCCTGAAGGAGGGTACCTCAAAACCGATTTCAATGTGCGTACCCTACCCCTGGGGAATTACCTGATCAAGATTACGGTTGGCGAGCAGGTTTTTACGGAACATTTTGTAAAACATTGATTCCGGGTAGGGTACCTCATCGGTACCGCAGCCACTCCACGCGAATCATCGGATTATAGATTTTTTTTGCCGAGGCGGCTCCGCAGTTCATCTGGAACCACGCGCCGCCGTTGGTGCGGCTCCACCAGCGGCAATTTTTGAATTCGTCGGTCAGGCCCAGTACCTGTCCGAAACATTCGCTGGTGCGTAGGGTACCATCGGTCATTTTCATGCGGTCGGTGTAGCGGCTTTCGGGGGTATTCAACCATTCCATCGCTACGAAAAATCCCTCGCGGGGTACCACGATATTGTATCGACCTACCTTGATTTCCTTCCAGCGCTTCCACCACTTCGGGTGCACGATGACACTTTCGTCCAATAGGTCACTGCCCGGTTTTCCATTTTGATTTTGGTAGATACGGATTCGGAACGGCGTGCGCGGCCGCCCGGCTCCAAGTACATAGAAAGAAACCTTGCTGAGGACTGCCGTCTGTTTTTCGTCATTGGGTACATACAGGGCGTGCTCGATTTGCGATGTGGAGTCGCATAGGGTAATCCGGCCCTGCGAATGTTTTCGTAAGGTACCCGCCCGTACCATTGTAGGCGGACGATTCATCGAGAAGGGAATGTCCTGCATGATCAGAAGATTTTCCTCCAGCCTGATAGCTAAGGAATCAATATCGGAAGTACCGACGCGGGTCGTCTTATAGCCCGGCGCGGAGAGCACCAGCATATCCACCGGATGCGGGTAGCGGAACAGGCCACTGGTGTCGGTGCGAACGCCTAGTTTGCGGCTGGCGTCCGTGACGATCACATACGGGACGGGTTCGTCGGTCAGCGCGTTGACGACTTTTCCCGTAACCGAAGTCTGCGACCACGCAGTAAGCGTTCCACTTAGCCAACAAAATAGTATCCCGATAACTCTCACCCTAGCGCTGGTTCAGTTCCTGAATGGCCAGCCAACTCATCAGACCAGGACCGATTTCCAGCGCACTTTCGTCAATATCGAAGGTAGGGGTATGTACCCCCGACACGATGCCGCGCGCTTCATTGCGGGTACCCAGCCGGTAAAAACAGGAATCGACTACCTGGGAGTAAAAGGCAAAGTCTTCACCCGCCATCCACAAATCCAGATCCACCACATTTTCGGCGCCCATGTATTCGATGGCGGCGGCCTTGGTGCGGCGCGTCAGTTCGGGGTGATTTTTCAGGAAAGGGTACCCCTTCACTACCTCGAATTCACAACTCCCCCCCATCGCTTCGGCGATGCCCTCGGCCATTTTGATCATACGGCGGAGTCCGTCGGCGCGCCATTCCTCGTCCATGCAGCGCCAGGTACCCTGTATTTTTACCTCATTGGGAATCACATTGGTTACACCGTCGGCAATGAAGCGTCCGAACGAGAGTACCGATGGATTGGCGGGTTTACGGTTGCGGCTGATGATCTGCTGCAAGGATACGACAATGTGCGAGGCAATCAGCACGGGATCGATCAGTTGGTCGGGCATGGCGCCGTGGCCACCTTTACCCTTTACGGTCAGGTATAGTTCGTCGGTACTAGCCATGTACATACCTTCCCGAAAACCGATTTTACCCACGGGTACGTTGGTAGCAACGTGCTGCCCGAACATCCCGGCGGGGCGAGGGTTTTCGAGTACGCCGTCCTTGATCATCAGCGAAGCACCACCCGGTGCTTTTTCCTCGGCGGGCTGAAAGACGAGCTTCACGGTACCCTCAAATTCATCACGCAATTGCATCAGAATACGAGCGGTACCCAGCAGCGACGACGTGTGCACATCGTGCCCGCAGGCGTGCATCACGCCGGGTACCTTCGACCGGTAGGGTACCTCATTGGCTTCCTGAATGGGTAAGGCGTCCATGTCGGCCCGCAGACCTACCACACGGCTCTCGGGATTGCGGCCCTCAATCAACGCCACCACGCCGGTATCGGCCACGCCTTCCTGCGGTTCCAGGCCCAACGCTTTGAGCTGATCCGCCACGAAGCGGGCCGTCTTGTGTTCATTGAACGACAACTCCGGATTCATGTGCAGATGACGACGGGTGGCTACCGCGTCGGCGGTGTAGTCTTTGCTGAGGGCTTTTATTTTATTGAGCATGAGTCAATGGCATTGGGTGTAAAGGGGCAAAGGTACAAAGTATAAAAGTACAGGAGTACAAAAGAAGAAGCTTTTCAACTTAGGTACTCCTGTACTCTGTCCCTTCCGTACTTTCTCTCTCATTCTTTTATCTGCAACACAACTTTCCCCGCGCTGAGGTTGGCTTCCATGTAGCGGTGGGCTTTGGCGACATCGTGCCACGAAAATACTTCATCCACGATGGGCCGGATGGTTTTATTAACCAGTGCCTCATAAGCGAAGTCCATAAAACCACGGGTGAGCTCGATCTGGTATTCGCGGCTGCGGGAGCGCAGGGTGGTACCCAGGATTTGCAGGCGTTTGAACACGATAGGACCGATGTTGGCCGAAGTCTTGCCGCCCGCCATCACGGCCAGCATCACCAACCTGCCATCCCGTTGCAGCGCCTGAATGTTCTGGTCGAAGTAGTCACCGCCTATGGGATCTACGATAAGATTGACCCCTTTGCCGTGGGTCAATTCCTTCAATTCTTCCAGGAATGGGCCTTTGCGGTAATCGATCGCGTGTTTCGCACCTAATTCCAGACATAGCTCGTGCTTGCCTGACGACGCCGTGACAATTACCTCCGCCCCCATCAGTTGCGCTAATTGAATAGCGGCGGTACCCACGCCACTGGCTCCGGCGTGGAGCAGTACCGTTTCGCCCGCTTTCAATTGACCTACCCAATGCATCGCCTGAAAGGCCGTCAGGAATACTTCCGGTACCGCGGCGGCGTCCGTGAATTCCCATTCGTTGGGTACGGGCATGGCCATATCCTGATGCATGACGGCGAATTCGGCGTAACCCCCGCCCGGCAACAGACCGAATACCTTGTCGCCGATTTCCCAACGCGTTACGTTGTCGCCGACGGACTCTACCTCGCCTGCTATCTCCAGGCCCATGATCAGGCTTGCCCCTTCGGGCGGTGGGTATTTGCCCTCGCGCTGCATAATGTCGGCGCGGTTGAGGGCCGTAGCATGAACCCGGACGCGGATTTCGTCAGCTTCCGGCTTGGGGGTAGGAAAAGGAGCGAGAATCAATTCGTCGGCAGAGCCAGGTTGTTTTATTTGGATGGCTAGCATTTTTTAGTTCGTGATGAATGGTTAATGAATAAGAAGAGGCTGAATATAGTCGATTTATTGACACCTCATGCTTCAAAAATCATTCCTTAGACGAAGAGGCGGGGGCTAGAAAATACAATTTTCGTTTACTGACAGAAGTAATTTGGGTGAATTTAGCTTAGTAGCTTACGATTCTTTTATGAGCTGATAAGGTCAATAAACTATACTTTCTATAGATAGTTTACAAAAAAGCGTTTCAGGTACCTACCTGAAACGCTTTCTCATTTGAAAAATGTTAACGGCTATTGTTTCTGCTATTTAATTCAACTTCCATTTATCCGCAAGTTCTTTGTTGAATCCCTCTCCCTCTTTAGGATTGGGCTCGCCTTTGCCCGTAGTAATAAGTTTGTAGAGGCTATTATTTACATAATTATTCCATCCATCTCTACACACGTCAAAGCATTCATCAAAAGACGTAAGTCCCTCCTGGGTAAAAGTTAATTTGGTTGCAGTGCCCTCTTTGGAAATATCAAAAATAATTCGGTTACCCACCCACTCTTCCTTGTCTTTGATGAAGCTGAACTTGTTTTCCATCACTTTCCAAACCACTTTTTTATTAGGTACCAGTTCCACCACTTTCATCTTGCAGAGATGTATATCTTTATAGTGATAAAACCACTCTTTATTCAGCTCATCGGTAGGCCCCTCGATTTCTTCCGACCACCATCCACGAACATTATTAATGGCCTGGTATACTTCTTCCGAGCTTTTATTCACCAAAATGCTGGTACTATAATCTTGCGTAGTCATATCGTTCTGTTTTAATATTATTTCCTTAATGGCGATTAAGTCGGCCCTTGATGTTTTCGGATAATTATTCCCTGTAAAGGGTAGTAAACCCACTACCACCAGGGGCAGCGTAATGGTGAGTTTCATCTTTATGACTTTTGGATTTATGTCAGTTTTTCTTCCAGGTTCTCCATGTATTTTGTCCAGGCCCCTGCACAACTGGTATAGCACTCAAACTGGGGTACCAGCCCCTCGTGGGTAAACGTCACTAGGGTACCATGCTCTTTCTCAGAAATATCGAAACCGATTTTTGTGTCTGTCCATTCGCTGCTATCTTTCAGAAAAGACAAATTGCTTTCTAATACTTGCCACCCTATGCGCTTATTGGGTAAAAACTCAATCAGCTTTTGTTTAGAATAGTGTGCTCCCTTACCTGCCCTGAATGCAAATTCATCGTTTAGTTTCTGTGATTCTCCTGCGATGGTTTCTCCATGCAGCCCGGACCACCATTGGTCAATTTCCATGAGTACCTGGAATACTTCCTCGGGAGATTTGGATGATTCAAAGCTGTATTCAAAACTTTCCGTCGCTGTGCTTTCCGTGATTTCTTGCGTTTTCATAGATGTCTCATTTTGTTTTTTACAAAAGTAATGTCCAAATACTGCTTTATTAGGGTGTTATTTAGACATATATAAGGGTTGATTCGGACAGGGCTTACCTCTATCTTTGTCAAAATCCAAAAACACTTGACATGAAACATCTTACCATCGTCGTGCCGCAGGGACAGAACAATCTGAGCAGTATCGTAGGCCCTTACAAGATTTTTAACCGGGCAAATGAATATTTTGAACAATCGGGTAAGGAACCTGTATTCAGGATTGAGCTGGCAGGCACAACAGATAAGATTGACTTCTACGAAGGCCTTTTCACAGTGAACCCGCACAAGGATATCACAGCGATACAACGTACCGATCTGATTATCATCCCCTCCCTGAATCACAACTTTGAGCTGGCCATGAAGGAAAACAACGCCTTGATACCCTGGCTTCAAAAGCAATACAGGGCAGGAGTCGAAATTGCCAGTATTTGCACGGGTGCATTTTTATTGGCCACCGCAGGGATTTTGGATGGTAAAAGCTGTTCCACGCATTGGGCCGCTGCGGATGAATTCAGAGCCATGTTCCCTGAGGTGAACTTACAGGCGGATGAACTCATTACGGATGAAAACGGAATTTACACCAATGGCGGAGCCTACTCCTTCCTAAATCTTCTGATCTATCTGGTGGAGAAGTATTACAACCGGGAAACCGCTATTTTTTGTGCGAAAGTGTTTCAGATCGAGATCAAGCGCAATCAGCAGTCTGAATTTGCCATTTTCACCGGACAAAAGCTGCACGAGGACGACATGGTAAAGGAAGCTCAGGAGTTTCTTGAGCACAGCTTGGACGATAAGATATTGGTAGAAGAATTATCTTCAAAATTCGCCGTGAGTCGAAGGACTTTTGACCGGAGGTTCATCAAGGCAACTGGGAACACGCCTTCAGAATACACGCAACGGCTTAAGATTGAGGCTGCCAAGAAATCACTGGAGAATAGCAGGAAGACCGTAAAAGAGGTGATGTATGATGTGGGCTACAACGACCCCAAGGCTTTCAGGAATGTGTTTAGTAAAATTACCGGAATTTCTCCATTAGACTACCGGGCCAAATATAACAAGGGGCATTGATTCAGAAAACTCTGTTCTAATAGGCCAAGCATAATCGCGGGTTTCTAGCTACAAACTTGCGATTATATTGTATCCAAAAACAACTGCATGAATATAAGGTCAAGCCAACGATCGAATTTATAGCCAATCTGACTGAACCTTCCTACTTCAACGAATCCAAATTGCTTGTGGAAAGCATAGCTTTTCTCATTGCCCGAATCTACGCCCGCTATCATGGTGTGAAAACCCATATCCTTCGCGGTTTTGATCATTTCGTTCATTAGGAGCTTCCCCATTCCTTTGCCTCTCGCTTTGGCCGCTATGTATATTGAATGCTCAATGCTGAATTGGTAGGCGTCCCAAGGACGAAAAACACCAAATGTAGAAAAGCCTAGTACTTCCTTTTCTTGTTCAGCCACAAAAACGGGCATTCCATCCGTTCGTTTTTTTCGTAGCCAGTCAAGTTGATAGTCTAATGTCCTTTCTGTGTAATCATATACTACTGTCGAGTTTCTGATTTCATAATTTATAATGTCAAGCAAAGCAGCGGCGTCCCGCTCATCGGCCTGTCGTAGTATGATATCACTCATATCGCTAAATAAAAGGATAGTCGATTGGAATTTACAAACGGCGCTCGGTATACTGGATAGGTACCTTGGTTTAGGTGGTGCCGTTGCTGGAAGCGAAGAAATAGCGTAAGGCTTTCATCTAAGCAATATTTATAAATAAAGTGGATTTGCATTAGCCATACTTACTCAATTCCTATTTCTCAGTTCGCGTTATAAACGAGAGGTGATCCAACGCCCGATCGCAGACCGGGATTAGCATGACTAGCAATCAGTTGGTATCTATCATTACAGTTATTAGGCATCGTTATTGAGCATCCTGTCAAAATCCTCCTGCGTATAGCCTTTCTCTCCCACAACCCATTCGACCTCCGTCTTTAGCAGCTCAGAGTAATGCTTCACTATTACGTTTCTCAGAGTCAATATTTCTTCTTCGGACATACCACGGTCGAACAATCGCAACAGGCTTTCCTGAATGGGGTTGAGCCTCGAATTTTTTATCATACTGATGATACTTTTCAGTTTTAAAGCAAGATAACAAAAAAGGCCCGATTCGAAAAAGAACCGGGCCTTCACTATCTGACTAAGAAAATCCTCAACTCTCCACCTTCGCTTTACCTTCCCAAACCTCATTGAACGGCTGCTTATACAATCGCTTGCCGGTGGCTTTGAAGAAAGCGTTGGCGACTGCGCCACCCGTGGGGGGAGGGCGGGTTCGCCAAGGCCGGTGGGGTCGATGCCGTTGTCCACGAAATGTACCTCCACTTCGGGAATCTCCTGCATACGGATGATGCGGTACTTGTTAAAATTGCTTTGGTCGGGTACCCCGTCTTTGAAGGTCAGGCTACCGTACATGGCGTGACCTATGCCGTCCACGACACCACCCATCACCTGCTGCCGGGCGCCGCTTTGGTTGATCACCACGCCGCAGTCTACCGCCGCGATGATTTTGGTCAACTCGGGCTTGCCTTTGACCATTTCTACCTCACCTACCTGCGCCACGTACGATAGGTGCGAGTAGTAGAGGCTGAAACCCTGATTCTTGGATTTGTCTTTGCCCCAGTTCGATTTCTCGGCGGCCAGTTTGGTCACGGCGATCATGCGATCCACATCGTACTTCACATCCCCGGCCGGCTTGGTTTTGGCTTTTTCCAACAATTCCAGTCGGAACTGAATCGGATCTTTCCCGGCGGCCTGCGCAACCTCGTCCAGAAACGACTGCTCGGCGTAAGCCAGGAAGTTGGTAATCGGCGCGCGCCAAGGACCCGTCGTAATGGCTGACTTGTGTTCGGAGGAATCGATCAGGAGATTGTCCACAGCCCCGGAAGGGAAGTTCGTCTCCCGCGTCGGATTGCCCGCGTTGATGCCCGCACCGCGTAGTTTGTAGCCGATCATGTTGCCTTTGTCGTCGAGCGCCGCTTCGAAGCGGTACTTCACGGCCGGACGGTAGTCGCCGCCTGTCATGTCATCCTCGCGGGTCCAGAGTAGCTTTACGGGTGCTTTTACCAAAGCCGATACTTTCACGGCTTCCATGACAAAGTCAGCGGCCAGACGGCGGCCAAAGCCACCGCCCATGCGGGTCATGTCCACAGTCACTTTCTCGGGAGGTAGGTTCAGGAACTTAGCCGCTTCACCGCGCGCGCGCTCCGGCGTTTGGGTAGGACCGATCAGTTCGGCGCCGTCGGGACGGACGTGCGCGAAGAAGTTCATCGGCTCCATCGGGTTGTGCGGAAGGAACGGACACTGGTACTCGCTCTTGACTACCTTGGCCGCATTCTTAAATGCCGTTTCCACATCGCCGTCCTTCCGGCGCACAGTGTTATTATCCGAGTTGAGCAGCTCATCGAAAATCCGGTCGTGGTCGGTGGTACTTTCGAGGGTCGCCTCCTTTTCATAATCGATTTTCAAAGCCTTACGGGCTTTCAATACCTGCCAGGTAGACTTACCTACCACGGCAACACTATTGTCAAACGTCACGACGTCCACAATGCCGGGCATGGCCTTCGCGGCGGCCGCATCCACCGATTTCAGCTTCATGCCGAATGCGGCGGGGCGCGTCACGACGGCAGTCAGCATACCGTCGCGGTAAAAATCGAGGCCGAACAGGGGCTTGCCCGTAATAATATCCTTATTGTCTACATTTCGGATGGACGTACCAATCAATTTGAAATCCTTCGGATCTTTCAGAGGTACATCGGCAGGCGCGGTCAACTTGGAGGCTTCTACGGCCAGTTCGCCATAGGTCAGTTTCTTTTTGGAATTCTTGTGCAGTACTGTACCATTTTCGGTCGTACACTCCTCCGGCGACACGCCCCAGCGCTGGGCGGCGGCATTGATAAAGAGCTGGCGGGCCGTGGCACCAGCCTGCCGCAGCCGCTTCCACGAGTGGGGAATGGAACCGCTACCGCCCGCTACCTGCCGCTGAAATTTGACGGTATCCAGCGGAGCCTGCGCTACGTGTACCTGCTTCCAATCCACGTCCAGTTCCTCGGCCACTACAATCGGGAAGGCCGTTTTGATGCCCTGCCCTACCTCGGGATTGGGCGAGAAAATGGTGATTTTCCCGTCGGGCGCTATGGACAGGTAGCTATTGAACTCGATGGTGGGAGCCGCTGCTTCGGCAGTGGCATCGAGCACGGTAGGTTTGGCCTGCGCGTTAATCCAATTAAAGCCCAGCAGCACGCCACCGCCCGCGGCGGCCGCCACTTTCATGAAATCGCGTCTGTTCGTATTGGTTGAAATCGACATGGCTTAGTTGGTTTTGGTTGAGGCTACTTTCACGGCTTCCCGGATGCGGTGGTAGGTACCACAACGGCACAAATTGCCGTTCATCGCGTTTTCGATTTGCTGGTCGGTCGGCTTGGCGGTCCGCTTCAAAAGCGCGGCGGCAGTCATAATCTGTCCCGCCTGGCAGTAGCCGCACTGGGCCACGTCCACTTCGTCCCAGGCCAGTTGTACGGGATGGTCGCCTTTTTCGGAAAGCCCTTCGATGGTCGTGACCTTGGAATCGCCGACTGCCGACACGGGCAGTACGCAGGAACGGGTGGCGGCGTCATTGACATGGACGGTGCAGGCACCGCACTGGGCAATGCCGCAGCCGTATTTGGTACCGACCAGTCCGAGATTATCGCGCAAAACCCACAGTAGCGGCGTATCCGGCTCCACATCCGCTTTATAGGTTTGGCCGTTGATTTTCAGGTTGTATTGGGCCATGATGGTATTAGTTGGTTTAGTTTTGGGCTAAATTACTGATTTTTGTTGGGAATCGAAATTTGGTTTTTTATCTATCGTTCTCTCTTCCAGCTGAAAACCTTTGAAAGTACCTACAGCAGCCAAAAACCTTGCACATGTAAGTTTCGACCAGATCGAAGAATACACTGTCCAAACTCGCCTTTAAGAAATTTTAACAGACGCCACACCGGGCATTAGCTTAAGTTTGTAAAAACACCGACTTGTGAAAGCCCTTGCCGCCCACACTCTGCACGAACTTCAAATTCTACCACGGGAGGTGGGCGAACGCAGTGTTTTAGACTTACTCAATCGAGCATATACGCACTCGGGTAAAGACCATATAAAGCAGCTTTTGAGCACACCTTTAGGTACCCTACCGGAAATTCAGCAGCGCCAAAAACTACTTCAATACATTTCTGCCAACCTAACCGAGATAGAGTTTGAGATTCCAAAGAGCTACTTAACCGCGGCCCACAACCATCTGGATAGCAACTTGGCCTGGAATGCGGCAAAAACCTGGTTCAATCGTTACCGGTTGTCCCTATGGTACCAGTGGTTTAGTACGCATGATTTTTACAGACTGCTGTCAGGTACTACCGCCTTGCAAAAAGTACTGGGGTCGATTGGCGAAAAGACAGCCTGGTGGCGTGACTCCGATCAGTTGCCCCATGAATTGCAACAACACGCAAAGGTACTACGAGACTTTTTCGACCACGCCCAGCCGACACTGACGGCTAAGCTCAACCGAATTTCGATGATAGAAGTGGATTTCTTTTTGAGGCAGAAGTATGTAAATCAGGTCAAAGCAGTGCTGGCCGTTTTTTATCAGCTCGATGCGTTTTGTGGCATCGCTCGCTTTTTGCAGACAGCTCGTTGGGCCTACCCGTCGTTTGTTCAAACCCCGGAACCAACTTTCAGCGTCACTGATATGAAACATCCCGTGCTCAGTGAGGAGGTGGCTGTCGGAAACGACTTCTCCCTGGCCTTTCCCCAACGGCTGACGCTGCTGACGGGAGGAAATATGAGTGGAAAAACTACCTTCCTAAAAGCCTGCGGACTAGTACTTTATCTGGCTCACCTAGGACTGCCCGTGCCGGCCCGGACAGCTACTCTCAGTTTCTTCGATCGTCTGATGACAAGCATTCATTTGAGCGATAGCCTGGATCTGGGGTATAGTCATTTTTATACCGAACTCATTCGGATTAAAGAGGTAGCTCAGGCCATAGCGAATGGACAAAGGGTATTTTTGCTGGCCGATGAGCTGTTTAGAGGGACCAATCCACAGGATGCCTTCATGTGCGCCCGCCAGGTGATTGATATCCTTGTCCGGCAATCGGGTAGCCTGTTTTTGATTTCCTCCCATCTCGTCCAATTGGGAGCTCCTTATGAAAAGAATACAAGCGTGCAATTTAATTGCTTCAAAACCAACGTACTGGAAGGGGAGCTTGCGTTCACACACCAAATAGAGATAGGCATTACCGAAGAACAAACCGGCTTACTGCTCTTGAATCAAACGGAGGTACTTTCTTGTTTGCAACAAATTTGAAAATAGCACCTTGATCTTCAACAAAAAAAATCTGATCTCGCCGAAAAAGTAAGGAAATTTTCCGCCGTACTTCCTCCCTTCTATTTGTTAGTTATCCCGTTTGCGCTCGGCTCGTCTTTCCGCCCGGCGTTCCTTCCGGCTTTGTTTCCTTTCCTGCCGTTCTTCTTTCGTAGGAATATTGAAGGGCAGGGCGTCCACGATTTTCTCAAAGAAGGTAGGTTCGTCCTCTAGGTACGGTACGCAGTCGAGGCGGCTTTGCAGGCTTTCTGAAAGCGGCTCGAAGGGCGGCTTTTTAGAATAGTACCCTGAGCGAACCAGGCGGGACGTAAACTCACCCCAGATGGGCATCGCCGTGCGTGCACCCTGACCCAAGTCCAGCGAGCGAAAGCGTACCAGCGGGCTTTCGCCCCCTACCCACACGCCCGTCACCAGGCCCGGCGTGATGCCGATAAACCAACCGTCGGTCTGATTCTGGGTGGTACCGGTTTTTCCGGCAATGTCCAGTGACAGACCGAAAGTGGAGCGTAATCGTGCCGCGCTGCCCTCGTTCACTACCGCCTGCATCATGTGCAGCATGGTGGCGGCGTTGTCGGCCGAAAGCACTTTTTTATGGGGTTCCGAGTTGTTCTCGCGGAGTACCTTTCCGGTACGGTCCACGATTTTGGTGACGTAGATCGGTTGGCTGATGCGTCCCTGATTGGCAAAGGCCGTATAGGCTCCCACCATTTCCAGTAACGACAAATCCGCCGTACCCAGCGCCAGGGACGGTACGGGCGGCAAGTCGCTTTCAATGCCCAGCGCGCGGGCCAGCCGGATGGTGTAAGGTACCCCTACCTTCATGATCAACTGCGCCGAAACGGTATTGACCGAATTGGACAAAGCGCCTTCCAGCGAGTAGCGCCCACCGTACTGGTTGTCGGCGTTTTGCGGCGACCAGCCCTCGTACTGCTCGTAGGTAGTCAGTTTGTTCTCAATATAATCACAGGGACGGATTCCTTTTTCCAGCGCTGCTGCATACACGATGGGCTTGAATGTAGACCCTACCTGCCGTTTGGAAGTGACGTGATCGTACTTGAAAAGGCTGTGATTGATTCCACCTACCCACGCCCGCACGAAGCCCGTCGCGGGCTCCATCGCTACCATACCAGTGTTCAGGAATTTCATGTAGTAGGCCAGTGAATCCATTGGACTCATGGTGCGCCGCACGGAACCATTCCAGCCGTAAACGGTCATGGGTACCCGCTTCTCGAAAGCCTTTTTGATTTCTTCTTCCGAAGCGCCCGCCGCCTGCATGCGCTTATAGCGAACTGACTGCCGCATGGCGTTGGCGAGTACGGTCTGATCCTGCCCCCAGGGGTTGCGGCCCTGCCAGTGGGCATCGAATTGCTTTTGCAGCGTGGCCATGCGTCGGCTCACGGCCCGCTCGGCTTCGCGCTGCATTCTGGAGTCCAGCGTGGTGTATATTTTCAGACCATCGGTGTAGAGGTTGTACGGATCGCCGTTGGGTTTGCTTTGGTGGGTACACCATTCGGCCAGTTCCACCCGGAGTTGCTCGCGAAAGTACGGGGCCAGGTTTTCTTCTTGTTCTTTGGCGGCGACTTTTTCCTTTTTCAAACCCAGATCCAGCTTTTGCAAGGCGGTGGCTTTTTCGGGCGTCAGGTATCCATACTTGGCCATTTGGGCCAGCACTACATTGCGCCGTTTTTTGGCACGTTCGGGATGGCTGCGGGGATTATACGAGGTGGTGGCTTTCAACATACCCACCAGCACGGCCGCCTGTTCCTGTTTGAGTTTTTTGGCTGGAGTGTTGAAGAAATACCGCGCTGCCCGCTCCACTCCGAAGATGGTACCCCCGAAGGAGACGGTGTTGAGGTACAGTTCCAGAATCTCCGGCTTGGTGTATACTGCTTCCAGCCGCCGCGCAATGACCATCTCGCGGACTTTGTTGATGGGCATTTCCAGAAAAAGATAGTCACGGCGCGGGTACAGATTCTTGGCCAGCTGCTGGGTGAGGGTACTTCCACCGCCCGAACTTTCCTTCTGTAATAAAATACTTTTGACCAAAACCCGCGCCAGACTGCGGAAATCCACCCCGCCGTGCTTGTAAAAACGCGCGTCCTCGGTGGCTACGAGCGCTTTGATAACCGTGGTATCAATGTCCTGGTAGGTGATGTTGGTGCGGTCGTAGAGGAAGTACCTACCCAGCAGCACACTGTCGGCCGAATATACCTCGGAAGCGGTGTCGTTGCGCTTGTCTTTCAGTTCCTTGCGCGACGGCATATCACCGAAGAAGCCCATAATGACGAACAAATAGAACGCGATTCCCGACAGGGTGATGAAGGCGGTGAAGAAGCCTGCGAAGAAAAGGAGTAGCCGAAAAATGCGCCCGCGTCGGGATTGATTGGCCTTTTGCCAGATTCTTTTTATAAAATTTCTCAAAAAACTAAGGTGAAGTTGAGTTTGTATTGCCTAAAAAACGTGTGCCGCGGGAAATTCTTGTAGAGATCAGGAAAGCAGTTCGATCTCTCGATCTTGTTGGCGCAAATTTAACATGGAATATTAAATCTGCACCGGACACGGCAATTCCCCATATTACCCCAGTCCTTCCTCACCCAGCCAGGTCATTCGCTCCTTCGGAATATCTTGTTCGATGGCCGTTGTGACCCGCGCCACCATGCTCTCGACCGATTCGTTGGGCAGAAAATGCATGGGCGGCTTGAACTGCACCGTGAGGGTAGTGTTACGCTTTTTGAAACGTAGCCCCTTTTTGTCGAACGCCCGGCGGAAACCGTTGATGACCACGGGGACCACGATGGGTTGATGCTCCTTGATGAGATAGGCCGTACCCTTGCGCACGGGGGCGTAGGGCTTGGTGGTACCCTGCGGAAAACTCACGACCCAGCCGTGGTCGAGTCCCATCCCGATTTTATCCTGAGCGGAGTTGTCCAGATTACGCTTCACGTTTTCGCCCTGCGCGCGCCATGAGCGCTCCACGGTGATAGCCCCACCGATGCTGAACAGCCGGGGCAAGATACCGCCCTCTTTCATGGTTTCGGAAGCAGCCACGTAGTAATTACGCACCCGGGGTGAAAACAGATAGAAGGGTGGCGAGATGGTATCCTTATAGCCCCACTTGACGGCGCAGAAAATGTGGTAAAAAGCAATGACATCGGCGAAGTAGGTCTGGTGGTTCGACAGGAACAGCACGCCGTGGTCGGGTAGGTTGAGCAAGTGCTCGGTACCCCTGATGCGGATTTTGTTTACCGCCGTGTAGCGGTAGTAGGTGAACCAGCCAATGAGTATGATCGCCAGCCGCCGCACGATCAGCAGATTCCCAAACGGGTCTTTCTCGAACAGCCCCAGGAAATCGAGCCTGTCCAGCCATCGGGGCAGTACGCTGTATGTAGTCTTGGGTTTGATCATGCTTACATCAACGCTACGACCGGAACGTCATTGCGGGGTACCTTCTGCAAGTTTACAATCTTTTAGGTCAAAAGTCGCCCGCAACGGGCATTCTCCTCATTTGTTAACGATTGTTAAGGACCCAAAAAGGACTTAAACTCCTCCCGGAGCATCTTCTCTAACCCAAGATTGCGCAGTTGAACGCCCAGTCCCATGAACTCCAAATCTTCATTCTACAAAAATTCAAACGACATGAAAACGAATCGCCCGCTCCTGCTTTCCCTGCTTTTGGTATTAGTTTCTGCCGGTATGGCCGCCGCGCAGTGGTCTATTGGGGTACGTGGCGGCGGCTACATGGGTACCGTCACCCAGCCCGAACTGATTACCAGCTTCACACCTGATTTTCACTGGTCGCCCGGTATCAGCGCCGCCGTTTTTGCGGAGCGCGAACTCACCAACGGCATATCCATCCGACCTGAGTTAGTGTACCAGCAAAAAGGCTTCCTGATGCGGGAAGGGACGAAAATCAATGTGGGCAAGCTGCCCATCAACCTGGGCGTGAAATCAGCCTACCGCGTCGATTACGCGGAGGCACCGCTCTTACTCAAATTAGCCGCCGGGAACGAACTCGCCAAAGTGTACCTCATCGCCGGGCCGTCGGTCGGCTACGCCATCGATGCGCAGTTGGTCACGCGTCCGCAGGCTGTGATCGAATTCCGGCCGATCCGCACCAATGTACCCCTGGAATCGCTGGGTTACAATCGCTTTGAGTTGAGCGGGATTGCCGGAGCGGGTCTGAGCCTGAAAGCCGGAGCCGGGGAAATCATGATCGAGGGACGTTACCAACAGGGTATCACCCGCCTGATTGACGTACCCATTGTCCGGGCCAATGTCCGCAACCAGGGCGTAAGCGTATCGCTGGGCTACAAGATTCCGTTTTGATGGAAATACGGAGCCGTCGGCGACTCGTGAGGGCCGACGGCTTTTTCTGTTTATATTTCGGGGTCAATCACCCCTATAAGCCCGGTCTAAATGTGTAAGTTTCCGATCTTTTTCCTTGCAATCATTATTTCGTTCCAGGGTTTTTCCCAAAAAAAGAAAACTGAAACGACCGCTCCGTATTTCCCGGATCGTCAGGAATGGCAACATAAAAGTCCGGCGGAGGCAGGAATGAGTGCGACCAGGATTCAGGAGGTCATTGCCTTTGCCCGCGCCAACGAAACCAAGGCTCCGCGCAACATGGAAATTTCGCAGGCGCAGAGTTTTGGGAAAGAACCCTTCGGCGAAGGCATCGGTCCGTTCGAAACGCGCGGCGAACCGAGCGGGCTTATCGTGCGGCGGGGGTACCTGGTGGCCGAATGGGGCGAGCCCACCCGTCCCGACATGGCCCATAGCGTGACCAAGAGTTTTCTGTCCACGGTAGTGGGCCTTGCCGTGGACCGGGGACTGATTCGTAATGTGCAGGATACCGTGGCGGCGTATGTGCCACCCATCGAACTCTATAATCCGGCGCAAGTCAACCGCCCCGCCGAGCAATTTGGTACCCCCGAACTGCTACGGCCCTTCGATACGCCTCACAACCGCACACTGACCTGGGACGTGATGTTACGCCAGACGAGCGACTGGGAAGGTACCTTGTGGGGCAAGCCGGAATGGGCCGACCGTCCTTCGGCCAATGCCAGTGAATGGCAGACCCGCCCCCGCAATAAGCCCGGTAGCGTGTACGAGTACAATGATGTGCGGGTGAACGCCCTGGCCCTCGCGGCCACGAGTGTGTGGCGGCGTCCCTTGCCGCAGGTGCTGCGCGAGCACATCATGGACCCGATCGGCGCTTCCAACACCTGGCGTTGGGCGGGCTACCGCAATTCATGGATCGTGCTGGACGGACAGGCCGTGCAAGCGGTGAGCGGCGGTGGTCACTGGGGCGGCGGCATGTTCATCAATGCTTATGACATGGCTCGCTTTGGCCTGCTGACGATGCACAAGGGCCAATGGAACGGACAGCAACTGATTTCAGAAAACTGGATCAGGCAGGCTACCACACCTACCCCGGCGCAGCCGACCTACGGCTATATGAATTTTTTCCTGAATCCCGACCATACCTACCTCCCGAGTGCCTCCGTATCAGCCTTTGTCCATATCGGCAACGGTACCAACCTGGTTTATGTGGACCCCGAGCATGAACTGGTGATGGTAGTACGCTGGCTCGACAGCAAAGCGATGGATGGTGTGGTGAAAAGATTGCTGGATAGTTTGGAGTGAAACAAAACCAGGGCTTGGCAGGGGCGTGGCACAATTATTTGATACCAAAGCCGAGACGTTTACAGTGCTACGTTCCCTTAATTTTTAACCTAAACATCATGCAATAATGAGAATAAACAGACTGTTTCACTACGTTTTCCTGATTGTGGGAATATCGTCTTTCTACGGTTGCTCACGAAATCCCGTAACGGGCAAACGGGAGATTATCCTGATGTCCAAGGAGCAGGAAATCGCCATTGGACAAGAGTCACATCCCTCGATCGTGGCTTCGATGGGACTGTATGAAAACAAAAATCTGCAGGCCTTCATCAATGAAAAAGGTAAAGCGATGGCCGCTATTTCGCACCGTCCCGACCTGCCCTACCAGTTTTTTATCGTGGATTCGCCGGTGGTGAATGCCTTCGCGGTACCTGGGGGCTACGTGTATTTTACGCGGGGCATCATGGCGCATTTCAACAACGAAGCCGAATTTGCCGGGGTACTCGGCCACGAAATTGGCCACATCACCGCCCGCCATTCCGCCCGACAACAAACTAGTCAATTGTTCGGTCAACTGGGAGCAATTGCGGGTACCATCGCCCTGCCGGAGTTGGGTGAGGTTATTCAGCAGGGAGTCGGTTCCCTGATGCTCAGTTACAGCCGGGCCCACGAAACCGAGTCCGACGAGATTGGGGTAGGGTACTCCAGTAAAATCGGCTACGATGCCCACCAGATGGCGGACTTTTTTGGTACGCTGAAAAAGATCAGTGAACAAAGCGGTCAGATTATCCCCACCTTCCAGTCGACCCACCCTGATCCGGGCAACCGGCAGAAAAAAGTGGATGCTCTGGCCACTGAATACCAGCAAAAGAACCCGGGAAATTACGAGGTAGATCGTAACGAGTACCTCCGCCGCATCGATGGGATCATCTACGGAGAAGACCCCAAGCAGGGTTTTGTAGAAAACAATATGTTCTACCATCCTGTCTTGAAATTCCAGTTTCCGGTTCCCAGGAACTGGCAGTCCGAAAACTCGCCCAGCCAGTTTCAGATGGCTCCCAAAGATGGCAAAGCGGTGATGATTTTCACCTTGGCCCAGGGGAATTCGCTGGAAGAGGCCGCGCAGGCTACTTTAAAAGGCATGGGATTGGAGGCCACCGAGAACCAGAAAACGACCATCAATGGCAACCCAGCCCTCGTGGTGGCTTCGCGTCAGGCTCCCCAACAACAGCAGCAAGGCCAACCCCAGCAGCAGCAAACTGCCGAGAATACCGTACAGGTAATCACGTGGTTTATCCAGTACGGAGGTAATATTTATGCGATCCACGGCATGAGTTATATGGCTACATTCAGCAAGTACCTCTCTGATTTCAAGAATGTGGCCGAGGGCTTCCGCAGTCTGACCGATCGTGACAAGCTTAATCGGCAGCCCGAGCGTATCCAGATCAAAACGGTACAGCGCGACGGTACCTTGCAGAGTGCCTTGCAGGATTACAAGATGCCTTCGGACAAGATGAAAGATTTGTCGATCCTGAACGGAATGGAGTTAAAAGATCCTGTAACCAAAGGCATGCTGATCAAGACGCTGGGCCAATAAGGACAATCGATTTTTCATTTTGCTTGGGTTATAAAAAAGGGACTGGCCTGAGGCCAGTCCCTTTTAGTTCGTGCTGATGAAGCTCTCTACTGCATCTTTGCTTTTCCACTCTCCAGAAAGGCCACAAAATGCCCGGGATCGAGATCGTAGTTTTTGGGAGGTACCAGCAGATTGCCATCGGGACTCAACAAAACATAGTGCGGCTGGGCGTTGTTGTTGAATTTCGTGATTTGCAGATCGGCGTTCTGCGCACCGATGGTTTTCTTGATCCGTTGGTCATAGGGCGAGGTATACCAGGCACTTTCAGGCAATTCGGTTTTATCATCCACATACAGGGCCGCGATCACGAAATCATTACGCAGGTGCTGCAATACCGCCGGGTCCGACCATACGCGGGCTTCCATTTCGCGACAATTGACGCAGCCGTGCCCCGTAAAATCAATAAAAACGGGCTTGTTTACTTTTTTGGCGTAGGCCAGGGCCTGCTCGTAGTCGAAGAATCCTTCCAGCTCGTGGGGTAGGTCAAACAGATCATTGTACTTGGGCGTTTCGCCCAGCGTAGAAACCGCCGCCGTACCGATGGCGCGGCGGTTCAAATCGAAATCGTGGGTAGCCTGCGGGGGTAGGTACCCCGCAAGCGCTTTGAGCGGCGCGCCCCACATGCCCGGAATCATGTATACGACAAAGGTGAAAGTAGCTATGGCCAGCAAAATGCGGGGTACGCTCACGACCTCCGTCGGCGAGTCGTGCGGGGTGCGGATTTTGCCCAAAAGGTACGACCCCAGCATGCCGAAAATCACGATCCAGAAGGCCAGGAAAATCTCCCGGTCCAGCAGCCGCCAGTGGTACACCTGGTCGGCAATGCTAAGGAATTTGAGCGCGAGCGCCAGTTCCAGAAAGCCCAGCACTACCTTGACCGTATTGAGCCAGCCGCCCGACTTAGGCAGGCTTTTGAGCCACTGCGGAAAGAGCGCAAACAGCGTGAACGGAATGGCAAAAGCCGACGAAAACGCCACCATGCCCACGATGGGTTTCAGCACCTCGCCCCCCGCCGAGGCTACCAGCAGGCTACCTACGATAGGACCCGTGCAGGAAAACGAAACCAGCACCAGTGTAAAAGCCATGAAGAAGACACCAAGGTACCCCCCCTGATCGGCTTTCTCGTCCATTTTGTTGACCAGAGAACTGGGAAGTACGATTTCAAATAATCCCAAAAACGAAAGGCCAAACAAAAAGAATATGGCAAAAAAGAGCAGGTTGGGCAGCCAGTGCGTGCTGAGGAAATTGGCAAAGGCCGGACCATTAATGCGTGACACAATGGTACCTATTAGTGTGTAGATGAGGATAATGGACAAGCCATAAACCAACGCTTTGGTTTTCCCGCCTTTTTGTTTGGTGAAAAAACTCACCGTCATCGGGATAATCGGAAACACGCAGGGAGTCAGTAACGCCACCAATCCCGCCAGAAAGGCGGCGATGGCGAAGGCCCACAGAGAATTATCGGCCGTTCCTTCCTCACCCGTCAAGCCGATTTTGGTGGAAGAAAGGGTAGCTCGGTTTGTGGTGTCTACGGAAGTTTCCCCCTCGGTACCTGAAGACGTAGCCGAGTCAATCAGGGATTCCTGCACGGCCTCGGCGAAAGTTTCGTCCGTGGCGGGCGACGTTGCTGCGGTTTCGGTTTTGGGTTTTTCCTCCTGGTCGGCCGGACCTACCTTCAAGCCCGTAAAGACGAAATTATTATCACCCAATACACACAACCCCGATATTTCCGAACAAGTCTGGTAATTCGCGGCGGCCTTGATGACCGGGTTTTGTTTCAGAATGCGTACGGTCTGGCGGAACTCGGCTTTGCCCGTAAAATAGGTCACGTCACCCTGCCAAACTTCTTCGAATTTCTTTTTGGGATTGATGGGTTTCAGTTTTCCTACTTTTTCAAAGGAAGCATCGGGTGTGAGGGTGATTTCGGTGAGGGTAGGTCCCAGATCGGCGGCAAAATCGGAGGAGTAGAGGTACCAGCCGGGATCGATGGTGGCTTTAAAAATCAGATCCACCGTTTCACCTACCTTCACTTCCGATTTGGAGAATGATTGCGTCCAGGTGGCGTGGCGCTGTACCTGGGCGAGGGCAGGGAAGTTCAGAAAGAGGACGAGGGCGCCAACCGCCGCGGTGATCCGTAGCATTGAGTGGGTTTTCATGCGTGTTTGGAAAAACAAATTCAGGGTACTTTTTTAGAGAACGCCCTGATGGGTATGAATAAGAAACAATTCAGTGAAAAAATAATTCGATCACCGACTGGTGTTAGGCAACAAGTTCGCCGGGATCGGTTTCGTAAAACTTCACATTTTTCTCACGAAGAAAATTTTTTATGATGTCCACGTGCACGCACTGGCCGACATTCAAAAACGGATAGTTGGAAACCCGCTGTTTTTTGCCGTCGATGGTTACCTCCCGGTTGATCTGGTCAAAACCCAGATGCAGGTGCCGGGTGGCACTCTGCATGCCGTACACGATGCCATTGGTATCGAAAAGTGGCCCCCCGCTTTGCCCACGCAAGCCGGGGGTACTGAGTTCCAGGCCCACGACCTGGTTGGTGGTAGGATCGCCGATCTGGCGGGTCACAATCCCATCGATCGGGAAACTTGGGGTATCGAAGCGGCCTTCGGACGTCCATTCTATATCGTCAAGTTCTTTGTTGTAGCGGTAGTTGGTGAATTCGGGAAAGGGGTACCCCAGACGGCACAACGAGCGTCCCGGCCGGATTTGGCGGCTATCGCGCAAAAAATACGCATGGCTCTGGTAGTGCCGGGTCGAAAATCCTTCAAACTCGATGATAGCCAGGTCTTGCGTCGGATGCAGATGCGTAGTCAGACTGCTGAAACCCGCCACGGCATTGACGAAATTGGAACGCAGGCGGATAGTAGTTTCCTTGGTGATCTTGTATTGGTCCTCGAGCCGCCGCCGGTGTAGCGCGTGGTTTTTATCTTTTTCGAAGCGGCGCAACTCTGCTTTGAATTTCAGGAAATGGGCGTAATACGCATCGCCTTTCAAAACTTGTTCGGCCACGTGACGGCAGGTGACCGCAGCGCCCGTTTCATTCACAAAAAACAACGTGGCCGAACCGGGTACGATTTCATCGCCCCCGTAATAGCGCGCAATAAAATGAATGGGACGGGTGAATTGATCTACTTTTTCAAAAGCCTTAACGAACATGGGGTACGGAGGGAAGGAATAGTAATCAGGAGGAGAGGCAGGTTGCTTAGTCAGGGCGGATTGGAACGACGGCTTCGGTATGGGCCCAGCTCAGAATCATATCGGCGCCGTCGGGCTGGTCCTCAAAATATATCTTAAAGTTTTCTACGGTCTTGGGATGCACGCGGATGGGTACCTCAATGCGGGCCACATCCAGGCCGTCATTGTACTGAGTGCCCCATTGGCCGGTTTCTTCATTGAGTACCACTTGCCATTGAGCCTGGCCGGGGATGGTCCACAGCGAGTAGGTACCCGCCTCGATGGGAGTGTTGGCCACCCGCACATTTTCTGCAAAAGTAATGAGCGTGGCCTCGTTGGCACCCGTCCGCCATACCCGGTCGTAGGGTACCAGGGCATTGTCCTGCTCCCGTCCAAAAATAAGGCGGCCTTTGCGGGCGGGGCGACAGTACTGCACGCGTACGTTCAGTCCGCCCTGCTGGTACTCGGCAACGGCCTCAGGGCTGAACGATTTGGTGTATTGTCGGTAACCAATGAATAACGCGGCTAGCGTCAGTACACCGATACCGCTTACGAGTAGAATTTTTTTATTCATACGCCTTAGGGGGGTACTATTCGGGACAAGTGATTCGGTAAAAGGTATAGCTAACCGAAAAACCGATGTAATAGTAGGTATCCTTGGTAGAAGGATCGCCCTGATCCAACTTATTCGTTGAGATAGGTGGTCCGCCCAGGTTGTCCAAAAAGTCGGTGAAAGTTTTGCGGGTACCAAATTCCAGCCCAATGTTCCAGGGGCGGTTGATCTGGTATTTCACGCCCACGCCGTAGGGAATCACCCAGCCTTTGGTGGGATAATCGGAAGTACGGACATTAGGGCTAAAACGGTTATAACCTATTCCCGCAAAAACGTAGGGTGTCCAGTTGAGCGCAAAGCGCCGATCCTGGTAGTTGAGAAAATTATATTCGGTAACCAGACTGGCTTCCGATAGCTTCGTGCGGAAGGAAAGGTTACGGACTTTCTGGAAAGGGTCTTTGCTATAGGCATCATTGGCCGTAATACTGCCCATGAGCATTTCGGCCCGGAAGGTTACCGAACGACTCACGTTGTAGCGAAAAAACAAGCTTCCGCCCGGACGCAGAAAGCGGGGATTGAAGCTCGTGGCAATATCACCCTTGTAGTTGAAAGCCCCGGCGCTTGCGCCGATTTCTATTTTCTGGGCAGCACCTACCCTGCCCATGAGCAGGAGTACAAAAAGAATTAAACAGAATCGAATGCCATACGGCAGGTAACTCCGCCCATGCAAAAACTGTCCACTGTCCTCTGTCCTCTGTCCACTTAACAAATGCCCACTCATTTCAGCGGAGGACATTTGATGGGGCTGCCCAGAATATACGTCACATGGATGGTTCCCGTCATGTAGGTGTCATTGCGTCCGGGATGGGTACCTCTTGCCGTTCCGGGGCTGGCATAATCGGTCTGCTGGATGGCCACAAAAGGATCGACGCTTGGGTCGGTAATCTGGTAGCGTTCGGCCAGAAACTTCTGCAGTCCTGCCGTACGGTCACCTCCCTTGCGGGCCGCCGTAGGCTCCGCCGAGCGATTAGACATGGCACGGGCCAGATCATCCTTCAGGACATTGGGATCAGGATAGTATTTCGACACGTCGTCGAGATAGTCCGTCGAAGTAAAGCGAAAGCCTAGTTCAGCGCCTACATCGAAGCGGGCATTTATTTTATAACGGAAGCCCAGACCCAACGGAACCGCGAATTGAACCAGCGAATAGGGCTTGTCGTAGCCGGGGCTACCCTGTCCTTCGGTACCCAATGGCTGTAGCTTTACCCAACGGTCGCCATCCAGGTCAGGAACCCGCGCTACCGGATTGTGCGCTACGGCAGCTATCCCCGCAAAAAGGTACGGACTGAACTGCGGACGGCGGTCATAGCTGCGGCTATCGGGAATGATTTTGAAAATTCCCGTCAGGGCAAATTCTTTCAGGTCGTTTCTGAAATGCAGGTTACGGGCAAAAAGGGCAGGTACCCCGTTATCACCACTCTGCATTTTGAAGTCATCACCCGTAATACGTGCCCAGGTAAATGACGCCCTGGCTCCGAAGCGGGGCGTGAAATGCCGGGTGTAGTTGGCCGTAGCGCTCCAGCGGAGCATACCGAATGTGGAAGCAAAAGGGCGGCTATAGGCGGCCATGTCGCCATAGTAGCTTGAGGTACCTATGCCTACGGAAACACTCGAATAGGGAACAAAATTACTGCTTCTGAACTGGGCCATGGCTCCTTCGCTCCCCCACAGCATGAGCGTAGCCAGCATCGCTCCCCGTATGCCCAGCCCGCGGTTTTTTTCAAAAAAAGTATTCATACGCCATGTGCCGCTTTCCGGCAAAATTATACTAGTTGATGGTTTTGTTCGGGGTATTTCTTCAAATGAACGTTTTTATCAAAACTTTATTTGCCCTTGCCCGGTAAATTGTGCCCAGAGGTACCCCCGCTATTCTACCAAAAAAGGTACCATAGTGTTTTTGGAAAATACCTTTTGAAGCCCCGGCATCGCCTGTCAGTTGAACTCCGGCTTTAACCGTTGGATGCCCTGCGCATTGCCCAGCAGGCGCTTGGCGCGCAGAAAACGGTTTTTCTCATAGGCATCAAAGTTGGGTGCCTCGGCGTTCATACTACTTATCCGGACTTTCCCTGAGGCATGGATAAATTCGTCGTTCCCGATCCACATGCCCACGTGCGTCACTTTCTCACGGGTCAGGTCACTGGCTCTGGTGCCGAAAAATAGCAGATCGCCGGGCCGCAGGTTCGAGAAATCATCGGCCGTATCGATCAGTTCGCCTGTATTCACCTGCTGGGAGGCGTCGCGCGGTAGCTCCCAACCGTTGAGGTAGTAGATGGTTTTGGTAAAGCCGCTGCAATCCACCCCCTTGTACGACGTGCCGCCCCACAGGTAGGGGAGGCCCATCATGCGTTTGGCGGTGTTTACCAGTTTTTCTTCGGAAATAGCCAGGGATTCCAGCCATTTCTGGTAGGGCTGGGCGTCGGTTTTGGCCACGTAGGCGTAGCGTCCATCGGGGTACTGTACGTGATAGAACTCCGTTGTCTCTTCCAGCAGATTCAGCCGGTCGCCCGCCACCAGATCCGAAACCGTCTGTCCCTGGGCATCGGGTTTTTCATAGGAAAAAGTGTAAGGCGCGAGTACCATGATCTTGTCGGCTGCTTCCCAGGCTTCGAATTCTGTCAAGGTCATGCGTTGCAGTCCGCCCCAATCCACCCAGGCGATGTAGTGGTCGGGCGTTTGTACCAGGTACCAGCCCCGGTCTTTGTCGAGTACCTGTAGCGGCATTCCCAGCAGCGCCTGAGTGGCCAGTTCGGCGGCGTCGCGGGGCTGAGAGCGGATGTTGGCCACCGAGATCGTCACCACGCCATAGGTTTGTTCGCCCAATACCTCAGCGGGCAGGCTCTGAATGCTGTCCGTGTAGGAGGTACCTTCGTTTTTAAGTTTTTCCAATAGGGCGGCCTTAGCCTCCGGTATATTTGTTTTGCCCTTAAGGGTACCCTGGGCGTCGGCTTCAATCTGAAAAACGGCCACCCGGCCGTCGGAGGCATACTGGCGGCGTACTTTTTCGATGGTGTTCTGCATGGCGGTCGGGGATTGGGCACTGACGGTACCAGCGCTCAGAATCAGCACGCAAAGTAAAACAATGGCTTTCATGTTTGTTTGATTTTTGATCCCGGCTCGCGGAGTAAAGGTTACGGGACGGGTTCGTCCTATTAACGAAGGGTACCTTATCTCCCGCGCTTTGTAGCGGCAAAAATTACCGCTCTGCGCCGAAATTTCGCTATTTTTACCGGAAAAGTTTACTTGCTGTTCCATGTTCGCCAGCCACGATCTCACGTTTTCGTATTCCCCGCTCAAAAAATTCGCTTTCCCCGACCTGCGTTGCGACGACCGCGACACCCTGCTCATTCTGGGGCAATCGGGCAGTGGCAAAACTACTTTGTTGCATTTGTTAGCCCTGCTACTACAACCCGAGTCCGGCGAAATCATGTTGAACGGGCAGGCATTGCGTACCCTTTCCGCCAGCCAAAAGGCCCGCGTGCGGGCGCAGGAGTTGGGGATCATCTACCAGCGGGCGCATTTTGTGAGTTCGCTGACGGTACTGGACAATATTCTACTGGCCAACTACTTGGGTAATAAAAAACAGGATAAGGACAAAGCAGCTTACCTGGCCGATCAACTGGGCTTTGGCGAGCATTTGTTCAAAAAGCCGCACCAGTTGAGCCAGGGTGAGCAGCATCGGGCCAGCATTGCCCGGTCGCTGATGAATGAACCGGCGGTGATTCTGGCCGACGAGCCCACCGCCAGCCTCGACGACACCAACTGCCGCAAGGTAGTAGCCCTTCTGAAAGAACAGTCCCAGTCCATCGGCGCCAGCCTGATCGTCGTCACGCACGACCAACGCCTGAAGGATGAATTTTCCAATCGCGTGAATCTAGGGTAGGAGCTATGCGCTTTCTTTTGCTGTTGTATACCGTCTGGTGTGTTTTCTGGTTCGTCACGCTGTTTTTGTTGCTGTTTCCGTTCACCTACCTTTTCTTGCAAAAAGAAGCCTGGAAGCCCTACGCCCATGCAGTAAATCGGCTTTGGGGAAAACTGTTCTTCCCCTGGGTGGGCATTCGCTTCCGGGTAGAGTATCGCTTTCGGCCCGCGCGGCGGGGTACCTATGTGTTTTGTGCCAATCATTTTTCCTACCTCGACATCGCCACGATGGGGGTGATTCTGGATAATTACTTCGCGTTTGTGGGCAAGCATGGCGTGAAGAAGGTACCCCTGTTCGGCTATATGTTCACTAAACTGCACATCCAGGTCAATCGGGATAAAGGCCACAGTCGGGCTTATTCGCTGAATAAATCCCTGAAAACCCTCGCTTCGGGCCGTAGCGTGATGGTGTTTCCCGAAGGCGGCATCCTGACCCAGAACCCGCCACAACTGCACCTGCCTTTGCAGAAGGGCGCGTTCATCATGGCCATCCAGCAGCAGATACCCCTCGTTCCCGTTTCGCTGCACACCAACTATCGGCTACTCCCCGACACCACACCCATCCGCATGCGGCCGGGCGTGGTACGCGCCATTGTGCATGAGCCAATCAGTACCGTAGGCCTGCGCCCGGAAGATGTACCCGACCTGATGCGGCAGTGGGCAGCAATTGTACAAGCGAGTTTGCTATAAGTACTGACTTGGATTAACTTTCCACTCCTGATCAATTCACTCACCGCGGGGGCGCACCCCTCACGCATTCAAAATTGAAAAAAGCTACCTCCACCGACCTATCCGAGCTGACCCAGCTCATCAACAGCGCCTACCGGGGCGATAGCTCCCGCAAAGGCTGGACCACCGAAGCCGACCTGCTCGGCGGCATCCGTACCAGCGAAACCAGCCTGGCCGAAACCATCGCCCAGCCCAACACGGCTATCCTGCTTCACCGCGACGAAACCACCGATGCACTCATCGGCTGTGTCTACCTCGAACAGAAAGGCGACCTGATGTACCTCGGCATGCTGACCGTTTCGCCCGAAATCCAGGCTCAGGGCATCGGCAGGAAACTCCTGCAGGAAGCCGAAACCTACGCCCACTCCCTCGGCTGCCAGGCCGTAGAAATGACCGTAATTTCCCAACGCGCCGAACTCATCGCCTGGTACGAGCGACGCGGCTTCGCGCTCACGGGTGAAACGCGTCCTTTTCCGATGAATGATCCGCGCTTTGGGGAACCGAAGATGGATTTGGAGTTTGTGGTGATGCGGAAGGGGTTGGAGTAATGTGACTGAAAAATATCCTTCCCAAGCCATATGTCGATCAAATCGACATGAACCCATAACGTGTCGATTTATAGGGGGTAAAATAAACATGTCGGCTCTCATACCCCTCTATTATATCGCGTGGAATGGTAGAATTCACTATCTTGGCACAGCTTCAAGAGATAAGAGAAGGAGGTAGGTGAAAAGTACCTCAATATGAAAAACGACTAGCCGCTTCCTGCTATGCCTGAAAACATCGAAAGCCTTTTTGATCTATCCTACACCGAACTTATCTGGATTGAACCGCCCACTACTCCTTTCTTATTCCAGAACAAATTGGAGGTACCCCCGAACGGACCTTTTGAAAGCGGCTTCTATGCGGGTAAGTACCCCGTGACGCAGCAGCTCTATGAAAAGGTAATGAAAGAAAACCCTTCCCATTTTAAAGGAAAGCACCGCCCTGTGGAGCAGGTGAGTTGGGATAAAGCAAATGAATTTTTAGAAACTCTAAATGAGAAAACCAAGGATCATTACGACGACGACCTGCAATTTCACCTCCCGACCGAAGTGATGTGGGAGTACTGCGCCCGTAACCACGCCTGGGAAACAAAGAGCGTTGCCTCTGTCGAGCGTCATAATTATGGTGATTTTAGCAGTAGCCACGTACTTGACGAAGTGGGTTGGTATGCTGATAACAGCCATAGGCAAACCCAGCCCGTGGGCCTCAAAGAATCCAATCTCATGGGCTTGCACGACATGAACGGAAACGTATGGGAATGGTGCGCCGATCTGTACATCGAAATAATAAATAAAGACTACTTTGAAAAAACCAAGGAAAAATATGTAACCGGAAAGTTTACCCCTGCGGTTCGTGGCGGGTCTTGGAATGGCAGTGATTACAACTCCCGGGTGCTGATCCGTCTCAGGGTTCTACCTGACGACCGGAAGTACGACTTGGGGTTTCGGCTATTCCGGTACTAAAAGTTACCCTTTTTCCTTTTATTCTTTTACCCTTTATCCTTGCCGAAGGCGAGTCAATTATGCCTAATCCTATGCTTCTACGCCTTCCTCCTCGTTTTGTGGCAACCCCGTTTATACCTCCTGAACGACTCGCTGAGTTACGTGTTAGCAGTGGAGTAATCCGCTATAGCCTTAATGAAAATGAACAACTCTTAGGGCTGCACCTAGCTGATACAGAACTTACCGATGACGAACTGAGGGAACTGCTCCAGAGCAATGATACATCTGCCCTAGAGATACTTCACATCGCCCGGAATAGCCTCACCCGGCTTGATTTTATAGATAATGTACTTCCATCCTTGAAGTTTTTAGATGCGCGGGGAAACAAGTCTTTGATCACCACCGATCTATCGGGCTGTTCTCAACTCGAAAAAGTAGTGTTGAGGGACTGTGCTTTGTCAAAGCTGATTCTGCCTAAGGCACTTCCCAACCTTATTCAGTTGGAAGTCGCCAACAACATCTTAACTGAATTACCGTTGACGGGCTCAGTCGAAAAGCTGCGCTTTTTGGATGTCTTTAATAACAAACTTATTGCCTTACCTACTGCGCTGGCTGAAGCAAGAGATGATTTTTATTTGCTGGCGCATGGAAATGGCTTCGATGAGTTCATTACTGGAATTTTACTGGACAAAAAGTTTACGGACGAACAGCGTCGAGAGGAACTGAAAAAATATCTGAAAAAGCTGAACAGATATGATGCAAAAGAAATCTATACTACTCGACTAATTTTTTTAGGTAACACACAGGTTGGCAAAACCTCACTAGCCGACTTACTTACGGGCGAGGAAAATGCCGACCGAGGCAGTACTCATGGGGTCAATATCCAAGCTTGGGATTTTCAGGATGAAGACTATGCTGACCCTACAAAAGTGATTAGTATTGATTTTGGGGGGCAAGACTACTATCACAGCGTACATTTCTCGCTTTTTAGTAAAGCCGCGATTTACCTGCTGCTATGGGGAAATGGTCAGCCCGATGCTTTTGAAAGAATTCATAACAAGGATGTGGGAGAATTGGATGACATTTATCCTATCGACTACTGGCTGGGGGCAGTAAAATACTTCATGGACTATAATGCTACGGAGGAGAATATAGAAAAGGGCTGGAAAGGGGATGCGTTGAATCTATATATGGTCCACAACCAGAATGTACATAATGGAAAAAGGGGAGAAATCCGCCCTCTCAACAACAAGAAACTAATAGAAATTTATGGAGTAGACGACTTTCTAGGCGTATGTCTCAAAGAAGGTAGAAAAACACAGCGCGAAAAAGAAAAGCGATCGATTGAGCAATTAATTAGCAAGCATCGTATCAAACGTAAACGCGCCAAACTATATGTCGATCTAGAAAACGCAATCGAAGCGCAAAAAAAGAATAGCGAGGTAATGATGCGTGTTGATGAGCTTACGGAAAAGGAAAAGATATTTCTCTATCCTTATGAAGTTAGCGAGGTTTTTACCTTTCTCGCCTATTCGATAACTTGCCATTACTTAGGTGAATTTCAAGATGATGACGCTAATGAGGAAGTGCCATTCCGCACAGAACTCACAGATTACCTGATTATTGACCTCAACATATTTACAAAATGGATGTACAGTATCCTAAACATTAACGTGCTGAGAAACGAAAAAGGAGGGTACTTCCAACGATATGATGCTGAAATCTGGCTTCCAGAAAAGGCAAAAATGCACCTAAATTATATGCTAGGTTTTATGCTGCACCACAAAATTATCTTTGTAGTGAAGGATCAACCAGACCGTTACGTGGTGCCTCAATACCTTAAACCGTTGGTACCAAAGAGCGTCGATGCTCTCTTTCTGGGCGGCTTTGATGCTCCAATGGTCAAGTACTCTTTTGAGAATTACTTTCATAGTAATATTCTGGCGGAGCTTATCGGAAGTTGTTATGATTTCCTGCTACAATCTCAACAATCCGAAGAAGTTGTGGAAGTTGGGAGCCCGGCAGATTCTCCTCCACAAGTGCTGCCCGAGGCAGGTTGGAAATACGTGATGTGGAAAAACAAAGTGGTGTTGTACAACGAAAAGGAAACCACCAAACGATTCCTCTTGCTTGAATTTCAACTCCCACTACCCAGCGAAAATAGCAAAGATGAGGTATCCAAACCCACGATCACATTGAGCCGCTACGCCAAAGAACAGGTAGAGGATGTGTTTGTGCAGGACATCATAAAGAATATTGAGAAGACCATCAAGTACTATGAGTACACCAAGTTGGTGATGGCCCCGAATGGGGAGTATATTCCTTTTAACGTACTGGACGGAGCGAAAGCCAGAATAGCTGAAAGTGGGTATAAGGGTACCTTTGAAAACCAAAGAGAAAGCTATCTTGTGTTTTACGATAATTACGTGTACCGCCGGGGCGATTTCAAATTGTATCTACCAAATGAAAAAATCACTATGAAAAAAATCTTTATTTCTTATTCCCAGCATGATGAACTGTATAAGGATGAATTGAAAAAGCATCTGGTCACACTGATTCACGAAAATAAGGTATCTACTTTCGACGACCGTCAGTTGTCACTGGGAGGAGAATGGGATTCGGAATTGAAGCGCAAAATCGACGAGTGCGACATTATGGTCTGCCTCATCAGCGTTGACTTCCTGAACACGGGCTATATCATGAAAACCGAAGTGCCCCGTGCTTTGGAAATGGGAAAAACGGTGGTTCCCATTGTAGTTCGCCCCTGCGATTGGACTGAGTCGATGCTAGGTGTACAGAATGGTGTTTTAAAAGGAAAAGAAATCAGCCTTTTTGAGGAGAAAAATGATAAGAATATGCCAATATTCCGCTCCTCGACTCGTGAGGAACGCGATATGTTGTGGCTAAATGTCGTGAAAGGATTCAGAGCGAAGGCATTTGTGAATGAAGAGTAGGCGTTTTAATAAAACCCATATTCATGCATTTCCCCAAGTGTCTACCTTACTTCCCCTCTTCTCCCATCCACATAAATATCTCTACAATCCGGCTGGCGTTCGGATGCAGGCGGCTCAGAATCATCGAAAGATAAATGCGGTGGCTGCCGTCCACAACGAAACGATCGAATTTGGCCAGGATATCGGTGCTGGGATTTTGGTCATGAAACCAATGGCCGAATTTACGGTGCCGTGCTTTGCCCCTTCCATCCGTAGAATCGCAGATGAACACGATAACGTGCCGCTGGATCAGGAAGAAATCTTCAAAAATGGCAAATATAGTAGGCGCTACCCGCTCATCAGCGGTAAGGCGTCCACCAGTCGGATTGTCGGCAATCGAGATGGTCATCTCAAACACTTCCGCGCCCAAATCCATGTAAGCGTTAAAGTATTCGGAGGAGGGAACGAACTTAATTTCGTAAACTATGTCAGTAATTGTCGTGAAAAAATAGGAGTTGCAGTCCCCACCTACGGCGACATATTGATAAGCACTACTCGACTTTTCGCTTTCCATTGACTTTTTTCAGTTCATCAATAACCGACCGTAGCTCGGGATCATTCTGGTATTTCTCCTCTGCCTCGCGCTGAGCCTGTTCTTTGACGTTCATCAAATGACGGACAAACTCGATGCCGCTGATGGATTTGGTCTTCGTTTCCATGATTATTGCATTTTTGCCCTAAGTTACGAATTGTTCACGATAAAGCGGAAGAAGGCAAGTGGGTTGTGTCTTGCCATAGCGAATGGCTATCTTTGGCCGTTCAATCAAGCCTATCTCTGTACAATCGCTTCCCTATGCAATTTTCAAAATCTCTACTCTTTCTCCTTTTCATTTCCCACACCCTTGTCCACGCCCAAAAGGAAATTCAGCTCAAATCCCCCAACGGAAACATTACGTTTTCGTTCAACCTGATCCGCGACGTACCTACCTACAAAGTGCAGTACAAAGGCACCGAACTCATCGGCGAATCGACTTTGGGGCTGGATTTCAAGGAGGGGGGTACCTTTGGCGAAAAACTCCGGATGGGTACCCCTACCTACTGGAACGCCGAGGAAAACTACGATCTGGTAGTCGGCAAAACGAAGTACGTATTCAGTTATAGCAAGGCCATTTCCATTCCGCTCATGGAACGGTCGGGCGCGGGGCGGCAGGTCGATCTGGTGGTGCGGGTGTTCAACGAAGGCGTGGCGTTTCGCTACGAATTTCCGCCGCAGAGCAACTGGGCTTCCTACGAAATGACGGAGGAGCGGAGTACCTTCAACATCAAAGGCAATCCCAAAATCCGCGCCATGTTGCTGGGTACCTACACCAGTTCGCACGAGCATTACTACCAAAAAATGCCCCTCAGCGAAGTCAAAAACGACACGCTGATGGATATGCCCGCGCTGTTCGAGTATCCGAATAAAACGTACCTGGCGATCACCGAAGCCAATCTGCGTAACTACGCGGGCATGTACCTAAAGAAAAAAGAGGGGTACCTTGTCACACAACTGTCGCCGTTGCCGGGGCAAAACGAAATCAAAGTCAAAGCCAACCTACCCCATAAAAGTCCGTGGCGGGTGATGATGATCAGCGACCGCATCGGCGAGCTGATGGAGTCCAACATGATTACGGCCCTGGCCGACTCGAAAATCAAACAGGATTTTTCGTGGCTGAAGCCGGGTAAAACGTCCTTCCACTGGTGGAACGGCGACATCATCCCCGACACGACTTTCGCACCGGGTATCAATTTCGAAACCAATAAATACTACATCGACTTCTGCGCCGACAACGGCATCGACTACCATTCCGTGATCGGTTACGGCGGTTTTCCGTGGTACATCAGCGATGCGGCGGGCTACGGCATGGTGGGTCCCAACACCGACGTGACGCGCACCGTGGCTACGCTGGACATGCAGCAGGTATGCGACTACGCCAAGCAGCGGGGCGTGGGAATTCACGTCTGGATTCACTGGCAGGCGCTGTACCAACAACTGGAAGACGCCTTCACGCAGTTTGAGAAATGGGGCATCAAGGGCATGATGGTGGATTTCATGGACCGTGACGACCAGGAAATGGTCAATATTCAGGAAGAAATTCTGCAGGCCGCCGCCCGGCACAAATTGTTCATCCAATTTCACGGCTCGTTCAAACCCACCGGTCTGAGCCGTACCTTCCCGAATGAACTAACCCGCGAGGGTACCTACAACTACGAAGTGAACAAGTGGAATCCGCAGGGCCTGAGTCCCGACCACGACATCGACATGCCGTTCACGCGGGTACTGGCCGGGCCCACCGACTACCACCTCGGCGGCTTTCGGGCGGTACCTCCGGCGCAGTTCCACACGCAGTTTACCCGCCCACTGATGGCCGGTACGCGCGCCCACATGCTGGCGATGTACGTGGTACTCGAGAGTTACCTGGCCATGGTGGCCGACTACCCCGAGGCGTATCTGAAACAGCCCGGTTTCGATTTTTTACAAAAAATACCCACCACCTGGGACGAAACCAAGGTACCCCTGGCGGAAGTGGGTGAACACGTAACGACCGCCCGGCGAAAAGGTACAGAATGGTACATGGGTACGATCAATAACACCAAAGCGCGTAAAATCACGATTCCGCTTACTTTTCTGGGACAGGGCAAGTACCGCGCGACGCTATACGCCGATGCGAAAGACGTGGCTACCCATCCAAACCAGCTGGACAAAACGGAACGTACCGTAACCGCTACCGATTCCATCGAAGCCAATTTGGCAGCGGGTGGTGGGCAGGTCGTTCATTTTGTGAAGGTTATGGAGTAAGAAGAGCCATATTTTCTGTACGTACCACTAATTATTTAGAAAGATTCTAAGAAATAGAGCGTGAAACCTTTGACAAGTGATTTCATTCTCTATTTTTGCGCTTTCGATCTGCTAAAAATCAATTTTCTATAAAATACATGGCCAAAGCTTCCGACCTCGACAACCTTGTCTATGCTGTTCACAAATGGTGCGGGTTGATCGCCGGCCTGTTTATTCTGATGCTGAGTAGTACGGGTACCCTCCTGCTTTTCAATGACGAAATAGATACCGCCACCAATGCCGAAATGGTCAAGGTAAGCGCCGAAGGGCCGCGCCTTTCGGCCGATCAGTTGGTGACGGCGTTGGTTCAGAAGTATCCCGATGCCTCGCTTAACAATACCATTTTATACCCCGACGCATCCGACCGTGCGCCGATGACGCAGCTCCGGCAGGATGGCAAAAACTGGTGGGTGTACCAAGACCCCGCGACTGGCGCAGTGCTGGGGCAGCGCGAACCCAACGAGACATTGATGAAGCAGATACTACACGTCCACGAACACCTCACGCTGGGAGCAACAGGTCACGCGATTCTGCTGGTAGTGGGCATTGCGCTGGTTCTGCTGGTATTGACGGGCGTATGGTACTACCGTGCGTCGCTTTTGTCAGTATTTAAGATTGGCGTGCGTAACCGCAACACCTACCTTGCCAACTCCGATTTGCACAAACTGGTGGGTGTGTTAAGTTTCCTTTTCCTGTTGCTGATGGGGGTTACGGGAAGCTTCATGCACTGGGAGAAAGTGGAGCGGATGTTCGATGGCCCGCCACCGGCTGCGGCCCGGCCCGAAGGTACCCCAGCTGAATCCGTTGCGCCTGATTATACCCGGCTTTCGCTGGCCAGTAGTTTGCAGATTGCCGAAAAAGCGATCCCTAATTTTACGCCCGCCCAAATCAGGTACCCCCGTGCCGCCGATGGTAACGTCGTCATCGCCGGTACGCGTCCCGAAAGCAATCGTCTGCTGGGATTATACACCTCTTCGGTAGAAATAAACCCCGCCAATGGCGAGGTAGTGAAAATAGAACATGCCGAGGATCGTGACTTCGAGGCCAACGCCGAAGCGACGGTCGAGCAAATCCACTTCGGGCATTATGGTGGAATATTCACTCAGCTACTCTACGGCCTGGGTGGCATTGGCCTGGGTACCATGACCGTCACGGGGTTTGTGATCTGGTGGGAAAAACGCAAGTTTCCCAAGAAGAAAGCCAAGGCGGTACGGATGGCGTAGGCTGGTCTAGGTATTCGTGCCTTCGATCAAAGCCCGAGCCATCTGCCGGCCCGACTGAAACGCCCCCTCAACATTCCCCATGCCAAAGCCATCGCCACCCAGCAACGTAGGAAAGGGCATAGGTACCTCAAGGTACCCCTCCGGGTGACGTACCTCGGCGAGGCTGTACCGCCAGCGGTGTACCTGGTACTCCGTCACACTTTCGGCGGGTACCCACTCCGTGAGCTGATCCAGTAGTTTTTGTCCGGCTGCCCGCAAATCACCTTCCAGATGTTCGACGCTGAAAGCGGGCGTAGCGTGGATTGTCACGGTCGCTTGTTCGGGTGCAATGCCTTTTTGCTGATTGTCAATCACTTTTTCTATACCGCCCGTTTCCAATATTTGCATACCCGGGGCCGGAATGCGGCTGGGCTGATTCAACAGGGCGATGACCGCCAGGCAAGGCTGGTACGTGATCGCTTGCAAGGCCCCTTGTTCGGCTTCGGGTAGGTTGAGGTCGCTGTCTCCCAAGAGGGTCAGAGCCTGAGGGGCCGGAATGGTTAGCAGGAGTGCATCGGCGCGGAAGGTGTTCCCGGACTCGGTCGTGACCCGGCAACTGGCTTCATCGCCCTCAATCAATATAGCGCGTTCCTGCAACGCAATGTTCAATCCCTGAGCCAGGTATTTGGGTATGGTACTCATGCCCTGGGCGCCAAAATACCGTGGGTACTCGATGCCCGCTTCTGACAAATCCCAGGCTTCGGCAATGCCCTCAGCGGTAAGTTGATCCAGGAGTTGCCGGAATTCGGGTGTGCGCACCGAAAAGTACTGGGCCCCGTGGTCGGCGCGGGTGTGGTCGATTCGCCGTGTGGCCATGCGCCCGCCAACGCCCCGGCCTTTGTCCAGAATAGTCACCTCCCAACCATAGTTGGTCAGCTCGCGGGCGGCGGTAAGCCCGGCCATACCCGCCCCGATGATGATGCAAGAATTCATGCGTGGTGTTTTGATGGAAAAAAAAGCCAGCAGCCGATAGCCGACAGCCGGCAGCTACCCCTTACTTTTACCTTCAACAAGAAATAGCGGGCATTGTTGAAAAATAACTCCTCCTTCCTTTTCCGATTTTATAAGGTTCTGAGATTCCTGATGATAGGGATATTACTGGCCGTCACAAGCTATTTTTTTCTGTATTCCCACATTTTTTATTGTCAGACCATTGCCTATTCCGATTTTGAAAAAGTAAGCGAAAACCTGTACGTGAGCGACGGAATCGACCAGTCCCAGCGGCAGCAAATGTACGCCTCGATCCGGAAAGCGCGCAGCAGAGTGGTGGCGTTCTGGGGAAAATCCATGGGCGAGGCTACGCTCATTCTGTGCAGCAATCCTGACGAGTACCAGAAGTACTGCCACAGTAGCGAAGGTGCAGGTTGCAGCCTGGGTACCCCCTGGGGCGATTCGTACATCATTCTGAATCCGTACGGGCTCAATGAAGATGTGATCAGCCACGAAATGTGTCATGATGAATTGTTCAGCCGCCTGGGCTGGTGGAGAGCCACGACCCAGATTCCGCAGTGGTTCAATGAAGGCCTGGCCCTGATGCTGGACCGCCGTTTTGTGCCGGAAACCGATCCTCTGCCCCGGTACCTCAGTTATAAGGACGAATGGATGTACCTCACGCACGGGGCCCAGGAAGTGCTGGAACTGGATGACCTGAGCTCGATGAAGGGATTCTTCGGGGGTAACCAGCGGCACGTCATGCTCGCCTACATGACCGCCGGGATGGAAGTAGCCTACTGGCTGATGCTGACCAACCCCAGGAATGTGCGGGTACTTCTGGACGCCGTAGCCCGGGGCGGCGAGTTCACCAGCACCTACGAACGCATGAGAAAAGCCGGGGAAATCCAGCGTCATGTACCGCCGTCTTCGTCCTACCCTTTACGCTGATTTTGTAGGATTAACGTAAAATCGTGCATTATTTTCACAAAAAACGTACTTTCGCCTTCACGTAAAAAATCAACCTTCTGCTACCACATTTAACCCTGCCTGACGATGCAACAATTACAAACGCTGGATTACGTTGTTTTTTTCTTTTACTTCCTGATCGTAGCGGGCTACGGGTACTGGATTTACAACCGTAAGAAATCCGCCGCGGCTTCCACCACCGACTTTTTCCTGGCCGAAGGATCGCTTACCTGGTGGGCCATCGGAGCCTCACTGATTGCTTCCAATATTTCCGCCGAGCAGTTCATCGGTATGTCGGGCAATGGCTTTTCGATGGGGCTGGCCATATCGACCTACGAGTGGATGGCCGCCGCCACGCTGATCATCGTAGCCGTGTTTTTTATGCCTATCTACCTCAAAAACCGCATCTTTACCATGCCGCAGTTTCTTGAGCAGCGGTATAATAAGAGCGTGAGCCTGATCATGGCTATTTTCTGGCTGGCGCTGTACATACTGGTCAACCTGACCTCGATCCTTTACCTGGGCGCACTGGCCGTTTCTGGTATTTCCGGGCTCGATTTCGACTTCTGTATGTGGGCGCTGGCGATTTTTGCCATCATCATTACGCTGGGGGGGATGAAGGTAATCGGCTATACCGACGTAATTCAGGTGTTTTTTCTGGTGCTGGGCGGATTGGCCACTACCTACCTGGCCCTCAATCTGGTGTCGGACGACGCGGGACGGCAAGGAATGCTGGACGGATTCAGGGCCATGACCCAGAACCACGACGACCATTTCCACATGATTTTTCAAAAAGGCAATCCCTTCTACTCGCAGCTGCCCGGCCTTACGGTCCTGATCGGCGGGATGTGGATCGTGAACCTAAATTATTGGGGATGCAACCAGTACATTACGCAGCGCGCGCTTGGGGCCGACCTCAAGACCGCCCGGAACGGTATTCTTTTCGCCGCTTTCTTGAAGCTGCTCATGCCCGTGATCGTGGTACTGCCGGGGATCGCGGCTTACTCGCTGTATAGCCGGGGAATGTTCCAGACCGAAATGCTGGGTCCTGATGGCGTACTGCTGCCCGACAAAGCCTACCCTGTGCTGCTGAACCTGTTACCCGTGGGTCTGAAAGGTCTGTCATTTGCGGCCCTGACGGCGGCGGTAGTGGCTTCATTGGCCGGTAAAGCCAACAGTATCTCCACGATTTTTACGCTCGACATTTTCAAGAACTATATCGGCAAGGATAAAACCGAAGCGCAGCTGGTTCGTACGGGCCGCGTGGTGGTGATCGTCGCCATGGTACTGGCTATCGTCGTGGCTCCCTTCATGGGGATTGACAAGAAAGGTGGTTTTCAGTTCATTCAGGAAATGACAGGCTTGCTTTCGCCCGGTATATTCGCTGCCTTTGCCATGGGCTTTTTCTGGAAGCGTACCAACTCCGCCGGAGCGCTGTTCGCCATCGTGGGCGGCTTCCTGATCGCCTTATGTATGCACAATGGTTTTCCGCCCTTCTCCGGCTGGGAAACCGTACCTTTCCTCGATCGCATGGGCGTCGTATTCTTGATCTGCGTGGTGGTGATGGTCGTACTCGGCTTTGTGGCTCCCACTCAGAACAAAGGGCTTGCCATTGATGCCTCGATGTTCAGGACGCACCGCTCGTTCACGATTGGTGCTCTGGTCGTAATTGCTACCATTACGTTCCTGTACACGTACTTCTGGTAGAGTACCTAAGGTACCTTTTGAAAGCCTCCGCCCTGCTCAAGGTTTCCAAATCTCGAGCAGGGCGGAGGCTTTTAATTTTGTCTGGATTAGTAGTTTAAGTAAGGAAGGTACCCCCGAGTAACGGAAGGCAAAAGTGGCATTCCGCAGAAGGGTCTGCCGACCGTCCCACAACTGCATCAGTACCCGCTCTGATCGTAGAAGGAGCGGCGGCGGGTTAGTTTCAAATCCTGCAGGATGGACGACTTGGCTTTGAGCGTGAAAGAATAGTTGCTGGCCCGGAACTGGCTGCCGGCAAAGGGCGTCCAGTTGAACGACATATCCCAGCAGTGCAGGTCGCGGTAGAGCGACACCGTAGTGATGGACGGGCTGAGCGCCTGGAAGTCGAAGCCCGTCTGTAGGCTGATTTTCCACTTGGGCGTCAGGCTCAGGTCACCCGTGGCGTTGACGGTCTGGACGAGGCTGGCCTTTTGCAAGCCAAACCGGCTCAGTCCGAAGTTGTAGCTGAGCGAAATATTCCAGGGAATATCGAAATCCACGTACAGGTCGGGGTTGCGCTGGATGAATTCCAGCTGTTCGGGGGTAGCCTGCGGATTCTGTGGGTTCGGGGGTACCGGCTTCGTCTTGGGATCTTTTTTCTTGGGATTGAAATTGGTGCTGAACGCAAAATTCAGGTTTTGCAGGCGCGCCAGTCCCTGCCCGCGCTTGATCGCGAACTCGTTGATCTTGATGCCTGCCGTATTGCTGGCGCTTCGCGGATCGAGCACATAGGCATAGGGATCGAGCGTCAGATTGAAGTTCATGTTCAGGTTCCGGGCGATCTGCGTGTTGGCATTGATGGCAATGTTCGACAGTTTCAGCGAGTCGGCAATCAGGTTGTAGCTACCCCCGAAACTGAGGTTGTCCAGCAGCATCACTTTCTCAAACTGCTGGTCGGCGGTATCGCTTTTCGACCGCAGTTTCATCTCAAACGAGTTGTTGAGACTATACGAAATCACGCCCGAGGCTTTGCCATTGCTGCTGGTGCTACCAATGCCCCGGTAGCGCGACAGAAAGCGCGTATCTCCCGCCTCATTGATCCTGACCTGTTGATAAAAACCGAAGTTGTCTCCCGAAAAATCAGGCGTGTAGCTGAACGAAATCGCCGGAATCACCGTGTGGCGGATCGCTTCCAACCGACGGCCCTGGATCTGAAAGGTACCATAAAAACGCGTGTTCATACCGGCTCCGAACGAATAGCTGTACTCGCTGCCGAACTGGTTGAGCGTATCGATCCGAATCTGGTTGTTGCCTACATAGTTGTACCGGTACTGCTTGGTGAATACTTCACCCTGTAAGGACAAGCTGGGCGTAAAATTGACGAAGCGCAGGAGCTTGAAATTGGGCAGTGAAATCGGCAGCGAATAGCGTCCCGTAAACTGAGCGTCGCGCAGTAGGGTAGGTAGGTTGCCGAAGTTAAAATCGATCACCTGCTCGCCGCTCACCCGGCTGCTATCAATAGAATTGACCACGACAAAACCTAGCCTTGAATAGCTGGTATCGATGGCCGAAAGAGAGTTATTGACGCTATAATCGCCGTTAAAGTCCAGGCCCAGGCGAAAACTCTCGTACCAGCGACCCTTTCCGCCATTGAGAGCAAAGGGGGCGATCTGGTTGATGCCGAAGTTAAACTGCGTCGAGACATCCGTTTTCCCACCTTCGCGGCGTCCTGTAGAAGGTACCACCTGGCCGAAGTTCTGGTTGACCCGCAGGCTCGCCCCGGCGCGGGCATACTGCCCGAAGGTACGGTTGTACTGCACCGACGAACTGGCCACATTGGAAATATAGCGCTGATTGTCCAGCGCATTGTACTGGTTGAAGCTATTGCTGGTCACGTTCACGTTGGCCGAGAACGTGGAGTTACCCCGCGGGACCGGCGCGTGCGACCAGATGACGCTAAAATCATTGCGACCCGGTCGATTGAGTAATTTGTCAATCTCATCGCCTGATTTGTTACGGTTGAAGCGCAGGGCCACGTTACCGTTGTAGCGGTAACGCTTGGTATAAACCGAGCTGACGCCCAGCCCCCAGCTACCGGTGGAGTAGATTTGCCCGGTTACGGTTGCGTTGAAGCGTTCACTGACAGCAAAGTAGTAGCCCCCGTCACGCAGAAAAAAGCCACGTCCGTTGGGCTCTTCGCCATAGGCTGGGAAGATAATTCCGGAAGTGCCGATCTCTTTTTTCTTGGGAAAAGGAAAGAAACCGAACGGCAGACCCACGGGTAGGGGTACATCGGCAATCACCAGATTAAAAGGCCCCGACACGACCTGTTTGTTATCGATCAGCTTGATCTTGGGGGCATTGATATAAAAGTGCGGATGGGTGAGGTTGCAGGTCGTGTAGATAGCCCCCTTGATGTACAGATTCCCTTCGTCGTCCTTTTTGACCTGATCGCCCCGGATGTTACCCTCGCCCTGCTGGGTTATTATCTCACGGATGAAGCCCTTCTTAGTTTTGTAGTTGTAGCGCAGTTCGCGGGTATTGTAGCTTTCGGGGCCATCCTGAAAGATGGGGTCGCCGATGGTTTTCTTGGTGGTGGAGTCGTAGGTACCCTTGGCAAAAATCTCATTCGTAGTCCAGTCGATACGGATGTAGTCGGCTTTGAGCTGGATGGTACCGTACTTCACCTCGGCGTCGCCGTACAGGTGTACCTGCTTGCCATCCACATCCATAATAGTGGAGTCCTGGGATTGGTACTCGACCGTCGATTGCAGGTCGCTTTCTTTGGCCAGCGAGTCGCGCAGAAGCGAGTCACGGACCATGCTCAAGGAATCGTTCAGGGCGACGCTGATACCATTGCGCAGGGCCGTAGTATCGGTTGGAGTAAGGGTGTCGGAAGCAACTGAATCGGGGGCAATAGCGGGCTGAATCGCGGCCAGGGTATCCGCCTTTGCCACACTGCGGGCTTGGCGGGCTGATCGGCCCGATTGTTGCTGTGTGGTTACGCATCCCCCGAGCAGAAATGCCCAGAAGCACAGCCATATACTAAACCGATTTTTTTTCAGTTGTAACAAATAGACTATTTTTGCAAATAATAAGGATGTCAAAATTAGTGGAGAAACCACTATGGAGTAACGCACGAACCCAAAAATAATGTTAAAAGTTCTTAAAATCGCAGGTGCAGCGGGTTGTCTGGCAGCAAGCCTGGCCTTTGCTTTTCAACAAGAACCCGTATCAGAAAATAACCCCGGACTTGTCGATGTGGTCGTCATCGACGCGGGCCACGGCGGCCACGACTCAGGTACCCGAGGCAAAACCGCCCGCGAATCCCGCACCACCCTCAAAATCGCCCTGGCGCTGGGCAAGAAAATCAAAGCCGAAATGCCCGAAGTGAAGGTACTCTATACCCGTACCTCCGATGTTTTTGTGGAGCTGGACGAGCGCTCGGCCTACGCCAACCGCAACCGGGCCGATCTGTTCATCTCCATTCATTGCAATTCAAGCCCTAGCTCGAGCCGGGCGCTGGGCACCGAGACCTACGTGATGGGGCTTCACAAATCGGCGGGAAACCTGGAAGTAGCCAAACGGGAAAACTCGGTTATTCTGAAGGAGAAAGACTACAAGGAAAAGTACAAGGGCTACGATCCTACCTCTCCACTATCCCACATCATGCTGGCCAATTACCAAAGTGCCTTCCTCAGTAGCAGTTTACGGTTTGCCGGGCAGGTCGAGCGGCAGTTCAGAACCCTCTCGGAACGGAAGAGCCGGGGCGTGAAACAGGCCGGATTTCTGGTGCTCTGGCGTACCAACATGCCTAGCGTACTGGTGGAGACAGGCTTTTTGAGCAATCCTACCGAAGAAGCGTACCTCAACTCAAGCGACGGACAGGACGAAGTAGCCCAGGCCGTTTTTAGTGCGTTTAAACAATACCGTAAGGACATGGAACGATATTAGTGGTATTTTCGTAGAAAAAACGAACGATTTCTTCATCACGATTTCTATCCATGAAAGTTTCCAAGGAGTTGAAAGTAGGGATTCTATCCATTATTACGGTGGCAATGCTCTATTTCGGCTTTAATTTCCTCAAAGGATCTGACCTCTTTTCCCGCACCAATACTTACTTCGTCGTGTATGATAATGTCGACGGATTGACTTCCTCCAATCCGGTGACCCTGAACGGATTATCGGTAGGTCGTGTTCAAAGCATCAAAATCCAGCAGGACCGCAACAACCAGCTGCTGGTGGCAATGGAAGTCAGGAACGACATCATACTCCGGCAAGGTACCCAGGCGGTTCTGGCCGATGGGGGACTGCTGGGGGATAAAGCCATTCGACTGCAAATAAGCCCGACCGGAGCACAATTGGAAAACGGCGACACATTGCAGGGCCTGAAAGAAGCAGGGATTTCTGCGCTTCTACAGGCCAAAACGCTGCCCGTCATGGATAAAGCCGATTCACTGGTACGTAACCTCAATGCGGTTACACAGGGTTTCCGGGAAACGGGCGCAATCCTCAATCAGGTGCTGCGCAACTACGACCAAACCGGAACGGTGCTGCGTAACACACTGGAACGGAATCAAAAGGATCTATCGGCCCTGATTACCAACCTCAGCCAGCTGTCGGGATCACTGGTTGAAACCGAAAAGCAAGTAGGGCCCCTACTGGCCAAAGCGGACAGCTTTGCCGACTCATTGAAAGCACTCCGCCTGGGCGAAACCGTCAACCGGGCCAATCAGCTGGTGGGCCAAATGGAGCAACTGGTCGCTTCTGTCGGATCAGGAGAGGGTACCGCCAGCAAACTGCTCAACGATGACAAGCTCTACAACAACCTGAACTACACGATCATCAGCATGAACCAGTTGTTGGCCAATCTGCGTGAGCACCCCAAGCGGTACGTAAATGTCTCCATTTTCGGCAAGAAGGACAAAGGTCCGACCGAATCGCCGGTGGATACGACGCTGGAATTCAGAAAGCCCAAAGCAGACTCGATTCCTGACAGTAACTAAAGTGCAAAGTTTTTCGGGCCAATCCAACGGCTCTTAGCTGAGAAACTAAGCGTCAACTATTCTTTCAAAACGCTGTATTTTGTCACATGAACTAGGTACCTTGTATCTTGTACTAAGTACTCACCGCCATGCATGTTCACGAATTAACTAAGCCTGCTTCCCCAATTCCCACCGCCCTGGTTAAGGAAACCATCGACGGTAGGCCCTTCTATTACCCTAATTTTAAAAAAGTACTAGCCGGGGAGCAAACTCTGGATGACGTTATGGGAAGCAGCACATTACAGAGCTTTATCGTTAGTTTTTTGTTTCGATTTGTATACAGGAATCTTGACGAAAAGCAGTATTACTTCTTAGGAAGTGAAATTGGTCTCCACATCGACAAGCGAAACAATCTGGCGGGTGACCTAGCCCTTTTTGAACGCAGTACCCTAACTATTAAAAAAATCAATGTTCACTATGCCGACGTGCCCCCGAAAGCAGTGGTCGAGGTAGATACCAACATCGATTATTCTGAGGAAGGTGCTTTCGATTACGTCCACCTGAAAACTCAAAAATTACTGGATTTTGGAGTGCAGCGGGTCATCTGGATTTTTACCATCAGCCGTAAGGTGATCGTGGCCGAGCCCGGTAAAGACTGGCTTACCAAAGACTGGAATCAGGACATTGAATTGCTGGACGCTAAATTTTTTAATATTGGGAAGTACCTGGCCGAAGAGGGGATTGAGTTGGAGTAGTTCAACCTGGCTTAAAAGGATCACTTTCAAAAGTCGTTTGCTTACGGGCGGGCGACTTTTTATTTTTGATGGAAATACGCATCCACCGATTTCTCAAAAAACTACTTCATCAACCCCATGACTGAGCCCGCTTCTTTGACCGAACTTCTTGACGATTACAATGTCCGCTATGCTACCGTACAACTGGGCGGAGGCATAAAAAAGATTGAAAGCCAGCATAATAAGGGCAAACTCACCGCCCGCGAACGGGTGCATTACCTGCTCGATGAAAACTCGTATTTCCTGGAAATCGGAGCTTTTGCCGGGGAGGGGATGTACGAAGATGAAGGCGGCTGTCCCGCGGGTGGCGTCGTGGTGGGCATCGGGTACGTTGCGGGACGGCTGTGCGTGGTGGTGGCCAACGATGCCACGGTGAAAGCCGGAGCATGGTTTCCTATCACGGCCAAGAAAAACCTCCGGGCTCAGGAAGTAGCGATGGAAAACCATCTGCCGATTATCTATCTGGTCGACAGCGCTGGCGTGTACCTGCCCATGCAAGCCGAGGTATTTGCCGATAAGGAGCATTTCGGACGTGTTTTTCGGAACAACGCCCACATGTCGGCCCTGGGCATACCCCAAATTGCTGCCATCATGGGTAGCTGCGTGGCGGGCGGGGCCTACCTACCTATCATGTCCGACGAGGCGCTGATTGTAGAAGGTACCGGATCGGTATTTCTGGCCGGGCCATACTTGGTCAAGTCGTCAGTAGGCGAGGAAGTAGATGCCGAAACCCTGGGTGGTGCCACGATGCATTGCGAAATTTCGGGAGTGACCGACAACAAGTACCCCGACGATAAAAGCTGCCTGGACGCCATCCGGCGGAGTATGAGTAAACTGGGCGCTCCCGAAAACGCTGGTTTCAGCCGTGTTGAGGCGGTACTTCCGAAACGCCAGCCGGATGAAATCTTTGAAATTTTACCGGCCGACCGCTTCCGACCCTATGACATGACCCAGCTTTTGGAATGCATCGTGGACGATTCGGAACTGGAAGAGTATAAGCCCGACTACGGCAAAACGTTGCTCTGTGCTTACGCCCGGGTAGAGGGCTGGGCGGTAGGGATCGTAGCCAATCAGCGCAAAATGGTCAAGTCCGGCAAAGGGGAGATGCAGATGGGCGGTGTGATTTACGGTGAGGCCGCCGACAAAGCCGCCCGTTTTATCATGAATTGCAACCAGAAGAAAATCCCTTTACTGTTTTTTCACGATGTGACGGGCTTCATGGTCGGCAGCCGCGCCGAGCAGGGAGGCATCATCAAGGACGGTGCCAAAATGGTGAACGCCGTAGCCAACTCGGTCGTGCCAAAATTTACATTCATTGTGGGTAATTCCTACGGTGCTGGCAACTACGCCATGTGTGGCAAGGCCTACGACCCGCGCCTGATCTACGCCTGGCCCACCGCCCAGATGGCCGTGATGAGTGGCGCTGCCGCCGCCAAAACGCTGGTACAAATTGAATCGGCTTCGCTTAAAGCCAAAGGAAAAGAAATAACTCCCGAGGCCGAGCAAGAGCTGTTGAAAGAAATTACAGATCGCTATAATGAACAACTTTCACCTTACTACGCCGCCGCCCGCCTGTGGGTGGATGGCATCATTGATCCGCGCGAAACCCGGCGCATCATTTCGCTGGGTATAGAAGCAGCCAATCAGGCTCCGATTACGCAACGCTTTAATGTAGGGGCTATTCAAGTATAGTTTACTTGTTAACCCTGCTACGGATTCAATCAGATTCAAACCAAACCAACCTATCCATTATGTCCGAAAAAATTGCCTTCATGGGTCTGGGTACCCTAGGTACCCCCATTGCCGCTAATCTTATTCAGGATGGTCATGAAGTCACGGTCTGGAACCGTACTCCCGGCAAAGCTCAGTCGCTGCTGGACCAGGGTGCCAGCGAGGCCGATAGTCCCAAAGATGCCGTCACACCGGGCGGGGTAATTGTATCTGTATTGGCCAACGATGCTGCCGTAAAGGAAACCGTTACGAAAGAAGTTCTGGAAAAATTAGGTGAAGGCGGTCTGCATATTTCCATGAGCACCATTGCTCCCGCTACGGCGCGTCGCCTGGCCGAAATGCACGAGTGGTACGGGGTGGGTTATGTGGCTGCTCCGATATTCGCCCGTCCCGAAGCCGTAACGGCCCGTATTGGGAATCTGTGCGTGTCGGGCGAAGCAAAAGCGAAGGAACGGGCCAGACCCATTATCGCTCCCTCGGTCAAAGGATTTTTTGATTTTGGTGATGAGGTAGGAGCTGCCAACGTGGTGAAGCTGGCCGGGAATTTTATGATTGCCGCCAGCATGGAAATGATGGCCGAAGCCTTCACGATGGGTGAAAAAAGCGGGGTACCCCGGCAGGCGATGTACGATATGTTTACCCAAACGCTCTTTGCTACGCCAATTTTCCAGGGCTATGGACGGATGATCCACCAAAACAACTACGAAACGGTGGGATTCAAGTTGCCTTTAGGACTGAAAGACTTAAATCTGGTACTGGAAGCATCCTCGGATGTGCAGGTACCCATGCCGCTGGCCAACCTGCTCCGCGACCGCCTGCTGTCGGCCATTGCCAAAGGCCGGGACAACCTGGACTGGACGGCGCTCGCGCAGGGGGTATCGGATGATGCAGGATTGTAAAAAAAAGGCGCAAACCAGGTGTCGGATTTTTTTAAATCCGACATCCGGCTTGTCATCTGCTTATTTCTTTCGCTTCGATTTTTTCTTCCCGGTTTCAACGCTGGCCGCCGGGGCTGGAGCTTCCTCAACTTTGGAAAGATCGAGCACCCGGATGTTCCGGAAGCGGAGCGGGTTGCCGTGGCCCAGGTAGCCGATGTGGCCCGAGGTACGGCTCAGGCCAGGGTGTTCTTTGTGGTCAGCCGTGCCGTTTTTGCTGGCTTCGGCCAGGTCGCCGTCCAGAATCACGGTACCATTCAGGGTTACCCGTATTTTTGACCCTTTCACATATACTTCCTCGGAGTTCCATTCGCCTACCGGCTTAAGGTACCCCCGCTTGGCGGGTATAATACCGTAAGCCGAGCCGTGGTATTGATAGGGTTGCAGATTTTTGTAGATATCGGCGTCATTATCCAGAATCTGAATTTCGGTACCTACGTAGGCCGCGTCACCTTCCAGCGGAGTGCGGATGCCCAGGCCGTTGTTGGCCCCCGGCGTAAGTTGGAACTCGAAGCGGTACACGAAGTCGCTGTACTCATCTTTGGTGTAAAGATTGCCTTGTCCACCCCGGGTGGGATCAATGACCAGGTCGCCATTTTCGATGAAATAATCCGTTTTGTTGCCCACCCACTCGAATAGGTTGGTTCCGTCGAACAGTACCTTATAGCCCGCGTTTTTTTCCTCGGCGGTCAGTTGGTAAGGTTCCGGGCGGGGAATTTCGCGTACGTAGATGTCTCGGTAAGCCACCAGGGTACCATGAGCCTGCAGCTCGATCTGCTCTTTGGCAAAAATGGGCAGATTACGATCCCAGTAGTTTTCAAGGGTCACGTTATTTACCACGTTCACGCCGTTCAGATCCACCGATACGCGATCGCCCACCATCGTGATGTGGAAGGTATTCCAGTCGCCGATGGCGTTGTCGGCCAGTTGGGTGGGTTTGCTGGGGTTCTTCTGGTTATTATACAAGCCGCCCGACCCTACCTGAGCGCCTACATCGACACGAGAAGTATCCCAGATCTGCACCTGCGGGGTACCCCGCAGGTAAATTCCCGCATCGCCGTTTGGCTCGATTTTCCAATCCACGTACATCTCAAAATCACCGTACTGCTTTGTGGTCGCCAGATTATTGCCATGACCCGTAAAGATGAGGTCGCCATCTTTGGCGTACCAACCCTTTTGGGCTTCGGCGTCAGCTATTTTCTGTTTGGCGGCCAGCGTGTCTGGATGCATTTTGCTGCGCTTGGTCGGGTTTTCCACCAATCCCTTCCAACCCGTGAGGTCTTTTCCGTTGAAAATAGCCACAAAGCCTTCGCCCTTGGGCATGTCGGCCAGGTGCTTTTGGATGGCCTGCTGCTGATACTCACTTCCCTGACCGATCAATAGTGACGAGGCTTTTGTCAGTAGAGTACGGATTTCAGAGCCGTAAAATTCGGGATTGGCCAGGGCAATGCTGGCTACTGCCTTGGCTGCGGCCTGTTGTACGGGTGCCTCGTCCAGGTACTTCCCGGCTACCAGCAGTGCATTGAAGGTTTTGTATTTCGAAAGCTCATTTAGAATCGTTTCCTTCTGCGCGGAAGTAGTGGCTACATCCAGCGCATTTCGCAGCATGATTACCTTATTGACCGGCGTTTGGGCCGATTTCCCCACGGTGGCTACATATCCCGTGAGGGCGGCATTCAACTCATCCGCATCTTTCGTTTTTTGGCTGATAGCAAGTAATTCGGGCGCGGCACGGGCATCAGTCCAATTGGAAAGCGCAGCGATGGCAGCTTTTTTAGTCTGCTGATCGCCGGTCGTGTAGGCCGCTACCACCGAGTTCAGAGCCCGGGTACCTCCAATCGTGGACAGTACGGCCAGGTAATACGGACGCTTAGCCGCTGGAGCCGCTCCCATCTGGTTGAGTACCTGTTCACTTTGCGCTGCGGCATCGCCCGTTGTCTGAATGCTTTCGCTGATAGCCTTTTGCACTTCGGAGATTGACTGTGCTGCGGGTACAGTGTTGAGTAAGGCGAACAGCTGGGGTAGGTCATTGGAAGTAGATAAGGATTTTAAAGCCTTAAAAGCTGCCGAGCTAACCGTTGTATCGGTACTTTTCAGAAAGGGAGAGACCACCGCGAGCTTATCGGAAGCCTTCCTGGCGGCCAGTACCTCAATGACGGCAGGCTGAGCGCCAGTAGGCAACTGGGGTAGGGCATCGGCCAGTTGATCCGTCAATCCCTTCGCCGGGAGCGTTAGCAGCGTATTTTTTACCGTTTCGATGTCCTGGGCAGATCCCGTTTTTAGTACGGGCAGCAGGCTTGTGATGGCGGAGGTACCCCCTAGTTTTCCGGTAGTCCAGATAGCCGCTTGTTTAACCTGACTGTTTTTCGAACTTAAATACTTCACAATTGTAGGCAAGGCACTAGTCGCGCCCGCACGGCCCAGCATGCTGATGATTTCGGCTTGCACCTCCGGTTTGGCTTTTTTAAGTGCGGCTACCCACGGTGAGGTACCTTTGTCGACATACGGCTGGGCCAGTTTGAGGGCGGCGGCGCGGTATTCGGCATCATCGCTATTCATGGCTTGCACCAGTATAGGTACCCCCGCCTGTCCGCGGCTATCCGAATAGACTTTCAGTGCCGACGAGCGTGTGGCCGTGGGAATGGCAGGTTTGAGTAAGTCGAGGGCTGCCTTTTCAGCCAGGGGTGCTGAGCCATTTCCTGCCAGATGCGCCAGGTATTTCAGATATACCGCCGTGGCGTCGGCTTCGTCGTAAGTGTAGGAGGTACTTTGGGCCGCAGAAGCCAGTACTTTGGCTGAGCTGGGAACGGCCAGTTCGGAGAGCGCATACAGGCTCACTTTTCTGATATTCCGATTATCGCTGGCAGCGGTTTTTTCAAGAGCGGCAGCGGCCTGCTGGTATTTTGCCATGCCCAATGCTTCGATGAGGTACCCCTTATTGGCGTCACTGGCTTTGGGTAAAGCCTGTAAAAGAGCCTCACCCGCCGCCGGGGTGCCGATCCGGGCCAGGGCCCGGGAAGCAGGACCCGAAAGATTTTCATCATTGAGGTACCCCGCCAGCACGGGTACGGACTCGTCTTTGCCTACGGTTTGTAGCTGATAAATCAAGAACATCTTATTGTAGGCATCAGGTACCCTGGTCAGTGCTTCGGCGTAGGCTGCGGCAGCCATTGTACGCCAGGCTTCGCGGCCACTTTGGGTAGCGGCATAGCTGAATCCTCCCAGGGCGTACTCGGTTTTGGTGTTATCGCCTTTACCCGGCGGCGTCAGTTTGGTAGCGATATTTACCAACCCCGGCTTGCCCAGCGCCGCAATTTCCTCCATGGCTTTAGACAGCCGGTCGGCATTGGTAGCGGGTAGTTTGGCCAGAATAGCCGTTATTTTAGCCTCCGTGTCGGCTTGTGACCAGGCGTGAGGTACACACAGGCACAGGAGAAGGAATGAATAAAGTATGCTTTTCATTTTTATGGAATATAGCCCCGATGGCTTATAGGGGTGCTGGTTGAACGTGGTAAAAAAGATTGTCAGCCCGATGGGATCAGATAGTCCAGGGGCCGCGCATGGGTTGGTCGATGAGCCGATTGGCGCCTTCGTCGTCAATAAATACCTGCTTATCAGGATCATATTTCAGGGAGCGTCCCAACCTCAGAGCGGCTAGTCCCATGTTGACCAGGGTACAGGAGCGGTGCCCGTTCTCTTCGTTCAACGCAAATTTCTTCCGGTTTTTGACTGCATCGACAAAGTCCGTCACCTGGGGTTCGGGATCAGGGAAAGCAGCCAGTTTTTTGTCCAGATCGGAAATGTCCGAACGGAAACCAGGGTATAACTTCCCTTTGGGCCCTTCGATGTAGGCCACGTTTTCGTCCTTGCCTTCGCCGTCCAGTACAATCTGGCAGCCATCGGCATACGTATACGTAATGCGCCGCCAGGTACCCACGGCTTCGGTGTGCTGCTGCGGCGCATCCACTTCCACGGTAACCGGACTGGTATAGTCTTTACCCAGAAAATACTGAATCGGATCGAGGTAGTGTTGGCCCATATCGCCCAGTCCGCCGCCGTCGTAATCCCAATAACCCCGGAAAGTCTGATGGACGCGGTGCGGGTTGTAGGGCTTGTAGGGAGCAGGGCCGAGCCACATATCGTAGTCCAGTTCGGCGGGGATTGGTTCGGGAGTATTATTGGTCCGGCCTACCCAATAAAACTTCCAGTCGAAGCCGGTGTGCTTGCCCACGGTCACCTTAAGCGGCCAACCCAGCATACCGCTTTCCACTAATTTCTTGATGGGCTTTACGGTGGTTTTCATACCGTAGAAATTAGATTCGAACCGAAACCAGGTATTCAGACGGAAAATCCGGCCATGTTGCTGGACCGCCTCCACCAGCCGCTTGCCCTCGCCGATGGTGCGCGTCATGGGTTTTTCACACCACACATCCTTTCCCGCCCGGGCGGCATCGGCGGCAATGATGCCATGCCAGTGCGGGGGCGTGGCTACGTGCACAATATCAACCTCGGGTAGTTGAATTAGCTCCCGGTAATCCGAGAACGTTTTGACAGGCTGTCCCACCAGCTTGACGGCCTGTTGCAAGTGGTTTTTGTCCACATCGCATAGGGCCACCACTTTGGTACCTGCGTAGGGAATATGTCCGCGGCCCATGCCGCCCACGCCCACAATAGCCTTGGTCAGTATGTCGCTAGGAGCCAGGAAGCCTTTGCCCAATACGTGCCGGGGCACAATGGAAACTGTAGCCAGCGTGGCCAGCGAGCCTTTTATGAAACTTCGCCGCGAGGCGGTGGTTTTTGTATTTTCTGTCATTGAGGTAGGGGTGAAAATCAGGACAAGGATTGAATCAATTCTAAATTTATTAAATAATTTAAAGAAATAGGTTTTGATTTTATAAGGTAAGGAATTCAGGCCTGGTTTTTACCGACCGAAAACCCTATTTCCGGTTCAAAGTAAGGCAGGGTGATCTGGCAAGGTTATATACGCCTTTTACTCAGTTTGTTCTGCTGGTTTCCCTGATTTTCAGTATTTTTCTGCATCGATCTAAACCCGAGCAGAACCCTATGAAAAAGAAATCGGAAAGAAATACCGCCATCATTCTCACTCTGGTTGGGGCGGTGGCCTTAGGTATTGGAATATACCTTTTCATAGGTAAACAGAAATTTCTGGCTCGCTCTATAGTAGCTGACGGGGTAGTACGGGAGCTTGAATCGGGTTCTTCCTCTAAAAGCGGGCGGACCTACTACCCGGTGGTTGAATACCGGGATGATGCGGGGAAGCAACAGACTTTTACCTCCCAAATCGGTTCCAGTCCGGCCTCTTATGAGGTAGGCGAACCAGTGCAGGTTCGCTATGAGCCCGGAAAGCCCTGGACGGCGGTTATCGTCGGATTCTGGGAAATGTGGGGTGTGATTGCCGTTTTCGGGGGACTCGGTGCAATGTTTTTATTCATTGGGGCAGGTACCGTTTATGCTGCGATGCACCGGGCTAAAATGCGACGCGAGCTACCCCAGACCGGACGGATGATTGAGCTACCCGGTCGGGTGGAAATGCACACCACCAAGTCAAAAACGGAATTTTTTGTTAGAACCGAGTGGCATAATCCCACAGATGGGAAAATGTACCTCTTCGACAGTGAAAAGGTCTCGTATAATCCGGCATCATTCCTGACCAATCGGCTCATTCCGGTATGGATCGACCCTCTGAATCCCAAAAGCAGGTACTACGTGGATGTGTCTTTCCTGCCCGAAGAAGCCTGAAAAACAATAAACCGCTGAAAATTACATGATAGCTTAATTTACCCTCCCATTCCTCACCGAACTTCCCACGTATAGGTACCCGATGGCACGGACTCTATTTTCCAAAAGGCTCCGTCGGCGGTAGCCTTAATAGACTTGCCATCCTGGTACACCGTACTTCTGGCATTTTTACGAGGTAGGTACACTACGCCCGTAGTGTTGGCAGGCAGGGTGGTATGGAGTTCAAACCTTTCCGGCGTATTCTCAAACCGTACCTTCACCATTCCGCGCAGCGTGGTGTAGTCCAGGGAAGCCTGGCGGAGCGTATCGGGCTGAGGCTTGATCTGAATCGTACCAAAGGCGGGTGTCAGGGGCTCCACACCCATCAGTTTCCGGACAATCAGGTTAGCTGGCGCGGCTCCCCAGGCATGGTTCCAGTCCTGATTGGCCTTAAAGCTTGTATCCCAGGCTTCGGTGGTGAGGGTAGAACCGGTGCGGATCATGTTGTACCAGCTGCGCAAATCCGTAGAAGTAAGCAACGACAAGGCGTACTTGCTTTCGTGAGCATTGTAGAGCGCATCCAGCAAAAACTGTGATCCGTACACGCTGGTGGCCATCCCTTTGCTGCGGATGTGGGCCAGGACACTGGCGTGGTACTTTTCGGGTACCAGCCCGAACGCCAGCGCAAACATATTGGCGTGCAACGAAGCATGGTCGGTACCTTCGCCATCGCGGATTAATCCGGCTTTAGTATCGATGAAGGTACCCTGGAAAGCCGTTCTGACCTGTTGCGCGCGTTTCTGGTAGAAAGCGGCATCGTCCTGTTTGCCCAAATCCCGGGCAATTTGCTCCATAGCCAGCAGGGCTTTGTAATGAAAAGCATTGACGATGGCGTTGTACTTCTTAAACTCAAAGCCGTCGATCTCACTGGGTTGGGGCCAGTCGGTGATATCTTTCAGGTCTTCTTTACCGTCGAAGGTACCATAGTGGATGGACTTCTTGAACTCGGCCGTTTGCTTACCCGTTCGGGTGCTGATCAGCCCGTCGTTTCGGGCCAGAGCCAGCAGTAGCTTGGGTTTCAATTCATCATACAGGGTACCCACCGCCCGGATGTCGCCCGAATAGAGGTAGTCGTAGTAGGCTACCTGCAGATTCTGTAGCGACCACTCAGTAGGCCAGGTGGCGTGGTAAATCAGATAGTCGAGCGAGCGCTTGGCCATGTTGAACTCCGTATCCACAGCATAGTGCGACAGTTGGTTGATGAGCGCGTCAGCTTCGTAAGGTATTCGCTCGCGGTCACCGTCCACGTAATAACCCGTGAAAGAGGTAGCCTTAATGGAGTACTTGCTCAAATCCCAAATCTGGTTCAGGGTAGTATCCGAACTGGTGAATGTAGTAGCAGCTTCGTTGAAGGGATAAAAAACGCCGTGTCGGGTGACATTCTGAACGCGCACCTGTCCCGAAGGTACCACCAGTTCTACGTAACGGAAGGGCAGTACTTCGCCGATGTAGTCAGGCATGAAGATAGCCTTAGGACCCGTATTGCGCTTGTCGGAGGTAAACTGTACGGCGTAGGTATGTTCTCCCTGTCGCAGCGGCAGGCGGATCAGCCGGTAGCGAAGGGTACCCCCGGGCTTGGTATGCACGTGGCCATCGGCGGTAACATGTTCACCCACGTGCACAAGCAATGTATCGCCGCCTGACGGACTGTAGGCGGTCAGGTACAGTTGGCCAAACAGGTCTTTTCCGAAGTCGTACAACATACTTTGGTTGCTAAGGCGGCGCTGTTGGGCGGGTTTGTCTTCTGATTTTACCAGCGGATAGTAGGCTGTGGCGTAGTCTGAAAGTTGCCTGGCCGTTCGGAATACTTTCGGGGCGGACCAGGCGCTTTCCTGGGCTTTGTTATCCCAAGTTTTTACCTTCCAGTAGTAGATCCGGTTGGTATCGAGGGGTACCCCACAGCGGATATTCATTTGCTGGCTACCGCTTACCTTGCCCGAATCCCATACATCGCCCTGGTTGGCGCTGGCCTTTTCCTGCGTGCTGGCAACGAGCAGCTGGTAGGCCGTCTGACTAATCTGTCGACTGGTGTCGGTAAGTATCCAGCTGAAATAGGGCCGGTTGCTCCGTAGGTCGGCGGTCTGAAATGGAAAGCGTGCAGTGGCGGCTTCTTCGAGTGTGAAGTTGGTCAAAAAACCGTTTTTCCAGACTCGATCCGTATGCTCGAGCAGGTCGGTGCGGAGCTGGTTGGGTGCGGGCGACTGCGCCGTAGCCAGGGAGAATGACAGAAAAAAGGCAAGCGGGAGAAAAGTGCTTTTCATGCGTCGGGTTCGAGTGCCTGGTGAATAAACATAATTGTCCTGAATTAGTAAAGATAAGGGAGGCAAGGCCTTACCCAATCCTCAGTCATATCCGTGGTATAGGTATACCGCCCCGTACGTCCAGTGTGGACCTTGGAGGCCGGGATAGTTATACCGGTCCATCATCAAAGCCACATACCGGAAAGGGTACCCTTCGGGTAGCTGCACCACATTGGGCC